>CAIUSV010000016.1 GCA_903901915.1 uncultured Rhodospirillaceae bacterium | reverse complement strand
GAGATGGTGATGCCGGGCGACAACGTGTCGATGGAAGTGCAGCTGATCTGCCCGATCGCCATGGATGAGGGCCTGCGTTTCGCCATCCGCGAGGGTGGCCGGACCGTCGGCGCCGGCGTCGTGGCCAAGATCGTCGAGTAGGGACCGGTCGAGGGACAACGCCGCGCCGACAAATATATTGTTCGCGTGCGCGGCCATGGCGGTGCCGGCGTTGTTGCCAAGACCATCGAGTAGCTGTATAAGGGCTGCCTTCGGCTTTCCGGGCCCTGCCGCCGGCCCCGGTCACACGGGGTCGGCAATGGCTGCAGGAGTGTAGCTCAACTGGTAGAGCACCGGTCTCCAAAACCGGGGGTTGGGGGTTCGAGCCCCTCCACTCCTGCCAAGCCGTCTCGTCACTTAAGCCGGCTGGGCTTGAATTCGGTAGTACAGTAGAGATATGGCAAAAACGACTCCGGCCCTTTTCTTCAAGCAGGTCCGCCAGGAGGTCGCCAAGGTGACTTGGCCGACGCGGCGCGAGACCACGATCTTGACCACCATGGTGTTCGTGATGGTGGTGGTTGCCGCCCTGTTTTTCCTGGTCGTCGACCAGATTTTCGCCTGGAGCGTAAAGCTCCTGTTCGGTCTGGGAGGCTGATAGGGACCATGTCCACTGCCCGCTGGTACGTGATTCACGTCTATTCCGGCTTCGAGAAGAAGGTCGCCCTGTCGGTCCGCGAGCAGGCCGAGCAGAAGGGCATGGCCGATCTGTTCGAGCAGGTTCTGGTGCCGACCGAGGAGGTCGTCGAGGTCCGGCGTGGGGCCAAGGTGAACGCCGAGCGCAAGTTCTTCCCGGGCTATGTCCTGGTGAAGATGGTGCTGACCGACGACACCTGGCACCTGGTGAAGAATACCCCGAAGGTGACCGGTTTCCTGGGTGGCAAGGGCCGTCCGGTGCCCATCACCGAGGGCGAGGCCGAGCGCATCATCCGCCAGGTCCAGGAAGGCGTCGAGCGGCCGAAGCCCGCCATCGTCTTCGAGGTGGGCGAGCAGGTGCGGGTCAGCGACGGCCCCTTCACCTCGTTCAATGGCCTTGTCGAGGAAGTCGACGAGGAAAAGGCCCGCCTCAAGGTGGCGGTTTCGATCTTCGGGCGCTCCACCCCGGTGGAGTTGGAGTACTCGCAGGTCGAGAAGATCTGAGATTTGCGTCCGGCAGCCGCTTCGCCGATTACGGCGGGGCGGCGGTCGGGCGTTCGCGTTGCCCGTGTCCGGATCGTCCGGAACGGGTGTTGGAGGCGGAAGGCTAGCCAAGGGCCGCACCGCCAACTCTGACGATAGACAGAGGATAGTAAGATGGCAAAGAAGATTGTGGGCTACGTCAAGCTCCAGGTGCCGGCCGGCAAGGCGAATCCCTCGCCGCCGATCGGTCCCGCGCTGGGTCAGCGCGGCCTTAACATCATGGAATTCTGCAAGGCCTTCAACGCCCAGACGCAGGGGTTGGAGCCGGGCATGCCGATTCCGGTGGTGATCACCGCCTATTCGGATCGCACCTTCACCTTCGTGACCAAGACGCCGCCGGTCAGCTTCTTCCTGAAGAAGGCCGCGGCTGTCGCCAAGGGGTCAACGACCCCCGGCAAGGGCGGCACGGTCGGTCAGGTCTCGATGGCGCAGATCCGCGAGATTGCCGAGAAGAAGATGCAGGACCTCAATGCCAATGACGTCGAGGCGGCTTGCAGCATGATCGTCGGTTCGGCCCGTTCCATGGGCCTCAAGGTGGTGGAGTAATCACATGGCCCGCGAAGGAAAGCGCCTGAAGTCGGCCTATGCCGATATCGACCGCGACAAGTTCTACAGCCTCGACGAGGCGGTGAAGGCCATCAAGTCCCGCGCCGTCGCCAAGTTCGACGAGACCATCGAGATCGCCCTGAACCTGGGTGTCGATCCCCGTCACGCCGACCAGATGGTGCGTGGCGTGGTCGAACTGCCCCACGGCACCGGCAAGACCGTGCGCGTGGCCGTGTTCGCCAAGGGCGACAAGGCCGAGGAGGCCAAGAAGGCCGGGGCCGACATCGTCGGTGCCGACGACCTGTTCGAGACCGTCAACGGCGGCACCATGGATTTCGACCGCTGCATCGCCACTCCCGACATGATGGGTTTGGTGGGGCGCCTCGGTAAGGTCCTCGGCCCGCGCGGCCTGATGCCCAACCCCAAGCTGGGCACCGTCACCGCCAACGTCACCGAGGCGATTCGCGCCGCCAAGGCCGGTCAGGTTCAGTTTCGCGTCGAGAAGGCGGGCATCGTCCACGCCGGCATCGGCAAGGCGAGCTTTTCCGAGGACAAGCTGGCCGAGAACGTGCGGGCCTTCGTCGATGCCATCACCAAGGCCAAGCCCCAGGGCGCCAAGGGCACCTATCTGAAGAAGGTGTCGTTGTCGTCCACCATGGGACCGGGCGTGAAGCTGGATGTCGGCACCATCGGGGCATAGCGCCCCGGCGGGTTGTTGAGAGTTTCCCTCCCTTCGGGGAGGGGGAGCGGGGAGCCTCCTTCGGGCGGCTCCCGAACCTGTCCGAGACCGTAGGTGCCTTTCAAGGATCGTCCTTGGAAGGCTTGATGGGATTTCCCGCCTGCGCAGACAGAGGTAAAGGACGTTTCCGTTCCCATAGTGCGGGACGGGGCACGGCTTGAAGCTTCTGGGACAGGCCACCGGCCCCGCCGGGCGGCCTAGCGCCGTACCTCAGGGGCCATGGGCAATGGGCCATGACCAGCCGCCGCCGGCGGGGACGTCACGGCTCTTAGTTTGGAGAACAACGTGGACCGGACACAGAAGAAAGAGTGGGTCGGGTCGCTGCACGGGACGCTCGGAGACGTCGGTCTCGTCGTCGTCACCCATTATTCGGGACTGACGGTGGCCGAGATGACGGCTTTGCGCGGCAAGATGCGCGCGGCCGGGGCCAGCTTCAAAGTGACCAAGAACCGTCTCACCAAGCTTGCCCTTGCCGGTACCGAGTTCGAGAACCTCGCCGACCTGTTCGTCGGTCCGACCGCCATCGCCAGTTCGCGCGATCCGGTCGCCGCCGCCAAGGTCATCGTCGAGTATGCCAAGGCCAATGACAAGCTCAAGATCCTCGGTGGATCGCTGGGCACCATGCGCCTGGACATCGACGGGGTGAAGGCGCTGGCCACCCTGCCGTCCCTGGACGAGCTGCGTGGCCGCCTGATCGGCATGATCTCGACCCCGGCCACCCGTATCGCCGGTGTGCTTCAGGCACCCGCGGGCCAGCTGGCCCGTGTCCTGAAGGCCAAGGCGGACAAGGACGCTGCGTGAGACCCCTTACCCATCACAAGCTTCAAGCTTTTATCTAGGAGTGTTTTAAATGGCTGATCTTGCCAAGCTGGTTGACGATCTTTCCGCCCTGACCGTCCTCGAGGCGGCCGAGCTTTCCAAGCTGCTGGAAGAGAAGTGGGGCGTTTCCGCCGCCGCTCCGGTGGCCGTGGCCGCCGTGGCCGGTGCCGGCGCCGCCGCCCCGGCTGCCGAAGAGCAGACCGAGTTCGACGTGATCCTCGCCGAAGCCGGCGAGAAGAAGATCAACGTCATCAAGGAAGTCCGCGCCATCACCGGCCTGGGCCTGAAGGAAGCCAAGGACCTGGTCGAGGCTGCTCCCAAGGCCGTCAAGGAAGCCGTGAGCAAGGACGAGGCGGAGAAGATCAAGAAGGTTCTCGAAGAGGCCGGCGCCAAGGTGCAGGTGAAGTAGGACCCTTCTTTCGTTATTGCCACGGGGCCGGGATGCGATCTTTCGCTTCCCGGCCCAATGGCGCTTGTAGATTTGCGGTGTGTTTCGAATTGTTTGAGTCGAAACCGACGATGAGGACGAGGAGCGGCAATGGCTAAATCCTATACCGGTCGGAAGCGTGTGCGCAAAAGCTTCGGGCGTATTCCCACGGTTGCGCCGATGCCGAATCTGATCGAGGTGCAGAAAAGCTCCTATGATCACTTCCTTCAAATGGACGTCGCGCCCGAAGCCCGAGCCGTTGTCGGCTTGCAAGAGGTGTTCAAGTCCGTTTTCCCGATCAAGGACTTCTCCGAGCGGGGAACCCTGGAATTCGTCCGCTACGAGCTTGAGCAGCCCAAGTACGACGTCGAGGAATGCCAGCAGCGTGGCATGACCTTCGCCGCGCCGCTGAAGGTGACGCTCCGTCTGGTGGTGTGGGACGTGGACGAGGACACCGGCGCCCGGTCGATCCGCGACATCAAGGAGCAGGACGTCTACATGGGCGACATGCCGCTGATGACGTCCAACGGCACCTTCGTGATCAATGGCACCGAGCGCGTCATCGTCTCGCAGATGCACCGCAGCCCGGGCGTGTTCTTCGATCACGACAAGGGCAAGACCCATTCGTCGGGCAAGTACCTGTTCGCCGCCCGCGTCATCCCCTATCGCGGCTCCTGGCTGGACTTCGAGTTCGACGCCAAGGATCTGGTCTATGTCCGCATCGACCGCCGCCGCAAGCTGCCCGTCACCACGCTGCTCTACGCGCTGGAGGGCCGGGCCACGGCCGAGTTGCGCGTCAAGCGCGCCGCCGAGGGCCGGGGGCTGGAACAGAATGAAATCCGCGGCATGACCTCGGAAGAGATCCTGTCCTATTTCTACGACAAGGTGACCTATACCCGTGGCCCCAAGGGCTGGAAGACGGTGTTCGATGCCGAGCGCCTGAAGGGCGTCAAGCTGGTCTCCGACATGATCGACGCCAACACCGGCGAGAAAGTCGCCGATGCCGGCACCAAGATGACGCCGCGGCTGGGCAAGAAGCTGCGGGAAGCCGGTCTCTCCGAGGTCCTGGTGGCCCCAGAGGATCTGGTCGGCCAGTATCTGGCCGAGGACATCATCAACGAGCTGAGCGGCGAGATCTATACCGAGGCCGGTGACGAGCTGACCGCCGCGGTGGTCGCCGAGCTGGAAAAGGCCGGTGTTTCCGAACTGCCGGTGCTGGCCATCGACCACATCAACGTCGGCCCCTACATGCGCAACACGCTGGCCGTCGATAAGAATTCCTCGCGCGAGGAAGCCCTGATCGACATCTACCGCGTGATGCGTCCGGGTGAGCCGCCGACGCTCGAGACCGCCGAGGCGCTGTTCCAGGGGCTGTTCTTCGACTCCGAGCGGTACGACCTGTCGGCGGTCGGCCGGGTCAAGATGAACTCGCGCCTCAACACCCCCGAGGTCGCCGACACCGTGCGCGTGCTCAGGAAGGACGACATCCTGGGTGTGATCAAGGTGTTGGTCGAACTGAAGGACGGCAAGGGCGAGATCGACGACATCGATCATCTGGGCAACCGCCGCGTCCGCTCGGTGGGCGAGCTGATGGAGAATCAGTACCGCGTCGGCCTGCTGCGCATGGAGCGCGCCATCCGCGAGCGCATGAGCTCGGTGGACATCGATACCGTGATGCCGCACGACCTGATCAACGCCAAGCCGGCGGCGGCGGCGGTGCGCGAGTTCTTCGGCAGCTCGCAGCTGTCGCAGTTCATGGATCAGACCAACCCGCTGTCGGAAATCACCCACAAGCGGCGCCTGTCGGCCCTCGGGCCGGGCGGTCTGACCCGCGAGCGCGCCGGCTTCGAGGTGCGCGACGTGCACCCGACCCATTACGGCCGCATCTGCCCGATCGAGACGCCGGAAGGTCCCAACATCGGCCTGATCAACTCGCTGGCGACCTATGCCCGCGTCAACCAGTACGGCTTCATCGAGGCGCCCTATCGCAAGGTGCACGACGGCGTCGTCAGCAGCGACGTGGTCTATCTGTCGGCCATGGAGGAGGGGCGCTACACCGTGGCGCAGGCCAATTCCGAGCTGGATGCCCAGGGGCGCTTCGTCCACGATCTGGTGTCGTGCCGCCGCGCCGGCGACTTCGTCATGGTGCCGCCGGGCGAGATCAACATGATCGACGTGTCGCCGAAGCAGTTGGTCTCGGTCGCCGCGGCGCTGATTCCGTTCCTGGAGAACGACGACGCCAACCGCGCCCTGATGGGGTCCAACATGCAGCGTCAGGCGGTACCGCTGATCCGCGCCGAGGCGCCCCTGGTGGGCACCGGCATGGAGCAGGCGGTGGCGCGTGACTCGGGCGCGGCGATCACCGCCAAGCGTACCGGCATCGTCGATCAGGTCGACGCCACCCGCGTGGTTATCCGCGCCACCGAGGAAACCTCGGCGGCGGCGTCGGGTGTCGATATCTACAACCTGCTGAAGTTCCAGCGGTCCAACCAGAACACCTGCATCACCCAGCGTCCGCTGGTCAAGGTGGGTGACCTGATCGCCAAGGGCGACATCATCGCCGACGGCCCCTCGACCCAGCTGGGAGAACTGGCCCTGGGCCGCAACGTGCTGGTCGCGTTCATGCCCTGGAACGGCTACAACTTCGAGGATTCCATCCTGATTTCGGAACGCATCGTCCGCGACGACGTGTTCACCTCGATCCATATCGAGGAATTCGAGGTCATGGCCCGCGATACCAAGCTGGGCCAGGAGGAAATCACCCGCGATATTCCCAACGTGGGCGAAGAGGCGCTGAAGAACCTGGACGAGGCCGGCATCGTCTATATCGGTGCCGAGGTCAAGCCGGGCGACATCCTGGTGGGCAAGGTCACGCCCAAGGGCGAAAGCCCGATGACCCCGGAAGAAAAGCTGCTGCGCGCCATCTTCGGCGAAAAGGCGTCGGACGTGCGCGACACGTCGTTGCGTCTGCCGCCGGGCGTGTCTGGCACCATCGTCGAGGTCCGGGTGTTCTCGCGTCGCGGCGTCGAGAAGGACGAGCGCGCCCTGGCCATCGAACGGGCCGAGATCGAGCGTCTGGCCAAGGACCGCGACGACGAGCGCGCCATTCTGGAGCGGTCGTTCTTCGCCCGGCTCAAGCAGCTGCTGCTGGGCAAGAAGGTGGTGTCCGGTCCCAAGGGCCTCAAGGCCGGTAACGTGCTGACCGACGAACTGCTCGACGGCCTGCATCCGACCACCTGGCGCAACGTCGCCATCGACGACGATGCGGTGATGACCGACGCCGAGCAGCTCAAGCGAGCGTTCGACTCCCAGGTCGAGAAGCTGCAGGAGCGGTTCGAGAACAAGGTCGAGAAGCTGCAGCGCGGCGACGAGCTGCCACCCGGCGTGATGAAGATGGTCAAGGTGTTCGTCGCGGTGAAGCGCAAGCTCCAGCCCGGCGACAAGATGGCCGGTCGTCACGGCAACAAGGGCGTCATCTCGCGCATCGTGCCGCTGGAGGACATGCCCTATCTCGAAGACGGCCAGCAGGTCGATATCGTGCTGAACCCGCTGGGCGTGCCGTCGCGCATGAACGTCGGTCAGATCCTGGAGACCCATCTGGGCTGGGCCTGCGCCGGCCTCGGTCAGCAGATCGGCGCCATGCTGGACCAGTACAAGCGCAGCGCCGCGACGCTGACCGACCTGCGGGGCAAGCTGAAGACCGTCTATGGCGACGAGTCGTATGCCGAGGAGATTGCCGACCTGTCCGATGACGAGATCATCGAGCTGGCCACCAACCTCACCCCCGGCGTGCCGATTGCCACGCCGGTGTTCGACGGCGCCCGTGAAAGCGACATCGTCGAGATGCTGACCAAGGCCAACCGCTCGTCGTCGGGCCAGGTCACCCTGGTGGACGGCCGCACCGGCGAGCCGTTCGACCGCAAGGTGACGGTGGGCTACATCTACATGCTGAAGCTCCATCACCTGGTGGACGATAAGATCCACGCCCGCTCCATCGGGCCGTACTCGCTGGTCACCCAGCAGCCGTTGGGCGGCAAGGCCCAGTTCGGTGGCCAGCGTTTCGGCGAAATGGAGGTGTGGGCGCTGGAAGCCTACGGCGCCGCCTACACGTTGCAGGAGATGCTGACGGTCAAGTCGGACGACGTTTCCGGTCGCACCAAGGTCTACGAGGCCATCGTGCGCGGCGACGACACTTTCGAGGCCGGCATCCCCGAATCGTTCAACGTGCTGGTCAAGGAGCTTCGCTCGCTTGGTCTCAACGTCGAGCTGACTTCGCGCGATTTCTAAAAGTACCGACCCGGCGCGGGGGGGCAGTGGTCCCCCCGCCGCACCCAAAAGGTCACACGGGAGTTTGTCTATGAACGAACTTATGAAGATCTTCGGCCAGGCGAGCGGCACCCAGTCGTTCGACCAGATTCGCATCTCCATCGCCTCGCCCGAGCGCATCCGCTCGTGGTCCTACGGCGAGATCAAGAAGCCGGAGACCATCAACTATCGGACCTTCAAGCCGGAGCGCGACGGCCTGTTCTGCGCCCGCATCTTTGGCCCGATCAAGGATTACGAGTGCCTGTGCGGCAAGTACAAGCGCATGAAGTATCGCGGCATCATCTGCGAAAAGTGCGGCGTCGAGGTGACGCTGGCCAAGGTCCGGCGCGAGCGCATGGGCCATATCGAGCTGGCCAGCCCCGTCGCCCACATCTGGTTCCTGAAGTCGCTGCCCAGCCGCATCGGCCTGCTGTGCGACATGACGCTGAAGGACCTGGAGCGGATTCTCTATTTCGAGAATTACGTGGTGGTCGAGCCCGGCCTGACGCCGCTGAAGATCCGCGAGCTGCTGTCGGAAGAACAGTACATGCGCGCGGTCGACGAGTACGGCGATGACGCCTTCACCGCCAAGATCGGTGCCGAGGCCATCCGCGACATGCTGACGGTGATCGACCTGGAGCAGGAAAAGGCCCAGCTCAAGGTCGATCTCAAGGAAACGACCTCCGAGGCCAAGCGCAAGAAGCTGGTCAAGCGGCTGAAGCTGGTGGAAGCCTTCATGGAATCCGGCTCGCGCCCCGAGTGGATGATTCTGGAAGTGATTCCGGTGATTCCGCCCGAGTTGCGCCCGCTGGTTCCCCTGGACGGCGGCCGTTTCGCCACCTCCGACCTTAACGATCTCTACCGCCGCGTCATCAACCGTAACAACCGCCTGAAGCGGCTGATCGAACTGCGCGCCCCCGAAATCATCGTGCGCAATGAAAAGCGCATGTTGCAGGAGGCGGTCGACGCCCTGTTCGACAACGGCCGTCGCGGCCGTGCCATCACCGGGGCCAACAAGCGGCCGCTGAAGTCCCTGTCCGACATGCTGAAGGGCAAGCAGGGCCGCTTCCGTCAGAACCTGCTGGGCAAGCGCGTCGATTATTCCGGCCGCTCGGTCATCGTCGTCGGTCCCGAGCTGAAGCTGCACCAGTGCGGCCTGCCCAAGAAGATGGCGTTGGAGCTGTTCAAGCCCTTCGTCTATTCCAAGCTCGAACTCTACGGCATGGCCACCACCATCAAGGCGGCCAAGCGCATGGTGGAGAAGGAGCGTCCCGAGGTGTGGGACATCCTGGAAGAGGTCATCCGCGAGCATCCGGTGATGCTGAACCGGGCCCCGACGCTGCATCGCCTGGGCATTCAGGCGTTCGAGCCGGTGCTGATCGAGGGCAAGGCGATCCAGCTTCACCCGCTGGTCTGTACCGCTTTCAACGCCGATTTCGACGGCGACCAGATGGCGGTGCACGTGCCGCTGTCGCTGGAAGCCCAGTTGGAAGCCCGCGTGCTGATGATGTCGACCAACAACATCCTCAGCCCCGCCAACGGCAAGCCGATCATCGTGCCGTCGCAAGATATCGTGCTGGGCATCTACTACATCACCATGGAGCGGGACGAACTGCCCGGCCAGGCGATGAAAATCCGCTCGTTGGACGAACTGAAGGGCGCCATCGCCAACAATTCGATCCTGTTCTATTGCCCGACCGATCCCAACGGCAAGATCGACGTCAAGGATCTCGACGGTCTGCTTGATCGCATCGCCAGGCGTAACGTGACCGCCCATCGCCGGGTCAACGTCCCCAATCGCGAGGCGCTGGAGGCCGGTCTGGCCAGCGGCGCGCTGCGGTTGTTCAACGTCGAGAATCCCGGCACCGCCTTCGCCTACGCCTCGGCGGTCGAGGCCGAAAAGGCGATCAAGGACGGTCGTGCGATCCTCTACCGGGTGCCGGTGTTCGTGAACATGGCCGAGATCGAGGAAGCGTTGACGGAAAAGACCGTCACGCTGCACCAGAAGGTCAAGGCCCGCTTCAACACCGTGAATTCCGAGGGCGAGTCCGTCACCCAGATCGTCGACACCACGCCGGGTCGCATGATGCTGTCGGTGATTCTGCCCCGGAACAAGAACGTGCCGTTCTCGCTGATCAACCGCCTTCTGACCAAGAAGGAGATCCAGAACGTCATCGACGTGGTTTACCGCCATTGCGGCCAGAAAGAGACGGTGATTTTCGCCGATCGCGTCATGGGTATCGGTTATTCCAATGCCTTCAAGGCCGGTATCTCGTTCGGCAAGGACGATCTGGTCATTCCGCCGGAAAAGGAAAAGCTGGTCGGTGAGACCGAGGAGCGTGCCAAGGAGTACGAGCAGCAGTACCAGGACGGTCTGATTACCCAGGGCGAAAAGTACAACAAGGTGGTCGATGCCTGGTCCAAGTGCACCGACGACGTCGCCGACGCCATGATGAAGCAGATTTCCAGCCTGCAGCCGGGCAAGCCGATCAACTCGATCTACATGATGGCCCATTCCGGCGCGCGCGGTTCCGCCGCCCAGATGAAGCAGCTGGCCGGCATGCGCGGCCTGATGGCCAAGCCGTCGGGCGAGATCATCGAGACTCCGATCATCTCGAACTTCAAGGAAGGCCTTACCGTGCTGGAGTACTTCAACTCCACCCACGGCGCCCGCAAGGGTCTGGCCGATACCGCGCTGAAGACGGCGAACTCCGGCTACCTTACCCGCCGTCTGGTGGACGTGGCTCAGGACGCCATCATTTCGCTGGAGGATTGCGGCACCACCAACGGCCTGACCGTGTCGCCGGTGATCGAGGGCGGCGAAGTCATCTCCAGCCTGGGCGAGCGTATTCTCGGCCGTTCGGCGTCGCGTGACATCGTCAATCCGTTGAACGGCGAGGTCATCGTTGCCGCCGGTGCCATGATCCAGGAATCCGAGGTCGAGCAGATCGAGGGTGCCGGGATCGAAACCGTCGGCATCCGTTCGGTTCTGACCTGCGATGCCGAAGAGGGCGTCTGCGGTACCTGCTACGGCCGCGATCTGGCCCGGGGCACCCGCGTCAACGTCGGTGAAGCGGTCGGCGTCATCGCCGCCCAGTCCATCGGCGAGCCGGGTACCCAGCTGACCATGCGGACCTTCCACATCGGTGGCGCCGCCCAGCGCGGTGCCGAGCAGTCGAGCATCGAGGCGTCGTTCGACGCCACGGTGCAGGTGATCAACCGCAATCTGGTGGTCAACTCGTCGGGCAACAGCATCGTCATGAGCCGCAATTGCGAAGTGGCGCTGCTGGACGTCAACAACCGCGAGCGCGCCCGTCACCGCGTGCCCTACGGCGCCAAGCTGTTGGTGGACGAAGGGCAGAAGGTGACCAAGGGCACCAAGCTGGCGGAGTGGGACCCCTACACCCTGCCCATCATCACCGAGCGGGCCGGCGTGGTTCACTACGTCGATCTGATCGAGGGCCTGTCCATGCGCGAAGTGGTCGACGAGGCCACCGGCATCGCCAGCAAGGTGGTGATCGACTGGAAGCAGCAGCCGCGCGGCGCCGAGTTGCGTCCCCGCGTCACCCTTCGCGACGAGAAGGGCGAGGAACTGCTGCTGGCCAACGGCCTGGAGGCCCGCTACTTCATGTCGGTGGACGCCATCTTGTCGGTGGAGAACAACACCAAGCTCAACGCCGGCGATGTGCTGGCGCGCATTCCGCGTGAATCGTCCAAGACCCGCGACATCACCGGCGGCCTGCCGCGTGTGGCCGAGCTGTTCGAGGCCAGGAAGCCCAAGGATCACGCCATCATCTCCGACATCGACGGCCGGGTCGAATTCGGCAAGGACTACAAGTCCAAGCGCCGCATTCTGGTCGTTCCCGAGGGTGGCGATGCGGTCGAGTACCTGATCCCCAAGGGCAAGCACATTTCCGTGCAGGAAGGCGATTATGTCCGGCGCGGCGATCCGCTGATGGACGGTAACCCGGTGCCGCACGACATCCTCAAGGTGCTGGGTGTCGAGGCGTTGGCGCAGTATCTCATTAACGAGATCCAGGAGGTCTATCGTCTCCAGGGCGTCAAGATCAACGACAAGCACATCGAGGTGATCGTTCGCCAGATGCTGCAAAAGGTCGAGATCAGCGATCCCGGCGACACCACTTTCCTGGTGGGCGAACAGTCCGACCGCGTCGAGTTCGATATCGAGAACTCCAAGGCGATCCGGGAAGGCGGCCGTCCGGCCTCGGGCACTCCGGTGCTCCAGGGCATCACCAAGGCGTCGTTGCAGACCCACTCCTTCATCTCGGCGGCTTCGTTCCAGGAAACCACCCGGGTGCTGACCGAGGCGGCGGTGTCGGGCAAGGTCGACTCGCTCCAGGGCCTCAAGGAGAACGTCATCGTCGGCCGACTCATTCCCGCCGGCACCGGCGCGGTGATGAACCGTCTGCGCGCCATTGCCGCCATGCGCGACAAGGACATGGAGGTCGAAGCCGAGAACCCCGAGGTTCCCGCCATCGCCCCCGGGTCCGAAGCGCCGCCGCCGCCGGCCGAGTAGGCCGCGACATTTTGGATAGATCGACACCCCCGTTTCCGAGAGGAGGCGGGGGTGTCGTCGTTTTTTCCGGCAGCGGATAAATCGGGTGAACACCCTATAACTTACGCGTATCATCGGCCACGGCGGCGTATCCGGGGAAAAACCATGGGCCTGCGGTGGGTGTGGATGGTGGCGGTGGTCGTGGCCTTGGCTGCGGCGCCGGCTGATGCCGCCTGTACCGCGCGCCCCACCACGGCTTCGGATCTTGCCCTGTGTTCCGGTGCCGCCACCGCCGGTGACGCTGTGGCGGCGGTGATGCTGGCCGACGCCCTGGCCAACCCGGCCGGCAATGTTTACGACCCCGCCGCCGCCGCGATCTGGTGGGAGCGCGCGGCGTCCGCCGGCAACATAACGGCGCTGCGGCGGCTGTTCGATGCCCGCTGGTATGGTCGCGGTCTGGAAAAAGATCAGGTCAAGGCCCGTACCTACCTTGATCGCGCCGTGGCACTGGGGGCGCCGTGGGCCCGGCTGGTGCGCGCCCTGCTGATGGAGGCCGAGGACGCGGGGGCGGCGGCCGAGCTGTATGCCTCCCTGGCGGCCGAGGGCAATTGCCACGCCCAGCTGCGGCTGGCGCACGGCCATGACCGCGGCGGCTGGTTGGAAAAAAACCGGGCTCAAGCCCTGTATTGGGCTCTGGTCGCCGCCTCGGCCGGGCGCGATCCGGTGCGGACCGAAAGCCATCCGCTGTTTGAAAGCCGTTTCCACTACGACGATTGCGTCACCGAGGCATTTTTCTTCAAGGACGAGGTCGCCAAGTCGTTGCCGGCCTCGCTGAGGGCCAATGTCGAGACGGCGGCCATGGCATGGCGCCCCGGCCGTCTGCCCGATCGCCAGGGGCCGGTCGAGGTTCCGTCGGCACTGGGGGTGCCTCCGGCCGGGCATGGCGCGACCGTGCCCGGCGCGGTGCGGCTGCCGGAGTGGCACCCGCTGCCGTTGGCGCTACGCCGTTCGCCCGGGAAGGTCAAGGTCGGGGCGGAAGAACTGTTCGCCACCGTCGGGCGCTCGGTCCATGTGGTCGTCGCGGCGCGCAACGACGAGGAGCTGAAGGCGCAGAGGGTCCGCTTCGGTTCGGCGGTGGCCATGGACGAGCGCACCCTGGTGACCAACTGCCATGTCATCGACGAAATGCCGGTGATCTGGCTGCGTCAGGGCGGCCAGGTGATTCGCGCAGTGCCCTCGGGCGGTGACGGTGCCACCGACCGTTGCCAGTTGACGGTATCGCCGGGACGGCTGTCGGCGGTGCCGGGGGTGCGGCCGTGGGAGGATCTGCGGGTGGGCGAGACGGTCTATTCCATCGGTGCCCCCAAGGGTCTGGAGGCCACCCTTGGCCAGGGGCTGATCTCGGGACTTCGGACAATCAAGGGGGTCCGCTACGTCCAGACCTCGGCGCCGATTTCACCGGGATCCTCGGGCGGCGGTCTGTTCGACGCCGCCGGCAACCTGATCGGCATCACCACCTTTCACTTCCGCGATGCCGACGGTCTCAATTTCGCCATCGCCGCCGACGACTATTTCCGCTGAGCCGGCCCTTCAAACGTCCTTGCCGGCCTTGACCGCCTCGACGATGTCGCGAAGCGTCAGATTCTCCGACGGGATCAAGGTCGGCGATGACGGGATTGCCGCCGGGAAGAACGGGCTTTCCGGCTGGATGGCGCTGGCGAAGGATCTGGCGGTGTAGGCGTCGATCGCGGCGGCCTGGCTGGCCGCCGGGGCCGCAGGCTTGGTCGTGACCGCCGCCGCTATCGCCGTCGCGGGGGCATCCGCCTCGGGCCGGGGCAACGGCCGCAGCGCCGCGAGGTCGGCCCGACCGGCGACGGGGGGGGGCGTCCGGCCGACCGAGGTCATGGCGTCGGCGCCCAACGCCTCCTTGAAGCGGGCTTGAACGCTTTTGTACAGGCCGGCGACGGTACGGGCCTTACGGCTGCCCGGTTCGCGGAACACCTCGGGGTTGGCCCGCGCGGCTTCGGGCAGCAGGCGCTGGGCCGAGTGGCGGGGGTTGTCCTCCATGCCCTCGATCACCCGGGCGGCGCCGCCCGCGCCGAGGAAATGGGCGAGATAGAGATCCGACGACGAGGCCGGGCGGCCCAGCCGCTTTTCCAGCACCGTGGCGTTATCCCTGGCGTATTCGGCGGCCATCATCGATGACAGGCGGGGATCCTTGCGCAGGTCGAGGATGGCCTTCTTCGCCGCCTTGTCGGCGACGTCGAGCCGGCCGTCGGCGCCCTTGGCGATGGCGGCGGCCTCGGCCCCCAGGCCGTGGGCGGCGCCGTGGCGGCGGATCATTTCCAGCCAGGTGGGGGCGGTGAACTGGAACAGCCCAGAGGCGGTGGATTTGGTATTGCTGGCGTGGGGGTCCAGCCCGCTTTCCTGGGTCGCCTGGGCCAGCAGATAATTGAACGACACGCCGGTTCTCGCGGCGGCCTCGCGGATACCGGTGACGACGCGCCCGCCGATGGGGGCGTCGGTTTTGTCGAGACTGGCGACTTCTGTGGTCGGTGTCTGCATGGCACGCCTCGGGCTTGGACGTCGGCCATACTATAGCAGACAATTCTTACCAAGATTCGACTCGTCGGCGACGGAATCGAACCGTCGGCGCTGCGTCGCGAAAACGCCTTGATCCCGGCCGACTCTTTCTCTTGACGGGGGGGCTGGGGATAAATAGGATGCGGGCCTTCTCGGGGGACCGGGGGCGGGCGACATGTCCGCACCAGGGTGCCCCGTGACTTGCGAAACACCATTTCAACGCCGAACGGGTCGGCGACCGGAACCCGAAAAGAAGCCCCGGTAGAGTGGCTACCGGCGGGTTTTTTTTCTTGGTTGCTCCGTTTGTGCGATAGGGAAAGACCGTATGCCGACGATTAATCAGCTGATCCGCAAGCCGCGCTCGCCCGAAAAGGTGCGCAACAAGGTCCCGGCGTTGGAGGCCTGCCCGCAAAAGCGCGGCGTGTGCACCCGCGTCTACACCACGACCCCCAAGAAGCCCAACTCGGCGCTTCGTAAGGTCGCCCGTGTGCGCCTGACCAACGCTTTCGAGGTCACCAGCTACATTCCCGGCGAAGGTCACAACCTTCAGGAACACTCGGTGGTGATGATCCGCGGCGGCCGCGTCAAGGATCTTCCCGGCGTTCGCTATCACATCATTCGCGGCACGCTGGATACCCAGGGTGTCAAGGATCGCCGCCAGCGCCGTTCCAAGTATGGCGCCAAGCGTCCGAAGTAAGGAGTTCCCCAGAAATGTCCCGTCGTCACGCCGCCGAAAAGCGCGAGATCACGCCCGATGCCAAGTTCGGTGACTTCGTCGTCGCCAAGTTCATGAACTGCCTGATGCTGGACGGCAAGAAGTCGGCCGCCGAAGCCATCGTCTACGGCGCTCTGGACAAGATCCAGGCCAAGACCGGCCAGGACCCGCTGAAGGTGTTCCACGAGGCTCTCGACAACGTCAAGCCGGCGCTGGAAGTTCGCTCGCGCCGCGTTGGCGGCGCCACCTATCAGGTGCCGGTTGAAGTCCGCTCCGACCGCCGCCAGGCGCTGGCGATCCGCTGGCTGATCGAGTATTCGCGCAAGCGTTCCGAGACCACCATGATCGACCGCCTCTCCGGCGAGCTGCTTGATGCCGCCAGCAGCCGCGGTGCCTCCGTCAAGAAGCGCGAGGACACGCACCGCATGGCGGAGGCCAACAAGGCCTTCTCGCACTACCGCTGGTAACCCGAGACCGAGTATATCATGGCCCGCACCACGCCCCTCGACCGGTACCGTAATATCGGCATCATGGCCCACATCGATGCCGGTAAGACCACGACCACCGAACGCATCCTCTACTACACCGGCAAGTCCTATAAGATCGGCGAAGTGCACGAAGGCACCGCCACCATGGACTGGATGGAGCAGGAGCAGGAGCGCGGCATCACCATCACCTCGGCCGCGACCACCGCGTTCTGGCGCGATCATCGCGTCAATATCATCGACACTCCCGGCCACGTCGACTTCACCATCGAGGTCGAGCGGTCGTTGCGCGTGCTTGACGGCGCGGTCACGGTGTTCGACTCGGTCGCCGGTGTCGAGCCCCAGTCCGAGACCGTGTGGCGCCAGGCCGACAAGTACGGCGTGCCGCGCATCTGTTTCGTCAACAAGATGGATCGTATCGGCGCCAACTTCTATCGTTGCGTCGACATGATCGTCGATCGCCTCGGCGCCAAGCCGCTGGTGCTTCACCTGCCGATCGGCGAGGAAAGCAACTATGCCGGTCTGGTCGATCTGGTGCGCAACACCGCCGTGATCTGGAAGGACGAAAGCCTGGGCGCCGAGTTCGAGGATCGCCCGATTCCCGCCGATCTGGTCGAGAAGGCCGCCGCCTACCGTCATCAGCTCATCGAGACCGCGGTCGAGATGGACGACGACGCCATGGAGGCCTACCTCGAAGGCAAGTTGCCCGACGAAGAGACGCTGCGTAAGTGCATCCGCAAGGGCACCATCGCCATGACCTTCGTGCCGGTGTTGTGCGGTTCGGCCTTCAAGAACAAGGGCGTGCAGCCCCTGCTCGACGCGGTGGTCGATTATCTGCCGTGCCCGCTGGACATTCCCGCCATCAAGGGCGTCAAGGCCGGCACCGACGAGGAAATCGCCAAGCACGCCACCGATGACGAGCCGTTCGCCGGTCTTGCCTTCAAGATCATGAACGATCCCTTCGTCGGCTCGCTGACCTTCGTGCGCGTCTATTCCGGCGTGGTTGAATCGGGCAGCTACATCCAGAACACGGTCAAGGAAAAGCGCGAGCGCGTCGGCCGTATGCTGCTGATGCATGCCAATTCCCGCGAGGAGATCAAGGAGGCCCGCGCCGGCGACATCGTCGCGTTCGCCGGGCTCAAGGACACCACCACCGGCGACACCCTGTGCGACCCCACTCCCAGCTCGCTGGTGATCCTGGAGCGCATGGAGTTCCCCGAGCCGGTGATCGAGGTGGCGGTCGAACCCAAGTCCAAGGCCGATCAGGAGAAGATGGGCGTCGCCCTGGCTCGTCTGGCCGCCGAGGATCCGTCCTTCCGCGTTTCGTCCGACTCCGAGTCGGGCCAGACCGTGATCAAGGGCATGGGCGAACTCCACCTGGAGATCATCGTCGATCGCATGAAGCGCGAGTTCAAGGTCGAGGCCAATGTCGGCGCGCCGCAGGTGGCGTACCGCGAGACCATCTCCAAGAGCTACGAGTGTGACTACACCCACAAGAAGCAGACCGGTGGGTCGGGCCAGTTCGCCCGGGTCAAGATCCGCTTCGAGCCCGCCGAAAAGGGCGCCGGCTATGTGTTCGAGAACAAGGTGGTCGGCGGTTCGGTGCCCAAGGAATACGTGCCGGGTGTCGACAAGGGCATCCGCTCGGCCATGGACAACGGCGTCATCGCCGGGTTCCCGCTGATCGACTTCAAGGCCACCCTGATCGACGGTGCCTACCACGACGTCGACTCGTCGGTACTGGCGTTTGAAATCGCCTCGCGCGCCGCTTTCCGCGAGGGCATCGCCAAGGCCGGTCCCAAGCTGCTGGAGCCGATGATGCGGGTCGAGGTCGTCACCCCCGAGGATTACATGGGCGACGTCATCGGCGACCTCAACAGCCGCCGCGGCCAGGTCAACGGCATGGATCAGCGCGGCAACGCCCGCGTCATCACCGCCATGGTGCCGCTGGCCAACATGTTCGGCTACGTCAACACCCTGCGGTCGATGTCGCAGGGCCGCGCGCAGTACAGCATGCATTTCGACCATTATTCGGAAGTGCCCCAGAACGTGTCGGACGAGATCCGCGCGAAGCTGGCCGGCTGAGCAAGACGCCATTCGAGGACGGAGTAAGACACGATGGGTAAGGCTAAATTCGAGCGGAACAAGCCGCACTGCAACATCGGCACCATTGGTCACGTCGACCATGGCAAGACCTCGTTGACGGCGGCGATCACGAAGATCCTGGCGGAGACGGGCGGGGCGACGTTCACGGCGTACGACCAGATCGACAAGGCGCCGGAAGAGAAGGCGCGCGGTATCACCATCTCGACGGCGCATGTCGAATACGAGACGGCTAACCGGCACTACGCCCACGTTGATTGCCCCGGCCACGCCGACTATGTGAAGAACATGATCACCGGCGCGGCGCAGATGGACGGCGCGATCCTGGTGGTGTCGGCGGCCGACGGCCCGATGCCGCAGACCCGCGAGCACATCCTGCTGGCCCGTCAGGTCGGCGTGCCCGCGATCGTGGTGTTCATGAACAAGGTCGACATGGTCGACGATCCGGAACTGCTGGAACTGGTCGAGCTTGAAGTTCGCGAACTG
>CAIUSV010000015.1 GCA_903901915.1 uncultured Rhodospirillaceae bacterium | reverse complement strand
GGGCAGAAACCCCTCAATCCGCGCCCATTGCGTCGTCGTCAGTTCGTATCTCTTCGCCATCTCTCACCAAGCCAAGTTTGTCCTGACTCGGTGAATCACGCGCGCCAATCAGACGCAAGCTGAATGTCGATACAGCCTAGGCTTTCGTCGGAGGAGACACCCCATGCTGAAGATGTCCAGACGCTCGTTGATGGCCGGCGCCGCCGGATTTCCGCTGCTTCCAATGGCCACGACCGGCGGATCGGCGGCGATGGCGGCGGAACCCGCCGCCGCCCCGTCGTCCAAGCCAGCCGCTCCGAAGGACCTCACCCACACCCTGGCCCATTACGTCGTCAACGCCCGCTACGAGGACCTGCCGGCCAACGTCCGCAAGGAAGGTGTGCGTACGCTGCTCAATTACGCGGGTGTCGCCATCGGTGGCTCGCGCCACCAGACTGTGGACATCGCCGTGGCCGCGCTGGGGCCGTTTTCGGGGCCGCGGCAGGCTGGGCTGTTCGGCCGCTCCGAGCGCTTCGACATCATGAACGCTGCCTTCATCAACGGTGTTTCCAGCCACATCTTCGATTACGACGACACCCACCTCAAGACCATCATCCATCCGGGCGGACCAGTGATCTCGGCGATTCTGGCCTTGGCCGAGATGAGCCCGGTCAGCGGTCGTGACTTCCTCAATGCCCTGGTGCTGGGGGTGGAGACCGAGTGCCGGATCGGCAACGCCGTTTATCCCAACCACTACGACGTCGGTTGGCACATCACTGGCACCGCCGGCGTGTTCGGCGCCGCCGCCGCCGCCGGCCGGCTGATGGGGTTGAACGAACAGCAGATGGTCTGGGCGCTGGGCCTTGCCGCCTCGCAGCCAGTGGGTTTGCGCGAATCCTTCGGCTCGATGAACAAGAGTTTCAATCCCGGCCGCGCCGCCAGCAACGGCCTGTTCGCCGCCATTCTGGCCTCGAAGAACTACACAAGTTCCGACGGCATGATCGAAGCCAAGCGCGGCTGGGCCAACACCATCAGCACCAAGCAGGATTGGGCCGAGATCACCGAGGGTCTTGGCCAGCGCTACGAGAGCGCGCTCAACACCTACAAGCCGTTCGCCTGCGGTATCGTTCTCCATCCGGCCATCGATGCCGCCATCCAACTGCGCAACGAGCACCACTTGACCGCGGCCCAGGTCAAGCGGGTGAGAATGCGGGTACATCCCCTGGTCTTGGAGTTGACCGGCAAGAAGACCCCGAACGAAGGGCTTGAGGGCAAGTTCAGCGTCTATCATGCCGTCGCCGTCGCCCTGGTCGAAGGCGCTGGTGGCGAAAAGCAGTTCAGCGACCGGGCGGTGCGCGACCCGGTGATCGTCGATCTGCGCGGCAAGGTCGAGCCGATTGTCGATGCGTCGATCAAGCCCGAGCAGGTCGATATGACCGTCGAACTGACGGACGGGCGCGAACTGCACAAGCGGATCGAGCACGCCATCGGCAGCCTGGAGGTGCCGATGAGCGACACCGACCTTGAGCGCAAGTTCATCGACCTTGCCGAAGGCATTCTGCCGGCGGCGCAAGCGCGCAAGGTGATGGATTTGTGCTGGAAGGTCGAGGGCTTGGCCAACGCCGGCGACATCGTCGCCGCCGGCGCTCGAAGCTGAGCAAGACAACAGATCGCATAGGGAGCAAAGCGATGGATAACGATGGCACTCTCAAAGGCCTAAACGTCCGAAATGGGTTGGTCATGGCGCGGCGACGCCTGCTTCAACACGCGGGCTGGACCATCGCGGCGGCAACGCTTCCCAGCCGCGTGTTTGCCGCCGGCCAAATCAGCCCCGTCATGGCCAAGCTCAGCGCGTACATGGGTGAAGCGGGCACCAGGGATCTCCCAGACGAGGTGGTGGAAAAAGCAAAGCATCACATCCTCGATACGTTCGCGGCCATGATATCCGGGTCGGACTTACCCCCGGCAAGGGCCGCTTTGCAGTTTGCCCGTGATTACGCGATGGACAAAACGGCGACCATCGTCGCTTCCAACATGACCACCAGTCCGCTTGAGGCGGCATTGATTAACGGGATGCTTGCCCACTCTGACGAGACCGATGATTCCAACGAGTACTCGCAGTCACATCCCGGTTGTGCGGTGGTGCCGGCGGCACTGGCCGCGGGGGAAAAGTTCGGCATCGACGGAACGCGATTTTTGCGCGCCGTGACGCTTGGGTACGATATCGGGCCGCGCGTGACCCTCAGTTTCGGCGCGGTGGATTATCGCAATAACAGTCACAAGAGCACACATGCGATCGCCGGTGTTTTCGGCGCGGCGGCGGCGGCGGGCTGTGCCGCCAGTCTGAACGCGGAACAAATGCGCTGGCTGCTCGATTACACCGCCCAACAATCCTCGGGCATTGGGGCCTGGACCCGGGACGTCGAGCACATCGAGAAGTCCTTTGTCTTCGCGGGAATGCCGGCGCGAAGCGGCGTGACCGCGGCGCTATTGGTCCATTCCGGATTCAATGGCATCGACGACATCTTTTCGGGCGCGGACAACTACTTCCTGGCCTATGCCCCCAATGCCAATCAAGCGGAGCTGATCGCGCAACTCGGTGAGCGTTACGAGATCGCTCGGACCAACATCAAGAAATGGACGGTGGGGTCGCCGATCCAGGCGCCGCTCGATGCGATAGACAACATTCTGAAAAAGCGCCCCGTCGCCGCCGACGAGGTGAAGACCGTCGTCGTCCGCGTCGCCCATACCGAGGCGCGTATCGTCAATAATCGCGAGATGCCGGACATCTGCCTTCAGCACATGGTCGCGGTGATGCTTTTGGACAAAACCGCCTCGTTCCAGGCGGCCCATGACAAGCCCCGTATGAACGATCCGGATGTTCTGCGCATGCGTGCCAAAGTGCAGCTTGTCCCGAGCGATGAGATGGAAAAGCTGGAGCCGGAGCGCCACGCCATCGTCGAGATCACCTTGAACGACGGAACGGTCCTGTCCGATCACGTCGCGCATGTGCGCGGCACCGCCGACAATCCGATGCCCCGAGATGAGGTCGTCCAGAAATGCCGCGACCTGATCGAACCGGTTCTCGGCAAGGCGGCTTTCGCGAGCTTGGCCGATAAAATTCTCGGGATCGAGAAGGTAAAAGACGTCCGCGAGTTTCGCAGTGTGCTGCAGAAGACGTGACTGTGATTGGTGGTGATTGGGGACCGTGCAGGTTGTGGTGGCCGGTCACCCTTGCGGGATTGACTAGCTCGCCCCCCGACGGGAATTATGTTGCAGAGCCGGCTTCAAACCAAAACTACATAGGATTGGCGGATTGCTTGAGGTGAACGGCTTGTGGCACAACGGGGCCGTAGCGGACTTTCCCGCCGAATGGCGGCTATCTGAAAACGCAGTCATTCAATCAGCCATCGCCCGATGAGTGATGGTCGGGATTTTTCATTTTCCCGGCATGACACGCTTCAGTGACCTGAGATCCAGCCCCTTGTAGGTGATGCGAAGAAAATCCTCCGACTGCTCCTGGATGGGCGTCCCAATGCCATACCGGCGCTGCACGGTGCTGTCTTCATGGCCCATGAATAAGTCCTGGGTCGGCCCGTCCAAGCGGGCGGCGCGCATGGCGTCCTTGAACGAGTGGCGGAACGAATGGAATGACTTCTTGTCCGTCTTGATACCGATGGATTTGAGAAAGCGGCTGAACTTCTTCGAGAAGGATGACGAGTAGTAGCCGTCCTGGCCCATCTCCCATTCGGGAAACAGGCGGCCGCTCTTGATGGAATTGACAAAATCAAGGAAGCCCAAGGCGATCAGTTCGCCGTGAACAGGGATATATCGCTTTCCAGCACGGGTTTTCACTTTGTGGTCATCGTCAGCGTTGGTGATGAGGAAATGCGGCATGTCATTCAGCTGGACGATGTCCGCCTTGGTGAGTTGGCCAATCTCATTCATCCGGCAACCAGAGAAGGCGGCGATCAACGGCGTCCAGAAATGATGGTCGTTGAGCCGGAGATCCCCTGGCTCATGTCGAAAATGGGCGGAGCGGCATCCGGTGAAAATCGGCGCTCCGAAAATCACGCGCATATCATCGAGGTTGAACGGGTCACGCTCATCGGAGACGTCTCGCGCTGGCTGCTCGGCCCGAACGCCGATGGCCGGCGATTCCTTCACCTTCTTGTTGGCCTTGGCCCAGGTGAAAAACGTCTTGATGTTGCTGAGATATTTTTCGTTGATGGTCTTGCCGTCGAGGCAGTCGAGCCGCTTGTTTTCGGGGAGCGCGCCGTTGCGACGGATCGCCTCCTCAAGGTTGTCGGTCTTGAGCCGCTTGCGGAAGTTGGTCGGGCATTGCAGCAGCAATTCCTTGAACTTGACCACCTCCTCGTCGGTGATGGCCGCGACAGGGCGATCCGCCCCTACCACCTGCATGAAGAGACGGAGGCTGGCCCGGTAGTCGTCCTGGGTCTTTGTGCTGACCTTGGCCCGCGTCGTCTTTTCCGAGATGAACGGTTCGACCAAGTCGCCGATGGTCGGCCCCGCCGGCGCAGGCTGCGGCGAGGCCACCGGAGGCGCGGTGGATGGATGAGGATTGGCCCCCTGCTGAGGGAGGTTTCCGGTCACCACCCCTGGAATGATGTGCTGATCCCTGAAGAGTGGATCTCTGGCCGTGTAGCCGAATTCCCCTTCATCCTCGGCTTTGGCCCGGCGGGTCGCTTCCAAGGCTCCGCGAAGCATGTAGGCGCACAGCCGCCGGAAATCCGGGGAGTTTTCATCCGCATCCTCGGCCCGGCCAGATTCCTCAAGTTCAAGCTGGGCATTGAAGATCACGCGCCCAATGTCACCGCTCTGCAATTCGCGGATGATAGTGCGCTCGACCTCGGCCCGCGTTTCAACGAACCCGTCATTGATCTCCTTGCCCTGCGGATGGACCTGGGCGAGCTGGCGAGCGTGCCAGTTCTCATCGACGCAGACCTTGTGCCACCACCGGGCAAAGGACAGACAATCGTCTTCGGTTATCATTGGTTTCCGCCGCAAGTCGTCAAACAGTTCGTCGGCTCTGGCCCGGACCCGGATCAACCGCTTTCGGGCTTCCCTTGGGTCGTTCGTGCCCAGGCTCCGCTTCAATTCAGTGCACCCGAACCGACCGACCAAATCTACCGGAACTCGTTGCCGAAAGTAATAGGCGGCACCCCGCCGCATGAGGCTTGTGGTCATGGCTCTGTGTCCCACCGGTGTGTCCCAGTGGAATGCAGAAAAGTGAGGGTTTACGCGGGTTTTAGGCGGGCTGCGGATTTCCAGCGAGGTCTTGCCGGGTCCCGCCCCCTCCGCCACCACCTAAAAATCAAGCGTTTCAAGGCGTTAAGACCCCCGAAAGGGGGCTTTTCACCACACACTTTCTACTTCTGTTCTACCGTGATCGTCACCACGATCTTGCTAGACCGTTCCTCGCGCTCAGCTACGACGTGAATGCCGAGGATGCCGCCGGACGCCGTCGATTGCGCAAGATCGCCAAGGCCTGCCAGGATTACGCTTCTCGGTGTTCGAGTGCGAGATAAGCCCTGCCCGCCGGATCGAACTCAAGGCCCGCCTACTCGCCATCCTCGACCAAACCGCCGATTCACTGCGGTTCCACGATCTCGGCACCGACGGCCATCGGCGGATCGAGCATATTGGGGCAAAGGCCCCACTGGACCTGAACCCTGATCTTCTGAGCGTGGCCACCACCGCCAACCTCCGGCGGGAAAGTCCGCCGCGGCCGAACCAGGACGACGAATTGGGGGTAATTCCTCTCGGTAGATCAGGGTGTTACCATGACGCAGTCGCCTCCCGTGCGGGGGCGTGGATTGAAACCGGAGCGTTGGAGATGTAGCGGGACAGGTCAGCGCCCAGAACGCAAAGAAGCCGCCGATTTCGGCGAACGGCGCGAGAACATGGGTTGGAACGGTCCACAAGTCACGTCGCGCCCTGGAGCGGAAAGCGTGGCTGGCCGCAGGCTTCTCCGCGACACGGAAGAACCTCCACGGTGATATGACTCAACTCGTGAACCTCGGACAGCAACCCCTTGTAGTAGGCCGGATCGCGCGGGTCATGGGTGACGAGGGAGATGATCGCGCCCCAGTGGCCCGGCCCGACCTGCCAGAGATGGAGATCGGACAGCCAGCGGTCGCCACCGCCTTCGATGGCCGAACGGATTTCCTCGCGCAGATCCCCGTCATCGCCGTGGTCCAACAAGACGTCGCCGCTTTTGCGCATCAGGCCCCATGACCAGTTGATGATCACCGCCGCGCCGACGAACCCCATCATCGGGTCCATCCACCACCATCCCAGATATTTCCCCACCAGCAAGGCGGCGATGGCCAGCACCGAGGTGAAGGCGTCGGCCACGACGTGGATATAGGCGGCTTGAAGGTTATGGTCGTGATGGTCGTGATGGTGACCATGGCCGTGATGATGATCATGGTCGTCGCCCTGCCCGCCCAGAACAAACGCGCTGACAAGATTGACGGCCAGGCCGATAACAGCCACCCACAAGGCCTCGTCGAAGGCGATGGTCTGGGTCGTCATCAGCCGGTTCGCCGACTCCCACACCATCAACAGCGCGACGATGCACAGGATAATGGCGCTGGTGAAGCCGCCGAGGGTTCCGACCTTGCCGGTTCCGAAGGTAAAGCGCGGATCATCGGCATGCTTGCGGGCGAACCAATAGGCAAAGGCGGCAATGCCCAGCGCTCCGGCATGGGTGGACATGTGCCAGCCGTCGGCCAGCAGCGCCATGGAGTTATAAATCGTACCCGCCGCGATTTCGGCCACCATCATCACGACGGTGAGGCCGACCACGATCCGGGTTCGGCGTTCCGCCGAGGCCTCGATCCCGGACTGAAAATGGTGGGTGTGCCGCCAGGGCGACAAATTGTGCGAAGACATGGTCGTCACTCTCCATCAGGCAATCTCTTGACCCAGTCCGCTTGCGGGCGGGGCGATTGCCACCGCCGTGTCGAGTCCGGAACCGGCATCCGCCTTCAGCAGGCGCAATCCGTTGAACGCCACCAGCAGAGCCGCCCCGGTATCGGCGGCGATGGCGCCCCACAGGGTCGCGATATCCAGGATGGCCAAAGCCATGAACACCGCCTTCACCACGATGGCGAAACCTATATTCTGGTGAATGACGCCCATCATCCGCCGCGAATGGCCGACCAGCCAGGCCAATCGGGTCAGATCGTCGGACATCAAGGCCAGGTCCGAGGTCTCGATTGCGGTGTCGGTTCCCGCCGCCCCCATGGCCACTCCCAGCGACGACCGTGCCATGGCCGGCGCGTCGTTGACGCCGTCCCCCACCATGGCGACCAAGCCGAAGCGTTGGACCAGATCAGCCATGGCAACACTTTTCTCCGCCGGAAGCAATTCGGCCCGCACCGCGTCGAAACCGAGAGCCGCCGCCACCCGCTCGGCGGTCGCGGTATTGTCGCCGGTCAGCATCACCAAGGTGTTCACCCCCACCCGCCGCAGCGCCGCCAGGGCGGTGGCCGCCTCGGGACGAATGGGATCGGACAGGGCGATCAGGCCACGCACCCCGGCCTCTTCACCGACGGCCACCACGGATCGCCCGCCTTCGGCCAGGGCCAGCGCCACCTCGCGCACCGCCGGGGTTTCCGCCCCGCGTTCCACCGCATAACGGTGCGAGCCCAGCCACCCCATCGCCCCGTCGATCATCCCGCTGACCCCCCGGCCGGGCTGGGCCTGCACGGCGTCGGCCGGGCGGGCGGCAATGCCGCGGGCAGCGGCGTAATCCACGATGGCGCGGCCCAGGGGATGGGTGCTGCGGGCCTCGAGCGCCGCCGCCATGGCCAGGATGGCGGCCTCGCCTTTCCCGTCCAGCGCCACGACCCGCTCGACGGCGGGACGGCCGGCGGTAATGGTACCGGTCTTGTCGAAGGCGATGGCGGCAAGGCGGGACGCCGCTTCGAGATGTTCGCCGCCCTTGATCAGAACCCCGGCCCGCGCCGCCGAGGCCATGGCGGCCACCACCGTCAGCGGGGTCGAGATCACCAGGGCGCACGGGCAGGAAATGACCAGCAGCACCAAGGCCCGGTAGATCCAATCGGCCCATTCCAGCCCCAGCAACACCGGCGGCAGCACCGCCACCGCCACCGCGCCGGCCAGGACGACCGGCGTGTAGATCGCGGCGAAGCGATCAACCCAACGTTCGACCTTGGAGCGTTGTCCCTGGGCGGCTTCCACCAGACGGGCGACCTTGGCCAAGGTGGTGTCGCCGGCCGGCTTAAGGTTCTCGATCTCCAGCACGCCATCGGCATTGATGGTGCCGGCGAAGACGTCCTGACCGGGAGATTTCGACACCGGCACGCTTTCACCGGTGATCGGCGCCTGATCCACCAGGCTTTGTCCGACCAGCACCCGTCCGTCCAACGGTATCCGCTCGCCCGGCAACACGACGAAGACCGCGCCGACCGCCACATCCTCGGGCGGCACCAGATCTTCACCCCGATCAGCGCTCTTCACCCGCGCCAACGGCGGCGCGAGGTTCATCAGGGCGGCGATGGCGCGCCGCGCCCGTTCGGCGCTCCAGCCCTCCAGCGCCAACGACAGGGCGAACAGGGCCGAGACCGTGGCCGCCTCCATCCAGTCGCCCAACGCCATGGCCCCGAACACCGCCACCGCCATCAGCAGGTTCATGTCCGGCCGAAGCGAACGAGCGGCGTGCAGCGCCTTGGGCACCACCATCCACAGCCCCACCACCACGGCCGCGGCCTCGGCGGCCTGGGCGGCCAACCCCATTTGGAAGCCCTGATCGAGAATCAGGCCCAGCAGGGCGCCGCCGCCGCTGACCGCCGCGAGGGCGGCCTGAAACCCCCGGCGCGAGGAATTGGCCTTGTCACGCTGGGATGCACTGGACCGCTCCCACAATTCCGCCCGCATGCCGGTGCGAATGACCGCGGCAATGACCTTGTCGGGGTCAAGTCCCGCCGGCACGGTCATCTTGCCATTGAGCAGATCGAAGATCAGGCCATCGTCGCCTCCGGCCAGCGGCCCGACCGCCGCCTTCAGCGTTCGCACTTCTTCCACACAGCACATGCCGGTAATCCGGAAGGACCGCGACGCCTGGGTCGATGCCGAAACGACGGAGGGCGGCCGGGTGGAGATGGAACCACAGCACTTGCCGCTGCAACAGGTGTCGGTATCCGACATGGCGAACTACCCTCCGATTCGGCCAGCGATCACCCTGGACAAATGATCGATTCGGGTCGAGCATGGACCCTGGAGCCGCTACAGAGTCAACGGAAAACCATGAGCCTTTCAGTGATCAGCATCGGTCAGCTCAGCCGGCAGACCGGGGTCAACATCGAGACCATCCGGTATTACGAGAAGATCGCGCTGCTGCCGCCGCCGGCACGAACCCAGGGCGGCTACCGCCAATATGGCGAACCCCATGCCCGGCGGCTTCGGTTCATCCGGCGCGGCCGAGACCTGGGGTTCTCCATCGAATCGATCCGCGCCCTGCTGAGCTTGGCGGAGCAGCCGGACCTGCCATGCGGGGACGCCGACCGGATGGTCGCCAGCCACCTGGAGGAGGTGGACAGAAAAATCGCCGATCTGATCCTACTGCGCGACGAACTGCGCCTCATGATGAATTGCTGCGGACAGGTCGTCGCCGAATGTCAGATCATCGGCTCGTTGACCGCCGCCACGCCGCAAGCTCCATCGCCGGACGAAAGCTGAACGCCGGGTTACCGCTCGCCTACCCCACCCTGACATTGGCCAAGAACCTGGCGACTTCATCATGCAGACGCTCGGAATGCTTCGCCAATCCGACCGCCGACGACAAGACGTGATCGGCGGCGGAGCCGGTCGATTCGGCCGCCTGAGTAACGCCACCGATATTTTCCGACACCTCCTGGGTTCCCAAAGCCGCCTGCTGGACGTTCTCGGCGATTCCGCGGGTTGCAGCCCCCTGCTGTTCCACCGCCGAGGCGATACCCGATGAAATCTGCCGAACCTGCTCGATCACGTCGCCGATGGTCCTGATGGCGGTCACGGCACGCCGGGTCTCCTCCTGCACGGTGGAAATCTGGTTGCTGATTTCCTCGGTCGCCCGCCCGGTCTGGTTGGCCAGGTTCTTGACCTCGTTGGCGACCACGGCGAAGCCCTTACCCGCTTCACCGGCCCTGGCGGCCTCGATGGTGGCGTTCAGTGCCAGCAGGTTGGTCTGGCTGGCGATGTCGGTGATGAGGTTGACCACCTCGCCGATTTTGTCGGCGGCCACCGCCAACACCTGGACCATCTCGTTGGTGCGAACCGTCTCCGCGGACGCCTCGGTGGAAATCCGCGCCGCCTCGGCGACCTGGCGGCTGATCTCGGCAATGGATGCAGACAACTCCTCGGAGGCCGCCGCCACCGTCTGAACGTTGACCGACGCCTGTTCCGCCGCCGCCGCCACGGTCGACGCCTGTGTGCTGGCCTGCAAAGCGGTGGCGGAAAGGGTCTGGGCGGTGCGCTGCATCTCGGTGGAGGACGAGGAGACCTCGTTCACCACACCCATGACATTGCTTTCAAACTCGTCCGCCATCTTGTTCATTATCCGCTTGCGCTCGGCGGTCGCCTGGATGGCGGCATTCTCCTGCTGGCGGCGAAGCTCGCTCACCTGGATGGCGTTTTCCTTGAATACCTGGACGGTCCTGGCGATGGCGCCCAGTTCGTCGCTACGTTCGCAACCGGTGACATCGACCGACGTATCGTTGCGGGCCAGACGCTCCATCACCGCGATCGAAGCGTTGATCGGGCCGACGATGGAACGGATGATCATCCAACCGAGGCAAAGGGTGACAGCTCCGAGAATCGTGCCGATCAGCAAGATCATGACGTCGGTCCAATATCTGGCGTCGTCGAAGCGGCGATCGGCCGCGTCCGATTCGGAACGCAGGGCATTTGCCAGCTTGGCGTAGTTGTCGGCGATCAGGGTCTTCTGTTCATCCATCCGTTCGTCAAGCTCGCGAATGGTCTCCCAGGACGAAGCCGCCTGGGGGCTCGCCAACAGGGGCAACACGTCTGCTTCAAACAGCTTGATCAGTTGTTTCGCCGCCGCGCCACCCTTCGCCGCCCAATCGCGTTGCTCGGGAGTTTCGGCGACGGCGGCGATCGCCTTTATGCCGTCTTCCATCTCGGCGCGCATTTTTGGCCACTCGACGCGGGTTTCGTCGAGATGCCGATTGATGATGGCATCCGCGATGATCTGATAGGCTTTTGCCCCCATCAGCGCCCCTTCGGTAACGCGAACGGCGTTGAGCGCCCGTCCAGCCCCGTCATCCTGAATGGTGCCGAGCTTTTCCATTCCGAAGTAGGATATGGCGGCCGTCACGACGATGCCCGCGATCCCCAGCAACAGATTTGACCAGATCTTACGAGCGACTGTCATGGACATCAGCGTTCCCCGTCATCCGATTTGAACGAGCGTCGGGCTAAACGGGAAAGCCCACATGACCTTCCAAGCCTGGAGCTCCGGGTTGGGGGGCATTCCTCCCAGCGTCACCATGACCATATCCAATAGTCATGGCCCGGTCCACGCCATTTGGCATAGCCGCCCATGCGGCATCGAGCCGCTCACGGTCCTGATCGGCAAGGGAGCTCAGGCGGTGGCGGCAGGCCACATGCGGTGATCGGGCGCGATGGGGCGGAAACGATGGCGCCGGGCCAGCCTTTCCCGCCACCAGCCGGCATAATCCGCAAGTGCCAATGCCTCGACCTCGTCATGGTCGGCCTTGATGCCGACTTCAAGATAGACATCGAGATTGGCCAGATCCGGAGACGGCTGCAAGCCGGCCTCGAAGTCGCGCCACATCTGGCGGTAAAGCTCCTCCAACCGCCGTGCCAGCAGCGGCGTATCGAACAGGCGGCAGGTATCGCGCTGCTCGACCAGCCGGTCGCGGTAACGGCGCAGCTTGTGCCGGTCGCGCCCCAGCGCCACGGCGCGATCGACGTATTCCTCGGCGGACTCGCAACCCAATTCTGGCAGGCCGGCGGAACGCACCAGACTGCCGCAGACCCGGGACGCGAAGGAATGGCCGCTGAGGGTCAGCACCGGCACTCCCATCCACAGGGCATCGGACGCGGTGGTATGGGCGCCATAGGGCGCGGTGTCGAGGAACAGGTCGGCCAGGGGATAACGGGCGAGGTGGAAGGGATTGGCCAGCTTGTCGCCGAACACCAGCCGCGCCGGATCGATGCCCCGCTGGGCGGCGAAATCACGCAGACGCCGCTCGGCCCCCGCGGCGCCGCCGAGCAGCCACAGCACGCTGTCGGGCACCCGCTCCAGGATGGTCAGCCAGCGCTGGAAGGTGAAGCGGTTGAGCTTATGCAGACCGTTGAAACAGCAATAGACCATCGCCTCGTCGGGCAAGCCGACGTCACGGCGCGCCGGCTGGGCCGGAGCCACCACCCTTTTCCGGTCGTTGGGCTGGTAGCACGGCAGCCGCACCACCTTTTCCGAATAATAGATTTCGCTGCCCGGCGGAATGACCCAGTCGTCGGCGATGATGTAGTGGTGATAGGGACTGCCGGTGGTGCCGGGATAGCCCAGCCAGTTGACGATGACCGGCGCCGGCCGTAGCGCCAGCAGCTTGGTGCGGCCGTCCCTGGTGTAACCGTTGAGATCGACCAGGATCTGGATGCCGTCGTCGGCGATCCGCCGCGCCGCATCGGCGTCGCTGAGGGCGGTGATGTCGATCCAGTGATCGAAGCTGCCCTTGATCCGCTGATGCAGCGGGTCCGACGCCGGCACACCGCTGTAATAGGCGAACAGCTCCACCGCGTCATGATCGTGTACCTCGAACAGCTCGGCGGTCAGGTGGCCGACGGCGTGTTCGCGCAGATCCGAGGAGAGATAGCCGATGCGCAGCGGCCCGGCCGCCGCCCTTTCCCGCGCCGCCCAATGGGATTCGACGAAGCCGGCGCCGGGCTGGCCGACATCCAGCCGGTTATAGTTCCATGCCGCCGCCAGATGCAGCATGGGATCATCGGCGTAGGCCGCGATGGACAGGGGCGACATGCCCGAAACCAGACAATCGCGCCCGACCCGCTCGGACGGGTCGATCACCGGCCACTCGCATTGCCGTTGCCGCAGAGCGACGAAGTGCTGCAATGCCTCGCGCTGATCGCGGTCGATGTCCAGGCTTTGGCGCAGCATGGTTTCGGCGACGTCGTCCTGGTTGCTGTCCTCCATGACCCGGGCGATCTGGTTGAGCGCGGTGGTCTTGTGCGCGATGGCGCTTCCGCTCACCGCCGCCAACCGCTCCACCGCCGCCGACCATTGCAGCACCGCCGCCCCCGCCGCCCCGGTTCGTTCATGCAGCCGGCCCAGGTTGATCTGGGCCGGAATGAATTCGGGATTGAGGGCGATGGCCTGTTCCAGGCACTGGCGGGCCTGCTCCAGTTCGCCGCCATCCATCAGGGCGACGCTGTAATTGAACAGCACCGCGTAAAATAGCGGGTTGTCCCGGTTATGCCGGGTCCAGGCATCGTAAAGCCGCAACACGGCGGCGGGGCCGTCCACCGGACGGATACGCTCGGTCGCGCGAATCAGGTCGATGACGCTCAGCGCCCGGTCGGTGGCCTGGGCGATCGCCGACGACAAAATCTCGCTGTCCATTGGGACTCCTAAACCGCGTCAGGCCTTCGGGGCATCATGCCAGAGCCGCCGCCATCGCCGCCACCTGGGTCACGGTCATGCCGGCAACCTGGGTCGGGGTGAAGGCGTCGATCTGCGCCGCCGTCAGCGATTGGATCTGATCCGACGTCAGGGCGCCGACGCTGGTGATCGGCAACGACGAAATCTGGGTGGTGGTCAGGCCGCCCAGCTGCGCCGGGCTGAGCGACGACATCTCGGTCGCCGTCAGATTGCCGATCTGGGTGGTGGTCATGGCGCCGACCTGGGTCGCGCTCAGAGCGCCGAACTGGGTGGCATTCAACGCCTGCAACTGCACCGCGGTCAGGTTGCTCACCTGGGTGGTGGACAGCGAGCCGATCTGCACCGCCGTCAGCGCCCCGGTCTGGGTGGTGGTCAGCGCCCGGATCTGCACCCTGGCCAACGCGCCAAGCTGGGTGGCGGTCAGCGCCTGGACCTGGGCGGTGGTCAGGCCGGCGATTTCGGTGGCGGTCAGCGCCCCCAGCTGGCTGCCGGTCAGGCTGGCGAACTGTGTGGAACTCAGCCCGCCGATCTGGGTCGCGGTCAGGCCGCCGATGCCGGTGGTGGACAGCGCCCCGATCTGGGTCGCCGTTAATGCCGCCAACTGGGTGGCGGTCAGCGATTGCAGCTCGGTGGCGGTCAGACCGCCGATACCCGCGCCCGACAACGCCGCGATCTGGGTGGTCGAGAGGCCGGCAAGCTGGGTGGGACTGAACGCGGCGACGCCGGTAGCCGCCAGCCCTCCCAGTTGGGTGAAGGACAGGGTGCCGATCTCGGCGGTGGTCAGGCCGGCGATCTGGGTGGTGGTCAGCGACCCTACCTGGGTGACGGTCAACCCGAGCATCTGGGTCGAGGCCAGCGAGCCGATCTGCGTTTCGCTCAACCCGCCGATGCCGGTGGTGGACAACGAGCCGATCTGGGCCGCGCTCAGACTGCGCAACTGGGTGGTGGTCAGCGCCGCGATGCCGGTGGTGGACAGGCCGCCCAACTGGGTGGCGGTCAGGGCCGCGATCTCGGCATTGGTCAGCCCGCCGATCTGGGTGGCGCTCAACGCCCCCATCTGCGGCGCGGTCAGGCCGCGCAACTGAGTGATGGTCAGCGACCCGATCTGACTGTTGCCAAGCCCCCCCACGGCGGTGGTCGATAGCGCGCCGAGCTGGGTCGGACTCAAGCCCCGGATCTGAGTGGTGGTCAATCCCGCCACCTGCGTCTCGGTCAGGCCGCCAAGCCCGGTGGTGGACAGCCCCGCCATCTGGGTCGAGGTCATACGGCCCAATTGGGTGGCCGCCAGCGCCTCGATACCGGCGGCGCTCAGGCCGGCGAGCTGGGCATTGCCCAGGGCGGCGATGTCCGAGGTGGACAGGCTTTGAATCTGGGTGTCGGCCAAGGCACCCATCTGGGTCGGGGTCAAGCCCCGCAGTTGGGTGGTGGTCAATGCCGCCATCTGGCTCGCCGAGAGTCCAGCCATGGCGGTGGTGGACAGGGCGCCCAACTGAACCGGAGAGAAGCCGCCCAGTTGCGTCGCGGTCAGCACCGCCATCTGAATGTCGTCCAGGCCACCAAGCTGGGTGGGGGTCAGCGCCGTGATCTGATTGGTGGTCAGGCCGCCGATCTGGGTCGCGGTCAACGCCGCCAGCCCCGACGACGCCAACGCGCCAAGCTGGTTCAGGGTCAGCGACGAAAGTTCGGTCGCGGTCATGCCGCTGACCTGATCGGTGGTCAACGCCCCCATCTGGGCCGCCGTCAGCCCGCGCAGCTGGGTAGTGGTCAGCGACGCGATCTGAGGCAGCGACAGGCCGCCGATGCCGGTGGTGGACAGGCCACCGATCTGGGTGGCCGACAGTCGCGCCAACTGGGTGGTGGACAGCGCCGCCACCTGCCCGTCGGTCAGGCCGGCGAGCTGGGTGGTGGTCAGCGACGCGATCTCGGTGGTGGTCAACCCGGTAATCTCGTCGGCGGACAGCGCCGACACCTGATCCCACGTTAGCCCCCTCAACTGGGTGGTGGTCAGCGACGCGACTTGGGTCGCGGTCAGGCCGCCGACCTCGTCATAGCCCAGCGCCGCGATCTGGGTCGAACTCAGGCCGCGCAACTGGGTGGCGGACAGCGCCGCCATCTGGTCCGCCGACAGGCCATTGATCTCGTCGATGGACAGCGCGCCGATCTGGGTTGAATTCAGCGCCCCAAGCTGGGGGGCGTTCAATTGTTCCAACTGGATCGCCACCAGCCCCCGGACCTGGGTGGTCGACAGATTGGCGATCTGGGTGGTGGTCAGGCTGTCGATGGCGTCACTGGACAGGGCGCCGATCTGGGATGCCGCCAGACCACGCAACTGGGTGGTGCTCAGCGCCAAAATCTGCGTCGCCGTCAGGCCGCCGACCCCGGTGACGGACAGGGCGGCAAGCTGGGTGGTGGTCAGTCCAGCGACCTGCTGGGCGGATAGGGCGCCGGTCTGCGTCGTCCCCAATCCGGCCATCTGGGTCACCGTCAGCGCGGCGATGCCGGTGCCGGTCAGGCCCGACACCTGGGATGCGCTCAGTGCCGCGACCTGCCCAACGGTCAGGCTGCGAAGCTGAGTGGTGGACAGCCCCGCCATCTGGGTCGCCGTCAGCCCTTGCAGCGCCGTGCCCGACAATCCCGCAATCTGGGTCGTCGCCAGAACGGCGATCTGGCTGGCCGACAGGGTCGCCGCCTGGGTCGCCGTCAGCCCCTGCAAAGCGGTGTTGGACAGCGCCCCGATCTGAGTGGTGGTCAGCGCCCCCACCTGGGTAACGGACAGCGCCTCGATCTGGGTCGGGGTCAGACCGCCCAGTTGCGCGGTGGTCAGCGACGCGAACACCGTACCGGTCAAGCCGCCGATCTGGGTCGATGTCAGGGCGCCGATCAGCGCCGGCGTCAGCGCTCCCAGCTGGGTGGCGGTCAGGCCGGCGATCTGGGTCGCGGTCAGGCCGACGATGCCGTCACCCGACAACGCGCCGATCTGGGTCGCGCTCAGCACGCCGACCTGAAGCGCGGTCAACGCCTCCATCTGGGTGTCGGCCAGCCCGGCGATCTGGGTGGTGGTCAGGGCGGCGATGCCGGTGTCGGCCAGTCCCGCCAGCTGGGTGGTGTCGAACGCGGCAAGCTGGGTGGCGCTCAACCCCTTGATCTGGGTGGTGGTCAACGCCGCCACCTGGGCGGTGCTCAAGGCGCCGACCTGGGTGTCGGCCAGGACGCCGAGCTGGGTGGTGGACAGCGCCGCCACCTGCGCGGCGCTCAGACCTCCGACCTGGGTGTCGGCCAGACCGCTCAACGCCTCCATCGACAGCGCGGCGACCTGGGTGGTCGCCAGGGCCGCCAGTTGGCCGGTGGTCATGGATTCCACCTCGGTGGCCGACAGGCCCCTGATCTGGGTGGTGGTCAGCTGTCCCAACTGGGTGGCGGTCAGGCCATCGATGCCGGTGGCCGACAGCGCCCCGATCTGCGCCACGGTCAGTGCCTTGATCTGGGTCGCGGTCAACGCCCCGATCTGGCTGTCGGTCAAGCCGTCGATGCCGCCGACCGGCAGCGCCGCGACCTGGGTCGAGGTCATGGAGCCCAGTTGCGTCACGGTCAAAGCCGCCAACTGGATGTCGGTCAGGCCGCCGATCTGGGTGGTGGACAAGGCCGAAATCTGGGTTGCGCTCAGGACGCCGACCTGGGTGTCGGCCAGCCCGCCGATTCCCGCCACCGACAACGCCGCAATCTGGCTGGTGGTCAGCCCGCCGATGGCGGTGATGGTCAGCGCGCCCAGCTGATCGGCGGTCAATCCGCCCAACTGGGTAGTGGTCAGCGCCGCCATCTCTTCGGGGGTCAGGCCGGCCATCTGGGTACCGGTCAGCGCGCCGACCTGGGTCGAGGTCCAGGCATGAAGCTGGGTCGTGGTCAACGCCGCGATCTGGGGCGCGGTCAGCCCGCCGATCCCGGTGGCGGACAGCGCCCCGACCTGGGTGGCGGTCAACTGTCCCAGCTGGGTGGTGGTCAGGGCGGCGGCGACGGTGGCGCTCAGGCTGCGGATCTGCGACGAGGACAATGCCGCCAAGGCGGTCGAGGTCAGCGCGCCCAGCTGGTCGGCCGACAGGGCGTCGAACTGGGTGGCGGTCAGGCTCCGGATCTGGCTGGTGGACAGCGCGGCGATCGCCGACGTACCCAGATCGGCCAACTGGGTCGCGGTCAGCGCGGCGGTCTGGGTAATGGTCAGCGCCCCCAGCTGCGCCGTGGAAAGCCCGCCGATCCGCCCCCCCGGCAGACCATTGAGCGCGGCGACCGACAGGGCGGCGATCTGGGTGGTCGCCAGGGCGCCGAGCTGGGTGGCGCTCATCGCGTCCATCTGGGTGGCGGTCAGGGCGGCGATCTGACCGGTGGAGAACGCCGCCATGTCGCCGGAGGAAAGACCGTCGATGCCGGTGGCGGTCAACCCCGCCACCTGGGTCGGCGTCAGCGCCCGGACCTGAAACGTGGTCAAGGCCGCGGTCTGGGTCGCGGTCAACCCACCGATCGCCTCGACCGCCAGGGCGGCAAGCTGGGTGGTGGCCAGGGCGCCCAATTGGGTGACGGACAGGGCCGCCACCTGGGTCGCGGCCAGACCGGCAAGCTGGGTGGTGGCCAGGGCGGCGATCTGGGTCACCCCCAGGCCGCCGAGCTGGGTGGTGGAAAACCCGGCCGCCGTCAGTCCACGGAACTGGGTGGTGGTCAAGCCGGCCAGGCCGTCGCTGCTCAGCGCGTCGATCTGGGTGGCCGAAAGCCCGCTGACCTGGGTCGCGGACAGCACGCCGATCTGCGTCGCCGTCAGCAGATTCATCTGGGTTTCGCTCAGCCCCGAAATGCCCGCCGACGACAGCGCCGCCACCTGCGACCCGCTGAGACCGACGATCTGAGTGGTGGTCAGGGCGCCGACCTGGGCGGCGGTCAGACCACCAAGCTGGGTCCGGGTCAGCATGGACAGTTCCGTCGCGGTCAGGGCGGCGACCTGCTCCACCGGCAGCGCCCCGATCTGAGTCGACGCCCAGGCGTGGATCTGGGTGGCGCTCAGCCCCCCCAACTGATCGGTGGTCAGTCCGCCGATACCGGTGGTGGACAGGGCGCCGATCTGCACCGCCGACAGCGCCCCGAGCTGGGTGGCGCTCAATTGGGAAACCGCCGTGGCGGTCAGACCGCGCATCTGGGTGGTGCTCAGCGCCGCGACCTCGGCGGTGGTCAGGCTGCCGATCTGGTCGGCACCCAACGCCGCCAGCAGAACCGGCGACAGGCTTTTCACCTGGGTGGCGGTGAATGCGGCAACCTGTTGGGTGGTCAGCGCTCCGACCTGGAGGACGCCAAGCCCGCCGATCTGGGTGACGGACAACGCCATCACTTGCGTGGTGGCAAGCGCGGCGATCTGGGTGTCGGCCAGACTCCTCAGCGTGGCGACATTCAACGCCGCCACCTGGGTGGTGGACAGGCCGGCAAGCTGGGTCTCGGTCAGGGTATCGACATTGGCGGCGGTCAACCCCTTGATCTGAAGGGTGCCGAGCGCCGCCAGACCGGCTTCGCTCAACGCGCCGATAGCGGTGTCGGGCAAGGCCGAAATCTGGGTCATGGTCAACGCCTTGACCTGAACCGTGGACAACCCCGCCATCTGCGCCTCGGTCAGGCCGACGATCTGGGTGGTACGCAAAGCAGCCACTTGGGTCGAGGTCAGGGCGGCAAGCTGCGTTCCGCTCAGGCCGCCGATCTGGGTCGAACTCAACCGGCCGAGCTGCGTCGCGCCCATGGCCGCCAACTGGGTCGGGGTAAGACCCGACAACCCGTCATCGGACAGGGCGGCAAGCTGGGTGTCGGCCAGCGCCTTGATCTGGCCGGTCGCCAACTGGGAGACCTGACTGGCCGTCAGGCCGCCCAGCGCGGCGCCGGTCAAGACCGCGAGCTGAGTCGCGGTCAGGGCGGTGAGCTGGGTGGCGGTGAAGCCGCCGATCTCGCCCTGGGTCAATCCGTTGATGCCGGTGGCCGACAGCGACTTGATCTGCGTCTCGGACAGCGAGGCGATCTGGTCCGAGTTCAGCGCCGCGACCTGGGCCAGCGTCAGGCCGCCAAGCTGGCTGGCGCTCAACCGGTCCAGCATGGTGGCGGTCAGGCCGCCGATCTGGTCACCGGACAGCGCACCGATCTGGCTGGTCGATATCGCGGCAAGCTGGGTGGCGTTCAACGCTTCAAGCCCGCTGACGCCGAACCCCTTGATCTGGGCCGGCGTCAACGCCGAGATCTGGGTCACCGTCAGTCCGGCCAGCTGGGTGGCGGTCAGGCTTCCCAACTGGGTGGTGGTCAACCCCATGATCTGGGTGGTCGATAGCGAAGTGATCTGGGTGCGGAACAACTGGCTGAACTGACCGTCGCTCAGCGCCCCCAATTGAGCGGCGGTCAGCGACGCGACCTGGGTGGTGCTCAGGGCGGCCACCTGGGTGTCGGCCAGACTGGCGATCTGGGTGGTGGCAAGGCTGGACAGCTGGGTCGAACTCAGACCGCCGATCTGGGTGGTGCTCAACTGGCCGATCTGCCCCCCACTCAGACCGCGAACGGCAAACGTGCTCAGCGACGCCAGCTGGGTCGTCGCCAGCACCGCCAGTTGGGAGTCGCTCAACGCCTGCATCTCGTTGGCGGTCAACCCCTTGACCTGGGTGACGGACAGGGCGGCGACCTGGGTTTCACTCAGGCCGGCGATCTGATCGGCGCTCAGATATCCCAATTGCGTCGAGGTGATCGCCGCCAGTTGGGTCGGGGTCAGGGCCTGAAGCTGCGCCTGCTCCAATCCGCGAAGACTGGTCAGCGCCAACGATGCCACCTGATTTCCGCTCAGCGCCCCCAACTGGGGGATGGTCAGCTGGCCAAGCTCGGTGGCGGTCAGTCCCTGGACCTGGGTGGCGCTCAGCCCGGCCACCTGGGTCTCGGACAGGGCCGCCATCTGATCCGCCGACAGCGCCGCCAGTTCGACGGTACTCAGTCCCTTCATCTGGTTGGTGTCGAGGGCGGCGACATCGGCGGTCGAAAGCGCGCCGATCTGGTTGATGGTCAGGGCGCCAAGCTGGGTCGAAGTCAGGCCGCCCAACTGGGAGACATCCAGCGCCGCCACGGCGGTGGTGGTCAGGGTCCTGATCTGGGTGGTGCTGAGAGCGGCCAACTGGGATCCGGTCAGATAGCGGACCTGGTCCGAACTCAACGCCGCCATCTGAGTGGCGGTCAGACTGGAGAACTGGTTGGTGCCAAGCCCCTGCACCTGCGCAAGATCCAAGATCCCCACCTGATCCGAGGTCAGCGACCGGATCTGCGATGGACTCAGCGCCGCCAGCTGGGTAACGGTCAGCGCCGTAACCGCCGAGGCGCTGAGAAAGGCCACCTGCCCGACGCCGATGCCCGCCACCTGGGTCGAGGTCAGTCCCATGATCTGGGTATCGGTCACACCGCGCGCCGCCAGATTGGTGATCGCCCCCATCTGGACGGCGGACAGGGCCCCCAACTGCTCGACGCTCAGCGAACTGATATCTTCGGATTCCAGTCCCCTGATCTGGGTGGTGGTCAACGCCGCCATCTGGGTGGTGCCGAGCACATGAAGCTGCGAAAGCGTCAGCGCCTGGGCATCGGCCAGGGTCAGCCCCGCCAATTGGGTGGCGGTAAGCGCGGCGATCGCCTCGTTGGACAGGCTGCCGACCTGGGTGGTGGTCAGGGCGGCGATCTGGGTACTGCCCAGGCCGGCGACCTGGGTCGATGTCAGCTCCGACAGCTCGGTGGGGGCCAACCCCCTGATCTGGGCCGAACTCAGCGCCGCCAGCTGGGTCGGCGCCAGAACCCGGAACTGGGCGGTGGTCAGCGACGCCAGCTCGCCGGTGGTCAGCCCCTTGATCTGAAGCGTACTGAGCGCCGCGACCTCATCGACCCCGAAGGCATCGATCTGGGCATCGATCAGGACCGCAAGCTGCGTACCGCTGAACGCCATCTGGCTGGGGCTCAACGCCCCGATCTGGGCCGCGGTCAGCCCGCCCATACCCGTGGTGGACAGCGCCGCGAGCTGAGTCCCGCTCAGCGCTTCGATCTGGGGAATGGTGAAGGCGGCGACCTGATTGGCACCCAGGCTGCCGATATCCGTCGTCGTCAGTCCCTGGATGGCGGAACTGCTCAGTTGTGCGATCTGCACTTCGCTGAGAGAGGATATGGACAAGGCCACGGCCAATAGCTCCGATCATCGCCGCCGGAAATCTCCTGCAAGTCATACAGGCACGCACGCCTCATGCCAACTCGCCAAAGGGCGGGAATTCCTTCATTTATTAGTTGATTGCAGCGTCGGATACCCGGTGACACGGCAGAGACTACCCGGCAGAAATTGCCCGGCCGTCGCTCCACCGGGAAACAAATTCCCGCCACCACGAGCGCCTATTTTTGTCGCGTCACAAAAATAGGCGCCTTATTCATCGCGTCACGAAATTCCCCGCCGGCATCAAACCGCCTTGAAAATCAACGATGTATTGATGCCGCCAAAGGCGAAATTGTTGGACATGAAATGGTCCACACTCTTCCGCAGCACGCTGCCTTTGATGTAGTCCAGTTCGGCGCACCGCTCGTCGATGTTCGTCAGGTTGGCGGTGGGACAGAACCAGCCTTCGCGCATCATCTCGATTCCCAGCCACGCCTCGATGGCGCCGCAGGCGCCCAGCGAATGCCCGAAATAACTTTTCAGCGAATGGATCGGCATGGCCGAGCCCAGCACCGCCGCCGTGGCCTGGGTCTCGGCGATGTCGCCCCATTCCGTCGCGGTGCCGTGGCCGTTGACCATGCCGACGGCCTCGGGCGGCAGATCGGCGTCGGCCAGGGCAAGCCGCAGCGCCACCGCCATGGTCGCCGCCTGGGGTTGGGTGACGTGGTTGCCGTCGGAATTGCTGCCGAACCCGACCAGCTCGGCATGAATGGAGGCGCCCCGCGCCTTGGCGTGGTCATACTCTTCCAATATCAAGGCGGCGGCACCTTCGCCGATCACCAGACCGTCACGGTCGCGGTCATAGGGCTGCGGCGTGGTGCCGGGCCGGTCGTTGCGGGTCGAGGTGGCGAACAGGGTGTCGAACACGGCGGCGTCGGTGATATCCAGTTCCTCGGCCCCGCCGGCCACCATGATGTCGGCCTTGCCGGCGCGGATGGCCTCGGCGGCGTAACCGATGCCCTGGCTGCCCGAGGTACAGGCGCTGGAGGTGGGAATCACCCGGCCGGTCAGGCCGAAGAACAGCCCGATGTTCACCGCCGTGGTGTGGCCCATCATCTGGATGTAGGTGGTGGCGTTGAGATTGCGCGACGCACCGTTCATCTTCAACTCGTAGAACCCCAGCACCGAATCCGGGCTGCCGAACGACGAGCCGAACGCCACCCCGGCCCGGCCCGAGGTCAACACCGGGTCGCCCAGCAGACCGGCATCGGTCAACGCCTGCTCGGCGGCGAAAACCGCCAGCCGCGCCACCGGCCCCATGGTGCGGGTCTTCTTGCGCGGCCACCGCCCCTCGACGGAAAAGCCGTCCACCGGCGCCCCCAGCCGGGTGTTGACGCCCTCGAAGCGCTCCCACTCCGCCATGCGGCGGATGCCGGTGCGTCCCGCCAGCAGGTTGGCGCGGATGGCCGGCCAGTCATTGCCCAGGGCGGTGACGCCGCCCATCCCGGTCACCACCACGCGACGCGTCATACCATGCCTCCGTTGACCGAGATCACTTGGCGGGTAACGTAGCCGGCCTCGTCCGAACACAGAAAGGCGACCACGCCGGCAACCTCGTCGACGCGGCCCAGACGGCGCATGGGAACAAGCTTGACCACCTCGTCCAGCGGCAGGCCATCCAGCATGGCGGTGTCGATCACCCCCGGCGCGACGCAATTGACGGTGATGGCCCGCTTGGCCAGTTCCAGCGCCAGCGCCTTGGTGGCGCCGATGATGCCGGCCTTGGCCGCGGAGTAGTTGACCTGTCCGCGATTGCCCACCAGTCCCGACACCGACGACAAGGTAACGATGCGCCCGCCCCGCCGCGCCGAGACCATGGGCATCACCAGGGGGCGCAGCACGTTGTAGAAGCCGTCGAGATTGGTCCCCAGCACCGCATCCCACTCGTCGTCGGTCATGGCGGGAAAGGCGGCGTCGCGGGCGATGCCGGCGTTAAGCACCGCCCCCCAATAGGGGCCATGGGCGGCAATGTCGGCCTCCAGCGCCTCCAGGCACCGGGCGCGGTCGGCGATATCGAAGCGGATCAGCCGTCCCTCCGCGCCGGCGGCGCGGACCCCGTCCAGGGTCTCCTCGGCGCCGGCGGCGTCGGAGTGGTAGTGCACCACGATGGCAAAGCCGTCGCGGGCCAGCCGTAACGCCACGGCGCGGCCGATACCCTTGCTGGCACCGGTGACGAGAATGGTCCTGGTCATGGCTCTCCCTTCGGCTGGAACAGGTTCAACCGCGCCTCGGCCACCACCCCGCCATCGGCGGCGATGATGCGACAGTCGAACACCCCCATGCCGTCATCGCGGAACACCACCGTCGCCGAAACCTCCAGCCGCTCGCCCGGCCGCAGCCAGTCGCGAACGGCATGGAACGATCGCGTACCCAGCAGATAGCCCAGCCGCACCGGCTCGCCGTCGGCCAAGGCCCGGACCCCGGCATAGGCGCCGCACGCCTGGGCCATCAGTTCGATACCGACATGGACCGGCACGCCCTCGGCGGTGGCGAAAGGATGATCGGAACCAATGGTCACCGCCGCCAGCACCGCCTCGGCGTCAAAGGCGATGACCTCGTCCAGCAGCACCATGGGCGGCGCGTGGGGCAGCACCTCGGCGATGGTCCACGGGCAGGGAGTCATGACGCCCCCCTCCCCAGCACCACGGCGCAGTTGTTGCCACCGAAGGCGAAGGAGTTGCTGAGACCCGCTCTCCCGGCCAACCGAGATCCCGGCGGCGCCAGCGCCAGAGGCGGAAGCGCCGGATCGGCGATGCCGTCCCACAGATGCGGCGGCAACAGCCCGTCGCGGTTCCACTCCGGCGACAGGGTCAGCCACAGGAAGGCGGCCTCGACCGCCCCGGCGGCGCCCAGGGTGTGCCCGGTCATGGCCTTGGTCGAGGAACAGGGCACGCCGCCGCCGAACAGGGCATGCACCGCCTTGGCTTCCATGGCGTCGTTGAGCGGCGTGGCAGTGCCGTGCAGGTTGACATAGGCGATGTCCGACGGCGTCAGCCCGGCATCCTCCAGCGCCGCCACCATGGCGGCCAACGCCCCGGCCCCGGTGGGGTCGGGGGCGCTGAGATGGTAGGCGTCCGAGCTTTCCCCCACCCCCAGCAGGGCGATGGCGGCAGGGTCGGCGGTCATCAGGAACACCGCGCCGCCCTCGCCGATGGTGATGCCGGCGCGGTTGATGCTGAACGGATTGCACGGCGCCGCCGCCACCGATTCCAGTGCCGAGAAGCCGGCGACGGTCAGGCGGCACAGGGTATCGACGCCCCCCACCACCGCCGCGTCGACCACTCCCTGACGGATCAGCCGCCGAGCGCTGGCGAACACCTTGGCCCCCGACGAACAGGCGGTGGCAACCACATATGACGGACCGGTCAGTCCAAGATAATCGGCCGCGAACAGGGCGGCGTCGCCGGTCTCCTGCCCGGAATGGCGAAAGTCCCCGGGCCACGCCCCGGTGGCCAGGCGATGGGCCATGGCCGCCTCGCCCTCGGCGATGCCCGAGGTGCTGGTCCCCAGCACCACGGCGACGCGATCCGCCCCGAAGCGATCACGCGCGGCGGCGACGGGGGCGGCGATCTCGTCCAGCAACAGCGCCAGCAGACGGTTGTTGCGGCCCTGACGGCCGCCGAGGTCGGGCAGCGCGACGGTAACCGCCCCCACCGGAGGGGCGAAGCCGGCCTGCGGCCGCAGGCCGTCGCGGCGTCCGGCGAACAGCGCGGCGGCGGTGGCGGCCTTGCCCGCTCCCAGGCAGGTGGCGACGGCCATGGCGGGCAGATACATTCTCATGGCGGCCCCACCAGAGCGGAGCGAACCTCGATCTCGTAGCCCCAAGCGAGGTTGCGCAGCACCGCGCCGCCCTGCCAGGGGTCGCCGTCATAGGCGATGACCACCACCTCCTCGCCATCGCGGCGCAGGTGGCGGCCGGAGCCGCCATCCAGCGCCGCGCCGCTCAGACCCGGCCGCAACGCCTCTTCCGGCCAGTACAACAGCATGACGTCGGCCAGGACGTTTTCCGGTCGCACCGCCTCGGGCAGCCAGTCGGCCCGCTCGACGCTCAGGCCGCCATCCTGCCACACCACCCGCATCAGCCGGCGCCCCATGGCATCGGTCCCCACCAGCAACAGCCGCTCGGGCGTGGCCGACAGCCGCGCCTCGAACGCGAAGATCTCGCCGTCGCGGCGCGCGGTCACCAGTTGCACCGCCTCGACCGAACGCCCCAGCGCCGCCGGGGCCGGCAGTTCCATCGTCACCCCCGGCGCCACGGCAACCCGTTGCGCCCCTCGCGGCGGCGAGGCGCAGGCGACGACGAAAAGCGCGGCGAAAACCACAAATCGAGCAATCATGACGACACTACATACACAGGAATTTTACGACGTCCTATCGGCTGAAAGGTTTGCCCGCCATGGGCGCCAGCAGCAACGCCAGCGGCACCCCGACCAGCATGGTGGCACCAAACGCGCGGACACCGGCGACGTCGCCCATGGCCAGCAAGCCGAACGACAGCAAAGTGGTCAGCATGGCCAAAGTGATCCCGGTCAGCGTCACCGCGTCGCGGCGACGGTCCTCGGCGCAGAATACGGCGTAGTCGACACCGATGGACAGCACCAGCACCAGCGCCATGGCCGAGAAGAAACTGAACGGCAACCCGACAAGCGCCAGCACCGCCGGGGTCAGCGCCACCGCCGCCACCGGCGGCCCCAGCACCGCCGGCAGACGGCGCCAGCCATAGCGCCACGCCAGCAGCGGCGCCATCAGCAGCGCCGATACCGCCAGCAACCAGACGGCGCGGCGGCGATAGGCTCCCAGCAGATCGGAAACGTCGGCGGTGGAATCGACGAAGCGCACCCCTTCGAGTCCGGCGACCGCGGCCCGCACCGCCGCCGGGTCGCGCACGCCCTCCAACAGCACCAGATGCAACCCCGGCTCGGGCGCCAGGGTGGCAAGCAGGGGCAGGGCGCCGCTAGCGATCACCGGCCGAGGGGTCAACGGCCCCGGCTCGGGCTCCGCTGCCACCGCCCCGGCCAACCCCAGACGGGCGCGGTAGCCGCCAAGATACGGTCCGGTCAACCGCTCGGCCACCAGGGCGCGGTTCTCGGCTTGGCGCGCCAGCGAAGGCACGAAACGCGCCACCGCCTGCCAGCCGGCCAACCCGCCATCGGCGACCACCGCCGCCAATCGTCCGCCCAATTCCTCCTCGCGGCGCAGGGTCTGTTCGGAATCGACGCCTTCAACCACCAGGAACTGCCCGCTGTGACCGAACCCGGTCAGGCGCATGATCTCGGCCTGTTGGGCGGCGAGACCGGGATCGAGCGGCTGTTGGCGCCGCACGTCGTCATCCACCGTCAGCCGACCATGGCCGACCGCCGCCACCGCCAGCCCAACCCCGAACAACACCCACCGCCGCCGCCCCGACCACAGCGCCCACATCCCCGCCGCCAGGGCCTTGGATCGCCGCCCAAGGTCCGCCGGCCGGGCGCGATCCAGCGCCGGCAGCCACAGCACCACCGTCAGAAACGATCCCACCAGCCCCACCGCCGAGAACACCGCCACCTGATGCAGGCCGGGAAACGGCGAGAACATCAGGCTGAGATACCCCACCACCGTGGTGGCCACGCCGAGAACGATGCCGGGCAGAACCTGGCGCAGCCGCCGACGCGGATCGGCCTCGGGTGAAAACATCTGGGCGAAATACAGTAGGGCGTAATCGGCGGCGATGCCGATCAGCGAGGCCCCGAACAACTGGGCCGCCACATGCAGTTCCCCGAACAGCAGCAGGCAGACCGACAGCGCCGTCACCAGCCCCACCGTCACCGACAGCAGCCCCAGCAACAGCGGCCGCAGCGCGCGGAACGCCGCCACCAGCAGCAGGGCGGTACCGGCCAGCGAGATCAGCCCGATGCGCGAGGTTTCGGCCATCGCCCGCTCGGCCCCGGCCTGGGCGTAGAACAACGTCCCCAGCCGCAACAGCCGCACGCCGGGATCAAGCCCGGCCTCGGCCGCCGCCAGCACTGTAACGAAGCGGCGTTGCAACGCCAGCTGGGTAGCCTCGCCCGGCAACAGGCCGCTGAGCAGGACCCAGGTGACGCCATTCTCGGTGATGGTCGGACGGCCGTCCTCCAGGATCAGGCGGCTGGCCGGCACCGGCAGGGCGGCAAGAAAGGCGGGAAACAGCAGCAACGGGTCGCGCGCCAGCAACCGGCCATCGGCGAACCCGGCAAAGCCGAACACCTGCGACAGCGCGCGCGTGACCAGTTCCTCGCCACGTCCTTCTTGCAGACGGCGGCGGTCGTCCTCGGCCAGCAGTCCGGCACGATGGGGGAAATAGGCCGCCCCCAGCCGCTTCAGCGCATCGGCCGGCGGCACGTCCCCCGACGGCAACAGCAGGCCCGGCCCGGCCAGGGCGCGCTCCAGTTCAGCCGCCGCCGCCCGCGCCCGGCCAGGTTCGGCGTGCCCCACCAGCAGCAGCACCCGCCGCGACAACGCCGCATTGGCCACGTCCTTGGCCCGCTGCACCACCGGGTCGCGGTCCTCGCGCGGCAGCAGCGCCATCAGATCGGTCTGCAACGGCAAGCCGCGAAGGGTCGCCGCCCCGACATGGAGGGCGGCGGCAACCACCAGGATCAGCCACAACAGCGCGGCGGCGCGGATCATGGCGCCGCCGCCGCCAACGCCTTGGCCTCGTCGGCACGAAGCGGCCCGGCGGATAAGACCTGACCGTTGAAGGCAAGGTGGTCGCGGTCGCCGCCGGACCGTTCGATATCGACCTCGTCGACGAAGCGTCCGACCAGGGCGACGATGCGCGACGGCGCGTTGTCCTGGGCGCGACGGGGGGTCAGGATGATACGCTGGCGCGGTCCCGCCGGCTCGCGGATCACCTCGAACTCGGCCTCCAGCGCCCGCCAGTCGCCAGCCAGGGCACCGGCCATCATGGCATGCAGCCGCGACAGCACCGGCAGCCGCGCCGCCGCCAGCCGCACCGTCTCGGCGCCACCGACGCTCTGCACCAGCCCGGCGGCGGTGACCACGGTGGTAACCGCAAACGGCTGTTCCGCTGCCCAGATCAGGCCGCGACCGGGGGCCAGCAGAAAACTGCCCTCGGACCGCACCGGTTGGGCGAACCCTTGAAGATGGCGCTCCTGGACGAAGCGGCCGCGCAACACCTGCCCCTCGGCCAGGGTCGCCGGCTCGACCGCCATCGCGGCAAAGGATGCCAGCAGCGCCGACAGCACGGCCAGCCATCTCATGGCCGTGCTCCCCGCACCCGCTCCACCAGCGCCGGCGGGCTTTCCAGGCAGAGATCGCCGCTGGCCGCCTCCACCGCCACCTGGGTGGTCTGGGCCTTGGTCAACACCTCGCCCGAAACGGCGTCGAGAATGCGATAGTCAATGCGCAGGCGGTTCTCGTACTCCGCCAGGGTGGCCACCACCCGGATTTCCTGGCCGAAGCGGATGGCACGGACATATTTGATACGCAGATCGACGATGGGCCACAGATAGCCCGACGATTCCATCTCGGGATAGTTGTAGCCGATGCGGTCGAGCAGGGCGCACCGCGCCTCCTCCAGGAAGCGGGGATAGTTGCCGTGCCATACCACCTGCATGGGATCGAGATCATAGAATTGCGCCTTGCACGCCACTTCGGCGGTGATCATGCCCCCTCCCTCCAGAAATCGAAGAAGTTGTACCACTGGAACGGGTCGCGGCGACACTCCGCCTCCAGCCGCCGGGCATAACGGGCGGCCAGTTCGGCGATGGCCTCGACGCGCCGGCCGCGCGGCAGTTCCACCCGCTCGGCGAAGGGTTCCAGCGACACCGCCCAGCCGCCCTCGTCGCAGCGGCGGCAGAACAGCAGATGGACCGGACAGCCCAGCAACCCGGCCAGCAGCCATGGCCCCTCGGAAAACTCCGCCGACTTGCCCAGGAACGGCACCGGCACCACCCGATCCTTCGACAGCACCGGCACCCGGTCGCCGGCGATGGACAGCCACTCGCCGCGCTCGATCGCCTCTTGCAGGGTGATGGCGGTGGCGGGGCCGATGTCGGTAACCTGGATCACCCGCGCCGCCGCCTCGGGACGAAACTCGCGCAGCAGGCGGCCGTAGTTCTCGGCGTGGCGAGTGTGGGCCAGCAGGGTCAGGCGCTGTCGCAGCGCCGGTGCCATCAGGGCGCGCGACAGCTCGACATTGCCCAGATGCGACACCACCAGCAGAGCGCCGCGCCGATCGGCGGCGATGCGGGCGAACGCGTCGGGGGTGTCGCAGGTCACGGCGACGGGCGGCAGCGTCCCACTCCAGGCGGCAAAGGCGTCAAGGGCACGGCCGGCGAAGTCCATGAAATGGCGCAAACCGTCCAGCCGCCCCGGCTGCCGCCCCAGCGCCCGACCGAGGAAACGTTGCGAGGCGCGGCGCTGCTCGGCGCCGGTGAGATAGAAGTACAGCACGATGGGCGCCATCACCGCCATGCATCCCCGCCGCCCCAGCAGGCGATGGGCGGCGACGACGAAGCGCAAACCCCACAGGGCACCGCGTTCGGCCAGCCCGGCCCAGTGGCGCGGCGGCGCCGTTGCACCGGTCAGCCGGCGGACCAGCATGGTCAGCACCAGCCTCGTATGCATGCGGGTGATCTTCCAGTTGTCGCGCACCATGTGGAAATTGGAGCTGTTGCCGGGCGGATAGGTCACCCGCACCGGCACCATCACCGGTTCCACCTTGCGCCAGAACAGTCGCACCATGATGTCGGTATCGAAATCCATGCCGGCGCCGACGCCTTCTCCGGCCAGCAGCTCCGTCACCGCCGCCAGCGGATAGACCCGCAGGCCGCACATGCTGTCGGTGATGCTGAAACTCAAGGTTTCGACGAATACCCAGAGATGGGTGATCCAGCGGCCGATCCGCCGCCCCCACGGCATGGTCGCATCATAGACCGGCTCGCCGCTGACCAGCGCCTTGGGCCTTGCCCGCGCCTGGGCCAGCAGTTCGGGCAGGGCATCAAGATCGTGCTGGCCGTCGGCGTCGATCTGCACCACATGGGTGAAACCGGCTTCGGCGGCAAGACGAAAGCCCTCGCACACCGCCCCACCCTTGCCCCGGTTATCCGGCAGCCGCACCACGGTGACGCCCGCGGCGGGCCGGTGCAGCGAGGCGATGGCGGCGGCGGCCGGTTCGCCGCTGCCATCATCGATGATGAAGACGGCAAGCCCCTGGCCACGTGCCGCCGCCACCACGCCGGGCAGTGCCGTCCAGTGATCGTGGCTGGGAATGACGGCGCAGGGATTGAAGGTCATGGTCTCTCCAGGGTGACGGTGCCGGTCGAGCACACCGCGCCGCCGCGCCGGTAGTCGAACCCCAGCCGCCCTCGGACGGCATCCAGCCGCAACGCCAGCGTCACCGCTTCACCCGGACGGATGGTCGCCTTGAACTTGATCTGAAAGCGCCGCGCCGCCGGCTGGGTCAGGCCGAGATGGCTGCGGGCGAACGCCATCGCCCAGTCAAGCTGGACTACGCCGGGCAGAATGGGGTCGCCGGGGAAATGGCCGTCGAACCAAAACAGATCGGCTTCGATGGCCAGATCGATCTCGACCGCCCCGGCCGAAGGACGAACCGCCGTGACCCGAGGCTGCTTGGGCCGCTCCGTCGGCTGAAACGCCGCCGCCAGAACGGCGGCCGTCCGCTTGCCCATGGCCCCGGCGGGAATGGCCTCGACGAAGCGCCAGCGGCGCGGCCGCCCCGCCGGGTCCTGGCTTGCCGCCAACGCCGCCCGCAACCGCCGCGACAGACGGAACGCCCCCAGACGGACCAGTTCCGCCCGCCCGGCGGCGCTGGGCACCACCACCGCCGCCAGCACGTCGCGACCCTCGTCCAGAATCGTCACCGCCGCCTCGGCCACTTCGGGTAACGCGGCCAACGCCGCCTCGACCTCGTCCAGGCCGATACGCTTGCCCTCGATCTTGGCGACACGGTCGGCGCGCCCCAGCAGGCGAAAGCCGTCGCCCGACGGCTCGGCACGGTCCTGGGTCTCAACCCAGCCGCCGTCGCCGACATAGGGCGAGCGAAGGCGCAACCGCCCGTCACCGCCGATCGTCACCCGGTTGCCCGGCAACGGCGTCCACGGTGGATCGTCCTGGTGACGGCGGCGGCTGGCGATGGCGCCGGTCTCGGTGCTGCCGTAGATCTCGATCGGCGGGGCACCCAGAACCCGCGCGGCGTCCGCCGCCGCCGCCGCCGACAGCGGCGCCCCGGCCGAGAACACCGCCACCATCCGCCGCGACGGCGCCAGACCACCCAGCCGGCCGAGATGGGCCGGACTGGAAATCAGCGCGGCGCCGTCGGGCAGCGCCGCCAGCAATCCTTCCCACAGATCTTGGATTTCGGCGGCGAAGGGACGGCCGGCGACCAGCGGCCACAGCAGCCGGAAAGTCAGGCCGAAGATGTGTTGGTGCGACACGGTGGCAAAAACCGGGGCGGCCCCCAGTTCGACGCCCCACATCGCCTCCAGCACCGCCACCTCGCCCAGCAGTTCGGCCAGGGTGCGGACCACCCGCTTGGTGGCGCCGCTGGACCCGGAGGTGAAGAATTCCAGCCGGCAGGCGGCGGCGTCCAGCCCACCGTCCCAAACACCGTCCCCGCCGGTGATGGCCAACCCGTCGCCACCCACCAGCAGATCGACCTCTCCCACCAGCGCCGCCAGAGTGGCCTTCTGGCCGTTGGCCGGCAACACCACTTCGGCGCCTGCCGCCAGCAGGCCGAACAGACCGACGGCGAACAGATAGCCATCCGCCTCCACCAAAGCGGCGCGACGACAGCCACGGCGGCGAAGGTCGGCGGCGGTAAAGCCGACATCGGCGCGAAAACGGTCGGCGCTGACCGGCGTGCCGCCACGCAGGGCGACGGTACGGCGGGAATCGGGGGCGATCACCGCCCCGCCTCCCGCCGCCGCACCCGGCGACGCACCAGCCACTCGCCGCCGAACAGCGCCGCCATCAGCAGGTACGACACTAAGCCGTTGTACAGCGTCCACAGCTCCAGACTGCCGCTGGCGAGACTGGCCGCCGACAGGGCGGCATTGCCCAGCAGGAAGCCGAACCAGACCCAGGTGACGCGGCGCATGTAGGCCCGCGCCGCTTCGGTGGGGGTCGGCTCGACCACGGCGGCGAAACATTCCACCAGACAAGGTGGGCGCAGCAGCGACAGGCCGAAGGCGGCGGCCATGCCCAGGCTCATGACGATGGGATAGGCCTGGGCGGCGGCCGAGCCGTCCACCAGCCCAAGCGCCGCCATCAGCGCCGCGACCGCCGCCAGCGGCAACAGCAGCGGCCGCGCCAGCGCCGAGCCGCGCAGACCGACCAGCCGCGCCGCCACCAGGGCCAGCGCCGCCAGCACCAGACCGCCGGCGGGAACCCGTCCCAGTAGGGCATAGACGATGAACGGATAGGCGGCGCCCCCCAGCACCGCGATGACCGGCAGCAGCGGGCGGCTATTCGGCGAGAAGGTCATGCACGCGGTCGATCACATCGCCCACCGTGCGCACCGTCTTGAACTGGTCGGGCTTGATCTTTCTGCCGGTCAGGTCCTGAAGCTTCACCACCAGATCGACGGCATCGATGCTGTCGAGGTCGAGGTCCTCGAACAGGCGGGCCTCGGGAGTGATGCTGTCGGCGGGGACCTCGAACAGATCCTGGAGATAGCCGGAAAGCGCGGTGAAAATCTCGTCGCGGGTCATGGCCCGTCCCCACTCTCGGGTTGCGCGGCGATAAAACGGGCAAGGCTGGCGACGGTGGCGAAGCTGGCGCGGACCTCGTCGGTCACCGTCTCGACCTTGAGACCGTAGGTCTTGCGCAGCGCCACTCCCAGTTCGAGGGCGTCGATGGAATCGAGCCCCAGGCCGGATTCGCCGAACAGCGCCTCGTCGGAAGCGATATCCTCAGGCGACAGATCTTCCAGCTTCAGCGCTGAAATGATCAGCCGCTTCAGCTCCGCTTCCAACGCTTCCATGCCCGAGCTTTTCCGAATAGAGATTTTCGAGAAATTCAACCAGCTTGCGCGCCGCCAGTGGCCGCGATCGATAGCGCAAGAAACGGCCGATGTCCAGCCGCTCCCCCACCTCCAGGGCGAAGACCGTCCGTCGCGGCGGCACCCGCCACCACGGATTGCCCTTATGCAGGATCGGCGGCCGGCAGGTGACGAAGATCAATTGAAGATCGGCCCCGGCCAGGGTGGCGATGTTGGCGAAGCCGCGCTGGAATTGGGGCCTTGCGCCGGGAACGGTACGGGTCCCTTCGGGAAAGACGATCAGATTGTTGCCGGCGGCCAGGGTCTCGGCACAGGCCCGCATCAACGCTTCCGGCTCCAGGTCGTTGCGGATATAGCCGGCACCGCCCACCGTCAGGCGGAAGAATGGATGGCGCCACAGCGCCCCCTTGACGATGCACTGCACCCGGGGAACCATCGCCATGATCATCACCACGTCCAGCAACGACGGGTGGTTGGCGACGATCAGGCAGCCGGCGAGGCCGCGCAGCCGCTCGGCGCCCCGCATCTCGACATCGGCGACTCTCAGGACGTGGATGGCGGCGCAGTACAGTCTGAAGCTGAGATGCATCACCCATTGTATCCGCCGTTGCCGCCGCGTCGGGTCGCGGGTGGCCAGGGCGATCAGCGGAAACACGCTCAATGCCAGCAGCGAGCCGCCCAGACCGATGACGGCGAGAAACAGGCCGACGCCGAACCCCCGCCACAGCCGCTCCAGACGGTCAAGCGACACGACGCCATCTCCAGGCCATGCGCTCGCCCGTCGCCTCCCCCTCGTCCGCGCCGGACCGCAGAAAGTCGAGGAAACGCGACGCCGGGTCATCGGTTCCCGGAGCCGCCGCCGGCTCCAGCGTCAGGGTGATCGGCTCGCCCGAACCGTCAAGCAACAGGGCCAGGATCACGCCGGGGGACGGCGATGCCGTCACCGCGTCGAAAATTTCGGGCAACGCCTCGTCGAAATGCACCAGCACCACCGGCGCCCCATCCTCGGCCGCCGCCGCTGCCGCCTCCAGCAGGCCGTAGCAGAACGATTCCCGTCCGGCGGCGACGGCGGTGTGCCCGGCATGGTTGCCGGTGGCAATGGACAACAGACCGGCCAGGGCGTGATGGACCGACATACTGAACTCGGCCGGCGATACCGTCCCCTCCTCCACCAGAGATTGAAGCAGCCCCAGGGTGCGGGAATTCTCGCCATGACGTGAGCTGAAGACCAGGCGGGGCGACACCCCCCGGGGCAGCACCGCCATCGCCGCCTCGAGCGCGCGGCGCCCCAGGGGCGTGACCCGGCGGCGCACCGACAGCGGCAGCGTCGCGGCCGAGGCCGGCGGTACGGTGGTCCAGGCGGCGACGCGGAGTTCGATGCTTGCGGTCATGGCGGCTTATGAACGGCGTTCCGGTCCCCGGGGATGTGAAGCGACCACCGCCGCTTCCCCGGACACGCGACGAACAATACACGATGGGTAGCATGACCGGGAAGGCGAGCAAAGTAATTGTCTCAATCGCCTCAGGGCAACCGCTTGAAGACGATACCGGCTTTCATCGACCGTCGGGGGGCTGGCTACAGCAATGATGTTCGAGGCGGGACTGGTCCAGCAGGTTCGCCTCGGTAAACCGGGCGAAGCGGCGGCGCAGCGTTTCAAGCGGACCGGGCGCCGGCCGGGCACCGACCTCGTCCAACCGCCGCTCGATGTCCTCGCCCCCCACCCGACGCAGATCGTAGGTCACGGTCATCCGCCGTCCTTCACCTGACGTCACCGCTTCCAGTACACCGGGCATCGCGCCAATCGCGGCGGCGGCGCGGCCGTCATCGGCGACGGCGAGGCCGAACCGACGGGTATTGATCAGCGGCGGGGGGGCTTCGGCAACCATCGGATATCCTATTCCTTTAGCGCTGCCATGAGTTTAACGGATTGCCCGACACCATCGGGACAGGCGATACTTCGCGTGAAATAGGATGAGGGTTTCCGCGTGGCGATCCAGCCTCCTCGACCCGGAAGGCTTTTGCGGGCGACGTTCCTGACCCAGTGGCTGATCCTCTGCCTTGGCATTGCGCTGGTGGGCGGCTATGTCGGTTATACTCTCTATGACGAGCGGATGGCCACCGATGCCAGGGAACGCAACAGACTGCTGACCCAAGCCCGCGTCATCAACGAAAACCTGGCGCAGCAGATCGCCGCCACCGACGCCGCCCTACGAAACATCATCGCCGACCTGGACGGCTGGCGCGGCCCGACCGGATGGTCGCCCGACGCCCCCGGACGCCTGCGGGCGCTTGAGCGCGTCATGCCCGGAATCCGCACCTTTGCCGTCGCCGACGCCGACGGCATCGTCAAACTATCCAGCCGCGATGAACTGCTGAACGCCGATGTGCGCGGCCGGCAATATTTCCGGACGGCGGCCGAACATCCCAATCCGAGCCGGCTTTACGTCTCGCCCCCCTTCGTCACCCGGCTGAATGTCTTTGCCATGACCATCAGCCGCGCGTTGACCAGGGCCGACGGCTCGTTCGCCGGTCTGGTGATCGCCACCCTCGACCCGCAATATTTCCGCACCCTGCTGAAGTCGGTGATTTATGCCCCCGACATGTGGACCGCGCTGGCCCATGGCGACGGCACCCAGTTCGTGCTGATCCCCGAACGCGAAGGCCAATCCGGCAAGAATCTGGCGCAGCCGGGGTCGTTTTTTTTCCGCCATATCGCAAGCGGCCAGAGTGAAAACGTTCAAACCGGCACGGTCTTCGCCACCGGCGAGGAACGGATGATGGCGACCATCACCGTCCGGCCGGCCACCTTGCCCATGGACAGCCCGCTGGTGGTCGGCGTCAGCCGTGATCTTGACACCATCACCGCCTCATGGCGGCGAACCGCCCGGAATGAAGGCGGCGGTGTCGCCCTCGTCGCGCTCCTGTCCATCGTGGCGCTGGCCACCTATCAGCGCCGCCAGTACCTAAACCTCCGCCAGATCGAGACCGCCGAGGAGGAGCTTCGCCAGCATCGGCGCGACCTGCAAGCCATCCTGGACGGTCTGCCGTCACCCATCAGCTATTGGGACCGGGCGCTACGCAACCGGTTCGGCAACCACGCCTACCGGCAATGGTTGGGCGTCGACCCGGAACGCATGCGCGGTCGCCACATCCGCGAGGTGATCGGTGAAGACCTTTACCGCGCCGCCCAGCCCCATATCGAAGGGGTTCTGAACGGCGAGGCGCAGGTGTTCGAGCACATCATTCCCACTCCCGACGGCAAGGACCGGCGGCATGCGCTGGTTCACTTCGTTCCCGATTTCCGCCACGGCGAAACCGTTGGCTTCTATGCCCTGGTGTCGGACATCACCTCGATCCGGGACACCGAAACCGCGCTCCAGGACAGCGAGGCGCGCTACCGCCTGCTGTTCAACAACTGCTCCGACGTCATCACCGTACATGGCGCGGATTCCGCCGCCGCCGGAGCGCCGGAGCATTTCATCGAGGTCAACGATGTCGCCTGCCGGCGCCTCGGCTACAGCCGAGACGAGCTGCTCGCCCTGACACCGGCCGATATCGCCGGCGACCGGACGGACACCATCGCCGCGCTCCGGCAAGGCGGCGGAACGGCGACCAGCCGGCGGACCCTGCTCGCCAAGGATGGCCGGGACATCCCGGTGGAAATCAGCGCCCATCTGCTGGACGTCCAGGGCATGACCGTGGTGCTGTCCATCGCCCGCGATCTCTCCGGATACCGGACGATCGAGGCCGAATCCGGAAAGTGAGCGGCGGCAAGCGCCCCCATGGACAGAGGGCGGGCGCTGGGATAATAATCCAGACGATCTTCAAGGGATTCACACGGCTTACGCCCAACCCCGGTACGGCCATTCGGGCCGCAAGCGGAGCCGCCGCCGCAATCCCCCCACCTCCATGCGGACATCGCAGCCATCATGCGTCTTTCCGGTATCGTGGTTCTGTTTCTGATCGTTCTGGGCAACCTGGGCTTTTGGGCGTCGATGAACCGCCCCCAGACCGGCCTTCCGTGGTCGGGCACCATCATGAGCGTGTCGTTCAGTCCGTTTCAGGCTGAACACGACCCCATCGCGGTGGAGCAGAACCCGCAATTGGAGGACGAAAAGCTTCCGTCCGCCGAGGATATCGAGCGCGACCTGCAACTGCTGGCCGGCAAGGTCGAGACCGTGCGCACCTATTCCACCCTGGAAGGGCTGGACCGGGTTCCCGAACTGGCCGCCAAGTATGGGCTCAAGGCCCTGCCCGGCGCCTGGGTCGATCACCGCCTGGGCAAAAACGAGGTCGAGATCGAGCGCATCATCCGTCTGGCCCGCGACAACCCCAACGTCGATCGCATCATGGTCGGCAACGAGAACCTCACCCTGGGCCGCATGTCGGTGGAGCAGCTTATCCGCTACATCCGCCGGGTGCGGGCCGCCGTCCCCGACCGGATCAAGGTCAGCACCGCCGAGGGCTGGCATGTCTGGCTGGCCTATCCCGAGCTGGTGCGCGAGGTTGACTTCATCACCATCCATACCCTGCCCTATTGGGAACGCCAGGACGTGGACACCGCGCTGGCCTTCATCAAGGAGAAGATGACGGCGGTCAAGGATGCCTATCCCGACAAGCACATCTTCATCGGTGAAGTCGGCTGGCCGTCGGCGGGCAAGTCGTTCGGCGCCGCCGAGCCGTCGCTGGTCAATCAGGCGCTGTTCCTGCGCCATTTCCTCAATTGGGCGCACGAGGAAAACCTGGACTACAACGTGGTCGAAGCCTTCGACCAGCCGTGGAAGTGGCGCCTCGAAGGCGGCCCGGTGGAAAAGCACTGGGGGCTTTACACCGTCGAGCGCCTGCCCAAGTTCAGTTGGATCGGCCCGGTGATCGAGTTCGAGGAATGGCCGTTCCAGGCCGCCGCCGCCACCCTGATCGCCCTGTTGCCGGTGGGGTGGTTCCTGTTCAAGTGGCGCACCCTGCGCCTGCCGGGCAAGATCTTCTTCGGCGTCCTGGTCCAGTTCGCCGCCACCTTGGTGATCTGGACCATGTCGACGCCGGTGATCAAGGACGTGGCGCCCGGCACCGGGCTGATGCTGGGCCTGCTGCTGCCGGCGCAACTGCTGTTGCTGTTCGTGGTGCTGATCGCCGGCATCGAAGTGACGGAACTGACCTGGGCCAGCCGCTTCAAGCGCAAGTTCCACGCCCTGCCGCCGGAAGAGTGCAAGCGTTTCCCCAAGGTGTCGCTGCACCTGCCCTGCTACAACGAACCGCCGGCGATGGTGAAGCTGACCATCGATTCGCTGATGGCGCTGGACTACCCCAATTTCGAGGTGCTGGTTCTCGACAACAACACCAAGGATCCCAAGGTGTGGGAGCCGGTGAAGGAATATTGCGAAAGCCTGGGCGAGCGCATCAAGTTCTTCCATCTGGCCCCCTGGCCCGGCGCCAAGGCCGGCGCGCTCAACTTCGGCCTGACCGCCACCGCGCCCGACGCCGAAATCATCGGCGTGGTCGATTCCGACTATATCGTCGACAAGAACTGGCTGAAGGGGCTGGTGCCCTATTTCGAGAATCCCAAGGTCGGCCACGTCCAGGCGCCCCAGGACCACCGGGAATGGGAACACGACCTGTTCAAGGAAATGATCAACTGGGAGTATGCCGGCTTCTTCGACATCGGCATGGTCTATCGCAACGAGGCCAACGCCATCATCCAGCACGGCACCATGACCCTGATCCGCAAGGAGACGCTGGAAAAGGCCGGGCGCTGGGGCGAGTGGTGCATCGTCGAGGACGCCGAGCTGGGCCTGCGCTTCATGAAGGAAGGCTATGAGTCGGTCTATGTTCCCGACCGCCTCGGCCACGGACTGGTTCCCGACAGCTTCATGGCCTACAAGAAGCAGCGGTTCCGCTGGGCCTACGGCGCGGTCCAGATCCTCAAGGCCCACTGGCGCGCCCTGGCGCCCTTCGCCGAAAGCGGCCTGACCAGCGGCCAGAAATACCACTTCATCTCCGGCTGGTTGCCGTGGATCGTCGATGGCCTCTACCTGCTGTTCGTCGCCGCCAGCGTGTTGTGGTCACTGGGCATGGTGGTGGCGCCGCGCTATTTCAGCACGCCGCTGGCGGTCTTCACCCTGCCGACGGTGGGGGTGTTCGTCGCCAAGATCTTCCACCACTTTTTCCTTTACGGCACCCGGGTGAAATGCACCTTGCGGCAACGGGCGCTGGCCGCCGTCGCCGGCATGGGACTGACCTATTCCATCGCCTGGGCGATGTGGCAGGGCATCTTCACCAAATCGACGCCGTTCATGCGCACCCCCAAGATGGCCAACAAGGCGGCCTTCACCCAGGGCTTCCTGATGGCGTCGGAAGAAGCCACCTTGATGCTGCTGCAATACATCGCCGCCGTGGCGGTGCTGTTGCCCAAGAATAACTTCTACGATCCCGACGTGCGGCTGTGGTCGATGGTGCTGGTGGTCCAGGCCATGCCGTTCCTGGCGGCATTGATCACCTCGCTGATCAGCGTCATGCCGTCCAAGGCGCCGGCGCAGCCGGCCGCCACTCCGGCGGCCTCGACGGCCAAGTAGGGTGGGCAAACCGCCGCCGCGCGCGGGCCGTGGCGGCGGACCGGCCACCACCATCGCCCTGCTGGCCCTGGTGGCGGCCGGTGTGGTGTGGCAGCTGGGTCAGGTGGTCCGTGCCCGTGCCATGGCCGAAATCGAGAGCGCCGGCTATCAGCGTCTCGACCTCTATGCCGGCACCATTTCCACCGCGCTGGAAAAATACGCCTACCTGCCCACGGTGCTGACCCGCGACAAGAACGTCCGCGCCCTGCTGGCGGCCCCCAATGACCGCCGGCGGGCCGATCTGGTCAATCGCGAACTGGAACAGACCAACGCCGACGCCAAGTCGGGCTATCTTTACGTGCTCGACGCCAAGGGGCTGGGGCTGGCGGCCAGCAACTGGGCCGAACCGACCTCGTTCGTCGGCCACTTCTATGGCTTCCGCCCCTATTTCCTACAAGCCGCCGCGTCGGGTGGCGGCCGCTATTACGGCGTCGGCGTCACCACCCAGTTGCCCGGCTATTTCATCGCCCGGGCGGCGATGGCGGGGGGAACGGTGCTTGGCGTCGTGGTGGTCAAGGTCGATCTCGAACCGCTGCAACGCGAATGGGCCAGCGGCGGCGAGTTGGTGATGGTGACCGATGCCAATCAGGTTGCCATCCTGTCCAGCCGCCCCGACTGGAAATACGGCACCCTGGTCGATCCCACCCCCGAGGCCGCCGCCGCGATGACCTCGACCCAGCAATATGCCAACGCCGTGCTGCATCCGCTGCGCTTCCACGAGGTGGAGCGGCTGTCGTCCGACGCGGTCATCGTCAGGGCTACCCGGCACAATTATCTGATGCTGTCGCGCCACCTGCCCGAGGAAGGCTGGACCATCCACTACCTCGGCGACCTCGCCCCGGTCGAACAGCGCCAGCGCGACGCCACCGTCATGGCGGCGGCGGCATCGCTGGCGGTCAGCCTGCTGGTGCTGTACCTGCGCCAGCGCCGCCTGCGCCTGCGCGCCGAAATGGAAACCGGCGCCGCCGTCGCCGATGCGCTCCGTCGTGCCCGCGACGAGCTGGAGCGCAAGGTCGAGGAACGCACCGCCGATCTGATGGAGGCCCAGGAAGGCTTGATCCACGCCGGCAAGATGGCGGCGCTGGGCCAGATGTCGGCGGCCATCGCCCACGAACTCAACCAGCCGCTGGCCGCCATCCAGACCTTCGTCGCCAGCACCCGGATCTTCGCCGAGCGCGGCGACACCGCCACCGTGGCCGAGAATCTGGCCATGATTGACGACCTCACCCGGCGTATGGCCGAAATCACCGGCCACCTCAAGACCTTCGCCCGCAAAACCCCCGGCCGGCGCCAGCCCGTCTCCATCGCCCGCACCGTCGAACGCGCCCTGATGCTGGTAGACTCCTCGTTACGCCAGGATGGCGTCCAGGTGACGCGCGACATTCCCGAGTCCGCCTGGATGCTGGGTGACGAAATCCGGCTGGAACAGGTGTTCGTCAACCTGCTGCGCAATGCCGCCGACGCCATGAAGGGCGGCGAGCCCCGCCGCCTGTCCGTCACCGTGACCGATGCCGACACCGCCTTTTGGACGGTACGGGTGGCCGATACCGGCACTGGCATCGCCGTCGCCGATATCGACAAGCTGTTCGATCCGTTCTTTTCCACCAAGGAGGTCGGTCAGGGACTGGGCCTCGGCCTGTCGCTGTCCTATGGCATCGTCCGCGATTTCGGCGGTAGCATCCGGGCGGAGAACAACCCGGACGGCGGCGCCGCCTTCGTAGTCCAGCTGCCCAAGGCCCCCCCACCCCAGCCCCCCCCACCCCAGCCCGAGACCGCGCCATGACCACCCCCTGTCAGGTCTTCTTCGTCGATGACGACCAAGCGGTCCGCATCGCCGTCAAGCAATGGCTGGGCCTGGCCGGAATGTCCGTCACCACCCTGGCCGGGGCCGAAGCGGCATTGCCCCATCTCGGCCCCGATTGCGAAGGGGTCCTGGTCACCGACGTCCGGATGCCGGGCTTGGGTGGACTGGATCTCCTGCGCCGCTCGTTGGAGTTGGATCGCGACCTACCGGTGGTGCTGGTCACCGGCCATGGCGACGTCGCCATGGCGGTCGATGCCATGCGCCAGGGCGCCTACGACTTCATCGAAAAGCCCTTCGCCCCCGAGCGGCTGGTCGAAACCATCCGCCGCGCCTGCGAGAAGCGTCGGCTGATCATGGAAAATCGCCGGCTGCGCCAACGGGTCTCGACCGGCGGCGATATCGCCGCGCGTTTGCTGGGCACCTCGGCGGCGATGCAGCGACTGCGCGGCGATATCCTCGACCTTGCCGCCACCAGCGTCAGCGTGGTCATCCGAGGGGAAACCGGCAGCGGCAAGGAACTGGTCGCCCGCTGCCTGCACGATTTCGGCCCCCGCGCCGCCCACCCCTTCGTCGCGGTCAATTGCGGCGCCATCCCCGAAACCATGTTCGAGGCCGAGTTCTTCGGTCACGAGCCCGGAGCCTTCACCGGCGCGGTGGGGCGCCGCACCGGAAGGCTGGAATACGCCCATCGCGGCACCTTGTTCCTCGACGAGATCGAAAGTATGCCGCCGGCGCTTCAGGTCAAGCTGCTGCGGGCGTTGCAGGAACGATCGATCGAGCGGTTGGGATCGCACCAGAGCATCGCCGTCGACATCCGCACCGTCGTCGCCGCCAAGGTCGATCTGCTGGGCGCGGTGCGCGAGGGATCGTTCCGCGAGGATCTCTATTACCGCCTGGGCGTCGCCGAAATCGAGGTACCGCCGCTACGCCAACGCCCGGAGGACATCCCCCTGCTGTTCGAGTTCTTTGCCGGCGAAGCGGCCCTGGCCCATGGCCGCCAGCCCCGGCCGCTGGGCGGCGACGATCTCGGCCTGTTGCTTGGCCACCCCTGGCCCGGCAATGTCCGCGAGCTGAAGAATGCCGCCGAGCGGTTCGCCCTCGGCCTGGGAACCATCGGCGTGCCCCGGGGAGAAACTCCGCCGCCCGCCACCGTCCCCGGCATCGCCCTCGCCGCCCAGGTTGCCGATTTCGAGCGCCGGACCATCGAACAGGCCTTCGCCATCTGCCGCGGCGACGTCGCCCGGGTGATGGGGATGCTTGACCTTCCCCGGCGCACCCTGAACGAGAAGATGGGCCGCTACGGTATCGATCGCCGCCGCTTCCTGCCCGACTGAGCGGAATTCCGCCGATGGCCCGGCGACATTCGGCGGGTTCCCGCCGACGGTCATTGTTCCATCCGGGATTTTCCAGCCCGAATCAAGTCATTGACACCATTGTGATGGGTGGCCCGGATTTTGCTGTTTAGTAACCGGCCGAGAAATGCCGTCAACAATTCGGAGGGAGGAACCATGGAACCATCTAGCGCAGCAGCGGTCGCGGAACTCGCCCCCGCCGGCGAACCCGGCGGCTTGGCCGACATGCGGCGGCGGATCAAGGCGATCTTCATCGGCTCGGTCGGCAATCTGGTGGAGTGGTACGACTTCTACGCCTATGCCGCCTTCGCGCTGTATTTCGCCAAGTCGTTCTTTCCCGCCGGCGACGAGCTGGTTCAGCAGCTCAACGCCGCCCTGCTGTTCGCCGCCGGATTCATCGTGCGGCCGCTGGGGGGCTGGCTGTTCGGCCACATCGCCGACCGTTACGGCCGTCGGACATCGCTGACCCTTTCGGTCGCCCTGATGTGCCTGGGCTCGATGGTCATCGCGCTGACACCCAACTACGACACCATCGGCTTCGCCGCGCCGGTCATCCTGGGCTTTGCCCGCATCCTCCAGGGTCTCAGCCTGGGCGGTGAATACGGCACCAGCGCCACCTACCTTTCCGAGGTCGCCGACGAAAAGAACCGTGGCTTTTATTCCAGTTTCCAGTACGTCACCCTGATCGGCGGTCAGCTTTGCGCCATCATGGTGCTGATGGCGCTGCAACAGCTGTTCCTCACCCCCGAGCAACTGCGGGCCTGGGGCTGGCGCATTCCGTTCGCCATCGGCGGCCTGCTGGCCATCATCGCGGCGGTGATGCGGCGCAACCTGCACGAGACCGAGTCGTTCATCGAAGCCAAGAAGAAGCAGACCGGCGAAAGCTCGATCCGCGAGATGTTCCGCTATCCGCGCGAAGTGATCCTGGTGGTGGGCCTGACCATGGGCGGCACCGCCGCCTTCTACACCTACACCACCTACATGCAGAAGTTTCTGAAGCTGTCGGTCAAGCTGACCGACACCCAGACCACCACCGTCACCGCCTCGTCGCTGCTGCTGGCTCTGATCCTGCAACCGATCTACGGCGCCATTTCCGACCGTATCGGCCGCAAGTGGCTGCTGATCGGCTTCGGTGTCTGCGGCACCTTGTTCACCATCCCGTTGCTGAGCGCATTGCAGGCGACCCACGACGCCATGACCGCCTTCCTGCTGATCGCGGCGGCATGGATGATCGTGTCGGGCTATACCTCGATCAACGCCGTGGTCAAGGCCGAGCTGTTCCCGGCGGGAGTGCGCGCCACCGGCGTCGGCGTGCCCTATGCGCTGACCGTCTCGATCTTCGGCGGCACCGCTGAATCCATCGCCCTGTGGTTCAAGTCCATCGGGCACGAGAACTGGTTCTACTTCTACCTGACCGGCTGCATCGCCTGTTCGCTGCTGGTCTACACCTTCATGCGCGATACCAAGAAGCACTCGGCGATCACGACATAGAAGGGAAATCCCCCCTCCCCGTCCGAACACGCTCGGGCGGGAAGGGGGAACCTTTCGTCAGATCGCCTCCGGCACCATGGTGATGGCGCCGCAGGGGCACTCGGCGGCACAGACACCGCAGCCCTTGCAGTAGTCGTAGTCGAAGCGATACCGCTGCCCCGGCCCCAGCTTGACCACCGCATTGTCGGGGCAGACGCCATAGCAATTGTCGCACTCGAAGCAATTGCCGCAGGACAGGCAACGCCTCGCCTCGAACAGGGCGGTGGACTCGTCCAGGCCGCCTTGGACCTCGTCGAACGTGGACTGGCGCCGCACCGTGTCGAGCATCGGCCGCATGGTCTTGGGCGCGTCCGAGTAGTACCAGGTGTTGAGGCGGCCAAAGGGCGCCGGCTCGTGCTTGGCGGCCGGTTCATAGACCGATCCGCGCAGCCAGGCGTCGATATGGCGCGCCGCCTTCTTGCCGTGTCCCACCGCCACGGTGACGGTACGTTCCGACGGCACCATGTCGCCGCCGGCGAAGATGCCGGAGGCGCCGGTCATCATGTTGGCGCCGACCTTGACCACGCCGTCGGCGATCTCCAGCCCCGGCACGCCGTCCAGCAACGACAGATCGACGTCCTGGCCCAGCGCCAGCACCACCGAATCGGCCTCCATGGTCTCGAACTGGCCGGTGGGCTGGGGAAAGCCCTTGGCGTCCAGTTCCATCTTCTCGACGGTGATGCTGCCGCCGTCCGCCTGGGTGATGGTGGACAGCCACTTGATCATCACGCCTTCCTGAAGCGCCTCCTCGACCTCGAAGTCGTGGGCGGGCATCTTCTCGCGGTTACGGCGATAGACGATGATGGATTCGGTGGCGCCCAGACGTTTGGCGGTGCGGGCAACGTCGATGGCGGTGTTGCCGCCACCGTAGACCACCACCTTGCGCCCGAGCAGCGGCTTCTCCTCCCCCTCCATCGAGCGCAGCACCGATACCGCATCGAGGATGCGGGCGGCATCACCGGCGGGAATCTTGGCCCGCTTGGCGATATGGGCGCCCACCGCCAGGAAAGCGGCGTCAAAGCCGCCCTGGGTCATGGCCTCCTTGATGTTGGCCACCTTGGCGTTGTACTCGATCTTGACGCCGAGGGCGGCGATGCGAGCGACCTCGGCGTCAAGCACCTCACGCGGCAGCCGGTACATGGGAATGCCGAAACGCATCATGCCGCCGGGCAGCGGCCCCGCCTCCTTGATGGTGACGGCATGGCCCAGCATGGCGAGATGGTAAGCGGCCGACAGGCCCGACGGCCCGGCGCCGACCACCAGCACCGTCTTGCCCGAAGCCGCCGCCTGACCCTCGAATGCCCAGCCCCGCTTGATGGCTTCGTCACCAAGGAAACGTTCCACCGAGTTGATGCCGACGGCGGAATCCAGCTCGCCCCGGTTACAGGCGCCCTCGCAGGGGTGATAGCACACCCGTCCCATCACCGCCGGCATGGGGTTGTCTTGGGTCAGCACCCGCCACGCCGCTTCGTAATCGCCCGATTCGGCGTGGTACAGCCAGCCCTGGGTATTCTCGCCGGCCGGGCAGGCCTGATTGCAAGGCGGCAGCCGGTCGCCGTAGACCGGCTTCAGGGTGCGCCACGAGCCGGTGTGATTGGCCAGCGACGAGCCGGGGTCGAGTGTAATGGCGAAAGGCTTGTTCATCACGCTTCTCCCTGATCGAGAAGTCCGAACTTCTTGATGTTGCGGTCGGCCTTGGCCTGAATGCGGGCGATGTCCTCGGCCCGGGGGGTCTTGCCGAACAGATGGGCATAGCGGCGCTGGGGCCTGAGATACTCCTCGACCGGCACCTTCGAGCGAATCTTGGAGACCCCGGTGATCTCGCCGAACTCGGCCTCGAACACCGGAAACAGCCCGCATTCCTTGGCCAGCCGCGCCAGCTTGATGGTGTCTTGCGACGCCGCCCCCCAGCCCAGCGGACACGGTACAAGCACCTGCATGTACTTGGCGCCCCTGATACCGATGGCCTTGGTCACCTTGGCTTCCAGGTCGCGCAGATCGGCGACGGTGGCGGTGGCGACATAAGGGATTTCGTGCGCCATGGCGATCAGCGGCACGCTCTTGCCCTGGCCGAACGGATTGCCGGGATGCTCGCCCAGCGGCATGGTGGTGGCGGTGCGCGCCCCCCCCGGAGTGGCCGAGGACCGCTGTACCCCGGTGTTCATGTAGGCTTCGTTGTCGTAACAGATATAAAGCACGTCGTCGTTGCGCTCGAACATGCCCGACAGGCAGCCGAAGCCGATGTCTGTAGTACCGCCATCGCCGCCCTGGGCGACCACGCGCACGTCAGGCTTGCCCTTGACCCGCATGGCGGCGGCGATGCCGGTGGCCACCGCGGCGGCGTTGCCGAACAGCGAATGAATCCACGGCACCTGCCACGAGGTTTCCGGATAGGGGGTGGAAAACACCTCCAGACAGCCGGTGGCGTTGGCGGCGATCAACTGGTTGTTGGCGGCGCGCATGGCGGCGTCGATGGCATAGCGGGCCCCCAACGCCTCGCCGCAGCCCTGGCAGGCCCGGTGGCCGCAGTTCAGCGAATTGGTCCGCTCGATATCGGCCTGGATCGCCCGCTGCTCGGGGGCGAGCAGACGGTTGCCGACCGTGCGGGTCCCCGTCTGGTAGAACTTGACTTGCTGGTTCATGGCTCGCCCCCCTTAAAGGATCTTGGCGCCGACGAGGCGCATGGTGCGAAGCACGTTCTCGGCGATGGGGCCTGACCGGCGCACCGTCTTCTCATGCTCCAGCACGGCATTGACCGCGTTGGTGTCGAGGTCGAGAAAGTGCACCCGTTCCAGTTCACCCGACACCACCCCGGCAAAGGCGCGGTGCAGGCTGACCTTGGTGATGGCTCGACCACCCAGGCCGGCGATGACGGTATGACCGCGCATGTGCAGCCGCCCGGCCAGGGCCATGCGGACGTTGCTGGCGACGACCCCGCCAAGACCGACCGCCAGGCTCTTTTCCACCACCACGTAGGAGCGGACCCGGGCCAGCGCCTCGCGGACTTCGGCCAGAGGGAAGGGGCGGAAGGAGCAGATGCCCACCACGCCGATCTTGACGCCCTGCTCGCGCATCTCGTCGATGGTGTCCTTGATGGTGCCGAGCACCGACCCCAGCGCGATCACCGCCACCTCGGCATCATCCATGCGATAGCTGCGGATCAGCCCCCCGGAGTCGCGGCCGAAGGCCTCCTGGAACTCGCGGCCCAGCTGCGGGATCAGTTCAAGCGCCTGCATCTGCTTGGCGTGGGCGAGATAGCGCACCTCGGTATAGGCCTCGGGACCGACCATGGCGCCGATGGACAGCGGCTCGGCCGGATCGAGCACCTGACGCGGCTCGAACTTGGGCAAGAAGGCGTCGACCTGCTCCTGGGTCGGCATGTCCACCCGCTCATAGGCGTGCGTCAGGATGAAGCCGTCCATGCACACCATCACCGGCATGGACAGTTCCTCGGCCAGCTTGAAGCCTTGGATGTGCAGATCCACCGCTTCCTGATTGGTCTCGGCGAACAGCTGAATCCAGCCGCAATCGCGCTGGCTCATGGAATCGGAATGATCGTTCCAGATGTTGATCGGCGCGCCCAGCGCCCGGTTGGCCACGGTCATGACGATGGGCAGGCCCAGGCCGGCAGCGTTGTAGACCGCCTCGACCATGAACAACAGCCCCTGGCTGGCGGTAGCGGTATAGGTGCGGGCACCAGCGGCCGACGAGCCGATCGCCACGCTCATGGCGGCGAATTCGGATTCGACGTTGATGAACTCGCAATCCTTGATCTCGCCGGCCTTGACCATCTCGCCCAGGCCTTCGACGATATGGGTCTGCGGCGAAATGGGATAGGCACAGATCACTTCCGGCCGGCACAGCGCCACCGCCTCGGCGACCGCGTGCGATCCTTCGGTCTGCTTAAGCATGGGCGGGCTCCTTCGTGGCGCGGCGGGCGGTTTCATAAGCCTCGGTGGCGGCGGCGATGTTGCCTTCGGCAACCTTGCCGGAGAACTTCTCGCCGATGGCCTTGGCCACCGACTCCAGCGAGAACATCCCCGAAATCGCCGCGAACGCCCCCAGTAGCGGCACGTTGGGAACCGGACGGCCGACATGCTTGATCGCCAGCTCGGTCGCCGGCACCGTGCACAGTCGCCGGGCATCGCGCCCCGCCACCACGTCGGCGATGCCCAGTTCGGCAAAGCTGCGGCTGGTGTTGACCAGGATGTAACCGTCGTCCATCAACCCGGCGAAGACATCCACCTGATGGAACAGGGTCGGGTCCTGGATGATCAGGGCATCGGGGGCCATGATCGGTTCGCGTAGCCTGATTTCCTTGTCGTCGATACGACAGTAGGCGACCACCGGCGCACCGGTGCGCTCGGAGCCGAAACTGGGAAACGCCTGGGCATGGCGTCCTTCGAGGAAGGCCGCGATCGAGAGCATTTCCGCTCCCGTGACCACGCCCTGTCCTCCGCGCCCATGAATGCGGACCTGGAACACTGATAGCTCCCTTCGTGACACGCCCCGCCCTGCTCCGTTGGATTGTTCTCCAACGGCGGGTCGAGGTCTCAGTTTGGCGTTCCCGGACGACGGCCAAACCGGATGCCCGGGCTTCAGCAAAAAGTGCGTGGAAGAATATTACCCGAATTGCAAAGCCGCTGACGACCCACGGCTTTCCACAATCGGGCCAAAGAAAAAGGGCCGCCCCTGGGGGCGGCCCTTGATCGACGGGAACTTACGAGGAGATCACTCCTCGGTGTCGGCACTCTTTTCGGCGGTCGGGCCGGAGTCGAGGCCCTTGGCGGCGACATCGCGATCCACCAGCTCGATAATGGCCATCGGGGCACAATCGCCATAGCGGAAACCGGCCTTGAGCACACGGCAATAGCCGCCGTTGCGAGCGGCATAGCGCGGGCCGATCACGGCGAACAGCTTGGCTACCACCTTGTCATCGCGCAGGAAAGCGTAGGCCTGGCGACGGGCGTGAAGATCTCCGCGCTTGCCCAGCGTGATCAGACGCTCGGCGACCGGGCGCAGATCCTTGGCCTTGGGCAGGGTGGTCTTGATCTGCTCGTGCTTCAGCAGGGCGTTCGCCAAGCTGACGAACAGGGCCTTGCGGGCCGAACTATCGCGGTTCAGCTTACGGCCGGACATACCATGACGCATGACAACTCTCCTCGTCGCTTGGCCTCGCCGGGCGAGACCGATGGCGTTGCCGCGACGCCATCCCCGATGGCTATGGGGAGTACGGCGCGGGCGGGCCGGCATGGCCCTGGTAATTTTATTTCGCCGCCGCCCCGGTCATTCGGGGCAACAGCGACGAAACAGTCTTGCTCAGTAGGGCTCTTCCAATTTCTTGGCAAGCTCTTCGATGTTCTCCGGCGGCCAGTTGGGGATCTCCATGCCGAGATGGAGGCCCATCTGCGCCAGCACTTCCTTGATCTCGTTCAGCGACTTGCGACCGAAATTGGGGGTGCGGAGCATCTCGGCCTCGGTCTTTTGGACCAGATCGCCGATGTAGATGATGTTGTCGTTCTTCAAGCAGTTGGCCGAGCGGACCGAAAGCTCCAGCTCGTCGACCTTGCGCAGCAGATTCTTGTTGAACGGCAGTTCGTCCTTGCGCTCTTCCTCGACGACCGAAGTCGGCTCCTCGAAGTTGATGAACAGCTGCAACTGGTCCTGAAGAATGCGCGCCGCCAGCGCCACCGCATCCTCGGGGGTCACCGCCCCGTTGGTCTCGATGGACATGGACAGCTTGTCATAGTCGGTGACCTGACCGACGCGGGTGTTCTCGACCTTATAGGCGACCTTGCGCACCGGCGAGAAAATGGCGTCGATGGGGATCAGGCCGATGGGCGAATCCTCGGGGCGGTTCTGCGACGCCGGGACATAGCCCTTGCCGGTCTCGACGGTGAACTCGATGTTGAGGGTAGCGCCCTCGTCGAGAGTGCACAGCACTAGATCGGGGTCCATGATCTCGATGTCGTGGCCGACCTCGATGAGTCCCGCCGTCACCTCGCCCGGACCGATGGCGCGCAGGTGCATGCGCTTCGGCCCTTCGCCGTGCATGCGCAGGCCCAGGGTCTTGATGTTGAGGATGATGTCGGTGACATCTTCCCGCACCCCCGGCACCGACGAGAATTCATGCAGAACCCCGTCGATCTGGATGGCGGTGACCGCCGCCCCCTGAAGCGAGGACAACAGCACGCGACGCAACGAGTTGCCCAGGGTCATGCCGAAGCCACGCTCCAGCGGTTCGGCGACGGCGGTGGCGATGCGCTGCGGATCAGCCCCGGGCTCGACATTGAGCTTGTTCGGCTTGATCAGTTCCTGCCAGTTCTTTTGAATCACGGGTGTGACCTCATGCTAGGAACGAATGAAAGTTCAGGAACGGCCGTGCCACCGAACCTCCCCTGTTCAAGGAGGCCGGCGGCAGGCCGAAGTCCCACGAAAGACCCAATCAGACGCGACGGCGCTTGCGCGGCCGGCACCCGTTGTGCGGGATCGGCGTGACATCGCGGATCGAGGTGATCTGAAAGCCAACCGCCTGCAAGGCGCGCAGCGCCGACTCGCGGCCGGCTCCCGGTCCCTTCACCTCGACCTCCAGGGTGCGCATGCCGTGCTCGGACGCCTTGCGGCCGGCATCCTCGGCCGCGACCTGCGCGGCGTACGGAGTCGACTTGCGCGAGCCCTTGAAGCCCTGCATGCCCGACGAGGACCAGGCGATGGTGTTGCCCTGGGCGTCGGTGATGGTGATCATGGTATTGTTGAACGTGGCGTTTACATGCGCCACGCCCGAGGTGATGTTCTTGCGCTCGCGGCGACGAGGACGCGCGGCAGCAGCGGGCTTTGCCATAGGAGGTGTTCCTTACTTCGTCACTTTCTTCTTGCCGGCAATCGGCTTCGCCGGACCCTTGCGGGTACGGGCGTTCGTATGGGTCCGCTGGCCATGCACCGGCAGGCCGCGACGATGCCTCAGGCCGCGATAGCAGCCCAGGTCCATCAGACGCTTGATGTTCATGGAGACGGTGCGGCGCAGATCGCCCTCGACCTGGAAGTCGCGGTCGATCATCTCACGGATCTTGAGCACTTCATCGTCGGTCAACTGATTGACGCGGCGTTCCTCGGGGATCCCCAGCTTGCTGGTGATCTCCTGGGCCTTGGCGCGGCCAATGCCGTGAATATAGGTCAGCGCGATAAGAACGCGCTTGTTCGTCGGAATATTGACGCCAGCGATACGAGCCAAAGCTGGTTACTCCTTCACCACAAAAAAACACCCTGCCGGGCCTCACCCGGGGCGGGGGAAACCGAAGGTGCGGGATTATAGGGCGATTCGGTCGAGAGTCAACCGTTTCGCCCAACCGAATTAAGCCTCGCCGACGGCTACTTCGCCGCGTCGAGAATCCCCTCAAGCGCCTTGGTAACCAGGGCGATGTCGAGAGTGCCGTCCACCAGCTTCAACGTGCCCTTCTTATCATAGTAGGGCAGCAGCGGCGCGGTTTGGGCGTGATAGGCGTCGAGCCGCTTGGTCACCGTCTCGACGTTGTCGTCGGGGCGACGGGCGAACTCGGTACCGCCACAGGAATCGCACTTGCCGGCGACCTTGGGCAGTTGAAACTTGTCATGGTAGCCGGCGCCGCACTTGGCGCAGGTATAGCGGCCGGTGATACGCTCGACGATGTAGGCGTCGGGAACCCGGATCTCGATGGCGAAATCCAGCGACTTGCCCTTGCGCGTCATCATGGCGTCAAGCGCCTCGGCTTGCGCGACGGTGCGGGGAAAGCCGTCGAAAATGGCGCCCTTGGCGACATCGGGCTGATCCAGCCGCTCGTCGATGATGGCAATGACGATGTCGTCCGACACCAGCTGGCCGGCATCCATCACCGCCTTGGCCTTGCGGCCGACCTCGGACCCCGAGGCGACAGCGGCGCGTAGCATGTCGCCGGTTGAAAGCTGGACCAGGCCGTACTTGTCCTGAAGACGCTTCGCCTGAGTGCCCTTGCCGCCGCCGGGCGGCCCCAACAGAACGAGATTCATCTGCTTTCGTCTCCTCAAGTTTCTTATCGCCGTCCCCTCAGCCGGGACTTCTTGATGAGTCCCTCGTACTGATGGGCCAAAAGGTGGGACTGGATCTGCGCCACGGTGTCCATGGTCACCGACACCACGATCAGCAGGCTGGTGCCGCCGAAGTAGAACGGAACCGAGAACTTGCTGATCAACAGTTCGGGCAGGATCGACAGCACCGAGAGGTAGAACGCGCCCACCACGGTCAGTCGCGTCAGCACGTAGTCAAGATAGTCGGCGGTGTTCTTGCCGGGACGGATGCCGGGAATGAAGCCACCGTACTTCTTCAGGTTGTCGGCGGTATCGACCGGGTTGAACACCACCGCCGTATAGAAGAAGGAGAAAAACACGATCAGCGCCAGATACAGCGCGATATAGGCCGGCTGCCCCCGCCCCATGATGGCGGTGAAGGTGGTCAGCCACTCCGGGCCGCCCTGCGAGGCGAACTGGGCGATGGTCACCGGCATCAGCAGGATCGAGCTGGCGAAGATGGGCGGAATGACGCCCGAGGTGTTGACCTTCAGCGGCAGGTGCGAGGACTCGCCGCCGAACATCTTGTTCCCGACCTGGCGCTTGGGATACTGGACGATGATGCGCCGTTGGGCGCGTTCGACGAAGACGATGACGCCGATCACCACCACCGCCATCACCAGGATGCCAAGGATCACCAGCACCGGCAGCGCGCCGGTACGGCCCAGCTCCAGGGTGTTGCGGATCGCCACCGGCAGTTCGGCCACGATGCCCGCCATGATGATCAGCGAGGTGCCCTGACCGATACCGCGCGCCGTAATCTGCTCGCCCAGCCACATCAGGAACAGGGTGCCGCCGGTCAGCGTCACCACGGCGGTGAAGCGGAACAGCATATGATTTTCCATCATCACCGCGGGGCCGCGGGTGCCGCTCATGCTTTCCAGTCCCGAGGCGATGCCGAAGGCCTGGAACGCGGCGATCACCACGGTGAGGTAACGGGTGTACTGATTGATCTTCTTACGCCCGGCCTCGCCCTCCTTCTTCACCGCCTCCAGGCTGGGGACGACGGTGGTCATCAGCTGAAGGATGATGGAGGCCGAAATATACGGCATGATGTTGAGCGCGAAGATGGTCATGCGGTGAAGCGCGCCGCCGGCCAGCATGTCGAACATGCCGAGAATGCCGCCGCCGCTCTGCTTGAACAGGTCGCCCAACACATGCGGATCGACGCCGGGCAATGGAATCCAGGTGCCCAGGCGATAGACGATCAGCGCACCAAGGGTGAACCAGATCCTCTTCTTCAGGTCGGTCGCCTTGGCGATAACGCCAAAGTTCAAGTTCGCGGCAAGCTGCTCGGCGGCGGATGCCATGCCCTACTCCGGGTTCCAGGACTGCGGACGATGGAAGCGGGTCCGGGTGGACCCGTCCCGTGTCAGGCTTCGGCCGGAACGGCCTTGGCCTTGGCCTCGATCACCGTGACCGTGCCACCGGCCTTCTCGACGGCGGCGACGGCGGCGGCCGAAGCCCCGACGACCTCGATCGTCACCTTGGAGGTGATCTCACCACGCCCCAGCAGCCGGACACCGTCCAGTATCTTGCCGATCAGGCCAGCCGCCAGCAGGATTTCGGCGGTGATGGTCTTTCCGGCGTCAAGGCGCTTGGTGTCGATGGCGGACTGAATCCGGCCGAGATTGACCTCGGCGAACTCCTTCGGAAACGGAACGTGGAAGCCACGCTTGGGCAGACGGCGGTAGATCGGCATCTGACCGCCCTCGAAGCCGTTGATGGCCACGCCGGTCCGCGACGACTGTCCCTTGACGCCCGACCCGGAGGTCTTGCCCTTGCCCGAGCCGATACCGCGGCCGACCCGCTTGGCCTTGTAGTGCGCGCCCTCGTTGTCGCGCAGTTGATTCAGCTTCATTGTCATCCGTCCTCGCGAACGAAAGCCGGGGTCGCCCCCGGACTTCCGGAAAATCCTACTCTTCCACCTGCAACAGGTGGCGGACCTTGGCAATCATGCCCCGCACCGCCGGAGTATCCTCCAACTCGCGGGTACGACGCATCTTGTTCAGGCCCAGCCCGACCAGGGTGGCGCGCTGATCGGCCGGACGGCCGATCGGGCTTCCCACCTGGGTGACCTTGACGGTCGCCTTCGCGGCGGCGTTCTTTTTGGCGGCCATGGTAAAAGCCCTCCTTAAGCGCCGGCGGCAGCCGCGGCGGCGGCACCGTCGCGACGACCGATGATCTCACCCACCTTCTTGCCACGCTTGGCGGCGACCGAGCGCGGCGACGCCATGTTGACCAGCGCGGCGAAGGTCGCCTTGATCATGTTGTGGGGATTGGAGGTGCCGAGGCACTTGGCCACCACGTCCTGGACCCCCATGGTCTCGAACACGGCGCGCATCGGACCGCCGGCGATGATGCCGGTACCGGCCGGAGCCGCCCGCAGCACCACGCGACCGGCACCGAAACGGCCGAAGGCGTCGTGATGCAGGGTGCGACCCTCGCGGAGCGCGATCTTGACCATGTTGCGCTTGGCCTGCTCGGTGGCCTTGCGGATGGCTTCGGGAACCTCGCGGGCCTTGCCGGAGCCGTAGCCGACCCGGCCCTTGGCGTCACCGACCACGACCAGAGCGGCAAAGGCGAAGCGACGGCCACCCTTCACCACCTTGGCGACGCGGTTGATATGGACCAGCTTGTCGACGAATTCGGATTCCTCGCGGTCACGGGGAGACTGATCTCCACCACGACCCCGCTGAGGCCGATCGCCGCGCTCGCCGCCGCGACCCCGCTCGGGCCGATCAGAAGAGGGAGTACGTGCCATTGCTCATCATCCTCAAAAAGCCAGGCCGCCTTCGCGGGCCGCGTCGGCCAGGGCCTTGACCCGACCGTGGTAGATGTAGCCGCCGCGGTCGAACACCACCTCGGTGATGCCGGCCGCCTTGGCCCGCTCGGCGATCAGCTTGCCGACGGCGGCCGCAGCCGCCTTGTCGGCGCCGGTCTTCAACGTGCCCTTCAGCTCCTTGTCGAGCGTCGAGGCGGCGGCCAGGGTGACGCCATTGCTGTCGTCGATAACCTGGACGTAGATGTTCTTGCCGGAGCGGAAGACCGACAGCCGCACGCGGCCGTGGCTCTTCTCTCTGAGGCTCTGGCGGGAGCGCCGCTTGCGGCGCTCGAATAGATCCTTCGGCGTCATCATGGCGGTGTTCCTTACTTCTTCTTACCTTCCTTGCGGAGGATGGTCTCGGTTTCGTACTTGATACCCTTGCCCTTATAGGGCTCGGGACCACGGAAAGAGCGGATCTCCGCCGCGATCTGGCCCACGCGCTGACGGTCGCGGCCGGTGATCGAGATGGCGGTGGGCTTATCGCACTTCATCGAGACATCGGCCGGGATCGGATAGTCGATGTCATGCGAATAGCCAAGCTGCAACTTGAGATTCTTGCCTTCGACCGCGGCACGATAGCCGACGCCGTTGATCTCAAGATTGACGGTGAACCCGTCGGACACGCCCTTGACCATGTTGTTCAGCAGGGCCCGGGTGGTGCCCCACATCATGCGGGCTTCCTTGGATTCGTTGCGGGGCTTGACCCACAACAGGCTGCCGTCAAGGGTGACCTCGACGTTGTCCCTGGTGGTCAAGTGGGACTCGCCCAGCTTGCCTTTGACGGTGATGTCGGGCCCGGTAATCTGAACGGTGACCCCCGACGGCACCGAGACGGGGTATTTGCCGACTCGCGACATGTGAGAGACCTCCGTTAGAACACTTCGCAGAGGACTTCGCCGCCGACGTTCTGGGCGCGAGCCTCGACGTCGGACATTACGCCCCGCGGGGTCGAGAGGATGGAAATCCCCAGCCCGTTGGCGACGCGGCGAAGGTCGGCGATCTTGGAGTAGACGCGGCGGCCCGGAGTGGACACGCGGCTGATCTCCCGGATCACCGGCTGACCCTCGTGATACTTGAGTTCGATGCTAAGCTCGGCGACACCGGGGCGCACATCCACACGGTTGTAGCCGCGAATGTAGCCCTCGCGCTGCAACACATCGAGGACGTTGGCGCGCAATGACGACGCCGGCGACTTGATGGTGGCCTTGTTCGCCCGCTGCCCGTTACGGATGCGGGTGAGCATATCGCCGAGAGGATCGGTCATGGACATGGACTGAGCCCTCCCTTACCAGCTGGACTTGACCATGCCGGGAATCTGACCCTGCGAGGCGAGCTCGCGGAGCTTGTTCCGGCACAGTTTGAATTTGCGATAGTTGCCGCGTGACCGCCCAGTGATCTCGCAACGCAGACGCACGCGGATCTTGGCGGAGTTACGGGGCAGCTGCGCCAGTTTCAAGGTCGCTTCAAAGCGTTCCTCGGGGCTGGCCTCGCGGTCGTTGGCGACCGCCTTCAACTTGACGCGGCGGGCGGCGAACTGCTTCGCCATGCGCTCCCGCTTCTTGTTGCGTTCGACCGAGCTAATCTTAGCCATTGCCTGAATTCTCCACTCAAGCCACGAACGGCATGTCGAAGCCCTTGAGAAGCGCCTTGGCCTCCTCGTTGGACTTGGCGGTCGTGACAAAGATGATGTCCATGCCCCGGACGGTCTCAACCTTGTCGTAGTTGATCTCGGGGAAGACGATCTGTTCCTTGAGGCCCAGCGAGTAATTGCCGCGGCCGTCGAAGCTCTTGCCGGGAATGCCGCGGAAATCGCGGACGCGCGGCAGGGCGATGTTGATCAGGCGGTCAAGGAATTCGTACATGCGGTCAGCCCGCAACGTTACCTTGCAGCCCACCACCTGTCCCTCACGCAGCTTGAACTGGGCGATGGACTTCTTGGCCCGGGTCACCACCGGCTTCTGACCGGCGATCAGGGTCAACTCGGCAACCGCCGACTCGATCTTCTTAGCATCCTGGGCGGCTTCACCGACGCCCATGTTGATGACGATCTTTTCCAGCTTCGGCACCTGCATCGGGTTCCTATAAGAGAACTCCTGTTGCAGCGCCGGCCGAATGACCGTCTCGTAGTGCTTGTGCAAGCGTGCCATCTGACTGTCCCTTTTCCTTACCGGTCGATGACTTCGCCGGAGCGGCGCGCCACGCGCACCTTCCGGCCGTCTTCGAGGACCTTGTGACCGATACGGGTCGGCTTGCCGTCCTTGGGGTCCTGGTGGGCGACGTTGGAGACGTGGATGGACGCCTCCTTCTCGACGATACCGCCCTGATTGGTGGCGGACGGCCGGGTGTGACGCTTCACCAGGTTGACACCCTGGACGACGACCCGCTGCTCGGACGGCAGAGCGGAGATGACTTCGCCCTTCTTGCCCTTGTCCTTGCCGGCAAGGACGACGACCTTGTCGCCCTTCTTGACGTTCATGGCGGACATTTAGAGGACCTCCGGCGCCAGGGAGATGATCTTCATGAACTTCTTGCCGCGAAGCTCACGGGTGACCGGCCCGAAGATACGGGTGCCGATGGGCTCGCCCTGCTTGTTGATCAGCACGGCGGCATTGGTGTCGAAGCGGATCGCCGACCCATCAGCGCGACGGATTTCCTTGGCGGTGCGAACGATGACGGCGCGATGCACGTCACCCTTCTTCACACGGCCGCGCGGAATCGCCTCCTTGATGGAAACGACGATGACGTCACCCACATGGGCGATGGTCCGGTGAGACCCGCCCAGCACCTTGATGCACTGCACCCGGCGGGCACCCGAATTATCGGCGACGTCCAGGTTGGTTTGCATCTGGATCATGATGTGCCTTCCTTATTCCTGAAGTGCGACCATCAAGCCTGGGGCTCGACGATCACTTCCCAGCACTTACTCTTCGAGAGCGGGCGGCACTCGCGGATGCGAATGGTATCGCCGATCTTGAAGACGTTGTTTTCGTCGTGGGCGTGATACTTCTTGGAGCGACGGATGAACTTCTTGTAGATCGGGTGCATGACGCGCCGCTCGACGCGGACCACCACGGTCTTTTCCATCTTGTCGCTCGTCACGACCCCTTGAAGAATGCGCTTCGGCATGTCGCGTGGTCTCCTTAGGACGCGCTTTTGGCGCGCTCGCCGAGCAGCGTCTTGATGGTCGCGATCTCGCGACGCACATCACGCACCCGGGCGGTGTTCTCCAACTGGCCGGAGGCCCGCTGGAAGCGAAGGTTGAACTGCTCCTTCTTGAGCTCGACGACCCGCTCCTTGAGCTGGTCCGGAGTCTTCTGGCGCAGATCGGCTGCCTTGGTCGCCATGGCTTAGATCTCCCCGATCCGGGTGACGAACTTGGTCTTGATCGGCAGCTTGGCGGCCGCCAACAGGAAACCGTGACGCGCGATCTCCTCGGCAACGCCGTCGACCTCGAACAGGATGCGGCCGGGGGCGACACGAGCCACCCAGAACTCCGGCGCACCCTTGCCCGAGCCCATGCGGACTTCGGCGGGCTTGCTGGAGACCGGCAGGTCCGGGAAGATGCGAATCCACACCCGGCCCTGACGCTTCATGTGACGGGTGAGGGCGCGACGGGCGGCCTCGATCTGGCGGGCGGTAAGCCGCTCCGGCTCCAGGGCCTTGAGGCCGTAGGCGCCGAAATTCAGGGCGGAACCGCCCTTGGTCACGCCTTTGATCCGGCCCTTGTGGGCCTTGCGGTACTTGGTGCGCTTGGGCGAAAGCATCTGTCAAACCCTCTCAGATCAGCGGCCCGACGGGGCGGTTTCGCCCGCCGCGCGCTTGTCCTGGGCCATGGGGTCATGGGCGAGAATCTCACCCTTGAACACCCAGACCTTGACGCCGCAGGTGCCATAGGTGGTCTTGGCGGTAGCCACGCCGTAATCCACGTCGGCCCGCAACGTATGCAGCGGCACGCGACCTTCGCGATACCATTCCATGCGGGCGATTTCGGCGCCGCCGAGACGGCCCGAGCAATTGATCCGGATGCCCTGGGCCCCCAGACGCATGGCCGACTGCACGGCGCGCTTCATGGCGCGGCGGAACGCAACGCGGCGCTCCAACTGCTGGCCGATGGATTCGGCGACCAACTGGGCGTCCAGCTCGGGCTTCCTGATTTCGACGATGTTGAGGTGAACCTCACCGCCGGTCATCTTGGACAGCTCCTTGCGCAGCACCTCGATGTCGGCGCCCTTCTTGCCGATCACCACGCCCGGACGGGCGGTATGGATGGTGATGCGCGCCTTCTTGGCGGGACGCTCGATGACCACACGCGACACACCGGCCTGGGCCAGCTTCTCGCGCAGGTAGGTCCTGAGCTTCAGGTCCTCGTGCAGCAGCTTGGAATAGCTGTCGTCGGCGAACCACCGGGAATCCCAGGTGCGGTTGATGCCGACCCGAAGGCCGATCGGATTGACTTTCTGACCCATCTGTTACTCCCCCGCCGCTTCGGCGCGTTCGCGCACGATGACGGTCAGATTGCTGAACGGCTTCTCGATCCGGCTCGACCGGCCGCGAGCGCGGGAGGCGAAGCGCTTCATTACCATGGCCTTGCCCACATGGGCCTCGGCCACGTACAGCCGGTCAACGTCGAGCTGGTGGTTGTTCTCGGCATTGGCGATGGCCGACTGAAGCACCTTCCTCACCTCGACGGCGATCCGCCGCTTGGAGAAGGTCAGCGCGTTGAGCGCCACCTCGGCCTTGAGGCCGCGGATGCTCTCGGCAACCAGATTGAGCTTGCGCGGGCTGGTGCGGATGGAGGCCGAGAACGCCTTGGCCTCGGTGTCCGACAACACCCGGTCTGCGGGTTTCTTGCCCATGGTTACTTCCTCTTCGCCTTCTTGTCGACCGCATGGCCGTAGAACGTCCGGGTCGGCGAGAACTCACCGAACTTGTGACCGATCATGTTCTCGGTCACCAGCACGGGGATGAACTTCTGGCCGTTGTAGACGCCAAAGGTCAAGCCGACGAACTGCGGCAGGATGGTCGAACGACGCGACCAGATCTTGATGACCTCGTTGCGGCCACTGGCGCGGGCCTTGTCGGCCTTGCCCAGCATGTAGCCGTCGAGGAAGGGGCCTTTCCAAACGGAACGAGCCATGTTTCAGCCCCTCCTACTGAGTCTGACGGCGGCGCATGATCAGCCGGTCCGTCTTCTTGTTGCTGCGAGTCTTCTTGCCCTTGGTCGGCTTGCCCCAAGGAGTGACCGGATGCCGGCCGCCCGAGGTGCGCCCCTCGCCACCACCGTGGGGGTGGTCGATCGGGTTCATGGCCACGCCACGGACGCTGGGACGACGGCCGAGCCACACCGCGCGACCGGCCTTGCCCAGCGATACGTTCTGCTGGTCGGGGTTGGACACGGCACCGATGGTGGCCATGCACTCGCCCCGGACCATGCGCAGTTCGCCCGACGACAGGCGGAGCTGGGCGTAGCCCTGGTCCTTGCCCACCAACTGGACATAGGTCCCGGCGGAACGGGCCATCTGGCCGCCCTTACCCACCTTCAGCTCCACGTTGTGGACGATGGTGCCGACGGGGATGTTCTTCAGCGGCATGGCGTTGCCCGGCTTGATGTCGGCCTTCTCGCCGGCGATCACCACGTCACCGACCGCAAGGCGCTGCGGGGCGATGATGTAGCGCTTCTCGCCGTCGGCGAAGGCGATCAGGGCGATGAAGGCGGTACGATTGGGGTCGTACTCCAGCCGCTCCACCGTCGCCGGCACGTCGAACTTGTTCCGCTTGAAATCGATGATGCGGTAGCGGCGCTTGTGCCCGCCGCCACGCCAGCGCATGGTGATCCGGCCGGTGTTGTTGCGGCCGCCCTTCGAGCGCAGGCCCTCGGTCAGAGCCTTCTCGGGCTTGCCCTTCCAGAGCTCCGAACGATCGACCAGAACCAGCTGGCGCTGGCCCGGGGTCGTCGGATTGAACGTCTTCAGTGCCATGGCGTCAGACTCCCGTGGTCACGTCGATGGAGTGGCCCTCGGCCAGGGTAACGATCGCCTTCTTGACGTCGCTGCGAACGCCGATGCGACCGCGGAACCGCTTGACCTTACCCTTGGTGATCAAGGTGTTCACCGCGGTGACCTTGACCCCGAAGATGCCTTCGACGGCGGCCTTGATCTCCGGCTTGGAGGCATCGAGCGGAACCTTGAAGGTCACCTGGCGGAACTCGGATCCCATGGTCGCCTTTTCGGTGATCACGGGGGCGCGGACGACGTCGTACATCCGCTCCTTGCTGATGACGAGCTTGCTCATTTCAGGCGAGCCTCCAGGGCTTGCACCGCGTCCGTGGTCAGGACCAGGGTGTCGCGGCGCAGGATGTCATAGACGTTGGCGCCTTCCTGCGGCAGCACATCCACATGGGGGATGTTGCGGCTGGCCAGAGCGAAGTTGCCGTCCACGGCGGCGCCGTCGATGACCAGCACCGACGACCAGCCGAGCTTGGACAGACGCGCCGCCAGCTCCTTGGTCTTGGGCGAGGTCGCCTTGGCGGCGTCGAGGATGATCAGCTTGCCGGAAGCTACCTTGGCCGACAACGCGGTCTTCAGCGCCAGCTTGCGCACCTTCTTGGTCAGGTCGTGGGCGTGGGAACGCACCACCGGCCCGAAGATGGTCGCGCCGCCACGGAACTGGGCGCTACGCAACGAACCCTGGCGGGCACGACCGCCACCCTTCTGGGCGAACGGCTTCTTGGTGGTGCCGGAGATGTCGCTGATCCCCTTGGTCTTGTGATTGCCGGAGCGGCGCTTGGCCAACTGCCAGTTGACCATGCGGGCCAGGATATCGGTGCGAACCGGCAGGCCGAAGACGTCGTCGGCCAGATCGATTTCGCCGATCTTCTGGTTGTCCAGGCTGATAATGGTGGTCTTCATCGCCGTTATTCCTTTACTCGCCGGCATCGGCGGCGGGGGCCTCGGCAGCCGGGGCGGCGGCGCTCGCCTTGACGCCGGCCGGGAACGGCACGCCGTCGGGCAGCTTGCGCTTGATCGCGTCCTTGATCAGCACCCAGGTCCCTTCGTGGCCGGGCACCGATCCCTTGATCAGGATCAGACCGCGGTCGGCATCGGTGGAAACCACCTTGAGGTTCTGAGTGGTCACCTGCGTGTCACCCATGTGACCGGCCATCTTCTTGCCTTTGAACACCTTGCCGGGGTCCTGGCGCTGGCCGGTGGAGCCGTGCGAGCGGTGCGACACCGAAACGCCGTGGGTCGCTTCGAGACCCCGGAAGTTCCAGCGCTTCATGCCGCCGGCGAAGCCCTTGCCGATGGTGGTGGCGGTGACATCCACGAACTGGCCGGGGATGAAATGCGCGGCCGAAAGTTCGGTGCCGACGTCGAGAAGGTTCTCGACCGACACGCGGAATTCGACGAGCTTCTTTTTCGGCTCGACCTTGGCCTTGGCGAAGTTGGCGCGAGCGGCCTTGCTCACGTTCTTCACCTTGGCAACGCCAGCGCCGAGCTGGACGGCCACATAGCCGTCGGTTTCCACAGAGCGGGTCGAGACCACCTGACAGGTGTCGACCTTCAGCACGGTGACGGGCACATGAGTGCCGTCCTCGGTGAAGATCCTCGTCATGCCGACCTTCTGGGCGATGAGACCGGATCGCATCGTTTGGTATCCTTAGAGCTTGATCTCGACATCGACACCGGCGGCCAGGTCGAGCTTCATCAGCGCGTCCACGGTCTGCGGGGTCGGGTCGACGATGTCCAGCAGGCGCTTATGCGTGCGAATCTCGAACTGCTCGCGCGACTTCTTGTCGATGTGCGGGCTACGGTTGACGGTGAACTTCTCGATCCGGCTGGGAAGCGGGATCGGTCCGCGCACCTGCGCCCCGGTCCTCTTGGCGGTGTTGACGATCTCGCGCGTGCTTTGATCCAGCACGCGATGATCGAACGCCTTGAGGCGGATGCGGATGTTCTGGCTGTCCATGGTCAAGTCATCCGTCAAATCGGATCGACGCCCCATCGGGGCGCCGATCGGTGAATCAGGTTCAGTTCAAAGAGCCTCCCGCAGTAAGCCTCCCCGCCGTGACGGGGCCGCTCTTACGGAAACGAGGCCGAAGCCGAAGGCCGGTCTTATACAGGGGAAGGTGGAGTGTGGCAAGGCAGATTCGACACCCGGCCCCGACTCAATGAGGACAGGCCTCCCCCGCCCCGCCCACGTCCGGAAAAACGACGACGCCCGGGGTTTCCCCCGGGCGTCGCCCCTTCAGCCCCAAGGCCGAAAACTACTCGACGATCTTGGCCACGACGCCGGCGCCGACGGTCCGGCCACCCTCGCGGATGGCGAAACGCAGGCCCTCATCCATGGCGATCGGGCAGATCAGCTGCACTTCCATCGACACGTTGTCGCCCGGCATCACCATCTC
>CAIUSV010000014.1 GCA_903901915.1 uncultured Rhodospirillaceae bacterium | reverse complement strand
GGGGAACAGGTGATACTGGTGGCCAACACCGAGGTCGGCGAGACCATCCGGTCGTGCCTCGCCCGCGATCACCATCTGACCTTTCCCGAGTCCTTCTCGGTGATCGGCGCCCTTCCCAGCCCGTTCATTCAGGGCCGGATCTTGACGGTCTACCGGTCCCGCTAAAGCACTTTAGGATTCTGATTGTACGCAAAAGCTGCGCTTTTTCATGGCTCAAACGCCGCTCTGGCTCAAGAGTTTCCCGATTTTCCGATTCAGCTTAAATGCGGGAAACTCTAGCTCCAGTCGGTAAAGCGTCGCGCCGGCAAGCCGTCGCAATGGAGGTTGCGGTCGGGATAGCGGGCGCCGAATTTGGCCTTGTCCCCGGCATGAGCATCGACCAGACGCGCGGTCGGTCCCATGGTATCGCCGCCCTCGATGGCGGCGGCGGCCAGATCCATCGCCTGGGGCGCCAGTTCGGCATAGCGGTGACGGTGCACCAGCCATTCATTGACGTAAAGATCACGCGCCAGCGGCTCGACCCGGGGCAGCATGGTCGGCAGCACATGTTCGGCGTCGTGGACCAGCACGTTGACGCCGTTGAGCCAGCCGGCCTCGTGGGCGTCGAGGACGTCGCGCCCCAGATTGGCGGGATGACCCGGGGAATAGGCCTCGAACACCATCTTGAACTCGGGATGGGCCACCAGGAAGTCACGGCTGGCCTGACGCACGTCGAAATAATTGGCGTCATCGACCACGATCACCGCCCGCTCGGCCAGATAGGGCCGGATCAGCAGCAGCGCCATCAACTGGCTGCGATAGTCGTGGGCGCCGTCGATGAAGAACACCGCCACCTTGCGGCTGCCGATATGGGTGTCGAGAGATTCCAGCGCCGCTTCGTAGTCGCGGTTGATCAGGTGGGCGTTGGTGGCATGCAGCCGCCGGGTGCGGTCCTCGATGATCCCCAGATTCTCGCCCTTGGGATCGAGGATCGAGAAATTGTCGATACCGAAGCAGGGGAAGTCGGGATGCTCGATCGCCACCGACAGCAGCGACAGCCCCTGAAACACCCCGATCTCCAGATAGCACAGGCTGCGCCGGTCGCGAACCAGCCCGACCAGACGCTGCAACAGCCCGACGGTGGCGCGGCCCGACAGCCCGCCCAGCACGTCGGCCCCCTTGTCGGAAACCAGACCGTGCGCGTCGGCCTCGCCGATGGCGCCGATGACTTGCCGGAAGAATGCCTGAGTGCCCATATTCGCCCGTCCCCGCCGAAAATCGCCAGCGCCTTGCGCGGGCGGCGGCACTATGCCACAACCGTCCGGCCCATGACCATCCTGCTCCGCACCTCCCGCGACCTGCCGTCCGATGCCGAGTGGCGGTACTGGCTGGCGGTCACCGACAGCGACGTTTCCCGCCTGGAGACGGCGCGCAAGCTGCCGCGCCTTGCCCACCGGCTGGAAGCGGCGTTCGACGCCTGTCGCACCACCTGGTGGGAGCTGGCGCGCCGACTGGCCCGCACCCCCTCGGCCGGGCTGTCCCATACCGTCGCCTGCGGTGCCTTCGGCTCCGATTTCGGCCTGATGCTGGCTTGGGATCTGATGGTGCGCGAGCTGGCCGCCGAATCCGAGCCCTGCCTGATGGTGTGCGACGATCCCTGGGCCTTCCGCCAGTTGGCGACGCGGACGGGTGTCTCCGCCGGCAAGCCGCCGTCGCTGCTGACGCCGGCGTGGAAGCGGACGATCCGGGGTTTTGCCGCCAGAAGCAAGCTGGCGCTGCGGCTGGTCGCCTCGGTGCTGGCGACCCGCCGCTTCAACACGGCGGTGCCGAAGGGAGCGCGGACGCTGCTGGTCTACGGCCATCCCGGCAGTCGCGCCGATGGCTTCGACGTCTATTTCGGTCCGCTGATGCGCGAGCTGCCCGAGCTGAAGCGGCTGCTGCATTGCGATTGCCCGCCGTCGCGCGTCGCCGAACTGGCGGCCGACGGCCGCACCGCCTCGCTGCACGGCTGGGGTTCGATGGTCTTCGCCCTGTCGATGCCGTGGCGGGCATGGCGACCGGGCCCGGCCGATCGTTCGGGCGAGTTCGGTTGGCTGGTGCGCCGGGCGGCGGCACGGGAAAACGGCGGCGGCGGCCCGGCGATGAACGCCTGGCAGATGCATTGCCAGCGGCGCTTCCTGGCCGCGGTCCGGCCGACGGCGGTTTGCTGGCCGTGGGAGAACCACGCCTGGGAACGCGATCTCTGCCGCGCCGCCCGGCCGCTGGGGGTGCGTTCGCTGGGCTATCAGCACACGGTGATCGGACCGCACCAGATCAATTACTCGCCGCGCGCCAATGTGGACGGACTGGCCGGGCTGCCCGACGTGGTGATCGCCGACGGCCCGGCCTATCGCGACGAGCTGATCGCCTGGGAGGTGCCGGCGGCGCGCGTCGTCATCGGCGGCGCCTGGCGGCTGCCGCCGGTGGCGGGCGGACGCTATGATCCGGCGGCGCCGGTGTTCGTGCCGCTGTCGGCGATTCCCGCCATCGCCCGCTTGCAGGTCGAGGCGGCGCGGACGCTGGCGCAGGCCGGCCGCCGGGTGCTGGTCAAACCGCATCCCATGTATCCGCTGGACTTCGCCGAGATGCCCGGTCTGGACCGGACCGACACCGGCATCACCGGCCATCCGCTGCTGTCGGCGGTGATCGCCGCCACCGGCACCTCCAGCCTGGAAGGGCTACTGCTGGGGCTGCCGACCTTCCGGCTGCTGCCCGATGATCGGCTGGCGGTGGATATCCTGCCCGCCGGCATCACCGCGGCGGCGGTAACGCCGGACGAACTGCCCGCCGCCCTGGCCACCGCTTCGCCGCCGCCGCCGCTGCCCTATGGCCGGGTGCTGGCGCCACCGGACATCGCAACCTGGAAATCACTGCTGTTTGGTGATATCCACCCAGCACCCGAACGCAAGGAAGCCGTCCTTGGTCAGTAACACCGTCAAAGTCGCCCTGGTGGGCTGCGGCCGCATCGCCGGCCACCACGCCCGCTCCATCGTCGCCACCGGCGGCGTCGAGCTGGCCGCCGTCTGTGATCTCGCCCAGGACAAGGCCCAGGCCTATTCCGGCGAGTTCTCGGTGCCCTGCTACACCGACTACCGCCGCATGCTGGCCGAACATCCCGAGGTGGCGGTGGTGGCGGTGATCACGCCATCGGGAATGCATTACGAGCACGGCATGGAGATGATGGAGCGCTTCGGCAAGCACATCATCCTGGAAAAGCCCACCATGATGCGCCCCGAGCAGCTGGTGCGCGCCTGGGACACCGCCGACCGCCTGGGGCTGCGCATCTTTCCGGTGTTCCAGAACCGTCACAACAAGGCGGTGGCCCGCGTCCGCCAGGCCCTGGCCGGCGGCGAACTGGGCGAGATCCGCATCATGAGCGTGCGGGTGCGCTGGTGCCGGCCGCAACGCTATTACGACCTTGCCCCCTGGCGCGGCACCTTCAGCCATGACGGCGGGGCGCTGACCAACCAGGGCATCCACCATGTCGATCTTCTGCGCCATCTCGGCGGCGAGGTCGATCAGGTCTCGGCCACCATGCGCACCCTGGGGGCCGACATCGAGGTCGAGGACACGGTGGTCGCCACCATGCGCTACAAGACCAAAGCCGTCGGAGTGCTGGAAGTCACCACCGCGGCGCGACCCGACGATTTCGAGGCCTCCATCTCCATCGTCGGCGAGAAGGGGCTGGCCCAGATCGGCGGCATCGCCGTCAACGAACTACAGGTGTTCACCCCCGACCCCGCCGCCTGCGCCGTCAATTCCGAGGATTTCAAGGGCATCGAGGGCCACGGCGCCGTCTACGGCTTCGGTCATGCCCAGATGTATCGCGACATCGCCGCCAGCTTCCACCAGGGCAAGCCCTATCCGGTCAGCCGCGAGGATTGTCTGGCGACCTTGAAGCTGCTGCACGCCTTCTACCGGTCCGACGAGGCCGCCGGCGGCTGGGTCGCGGTGGATTCGTCCGAGCAGTCGGCACGGCTGGGCCGTCCCGACGAGGCCATCTCCAACCTGTACCGGACTCCGGTTGATGGCTGAACCGCTGCGCGTCGGCATTGCCGGGTACGGCGTGGTCGGTCAGCGCCGGCGTCAGGTCATCGACGCCCATCCCGATCTGACGGCGGTAGCGGTGTGCGACCGCCGCCTGGACGGCGAGGGGCATTTTGACGACGGGATACGCCACTACACCGATTACCGGCGCCTGCTGGCGGCGGAAGAGCTTGACGTACTGCTGGTCTGCCTGACCAACGACATCGCCGCCGAGGTCACCATGGCCGGGCTGGAGCGGGGACTGCACGTGTTCTGCGAGAAGCCGCCGGGCCGCGACCTCGCCGACATCGCCCGCGTCATCGCCTGCGAAAAGCGCCATCCCGACCTCAAGCTCAAATACGGCTTCAACCACCGCTATCACGATTCGGTCAGGGATGCCCTGGCGCTGGTGCAGTCGGGCGAACTGGGCCGGGTGCTGAATCTGCGCGGCGTCTACGGCAAGTCCACCATCATCGATTTCCGCTCGCCCGACCACTGGCGCACCAGGCGGGCCATCGCCGGCGGCGGCGTGCTGCTGGACCAGGGCATCCACATGGTCGATCTGATCCGGCTGTTCGGCGGCGAATTCGACCAGATCCACGCCTTCGTCTCCAACGACTTCTGGAACCACGACGTCGAGGACAACGCCTTCGCCCTGATGCGCTCGGCCACCGGGGTGGTGGCGATGCTGCATTCGTCGGCGACCCAGTGGCGCCATCGCTTCAATCTGGAAATCACCCTGTCCAAGGGCACCATCGTGCTGGCCGGCATCCTGTCGGGGTCCAAGTCGTATGGCGCCGAGACCCTGACGGTGGCCTGGGCCCAGCCCGACGATGCCGGCGACCCCAAGGAACAGACCACCCGCTACAACCACGACCCCAGCTGGTCCGACGAGATCGCCGAATTCGCCGAGGCGATCCGGGCGGGCAGCCCCATCGTCAACGGCTCGTCGGCCGAGGCGCTGAGGACCATGGCGATGGTCTACCGCATCTACTGCGCCGATCCGGCCTGGCGGGAGCGCTGGGGCCTGTCCGATACCGTGCCGGAGATGTGACGCCATGGCCGTTCGCCAGACCAATCGGGCCTTCGGGCTGACCTTCGCCGCGGTGTTCGCCGTGATCGCCGCCGTCGGTTGGTTCGTCTTCGACTCGCAACCGCGCTGGGCGGTGGTGACCTCGGCGGTGTTTCTTGTGCTCGCCCTGGCGGCGCCGGTCGTGCTATTACCCCTCAATCGCCTGTGGGAGAAGCTGGCGGGAGCGGTCGGACACGTCAACAATCACGTGATCTTAGGGCTGTTCTTCTACGGTTTCGTCACTCCGGTAGCGGTGATGATGCGGCTGCTGGGCAAGGACCCCATGCGCCGGTCGTTCGATCCGGGGACGATGACCTACCTGACGCCGGTCGGCCGCAAGGCGGGCGACGAGACCTACCGCGATCTGTTCTGAGAGTGCGTATCGATGTTGAGCCTCCTTGGTCAGCTGTTCAAGTTCATGCGGGTCTACCGGAAATTCTGGATGGCCCCGGTGATTCTCGGCCTGCTGCTGCTGGGCGTGCTGCTGATCGCGGCCCAGAGCACGGCGATCGCGCCGTTCATCTACGCCATCTTCTGACCCGGCCGGCGGCATGATCGTTCTTGGCATCTCTGCATTCTACCACGACAGCGCCGCCGCCCTGGTGAGGGACGGCGTCATCGTCGCTGCCGCCCAGGAGGAACGTTTCAGCCGCGACAAGCACGATTCCGGCTTTCCCGCCCAGGCAGTGGCCTATTGCCTGGATGAAGCCGGGGTGACGCTGGATCAGGTCGATTGGATCGCCTTCTACGACAAGCCGTTGCTGACCTTCAACCGGCTGCTGGAAACCTATCTGGCCTTCGCGCCCAAGGGCATTGCCTCGTTCGTCAAGGCCATCCCGGTGTGGGTCAAGGAAAAGCTGCTGCAGAAGGATCTGCTGCGCAAGGGGCTGGAGCGGCTGGGGCGCGGGGCGGTGCCGGCGGAGAAGATCCTGTTCGGTTTCCACCACCATTCCCACGCCGCCAGCGCCTTCTATCCGTCGCCGTTCGAGAGCGCGGCGGTGCTGGTGATGGACGGGGTGGGGGAATGGGCCACCACCACCGTCGGCCACGGCACCGCGGCCGGTCTCGACCTGCTGTCCGAGATCCGCTTTCCCCATTCGCTCGGGCTGCTCTATTCCGCCTTCACCTATTACCTTGGCTTCAAGGTCAACGAAGGCGAGTACAAGGTGATGGGGCTGGCCCCCTATGGCGAGCCGAAATATGTCGATCTGATCCGCGACCACCTGATCGACATCAAGGAAGACGGCTCGTTCCGCCTCGATCTGCGCTATTTCGATTACTGCACCGGCCTGACCATGACCAACGCCGCTTTCGCCGACCTGTTCGGCGGGCCGGCGCGGCGCAACGGCGAACTGCTTACCCAGAAGCACATGGATCTTGCCCGCTCGCTCCAGGCGGTGACCGAGGAGGTGGTGCTGCGCCTCGCCCGCGCCGCCCACGCGGCCACCGGGGAACGGAATCTGTGTCTGGCCGGTGGCGTCGCGCTGAACTGCGTCGCCAACGGCCGGCTGCTGCGGGAAGGGCCGTTTGAACGGATATGGATTCAGCCCGCGGCCGGCGACGCCGGTGCGGCGCTGGGGGTGGCGCTGGCGGTCTCCTATGAAATGGGCGGGGTGACGCGGGCGGTCGAACCCGGCGACGCCATGCGGGGTTCGCTGTTGGGACCGGCCTTCAGCCGCGAGCAGATCGCCGCGACGATCGCGGCGCGGGGCGCCAGGGCGGCGGAACTGTCCGACGACGATCTGTTCGCCACCGTTGCCGCCGCCATCGCCGACGGCAAGGTGGTCGGCTGGTTCCAAGGCCGCATGGAGTTCGGCCCGCGCGCCCTGGGCAACCGCTCGATCATCGGCGACGCCCGTTCCGCCGGCATGCAGTCGGTGCTGAATCTCAAGGTCAAGTACCGCGAGAGCTTCCGCCCCTTCGCCCCCATCGTGCTCAGGGACGACGTCTCGCAGTATTTCGAGCTGGATGGCGACAGCCCCTACATGCTGATCGTCGCGCCGGTGAAGGAAAGCCGCCGCCGCGCCCCCGCTCCGGATGAACGGGGCCTGTTCGGCATCGATCAGCTCAAGGTGGTGCGCAGCGATATTCCGGCGGTGACCCATGTCGACCATTCCGCCCGCATCCAGACCGTGGACGAGGTCCGCAATCCCCGTCTGTTCCGCCTGCTGCAAAGCTTCAAGGCGCAGACCGGCTACGGCGTGCTGGTCAACACCAGCTTCAACGTCCGCGACGAGCCCATCGTCTGTACCCCCGACGATGCCTGGCGCTGCTTCATGGGCACCGAGATGGACATGCTGGTGATGGAGAATTTCGTGCTGCGCAAGGAGGAGCAATGACCGCCATCGCTCCGTTCTCGCCGCGTATCCTGCCGCTGCTGAAGGCGCCGGGCCGGGACGATGACACTTCCATGACCCTGGACGGCGAAGGCTTACGTTGCATCGAGACCGGCGAAAGCTATCCTTTTCTGCGCGGTATTCCGTCGCTTTATCACCCCTCGCCCGAGGAGGGCGCCGACGTTACCGCCCGCATCCGCTCGTTCTACGAGGAAACGCCGTTTCCCAGTTACGAAGGGCTGGAGGAATTCGGCGAACTGGTGTCCAAGGGCCAATCCAACCCGTTCTCGCGCCAGCTGCTCGACGCCATCGGCTACAACAAGCTGGTGCTGGAGTGCGGCTGCGGTACCGGTCAGCTCAGCCATTTTCTCCAGCTCAACAACAACCACACCCTGGGCATCGACCTGTCGCTGGCCTCGCTGGGGCTGGCGGTGGAGCACAAGACCCGCAACCAGCTGACCCGCGCCAGCTTCTGCCAGATGAACATCTTCGAGTTGGCCATCAAGGACGACTCGTTCGATGTCGTCATCTCCCACGGCGTGCTGCACCACACCTTCGACGCCCGCCGGGCCTTCGCCTCCATCGTGCGCAAATGCAAGCCGGGCGGCATCGTCATGGTCGGCCTTTACAACAAGCCGGCCCGTTTCCCCACCTGGCTGCGCTCGAAGCTGATCCGTACCTTCGGCCCCAAGATCGATTATGTCGTGCGCAACCGCATCAAGGACGCCCGCAAGGCCGACGTCTGGATCAAGGATCAGTACTTCAACCCGCACGAAACCTGGCATTCCATCGGCGAGGTGCTGGGCTGGTTCAAGGAAAACGACATCGAGTTCCTCAACTGCTCGCCGGCGATCATGGACACCGACGGCGAGACGGCGGGCGGCCTGTTCGACCGCACCGGCCCGGGCGGCTCCTACCGGCGCGCGGTCACCCAGGCGTCATGGCTGGCGACCATCGCCCGCGAGGGCGCCTTGTTCGACGTCATCGGCAGGAGAATGGCATGAGTCGTCACCGCAGGAGCGGCGCGGAGCCCACGTTCCTTGGCGCCATGGCGGCATTGCTGGTCGGCGTGGCGGTCCTGGCGATCGCGGCGGAACTGGTGCTGCGGGTCGCCATGCCGGGATGGCGCGAGTTCTATTCCGGCTGGTTCATGACCTCGATATCGGTCCCCGGCCGCGCCGACGTCACCGTCGGCATCGCCGGTTTCGACGGCTATTTCGCCCAGAACAACGGTGATTTCCGCGCCCATATCCGCGTCAACGCCTTCAACCTGCGCGATGACGAACCGGTCGAGGCCGCCAACGGACGGCTGTGGGTGATCGGTGATTCCATGTCGTTCGGCTGGGGAGTCGAGGCCGACGAGATGTATTCCAGCCGGATCGCCAAGACGCTGGGAATCGGCACCTACAACGTCGCCGGGCCGGGGTCCAACGTCTGCGGCTGGCAGACGCTTTACGCCCGTATGCCGGAATCGGTACGTCCCTCGGTGGTGGTGGTGGGGCTGACCGTCGAGAACCGGGTGGGCATCTTCGACTGCAAGGCCGAGATCGCCGCCGCCAATGCCAAGACGCCGCCCGAGCAGGTCTCGGAAGGTTTCAGCCCGGTGGTGGTCAAGCAATGGCTGACCCGGCGTTCGGCGCTTTATAATTTCTTCGCCGTATCGTTGAAGCGCATCAATCTGGGCGAAATGATCCTGACCCGGCTGGGGGTGATCGAAGATCCCAACAAGACGTCGATGCATGGCCACACGGTCGAGCGGGCACCCGATATGATCCGCACCACCGCCGACGAACTGGCAAACCTGCGCGCCATGGTGCCCAGGGAGATTCCCTTCGTCGTCGCGGTGTTCCCCGCCCGGCCCGAAATCAAGGACGGCAACGAATACTACCACGGACTGCGCACCGGCATGGAACAGGCGCTGGCCGAACGCGGCATCGCCACCATCGACATGCTGGACGATTTCAGCCGGGTAGGCTTCGAGCCGACCCACTTCGCCCATGACGGCCATTGGTCGGCGCTGGGCCACAAGGTCGCCGGCGAAGCCATCTCGCGGTGGCTGGTCGGTCACGGATACGTCACCCCCCAGGTTCAGTGAGGCTCGGCCCATGACCAAGATCGTCGGTCTCGTTCCCGCCCGCATGGCGGCCAGCCGTTTTCCCGGCAAGCCGATGTTCAAGCTGTGCGGACGGCCCATGCTGGAACACTGTTTTTTGCGCGCCGGGATGTTTCCCCGCTGGGACGCGCTGGCGGTCTGCACCTGCGACGCCGAGATCCGTGATTTCGCCGAGTCCAAGGGCTGGCCGGCGATCTGGACCAGGGACACCCATACCAGGGCGCTCGACCGCGTCGCCGAGGCGGCGGCCAAATGCGGCATCGATCTGGCCGACGACGACATCGTGGTCTGCGTTCAGGGCGACGAACCCATGCTGCACCCTGACATGATCGCGGCGGTGGTGGCACCGTTCGAGCGCGACCCCAAGGTCCGGGGCACCATGCTGGGCGTCCACATCACCGACGAGGCGATGTGGCGCAACCCCGATATCGTCAAGATCGCCCACGATATCGCCGGCAACGTGCTCTATACCTCGCGCGCGCCGATCCCCTATGCCAAGGCGTTCGGCCCCGAGTTGGAGGCCCGCCGGGTCGGCGGCATCTTCGGCTTCCGCTGGGAGGCGCTGCGCTGGTTCACCCGGACGCCGGAATCGCCGCTGGAGAAAAAGGAATCCTGCGATTCCAACCGTATTCCCGACAACGGCTGGTTCCAGCGCCTCGCCCCCTATCCCGGCGTCAGCTATTTCTCGGTGGACAGTCCCGCCGATGCCGACCGGGTGGAGGCCCACATGCGAGCCGATCCGCTGTGGGGAAAATACTGAGCGATGCTAAGGGATGCCGCCGCGCTTGAGGCCCTGGAGGCCGCCACCGGCCAAGCCGAGCGCGGCCAGTCGGCCTATTGGAAGGACGGCGTCAACACCTTCGAGGTCAAGGCCGACGGTACCGTGGCCGGCGCCTCGGTGCTGGGCATGGTGTCGAGAAAGACCGGGCCGCTGCACCGCCTGATGCACTGGGTGCTGCAATTTCCCTTCCGCCGCATGGGCGCGCGCTTCACCCCGCTGGCCGACAGTCTGGACATCGGCCGGCTGATCGCCCGGCGCCAGCACCGCGCCTATACCTACGATCTGCTGCGCCACTCGCTGACCCTGGCGCTGGTGCGCCATTTCGTGCCGCTGGATCGCCTCGACGAGGTTTCGGCGGTGATCGGCGACGGCTACGGCATGATGGCGTCGCACCTGCTGCTGGCCAATCCCGGGCGCAAGGTGATCGCGGTCAACCTGACCAAGCCGCTGCTGCTTGACATGGTGTTCCTGCGCCAGGCGGTGCCCGGCGTCGGCATCGCCCTGGTGCGCGACGCGGCGGACATGGTGGCGGCGCTGGCCGATCCCACCGTCAACGCCATCGCGGTGCAGGCCGACAACGCCGCGGCCCTGACGGCGGCGCCGGTGGCGCTGGCGATCAACATCGTCTCGATGCAGGAGATGGAGCCGGCGGTGGTGGCGGAATACTTCCGCATCCTGCGCGCCGGCCGGGCCGGGCGTACCGCCTTCTATTGCTGCAACAAACTATGGAAGCGGCTGTCGGACGGCACCGAGGTGTCGTTCAGCCAGTATCCCTGGGCGGCGGGCGACGACATCGTGCTCGACGAGATGTGCGATTGGAGCCAATGGGTCTATTCCAAGACGCCGCCATTCTGGCACTACCGCAAGGGCGAGGGCCGGGTGATCTGGCACCGCCTGGTCTGGCTGGCGAAGGACGGATCATGAGCGACCGCAGGGAGCGCGGCGCCATTGAGGCGCCCGGAGCGCAGCGGAGGAGCCAAGGGCGCGGAGGCGCCCGCCCGGCGTTTGAGGGCG
>CAIUSV010000013.1 GCA_903901915.1 uncultured Rhodospirillaceae bacterium | reverse complement strand
CTACCCCTGGAACTCGGGCGACTGAGGGAAATGCAATACCGTCACCCGCGCCGTTGTGCCACTCACGGCTTGGCGGCGGTGTCGGGCTGCGCGGCGGACTTCACCGCCTCGCCCTCGGTCACGCGAGCCTGGGACGGAGCTGCCGGAGCAGGTGCAGCCGGGGCCGCATCGTCCTCGTCCTTGAGACCGTGCTTGAACGCCTTCACGCCCTTGGCCATGTCGCCCATCAGCTTGGGAATCTTGTTCGCGCCGAACAGCAGCAGCACGATGACCAGGACGATGATCCAATGACCGATACTCCAGCTACCCATGCCCTGCCACTCCCTAACGCGCGCCGGCTCCCGTCTTGGCCGGCGGCGGATCATCGCAAAACCCGAAGGCCGCCGCAATGGCGGCAACGCCTTTCACCGCAAATCGCCCCCCTATTCCCCCAGGCCCAGCAGTTCCTCGTCGTCCAACAGCTCCAATTGGGCCAGATCCTCCTCGGGACCGGTATCGACCATGCGGTCGTCGTCGCCCGCCCGGTTGGCGTAGGCGCCGGCGGCGGCCCTGGCGTCAAGCAGTCCGGCGGCCTCAAGCTCCTTGACGCCGGGCAGATCGTCCAGCGATTCCAGCCCGAAATGATCAAGAAACGCTTCGGTCGTGGCCCAGGTGAGGGGGCGGCCGGGAGTGCGACGGCGCCCCTTGGGGCGGATCCACCCGGCGGCAAACAGCACATCGAGCGTTCCCTTGGAGGGAGCGACGCCACGCACCTCCTCGACCTCGGCCCGGGTAACCGGCTGGTGATAGGCGATGATCGCCAGCGTTTCGATGGCGGCACGCGACAGCCGACGCTCCTCGGTGCGCTCGACCTGTAGCGCACCGGTCAGGTCCGGCGCGGTGCGAAACGCCCAGCCTTGCCCGCGTCGCATCAGATTGACGCCGCGCGTGGCATAATGACCCGCCAACTCCGTCAGCAGTTGGCGGAGATCGCAGCCCTCGGGCATCCTCGCGGCCAACTCGGCTTCGCTCACAGGGGTCGCCGAGGCGAAGATCACCGCCTCCACCAGCCGCAGCAGCTCGGGATCAGTCATCACCCCGCCCCTCCCTTCGATTGCCGCGCCCGGCCGATTTGACGTAGATCGGCGAATAGGCGGCGCCATCCTGGCGCAGCACCAGACGGCCCTGTTTGGTCAGTTCCAAGGCGGCGACGAAGGTGGACGCCATCGCCGATTTCATCCGCAGCGCGTCGCCCTCGATGGCGGGCAGAAAGGCCATCAACACCGACCAATCGGGCAGGCGCCCCAGTCCCAACATGCTTTCCAGCCGGGCCAGGGCATCATCCACCGACCACAGATCAGAGGCCTCGACGGTCAGCGTCCGCACCGAATGCCGGACCACATGGTCGGCATAGGCCTTGAGCAGGTCGTAAAGGTCGAGGTCGAAGACCGAACGACTTACCACCTCCAACGCCTCGGGCTCGCCACGACCGAACACGTCACGGCCAAGCAGTCGCCGACGGAACAGACCGGCTCCGGCATCCTGCATCGCCTGCAAGCGCCGCAGCCGGAAAGCCAGCGCCTCGGCCATCTCGGCCGGGGTAGGCTCGTCGCCGGGTTCCGGTTCGGGGTCGGGCAACAACAGCCGCGATTTGAGATAGGCCAACCATGCCGCCATCACTAGGTATTCGGCGGCGAGATCCAATTGGGACTGGCGGAGTTTTTGAACGAATTCAACGTACTGGTCGGCGAGCTTCAGAATTGAGATATGCGCCAGATCGACCTTCTGCTCGCGAGCGAGCTGGAGCAGCAGGTCCAGCGGCCCTTCCCAGCCGTCCAGATCCAGCATCAGCCGTTCGGCGGCTGGACGGGCGGCCTTGTCCTCATCGGCCTCGAAGGCGTCGATCTGCATGGCTAGCCCTTGGGCCCCAACACCTTGACCAACCACCGGCCGAGGTCCTCGACCGGTCCCTGAACCAGCCACTGGAACACGTCAACATCCAGCCCAAATTGCCGTCCCAGCAGCGGCAAGACGAACAGAGCCGCCAACAGGATCAGGATCCCCACCTTCTCCAGCCGCGCGACCTGCATGGCCAGCGGTCGCGGCAACAGCCCCACCAGCACGCGCCCGCCGTCCAGCGGCGGCACCGGCACCATGTTGAACATCGCCAGCAGCAGATTAAAGAAAATGGCGTTGTCGAGATTGAGGACATACCACGGCTGCACCGCTTCGGGGACGTAGGGTACCAGATACACCCCCAGAACCGCCGATATCGCCAGCGCCACGTTCATGGCCGGCCCGGCGGCGGCGACCACGATCATGCCAAGGCGAGGGTTGCGCAGCCGGAAGAAATTGACCGGTACCGGCTTGGCCCAACCGAACATCACCCCCCCCATGGCCAACAGCATTCCCGGTAGGATGATGGTGCCGAACGGATCGATGTGGCGCAGCGGATTGAGCGAAAGCCGCCCCATCCGCTTGGCGGTGTCGTCACCGAAAGCCAAGGCGGCGTAACCGTGGGCGGCTTCGTGCAGCGTCACCGCCAAAATCAGCGGAAACGCCCAGATGGTGATGCCGAACAGCGTGCCGGCCACGTCACCCATGGGACGCCCCAACCGCCAGCAAGGCATCGACCCGCGCGGCGGCAACGACGATATCGAAAGCCTCTGGTGTCCGCTTCATCGCCGCGCCGCGCTCCAGCCGGATCAGGGCGGCGTCGGTCAGCGGCCGCAGTTCCGCCGCCACCGCCGTCATTTCCGCCATGTCGCCGTTGCAGTGAAGCACCACGTCACAGCCGGCATCAAGCGAGTCGCGGGTTCGCTGCTCGAACGATCCGCCCAACGCCTTCATGGAAAGATCATCAGAAATCAACACGCCATCGAAACCGATGGCGCCCCGGATCACCTCGGCGATTACCTTGGCCGAGGTGGTGGCGGGACGGATGGCGTCCAGCGCGGTGTAGACCACATGGGCCGTCATCGCCCACGGCGCGTGGCGCATGGCGCGGAACGGCGGAAAATCCCGTGCTTCCAGTTCGGCCAGCGATGCCTCCACCACCGGCAGGGCAAGATGGCTGTCCACCATGGCCCGACCATGGCCGGGAACATGCTTGATCACCGGCAGAACGCCTTCGTCCAGCAACCCTTCGATCACCTCGCCGGCCAGCGCCGCAACTTCTTCCGGGGTGGCGCCATAGGCGCGGTCGCCGATAACGTCGTGGGCACCGGGCACCGGCACGTCCAGCACCGGGGCGCAATCGACATCGATGCCCAGTTCGGCCAGTTCGCGGCCGATCAACCTGAAATCAAGCCGCAGCGCCTCGCGGGCGGCGGCAAGATCGCGCGCCGCCACAGCGGCGAACGCAGCGCCCGGCGGCGCCTTGCGCCAATGCGGCGGCCGCAGGCGCTGGACCCGCCCGCCCTCCTGGTCGATCAGAACCGGGGCGTCGGCACGGCCGACCGAGGCGCGCAGATCGGCGACCAGGGCCTTGACCTGCCCGGGCGTTTCGATGTTGCGGGCGAACAGGATGAAGCCAAGCGGATCGACGGTGGCGAAGAACCGGCGCTCGTCTTCCGACAGCCTGGCGCCGCCGCATCCGAACAGCGCCGCGGCCGGTGGGGGGCTATTTACGCGCAAAGATGCACCCCTGGCCACGGGCGGTCAGTTCGGTGCAGAGCTGGCGAGCCGCCTGCTCGCTCAGCGGTGCCGCGCGAATTCGCCAGAACACCCCCTTGCCCTCCAGTTCGACCCGGACGATGTCGGGTTTGAGACCGCCGAGCAGATCGGCGTTGGCCTTCTGGATCCGCGCCCATTCCTTTTCGGCAATGTCCGACGCACGCACCGCCCCAAGCTGGATGGCATAGTCCCCAGCGGCGGGCGCCCGGGGCGCCGCGGCGGGCGCGGGGGCCGGAGGAGCGGCCGGCGGCAGGTTGGCCACCTGGGCCGGGGTGACCTTCTCCGAGGGTGTCGGCCGAACCTGTGCCGGGGGAGAAGCCGGCGGCTGGGCTTCAGGCGCCGGCTGGGCGGAAACCTTGGCGGCAGAAGCCGTCCGGGGTGCCGGCGGCTCACCGGCCTTGGCCGGCGCGGGCGGCGGACGCACGGCGGCGGCCGGAGCAGCGGGAGCAGGCGCCGCCGGCGCCTCGGTCACCTGCCGGGGCGGGGTCCGGGGCGCCTCGGCCTGGGGCAGCAGCCGCTCGACCTTGGGATCGCTCTCGGCGCCCTGATCCATGCGCTCATAGACCAGCTTGTCCTGATTGGGCACCTGCATGCCGCCGCGATCGTCGGGGCGGACCTTGATGGCGCGGTCGTCGGCCTTGATCACCGGAACCCCCAGGCCTCCACCCCGCCGACCGCCGACAAAATGCAGCCCGGCGGCGACGATTGCCCCCACCGCGACCACCGCCAGCGAGATGGTGACGATGGTCCGCAGCCGGTGTCCGGCCCGGGCCTGATGCGAATCGGCGTCGGCGTCGAAACGCTCGGGAATGATGTCGAGGATATCGCGATCGAAATCGTCGCTGGGACGCATGGCCATGTCAGCGCATTTCCTCAAGTGGTTCGACCCCGAAGATCCCCAGCCCCGAGGCGATCACCACCGCCACCGCCCGAAGCAGCCCAAGACGGGCCAGCGACAGGTCGCGGTCGTCCTCGAGCAGGAAACGCAGCCTCGTCTCGTCCTTGCCCTTGTTCCAGAGGCCATGAAAAGCGGCCGCCAGATCATACAGGTAGAACGCCACCCGGTGCGGCTCGTGGGCCTCGGCGGCGCTTTCCACCAGACGCGGCCAGCCGGCGAGCAATCTGATCAAACCAAGCTCGGCCGGGTCGGTCAAGCGCCGCAGCAACTCCGAGGGGGGGATATGCGACGCCGCGTCGAAATCGGGCCACAGCGACGCGGCGTGACGCATCACCGAATGGCAGCGGGCATGGGCGTACTGAACATAGAACACCGGATTATCCCGGCTCTGCTCCAGCACCTTGTCCAGATCGAAGTCGAGGTGGGCGTCATTCTTGCGCGTCAGCATGATGAAGCGCACCACGTCCCGGCCCACCGCCTCGACCAGATCGGCCAGGGTGACGAAGGTGCCGGCGCGCTTGCTCATCTTATAGGGCTGACCACCCTTCAGCAGGTTGACCATCTGGCACAGCTTGACGTCGAGATCGCCCCTGCCCTCGCTGATGGCCTTGACCGCCGCCTGCATGCGCTTGACATAGCCGCCGTGGTCGGCACCCCAGACATCGATCATCGAGGCGAAGCCGCGCTGAAACTTGTCGAGGTGATAGGCGATGTCCGACGCGAAATAGGTCCACGAGCCATCCGACTTCTTCAGCGGCCGGTCAACGTCATCGCCGAATTGGGTGGCGCGGAATAAGGTCTGCGGCCGGGGCTCCCAGTCGTCGGGCAGCTTGCCCTTGGGGGGCTCCAGCACGCCTTCGTAGATCAAGCCCTTGGCCGCCAGGAAATCCAGCGCCGCCTGAACCTTGCCGCCCTCGACCAGACCGCGTTCGGAGACGAAGACGGCATGACGCACGCCGAGATTGGCGAGATCCTCCCGGATCATCGCCAACATGGCGTCGACCGCGACCGGCCGCAGCAGCGGCAGCCAGTCGGCCTCGGACCGGTCCTTCAGCGCCGATCCGTGACGCCGGGCCAACTCCTCCCCCACCGGCTTGAGATAGTCGCCGGGATAAAGCCCGTCGGGAATTTCGCCGATGACCTCGCCCAGCGCCTCGCGGTACCGCAGGAACACCGAGCGCGCCAGCACGTCGACCTGGGCGCCGGCATCGTTAACGTAATACTCGCGGGTGACGTCATAGCCGGCATGGGCCAGCAACGCCGCCAGGGCGTCGCCGACCACCGCGCCCCTGGCATGGCCGATATGCATGGGACCGGTGGGATTGGCCGAAACGTATTCGATATTGACCTTGCGTCCCGCCCCGAGGTCGGATCGGCCATAGCCGGCGCCTTCGTGCAGCAACTCGGCAAGGCGCTCCACCCAGAACGTATCGGACAGGCGCAGGTTGATGAACCCAGGTCCCGCCACCTCGACATCAACGATATCGGGATGGGCGCGCAACTCGGCGGCAATGGTCTCGGCCAGATCGCGCGGCTTGGCCCCGGCCGCCTTGGCCAGCACCATGGCGACATTGGTGGCGACATCGCCGTGAGCGGTCTCGCGCGGCGGCTCGGCGGTGACTTTCGAGGTATCGAGACCGGGAACAACCCGCCCGGCGACAGCAACGATCTCATCACGGAAGTGCTTGAACAGATTCATCAGGGCTTCTCTTGCATGTCGAACAGGCGGCGATGCTCGTCCAGCGCAAAGCGGTCGGTCATGCCGGCGATGTAGTCGCCCACGACGCGGGCGGTCTTGGCGGTTCCCTTGCCGTCGGCTTGACGACGCCATTCCGGCGGCAGGCACTCGGGCTCGGCGAACAGCAGGGTGAACAGATCCCGCACCACCCGCCGGCCCTTGCTGGTCATGCGATTGACGGTGAAGTGACGGTACATGTTGGGAAACAGAAAACGGCGCAATGCCCCGTCGTTGGCACGCATTTCCTCGGAAAAGGCCGCCAGCGGGCGGCCCAGCCGGCGCACCTCGTCGGCGGATTCCGGCTTGAACTCGGCGATGCGCTTACGGGTTTCCTCGATCAGGTCGAGAATCATGATGCCGATCATGCGCCGCACCACCTCATGGATGTGCAATGAGGTGTCGGCGTCGGGATGATCGCGCATCACCTGATGGAACAACGGCCCCACCAGCGGCACGTCCGCCAGATCCTTGATGGTGAACAGGCCGGCGCGCAGGCCGTCATCGATATCGTGGTTGTTGTAGGCGATGTCGTCGGCCAGCGCCGCCACCTGGGCCTCGGCACCGGCATAGGTGTCGAGATCGAGGTCGTGCAGTTGGGCGTATTCGGCGATGGCGCGGGGCAGCGCCCGGCCCTTGTTGACCGCCAGCGGCCCCGTCAGGGGGCCGTTGTGCTTGACCAGCCCTTCCAGGGTCTCCCAGGTCAGGTTGAGGCCGTCGAAGGCGATATAGCGCCGCTCCAGCCGGGTAACGATGCGCAAGGACTGGGCGTTGTGATCGAAACCGCCGTATTCCGCCAGCACCTCTTGCAGCGCATCCTCGCCGGCATGGCCGAACGGGGTGTGCCCCAGATCATGGGCCAGGGCCAGCGCCTCGGCGATATCCTCGTCGAGTCCCAGCACCCGGGCGATGGAGCGCGCGATCTGCGACACCTCCAGCGAATGGGTCAGACGGGTGCGGAAATTCTCGCCCTCGTGATAGACGAACACCTGGGTCTTGTATTGCAGCCGACGGAAGGCGGCGGAATGGATGATACGGTCGCGGTCGCGCTGGAACGGCGACCGGGTCGGGCTGTCAGGCTCGGAATGCAGACGACCGCGCGACTCGTCGGGCCGGCAGGCATAGGCCGCAAGCGGATAAGGGCGATGATAACAGGAAGCCTTCATGTGCGGACACTAACCGCCGCGCCGCGCGAACGCAACACCGCCGCCTCATGCCGGGGACGGCGCATCCTCCGCCTCGGGCGGCGGGGAAGCGTCGGCAAGATTCCGGCCAAGCGCGTCCACGACCTTGATCAGGTCCGCCGGCACCGGCGCGGCACCGGAGCGCAGCTCGGGGTGGTGTTCCAGATCCTCGACGGCAACCTTGTGCCAGCGTTGGCGGTCGGGGGTCGCCGCCACCGCCCGCGCATAGGCGTCCATCACCTCGCCACGCGGACGACCGAGCAGGTAGAGGGCGAAGGCGCGATTGCCCAACAGCCAGTCGGCACCCGGCGCCAGCAGCAAGGCCCGCTCGGTCAGATCGAGAAAGCGGTCGTCGTCGCCGACCCGATAACAGCTCCAGCCGGCGTTACCGTAATCCGAGGCCGCCGCCTCGGTATCGATGGGGCACAGGGCGAGATAGCGGTCGAGGCGCGAATGGAATTCGCGATCATCGATGGATTGCAGAACGTCGAACAACACCTTGCGATGATGACGGTCGAGTTGCGGGGACGGCGCATCGAGGACCGCGACCAGGGTATCACGGACCGCCTCGGCCGACACCTCACCCCGCCGAAGAGCCCCGACGGCAAAAGTCCGAAACCAATCGGCCAACCCGCCCTTCCGCAGCCGAGGGGCAATGGCGCGGGTCAACCGATCCAGGTCGGGATTGACTCCGGCCTCGGGGTGCAGTTCCCGCGCCAACTCGACAACCCGTGAAACATACGCCCTCGCGCCGGGCTCCGAGAGCATGGCCTCGATCACTCCGTCGGCCACCGCCACGGAAATCGCCTCCGCCAGCCCCAGAGCATGGCGGACATAGACAAGATAGGATACACGCCGAGCGAAGCGATCCCGAGGAAGACGGTCGCTGTCCCCGAAAATCCGCGCCAGATGGGCGATGATCGGCTCTTTTCGCTCAATATTCACATTGCTGTATTGTTCGAGCAGATCCTCCACCGGAATGGCGAATTTCTCGACCAGACGATCGATCTCGGCCGCCGGATAGCTCGCGGCCGCCTGGACCAGCGCCTCGCATTTGGCAGCCCACCCCAAGGCATTATCGATGGCGGCGATCGCCTCCACCACCGCCTCCAACCGTTGCGGCGTGGCGGCGGCGATCTTCAGGCACGGAGCGATGGCGGCCTCGGTCAGCCCCCGCGTCGCCACCGATTCGACGAATCCGGTGGTATCGCCGCGCAGCAGCAGGTCGACCAGTATTTCAGGGGGCGGAACCGCCGGCTGAACATGGTAGCGGGCCAATGCCGCCGGCAACGCAAGATCGCGGTGGGCGGTCCACAGGAAATAGCCCGCCGCCCCGGCGGCGACAACGGCGGGCTCCAACCGCGACCAGCCATAGCGGACCGGATCGCCCGGCACGATCTCTCCCAGCCAATGCACCAGGAACGGGTTGGCGGAACGGCTCGCCAAGTCCCGCAAGGCATCAAGCACCGGCCCGGCCATGTGTCGGAGGCTGCCAACCACCACCATCTCGGACTCCTGCCGCGAAAACGGGCGAATAGGATAGGGCGGCGCCTCGACCATGGCGATCAGCTCCAGCACGGCGGCGCGATCGTCGGCATTGACATCCGCCGACGTTCCCACCAGACGGCACAGCAAGGGCAACTTGAGGTGTATTCTGCCCCAGGCGGCGCGGTAGCCCTTGGCATAATCCGTTTGCCCCGCCTGACAGGCAATATCCTCGTTGCGCAAAATAAGATCCGCCAACCGATTGACGATCATTGACCGCACCAATTCGTGCTCTGACTCGTCCATGGCCCCGAAAACACAACACTCTTCAATGAAAACGGCTTGCAATGACCCAAGTTGGTGGGGACTACACCGCGCCAGTCTTCCGGCGATATCGAATTTTGTATCAATATTGAATGATGTCGAAGCGGTAAGCCCCGCCAGCATCAACGGCACCCGGGCGAAGGAAGTGGCGTCGCCCCCCTGATCCACTCCTGTCGCCAGGGCATTCTTGGCCGTCTCGTAATCTGCAGCGACTTCGGGCGGAATACCGCCCCAGAACAGCGGCCGCAGCGCCTCGGGCGATGGCGGCTGCTTCTGGCTCATGGCGAACACCACGCCCCGGCCGGCCGGCTCGCGCTCCCATTCCGGACGAGCCTCGTCCCCGGCGATGAAGGCGAGGAAACTGCCGGTGATCGACCAGTCCACCTGGGCGAACAGATGGCACAATGTCTCGGCGGCAAAGGGGGAAAGAATGCCCACCGCCGCCGAGTACAGCGGCGCGGCACCGGCGAAGACCCGCAGCAGGTCGTCGGCCTCCACCGGCACCCGCGCCTCGCCGATGACCCGAAACAGCAGCGGCAGCAATTGGGTGAATCCCCAATCCTCCGACGTGGCGGCGCACAATCGCCGGATGAAGCCGCCGGGATCGTCGGCCAGCCCGACCACCATGCCGATGGCCTCGTGGAATACCGGCATGGCGACGATCTTCGGCAATTGCTCGATGCGCGACGGGATCGCCACCGCCGCGAAATAGTCCTGAAGGGTATGATGACGGAACCGCAGGCCGGAATCGTCGTCGCTTCCACCGACCGGCTGAAGAAATCCGGTGCTGATCACCTCGTCGAGCAATCCGGTGGCAACAATGTCCACCGCCTGATCACCGCGAAGATCGGCGGCCTCGCCGGCATCCATCTCGGCCAGCCAGCCATGAATGGCGAGACGGACGAGGATGGGCGAGAACGACACTTGGCCGCTCCTGAACGCGGTGAAGGCGATTTCGCCCAGCAACGCGCGCATCCGGGTCTCGTCCAACCGGGACGCCGGATAACGGTCGCGCCAGCGCCGCAACACCTCGCGAACATAGCGCTGAAACAGCCGCCCCGCCGAGGTCACCGGCTCCGGGTCCGGCAGTTTCAGCAGTTCGCCGGTCATATAGGCGGCCATGGGCGTGCGCACCAGCTCGCGCACCCCCATCGGCGCCCCCGCGAAAAACCGCCGCACCGCCGCCGCCGGAACGTTCACGTCCTCCCAATATTGCCGCACCGCCGCTTCGCTCATGGGCATCAATTCGCAATACTGATGCTGGGGAAAGGCACCGGGACGGAAGTCGCCGGTGCGGCTGGTGACCACGACACGGTGGCGGGAAAACGAGGCGAGAAACACCCTGACCGCCCCAGCGGCCAGACTGCCAAGTACCGGCGGCAATTCGTTGATGCCGTCAAACAGAATGACACAGGTCCGCCGCGCCAGTATTTCCTGGACCACCGCCGCCATCTGCCGCCCGGACACGCCGATGATCTCGGCCAGGCTGCGCTCGATCAGCAGCAGCAGTTCGCGCAGTATTTCTTCATCCAACGCCGCCAGCTCCGCGTCGGAGCACGCATGCTCCAGGCTCGGCAGCCGCCGCTCGATCGCCGCCGCCCAGTCCGGGCTTCCAAAGCGGGTCGCCTGGACGTAGATCGGCAACGGATCGGCCTTGTCCTGACTGCTCCATTCCCAGACATAGCGCCGCAACAGGGTGGTCTTGCCACCGCCGGGCGCCCCGACCACCACGATCGGATGCGGCTGAACCTGCTGCGTGCGCAACAGCGTCCCCAGGTGATCAAGCGCCGATTTCACCTCGTCACTGACCCGCAGTTCCAATGGCGAATAGACGCCGCCGCCGACGTCGCCGTCCAGTCGCGCCCGCACGTTGCGCAGGTATTCGTCGATTTCGCGGCCGGCGACCAGCACTGCGTACGCATCCTCGAACCCCTTCGCCGTCAGGGTATCGTCCTCGGCGGCGTTGTGCAGATCGGCGCGTCTGGCCGCGGCCGCGGCCTGCGGCCATGTCTTGCGGAATTCCGCCATCACCTCGGGCGGCATCGCTACCGCGTCGGGGTCGATCTCCACATGGCAGTCGGTGACGTCGGGAATGCGAATGTGAATGCCGTTGGGGCCGAGCCATTCTCTCATTCGCGCCTGCTCGGCCTCGATGCATCCGACCGTCGCCGAATGGAGCGCCGGCACCAGCCACTCCCGCTCACTTTTGTAGTCATCGGGCAAGCGGAAAGCCACCGTCAGCGGGAAACCGTCATCGTCGCGCCGACCCAACCGGCAGGCATTGACATAGTGATGACGCCACCAATGCACCATCGACACCGGCGGCACCGGCAGCCGCTTGGCCGCCTCGAGGTCGACGCGCCGCTTGTCCTGGTCGAGAATATCGGCGAGCCGCAGAAAAGCAGACAGCCAATGCACCCGGATGTCGCCTTCCGGCTGGTGGCTGGGGGCGACAACGTTCTTGTAGTCCCCGTAAGCTTCGGGGTCGTTCAGCCAAATGTTATGCGCCCAGACGACCTTGGCCACCATCAGGCGCACCCCGTCCACCCCGGACAGTGACGGAAACGACTCCCGCTTGCAATGCGGGCTGGCGATCCAGTCGTGGGCGATCTTGTGATGAAGACGGCGCGAGATCTGACGATGGGCCTCGGTAATTTCGCCCGGGGGCAGCCGCCGCGCCTCTTCGCGCTCGGCATCCGTCAACGACGGCAGGCTCGCCAACACCTCCGGCTTCACCATCTGCATGCCGATGTCGTGGAGATAGGTCGCCGACAACAGCACCAACAGTTCGGTGCTGATGCGGTCGGGACGATCGCCCCTGTTCAGCCGATCCTTGACCCATGGCACGACAAAGCTGTCGAGGTGGCTCCTGACGACTTGTTTGTGCTTGATGGTGTGGTCGGTATAGGCGAGATCCACCGGCCGGCTGAGAATGTCGGTGGCGGTATCGATGACCTTATCCAACCGGCGGCGATCGACATCCAGCAAAAATTCCGTAAGCGCCATCGCCAGCCACCATCGCAGAATCACGTACCCGCATATGGTGCGCAGTGCATATTTTATTCTACAACTGGAAATTCGATATACGTACAGCTATGACGATTGAGGGAATGATTGATCTCACCCTCCCTTCGCGGCGGGGATCAAACCGCGCCGGGCTTGAATTCCGCATCGCCATACCTAAATTCTCGCCGCAGACCTTTAACCGGGAATGGGCGAGTGCTACCCTCGGGGCAGCCGATCGCCATTCGACACAGAGGACCACCATGGCCGAGACCGAACATAATTACGCCGCGCGCGTCAGCGTCACCGAAAGCGCCGCCGAGCGGGTTCAGACCCTGATCCAGATGGAAGGCAAGCCCAACATGATGCTGCGCCTTGGTGTCTCGGGCGGCGGCTGTTCCGGCTTCCAGTACGGTATCTCGCTGGACGACAGCATCAACGACGATGATCGGGTGTTCGAGGAATACGGTATCCGGGTGGTGATCGATCAGACCTCCCTCGACCTGCTCGACGGTTCCGTGGTCGATTACGTCGAGGATCTGGTCGGTGCCTCGTTCCAGGTCAAGAATCCCAACGCTTCCTCGACCTGCGGCTGCGGTAGCTCGTTTTCGGTGTGACCCCGCGTCTGCGCATCGCCACCTGGAACGTCAATTCCGTGCGGGCACGGTTGCCCAACGTGCTGGACTGGCTGGGGTCGGCGCGGCCGGATGTGGTGCTGCTACAAGAGACGAAGTGCCAGGACGAACACTTTCCCACCCTGGAGTTCGAGGCAGCGGGCTATCGCACCGCCTGCCATGGGCAGAAAAGCTATAACGGTGTCGCCATCCTGTCGCGGCTGCCCATGGCCGATATCCGGGCCGGGCTGCCCGGCGACCCGTCCGACGATCAGGCCCGCTATATCGAGGCCACCGTAGGCGATATCCGGCTGGCGTCGCTTTATCTGCCCAACGGCAATCCGGCGCCGGGAGACAAATTCGATTACAAACTGGCGTGGATGCGACGTCTGATCGCCCACGCCGAAGGATTGCTGGCGGCGGACCGTCCCTTCGTGCTGGGTGGCGACTACAACATCTGCCCCACCGATGACGATGTCTATGATCCGGCCAATTGGGGGCAGGATGCCCTTTGCCGTCCGGAAAGCCGCGCCCTGTACCGCCAGTTGCTGCATCTCGGCCTGACCGAGGCGTTCCGCTCGCTCCACCCCGAGGCGGGGCGCTACAGCTTCTGGGACTATCAAGCCGGCGCCTGGCCGCGCGACCAGGGACTGCGGATCGACCATCTGCTGCTGTCACCCGCCGCCGCCGACCGTCTGGTCGCCTGCGACATCGACAAGGCCCCGCGCGGCCGCGACAAGGCCAGCGACCATACCCCGGTGTGGGTGGAACTGGGCTGAGGACGTTACTGGCGCTTGCGCGCGGCCAGCCGTCCCAGGCAGATCAGCAGGCCGCGGGCGGAAATCGGCTTTTCCATGAATTCATCGGCCCCCGCCAGCAAGGCGACGTCGCGGTTGACCAGCCGTTCATGCCCCGACAGCATCAGCACCGGCAGGGTGTTCAGCGTCGGCGGTCCGCGCCGTATCCACTTCACCAGATCAAGACCGTTATCGGTACCGACATGCCAGTCGGAGATCACCAGATCGGCTTCGCCGGTCTCCAGAACCGCCTTGGCGGCGGCGACGTCATGGACCACCGCGACCGACGGAACACCGACACCGCGAAGAATGGTGGTCAGAATCTCGCAAAAATTGATGTTATCATCAACTACCAGGATCTTGAGGCGACGCCAGTCGGTCACCGCCGACGTCTTGTTCTCCCCCGTCAGGTGCTGGTCGGCGCCGACCTGCATAGCCTCGGTGTGCCCGATGACCCAGGCGCGATAGCCCATGTCGGTGGTGCAGATATGGTTGATCAGCCACGAATTCAGGAACGTCAGGCATTCGCGGGCCAGGGCGCTGGTCTGCCCGTTCTCATAGCGGGTCTTCAACTCGCCGACCCGCCGGACGAAGTCCTGGTGGGTGCGACGGTGCTGCACCAACTGTGGACAATGGCTGGCCTCCATCATCCGCTCCTCGCGGGCGAAGTGATGGGCGGCATAATCCTCCAGCGACCGCAGGACGCTGCCGACCGCGGCGTACTCCTCCGGATCACCGATGGAGCGGTGCAGATGGTTGATCAGTCCCACCAACGTCTTGTGGTCGGAATCGAGCACCGGCACGCCGACGCTCATCATCTCGCTCCACGCGATCGACATGGAGGGTGCCCCCTATTTTTCGACCTGCGACACGTCGCGGACCGCGCCCCGGGCGGCACTGGTGGTCATCGCCGCATAGGCCCGAAGCGCGGGGGAGACCGGACGATCCCGCGCCACCGGCTTCCAGCCCTTGGCCGCCTGGGCTTGGCGTCGCTTGTCCAGTTCCACCTCCGACACCCGAATCTGGATCGAGCGGCGGGGAATGTCGATATCGACGATATCTCCGGCGGCGATCAGGCCGATGGCGCCACCCTCGGCCGCTTCGGGCGAGACATGGCCGATGGACAGGCCCGAGGTGCCACCGGAAAAACGGCCGTCGGTGATCAGGGCGCACGCCTTGCCCAGCCCCATGCTTTTCAGGTAGCTGGTGGGATAAAGCATTTCCTGCATCCCGGGACCGCCGCGCGGCCCCTCGTAGCGGACGATGACCACGTCGCCGGCCGCGACAGCGCCACCGAGGATCTTGGCCACCGCCTCTTCCTGGCTTTCGCAGATCACCGCCGGACCGGAGAAGGTCAGGTTCTTGTCATCGACGCCGGCGGTCTTGACGATGCAGCCATCCACCGCCAGATTGCCGAACAGCACCGCTAGGCCACCGTCCTTGGAAAAGGCGTTGTCAACCGACCGGATGACACCCTTGACCCGGTCGGTATCGAGTGCCTCCCAGCGTTTGGCCTGGGTAAACGCCTCGGTGGAGCGAACACCGCCGGGGCCGGCGCGATAGAATTCCCGCACCTTGGCGTCGTTGGAACGGCTGACGTCCCACTTGTCCAATGCCTCGGCCAGGGTCCGCGAATGCACCGTACCGCAATCGCGGTTGATCAGCCCGGCCCGATCCAGCTGCCCCAGGATACCGATGATACCGCCGGCCCGGTGGACATCCTCGATGTGGACGTCGGGAACGTTGGGTGCCACTTTGCACAGGCAGGGCACCCGCCGACTGAGGCGATCGATGTCGCCCATGCCGAAAGCCACCCCGGCCTCCTCGGCCGCCGCCAGCAGGTGCAACACGGTATTGGTCGAGCCACCCATGGCGATATCCAGCGTCATGGCATTCTCGAACGCCTGAAGGGTGGCGATGGAACGCGGCCGCGCGCTGGCATCATCCTGTTCGTAGGCGCGCCGAGCCAGATCGACGATACGACGCCCGGCCTCCAGGAATAGCTCCTTGCGGTCGGCGTGAGTGGCGACCACGGTACCGTTGCCCGGCAGAGCCAACCCCAACGCTTCCATCAGGCAATTCATGGAATTGGCGGTGAACATGCCCGAGCACGAGCCACAGGTGGGGCAGCTGTCGCGCTCGTAGGCCAGCGCCTCCTCGTCCGACACCGAGGCATCGGCCCCCTTGATCATGGCGTCGATCAGATCGACGGCGCGGGTTTCGCCCTTCACCGTCACCTTTCCGGCCTCCATCGGACCGCCGGAAACGAAGATGGTGGGAATGTCGAGGCGAAGCGACGCCATCAGCATGCCCGGAGTGATCTTGTCGCAGTTGGAGATGCAGACCAGGGCGTCGGCACAGTGGGCGTTGACCATGTACTCCACCGAATCGGCGATCAACTCGCGCGACGGCAGCGAATACAGCATGCCCGAATGCCCCATGGCGATACCGTCATCGATGGCGATGGTATCGAATTCCTTGGCGACCCCCCCTGCCCGCTCGATCTCGCGCGCCACCATCTGGCCCAGGTCCTTGAGGTGAACGTGGCCCGGAACGAATTGGGTGAAGGAATTGGCGATGGCGATGATCGGCTTGCCGAAATCCGCGTCGGTCATGCCGGTGGCGCGCCACAGACCGCGAGCGCCGGCCATGTTGCGGCCGTGGGTGGACGTACGGGAACGATAAGGCGGCATGGCGGATCAACCTTCGTCAGTATGGGGCGGGAATCAGCCCCGGATCTTTTCCGGACACTCGATGCCGAGGCGGTGAGCCTCGGCGTCGAACGCCTCGCGATAGAGCGGAAATGCGCGGGTCTTGGTGACGGTCTCACCGCTGCGGGCGTGGGTATACTGTACACGCTCGAGCAGGGGGTGGGCAGCCTTGTTGGGGCAGGCATCACCCTCGGCGATCAGGGCCTTGAGCTGGGCGGTAAGACCGGCGACGTGACAGGCATCGATGTCGGCCTCGTAATGAAGTTCCTCGACCTCGCGGCGAAGGTCGTCCAGCTCGGCCCGCAACGCCTCGTTGTCGGCGCGCAGTTCATCCAGGTCGTCGGGCAACGTAGTCATTGGCTCACCTCGGCGGTTCGACGGGCCCAGCGCTTGAGGTCGGCTTCCAGGGTCGGGCCGGCCGGCTTGCCCAGACGGCGCCGATAGACGGCGACGCTTTCCATCACCCGTTGGACATAGTTGCGGGTCTCGGTAAACGGTATCATCTCGATCCAGTCAACCACATCGACGCTACCTTCGCGCGGGTCGCCGTATTCGCGTATCCAGCGGCGCGCCCGCCCCGGCCCGGCATTGTAGGACGCCAGCGCCAGAATGTACGACCCCTGGAAATCCGACAGCAGGTCGCCGAGATAGGCTGAACCGAGCCGGACGTTGAAATCGGGGTCGTCCAGCTTGCCGGCACTGAACTTGACCTTGATCGCCCTGGCGACCTTGGAGGCGGTGGTGGGCAACAATTGCATCAGGCCACGGGCACCGGCAGGCGACACCACTTCGGGCATGAATCCACTTTCCTGACGGATCAACGCCAGCACCAGGGCCTTTTCCGGCGTGCCATCCTCGGCGTTCAGTCGCGGAACCGGCCAACCGGCGGTCACCAACGTAACCCCCTCGCGGTCGGACCGTCGCGCCACCGTCAGCGCCAAATCGTCGCGTCCGCCCCGCGTCGCCAATTGCGCCACCAAGGCGCGCTCGCCCGGTGTCTGGACGATATCGTTGAGGCGAATGAAAAAAGACCTGATCTGGCTTTCCTCGCCAAGATCAAGCAAAAGCCGGGCGGCAGCCACCACGTCGCGCCCCTCGAAGCGGGCAACATCCTCGGCGGTCGGACGCGGATCCTCGGGAAGCGGCCAGTGGTGATCGCCTAGGCGCGAGGCGGCAAGTTGGCCGTAATAGGTGGTCGGATAGCGCGCCGCCCGGGTAAACCAGTCCCGCGCCCGAGAATCCTTCGACGCCTCGAAGGACCGACCGGCCCAATAGGCGGCGCGGGCACGCGACATGGGATGGCTGGCCCATTCGTGCAGGCGGGTGAAATGTGTCGAAGCCGTCTCGCGGTCGTCAAGAAAGCGCAAGGCGATCCAGCCGGCAAGAAACTCGGCATCCACGTAGGCGGCGCCCCCCTCGAGGCCATGATCGGCGGCGGTCTGATAGGCCCGCGACACCAGCCCTTTCTGCAAGGCCCGCCGCGCCAGGATGGCGCGCTCCAGCCACCATAGTTCCGGCCGCACTTTGTTGCGCGACGGATGGGACAGTAGGTCGATGGCTTCCTCGTCCAGATCGTTCTGTCGCCGCCAACGCACCCGCTCGTAGATCAGACCGGGATCATCGCGCAACGCCGCCGGAACGGCGTTGATCAGCGGCTCGGGATTGGCTCTGCCGTTCTGCAGGGCGAGGCGCGCCTGGGCAAGGGCGCGATGGCCGGCATCGACCTTGAGGATCATGCGCTGAACCGAAGTCTCCTGCCGGTCCCACAACAGTCGGTCCAGCCGCCGCCAGTGGTCCTCGACGCGCAGATAGTCGGCGAAGAAACTGAGAAACTGCCGTTCCTGCAACGCCCCGAAGCTGAGATCCACCCAAGTGGAACGAATCACCTTGACCGCCTCGTCATTACGCCCGGCGGCAAACAGGGCACGGGCATAGGCCCCGCCGCCGTCGGCGGTGGTCGGCGGATGATGATCGAACCAATCGAGAATCTGGGCCCCGGGAGTGGCGGCGGTGATGGCTTCCTCGGCCCGGCGGGTCATCTGCGACATCAGCGGCCAATCGGGATTGGCGGCGATGAACGCGGTAAGGCGAGTGAAATCGGCATCCGAACGGCCGGAAACATAGGCCATCCAGGTCACCAGCCGGGGCAGCACGCTGGCGGGGGCCTGCCGCGCCAGCCGTTGCGCCTCGTCGAAATGATCGCGCTTGGCTGCCGCCACCGCTTGGCGGGCAACTCCAAGATCGCCGGACGACACCGCCCCCGCCGGCAGCGACAGGCCGGCGACGAGACCGATGGCGAGCAGCAGGGCAACGGACGGAGCTTTCACGGGGCGAACACCCTGGCGACAATGCGATCGGGCGGGCATTCTAATGGTGTGGCGCATGGGGTTTCAAGGCGAACCGGCCGGAGTAACGGTTTCAGTTCCCTTGCCCGGCCGCCAACTTGCCGCTAATGTCGCAGCTTCCCGCCGCAATCCTCGTTTGGAAGACCGCCATGTTCAAGGGATCTATCACCGCCCTCATCACCCCCTTCCGCGATGGTACGGTGGATGGAAAAGCCTTTCAGGATCTGGTGGCCTGGCAGATCGCCGAGGGTACCAACGCGCTGGTTCCCTGCGGCACCACCGGCGAATCGCCGACCCTGTCGCATGCCGAACACCACCGGGTGGTCGAGCTGTGCATCGAAGTGGCCAAGGGCAAGGCGCCCGTCATCGCCGGCGCCGGCTCCAACTCGACTGACGAGGCCATAGATCTCGCCCGCCATGCCAAGAAGGCCGGCGCCGACGCGGTGCTGGTAGTGGCGCCCTATTACAACAAGCCCTCCCAGGAGGGCCTGTTCCGCCATTACGAGGCCATCGCCACCGCCGTCGATATTCCGCTCATCGTCTACAACATTCCCGGCCGTTCGGTGGTGGATATCAGCGTCGAAACCTTCGTTCGGCTGGCCAAGATTCCCAATATTATCGGCGTCAAGGACGCCACCGCCGATCTGGCGCGGCCGCTGCGCATGCGGGTCGCCCTGGGCGAAGGCTTCTGCCAACTGTCGGGCGAGGACGCGACCGCCATTCCCTTCAACGCTCAGGGCGGCGTCGGCTGCATTTCGGTGACCTCCAATATCGCTCCCGGGCTGTGCGCCCGAATGCAGGCGGCGTGGGCGGCTGGGGATCTGGTCACCTGCGCCGCGATCAACCAAAAACTGATGCCGCTGCACGACGCCATGTTCTGTGAAACCAGCCCGGCACCGGTGAAGTTCGCCGCCAGCCTGCTGGGCAAGTCGTCACCCGACGTGCGGTTGCCGCTGGTTCCCGCCTCGGCCGCCGCGCAGTCGCGGATCGAGGCGGCGATGAAGGCCGCCGGCCTGATCTGAATGGTCCTCCCCGGTCACATCGCCGCCCAAAACCGCCGGGCGCGCCACGAGTATTTCATCATCAGCGAGGTCGAGGCCGGCATCATGCTGGTCGGAACCGAGGTCAAGTCGTTGCGCGTCGGCAAGGGTAACATCAACGAAGCCTTTGCCGGCCCGATGAACGACGAACTCTATCTGTTCAACGCCTACATCCCCGAATACCAGTCCAAGATGCCGTTCCCGCACGAGACCCGGCGTCCGCGCAAACTGCTGCTGCATAAGCGCGAAATGGCCAAACTGATGGGCGCCATCACCAAGGACGGCATGACCCTGGTGCCGCTGGACATCCATTTCGCCCAGCGAGGTATCGCCAAGGTACAGTTGGGCCTGGCCAAGGGTAAAAAGCTGCACGATAAGCGCGAAGCCATCAAGGAACGCGACTGGAACCGCGACAAGGCCCGCCTGATGCGCGACAAGGGCTGAGTCCCCCCCTCGGCCTTCCCCCTATCTGCCCGCCAATATCGTCGGTACCTTGATCCGGACGGAGGCGATGATTGCGTGATAGCCGGTGACACCGGGGCGGTGAGAAACCACCGCCCCCCTTTCGGCGACTACCGTGCTTCCAGCTCCAGATCGGAGCCGCCGTTGCGACTGTGCGTCAGCACCTGCCGCTTGCGCTCGACATCAAGATCGACGGTGACGTCGGGGCGATAGGTCCAGTCCGACCCCAGGGCGTGATCGACCGCCAGCCCCAGCGCCGCCGCACCGCCGGTGGCGATGATCAAGGCGGAGTTGCCCCATATCCAGCCGCTGGAGGTGGCGTTAAGGCTGTTGACGGTGCGGCGGAAGCCGGGAGCGGAGCACGCCACCGTAACCGGGGCCGCCGCATGGGGAATGGTTACCGTCGCCGGCGTCTCCACCACTGCCTTATAGCCGCCCCCCGAAAGCTCGCACCGCGCCTTGTCGGGATTGGTGCGGATCTGCACGTCGGAGTCGGAGGAGTTGACCAGCGAGGCGCAGCCGGCCAGGGCCAGGGCGCCAATCAGCGGACGAAAGAGCCGGAAAGAATTCAGGATGCCACCGCCTGTTGCCGGTGCGAGAAGAAAGTCCGCATCCGCCTTTGATGCAGTTCCAGCAGCTTCCACCGCGCCACCGGAATGTCACGCACCACCGCCCCCGGAACCATCAGCAGTTCCGAACGCATCCCCGCCACCATCCGCCACGGCTGGGTCAACCCGAACAGAACCTCGGACTCGTTGAACGGCTCGCCGATGCCACAATACTCGACGACGGAGCCATCGACGTGCCGCTCCATCATGCCTTCCCGCACCAGATAGACGAAGTCTCGGCCGGCGGTATCGATCTCCTCGCCGGCAGCGAGGAAATAGGGTTCCGACGCCTCGGCAATGCGGACCTCGCTCAAGTTCGACAGGCTTTCGCCAAACAACCAGGTATGATTGAAAAAATTCCGCAGGTCGGAAAGCCGCCAGATCCGCTCGCTCATCTGGTTGCGTTCGACGAACGAGCGATAAAGCAGCGCCGGAATCCGCAACGCCCGCACGAAGCTGAGCGCCCGGAAGGTCTCGCGCGATGGATCACCGGACAGGGCATAGGATTCGCCGACCATGGCGCCGGCCGACAACGTGGCATTGTGATCGCTATCGGGCTCGATGGTCTCCACCAGACCGGTGAGTATCAGATGAATATCGCCGCAATTGCTGCCTTCGCGCAGCAGGATGCTTTCCGGATTGAACGTCACCACCGGGTGGTTGAGCAGAATACGGATCTGATGTTCCGGCACCCCCGGGAAATAGGCGGCAAGGTAGCCGTGGGCCGAACGCTGCCGATATTCCTGATACGGAGGGATCATGGCGTCAACCGTTCCGAACGGCGCGCCCGAGCCGATGCTTTTCTGCACCCGGGTCAACGGCAACGCGGTGTGGGCAAGGATGATCTTGCCCGAAGCGTCGTCGCGAAAGTCCTCGGCGCAGCCATGGATCAACCCGCCGCCGATGTCGAGCTTCTTGATGTCGGCCGGCACCAGATAGTCTTGGCGCACCTGCATCATCAATTCGCTGGTGATGCCGTGACGGGTCTCGTCGTCATCGACCATCTGCCCCAGCACGTCGAGCGAGACGATATCGGCCATATGGGCATAGGACCGGTAGCCATCCTCCCAAGGAGTGCGAAAGTGAAACACCGTGGTTTCAACCGGATGAGGTGAAAACACCGGGCGAACCTCCAGCCCCTCGATGTCGTTCCAGGCGGCCAGTTCCAGATCGCAAATCTCGAAATACTCACCAAACGAATCTTCGGTGATCGAGGTCAGCGCCGCCAGCTTCTTGGCCACCGACGCCCGCACCGCCGGCACGGCATAGTACTTGATGCGATGGTCGGCGCGGAACAGAGTGGTCAGGCCGCAGAAATGGTCATCGTGGCAATGGGTATGAAAGATGCCCTCGACCTCCTGGACGCCGATGCCCAACGCCTGCAACGCGGCGTGGATATTGGGGCCGGCGTCGATCAGGTAGACCTTGCCCTGAAACATCAGGATCGATGACATGGCCGCCCGTTCGGGGTCCCAGCCGTCCCCCTCACCGGAGTGGACGATGGAGAAATACTCACGTTCGAGATCGTGATAACCGAGATGATAGGGCGTCTGATAGGTCCGCCCCATGGCCAGGTTGAGATCGACGGTTGTGGTCTCGCCGTCGAAGGCGAACTCGAAGACATTGAGTTCCAGACGGCGCACCGTCACCCCGCCCGGCAGGATGGCGGGACCGTCGGCGATGACGCAGGTATCCAACAGATCGCGCGGCTGGCGGATGGCGCCGAAAGCGAAGCGCAGCTTCATCCGCATCCATTCCGCCGCCATGTCGCTGGGCACCCCGGCGGCCATCATCTCGGCCTCGGACAGCAGGCCGTAATTGCCCCGCTGCACGTACTCCAACTGGGCCTCGACCTGCTGCGCCAGCCCCATGATCAGCGGCTTGCGGCCGCTACAGTTGGGATGGCCGGGAATGATCATGCCCTGTCGGTAAAGCATCTGCAGGATGGGAAATTCCGACAGATTGCAGAAGGCGCCGTTCTGGAGACTGACGTCCGACAGCAAGATGGCGTTGGGGCCGGTCTCGAAGGTGACGCCGCCCCGCTCGGTGGGGACGATCAGGCCCCGCTTGATCAGATGCTTGACGCTGTCCGCCGGGCATCCGCACAGCACCCTCAGATCAGCCTCGGGGACTTCGACCCAACTGATCCCCGGCGAAACCGCCACCACCCGCATGCGGCTGCCGGCGACAGCGGTCTTGCGACCACCGGACGTATGTGGGCTGGGACGGCCGGTATTGGTCATCACCCACCAACCATGAAGAAGGCCGACCAAATATAGGGCGCGCTCCATTGCGGATTTCGCAGCATCTCCAATTGCGCCTCGCGCAGCGCGTCATGGGGGGATTTGCCCGCCAGCAGACGTTTATACAACGCCGCCATCAGGGTTTGGGTCCCGGCATCGCTGACTTCCCACAGCGACGACACCACCGACTGCGCCCCCGCCTCCTGGAACGACCGCCGCAGGCCATAGACGCCCTCGCCCTCGTGCACCTCGCCCAAACCGGTCTCGCAGGCCGACAGAATCGCCAGCCGGGTCCCGGTGAGATCGAGGCCAAGCACCTCCAGCGCCGTCAACACGCCGTCATTGTCGGTATCGATGTCACCCAGGACCTGGGCATTGGAATTGATGCCGGCAAAGGCCAGACCGGCCCGCAACAGCGGATTGTCACCGGGCGGCGGAAACTGGAAGTCGCTGGACCGTTGGAGTTTCAGCAGGCGCTTGCGCAGGGTGTCGTCGGCCTTGAGGAAGAAGCCGTGGGTGGCGATGTGCAACACCTCCGGCGGTTGCTCCATATCGCGCAGCACCTTTTCCTGCGCCGATGACTTGGAATAGATCGATGTCGGCTTGCCCTGGCCCTCGACGGTCTTGAGGATCAGCTGCCCTTCCTTCTCGGCACCGGGCAGCGGATCGAACTTGAGGCCGCGCATGCCCGACATGCCGCGTACCGCCGACTGCACATCGGCACCGGCGGAGCGGCTTTTTGCCTTTTCCAGCACGGCCTTGCCCACCACCTCGTCGGTGTTGTAGTCGGGGCCGGCGTTGATCAGATAGCCACCCTTGGCCGGCGGCACGTTGCTGGGCAACAGTTCGCGCGACGAGGTCAGCACATGCAAATCGATGCGTTCGATCAGGTATTTGCGGCTTTTTTCGACCAAGGCGCTGATCGGCAGGATGTTCAGCGTACCGTCGGGGACCAGATAAACCTTGGTGTTGGCCCCCAGAAGACGGTCCAGCGGCTGCCAGACCAGCTTGTCGATCGCCTGTCCGGAATCCAGAAGATCGTCCATCTCGATCTCTTCGTTCTGAATGTCGGTGCGATACTTGACGATGGCTTGATCAATAGCGGCCAGGCTGTCGTATTTGACGATCCCGAACACCGGTGTATCGCCATCCTTTCGCAGGACTCCGGCCACCAGTTTCTGCTGGCCATCCTCGCCGTAGATGAAAAAGTCCACCAGCACCGCGTCGGCGGGCAGGGCCTTGACCAGTTGATCGAGGCCGATAGCCGCTACCGACTGTTGGAACCGTACGCTGGAGCGGCCGAGCGCGCCTTGCAACTCGTTGATCCGCTCCTCCAGCCCGTTGATGACCTCGACGTGGCGGTCCTTGGTTTCCTCGGTGGGACCCGACAGGGTCAGCGCCGCCAGACGCTTGCGCACATCCGTCAGTTCGTCGGTCAGGCGGGTCAGCTCGGGATCGCGCGACAACCGGGTGACCTGCTGGATCTCGGACGCCACCTTGAGCAGCAGGCCCTTGCGGTTAAGGCTGATCTCCAGCAACGCCCTGCCGCCGACGGCCTCGTCCAGTTTGGTCAACAGCGCCACGTACGACGCCAGTTCCGGCCCATGCAGGCGGATATAGCCCTCGCGGGCGTTGTCGCCGGTGACATAGAGCACCCGGTTGAGAAATTCCGTCCGTCGGATGAAGGTGGTCTTGCGGGTCTCGAACGCCGCCGGGATATCGCCCTTGTCCTCTTGCACCGCCGCCAGGGTATTCAGCGTCTCGAAGGTATAGGGATGGGCCGGCCCCAATACCGCCTCGTCGGCGGCCAGGGTCTTCTTCAACAGCGCCTCGGCCTCGCCGGTTCGCTTGGCGGTGCGATATAACGCCGCCAGATCGTGCATGGACCGCAGGGTATCGAGATGCTTCTCACCCAGCACGGCGCGCCGTGCCGCCAGGGCCTGATCGAACGCCTGCTCGGCCTCCTTCAGCTTGCCTTGCCGGTGATAGGCGCGCGCCAGATTGTTCAACGCCTTCAGGGTGTTCTGGTGACGCGGACCATAGGCCTTGACCCAGGCGTCATGCACCTGCTTGAACATCACCGCCGCCCGGTCGTACTCACCCTTCAACATGTACAAGTAGGCCAGGTTGTTGGTGCTGGCGATGGTGTCGGGGTGTTTCGGGCCGATGGTCTTGCTGAACACGGTGATGACGCTTTGATACAGCGGCTCGGCCTTGTCGAACACACCCTGGCTTTCGTAAAGCAGCGCCAGATTGTTCATGGTGGTCAGCGTGGCGGGATGGGTCTCGCCGAAGGCCTTGCGCCCGCCCTGAAGCGCGTCGCGCAGATAAGGCTCGGCGCGTTCGTAGATGCCCTCCTTCTCCAGGATCTCGCCCAGGTTGTTGGCAGCGATGACGGTGGAGCGGTGGTCGTCGCCCAGCACCCGATGATACCGTTCCCAGGCGTCCTGGAAGGTCTTCTCGGCCTCGATCAGACGGCCTTGCTTGCGATAGATGCTGGCCAGCGAACTGAGAGCCGCCACGGTGTTGGGATGCGCCGCCCCCAGCCGCGCCGTCTGCTGCTCCAACACCTCCTTGGCCATCTTCTCGGCGGCATCATAGTCGCCGCGATCATCAAGCACGTCGGCAAGGTCACCCTTGGCCGACAGTTCGCTGGTGACGTCCTTGGCTTCGACGGCGTCGCGAACCGCGCTTTCGAGAATATCCTGGGCCTCGGCCAGACGGCCCTGACGGTGATACAACCCGCCGGCCTCGATACGGGTCGACAGGCTGAGCGGGTCGGCGGGGGCCAGCGCCAACCGCTGGATCGCCAACGCCTGCTCGAACAGGGCGGCGGCACCGGTATACTCGCCCTGCTGGCGACGGAAGGCGCCCTGCTGCCCCAGGCAGCGCGAAAATTCGCCATGGGCGTCGCCGAACACCTTGCGCGAAACGGCGCAGGTGGCATCCAGCAGCTTGTCCGCCTCCTTGAGCGCGCCGCTGTTGAGTTGGTCTCGAACCACCGCCAGCTGAAGCGTCAGAGTCTGGGGATGATCCTTGCCCAGGGCGGCGGCGGCGGCCTTGGCGGCGGCCTGATGAACCGCCAGCGCCTGCGCCAGCTTGGCCTGCGACTGGTAGAGTCCGGCCAGCGCCTGGGATATCTTCAACGTTTCCGGATGGCCATCCCCCAGCGCCGCCTGCGACAGCCTGATCGCCAGTTGATAGCTGGCCTCGGCCGCCTCGATCTGGCCACCTAATTGCTGTAATGCCGCCAGATCAGTGGCGCTGATGATGGTGGCAAGATGGGTCTCGCCCAGATTGTCCCTGGCGATGCCCAGCGCCTGGGCCCCTTCCTCCAGCGCCTTGGGCAAATCGCCGCCCCCGGCCGAGGCGATGGCCTGTTGGTGAGCACGGTTCCACAACATCGCCACCCGCTGTTTCGCCGCCGGCACCGCCGAAGCCGCCTGCTGCTTTTCCGCCACCCAGGCGGGCAGCGCCTCGCGCAGAGCGGAAATAGCGCCATCCAGGCGCTTCACCTCGTCGGCCTTGCCGGCCTGCATGGCCTGCCTGGCCTTGCCGATCAACTCGTCGGCCGACTCTGCCCAGGCGGGAGCGACCGCCAGCCACGCAGCAAGCAGCGACGCCCCCAAAGCCTTACCGGCACGGACTGCCATCATGGTTTCCTCTCCCTCGCCGCCCGGCCCCCGCATCCCGCCGGATCGGCAACGATAACCCACTACTTCTCCTTGTGGGTGTAGACGCCGTCCCAGTCGGGTCCCGGCGGCTCTTCCCTGAAATGGGCGATGCGGTCGAGATAGAGCTTATAGATCATGCGCTCGGGTTCTTCCGCCGACAACATGCCGAAGGTCGCGGCGGCGCCGTCCCATTTCTGCTGACGGTAAAGCGCCAGCGCACCGGCGTGATGCGCGATCCGCGCCAGTGTCTCCTGATCGACCTCGCCCTCGAATCCCAACGGCTCGAACAGCCGGACCGGTTCGTTCTTGCCCTTGACCCGCACCATGTCGAGTTCGCGGCTGATCAGCCCTGGCACCGCCGCCTGGGTGAATTCGCTGATCATCAGGGCAACGCCGTACTGCTTGGTCAGGCTTTCGATGCGCGACCCCAGGTTGACGGCATCACCCATGGCGGTATAGGCCATGCGGAAGTCCGAACCCATGTTGCCGACCGTCATGCTGCCGCTATTGAGGCCGATGCCAAACTTGATCGGCTTCCATCCCCGGGCAATGAACTCGTCTCGCAACGGCCCGTCCATGGTCTTGACCATCTCCAAGGCCGCGGTGATGGCGTGCTTGGCGTGATCGGGATCATCCAGCGGCGCCCCCCAGAACGCCATGATGGCATCGCCCATATACTTGTCGATGGTACCGCGATGGGCCTGAATCACGTCGGTCATTCGGCTGAGGAAGACGTTCATCAGCACCGTCAGTTCCTGCGGGGTAAAGCCTTCCGAGATGGTGGTGAACCCACGCACGTCCGAGAACATCACCGTCATCTCGCGGCTTTCGCCCCCCACCGTGAACGGCTGGCCGCTCTTGTTCATCTCCTCCACCAGTTCGGGCGGAATGTACTGGCCGAAGGTCTTCGCGATCTGCTGCTTCTGATTGCGTTCGATCAGGTATTGGCGGAATTCGACCACCACATAACTGGCGATGATGGCGGCCACCGCGTAGGACACCGGCAACACCAGCCCCTGGTGAATATAGAGCACACTGGCGATCCCGTTGTAGCCGACCAGGATGCCGAGCACGCACAGCCCGCGGGGCAGCGGCCGGGTAACCCGCAGCGACAGCACAATGATCATCGCCAGCAGCAGCAGCGGCACCGCCGCCGCGGTTCCCGGCGAGACCGCGCGCAACGGCGCGCCTCTCAGAATGCTGCTGATGCTGTCGGCGATGATCTCGACCCCATAGACCATGCCAACCGGGGTATCGAACCAGTCGTGGGAGACCTCGGACGTGTCGCCCACCACCACGATCTTGTCCTTGACCCAGAATTCCAGTTCGGACCGCTCGTTTTCATCCAGCCCCGAGATGTCGAGGAATTCCAGCGCGCTGATACCGGCCGACTGGCTGAGAAAGCGGGTGCCGGACGGCAGGGGCGGGAAATCGATGTACAGGTTGTTGTTGCGATCCAGCGGCACCCGCAGATCGCCGAGGACGAGAGTATGATCCTCCAGCCGGGGCGTAACCCCCAAAAACATGGCGGCGGCGCGGACCGCGAATGGCCACCCTCCCCGTTCGCCGGTGAGTTCGGGATAGACCCGCAGGCGCGACAGCGTGGTAACGAGGCTGCTGTTGGATTGGATGTTGGTATAGGCGCTGGCCGACGCCTGATCGAGCAGCGTTGTCGGGTAGTTGATCTTGACGAGGCTGCCGGCGCGAACCTCGCCCTGAGCCACCAGCAGCGTGTTGCCAGCGTCGCCCAAAGCCTTTGCCAGGGCGGGGTCCTCGTTATACGAGCTGGGAAAATCCATCAGCATATCGACGGCGACGACCCTGGCGCCCAGCGCCTTGAGATTGGTCACGATCGCCCCGATATCGGTCCGCCGCAGCGGAAAGCTTTTATAGGCCTTGAAGAACGGCTCGTCGGTATTGACCAGCACTACGTCCTTGGAGGACTCGGCTTTCTTGGCATCCCCCGAAGCCAGCCGCAGCTGATGGCGGAAGGACAGGGTCTGATCCTCAAGCAGCGAGAACCACTCGAAATGTTGAGCGGGGATGGCTATCAGAAAAACAATAACGGCAAAAACAACATCGTAGCGCTTGAATATCCCACTCATGGCGTTCCCCGAAAACGATGGGCGCCCGCCTGGAGGCGGGCGCCCGTTCAACGTCAGTTGGCGTTGAGTTTGTCGTTATACAACAGGGCCTCTTTCTGCTTCAGATCAACGAGCTTCAGCTCGTTATAGGCCCGGATCAACAACGGACGCATTTCGTTGTCGTCCTTGTTCTCGTCGAAGTATTTGCGGTAGAGGTCCATGGCCGCCACCGTCACCCCCTTCTCGTCCAGCAGATTGGCCACCGAGAAGTCGTCCTTGGCGTTGATCGCCCGAACCTTGGCGATGGAGTCGGCCAACGCCTTATCCTCGGCCGCCGACAGCCAGATGATGCTGCCTTCCTTGTCGGCCTCGGCCACCTTCTGACTGCCCTCCATCACCGCGACGGAAAAGCTGTGCTTGCCCGGGCCGAGATCCGGAACCTTGAAGCGGATCAGTTCGGAATCGCTGCCGGCCACGGTGTGGGCGGTGCCGTCGATGGTCAGCACGAAGGAGTGCTGCTTGCCGAAGCTCTGCCACGCCAGTTCGGGATAGGTGGCGCTGAGTGTGATCTGCTGCACCACCCGCAATTTGATCGCAGTCTCTTTCTGAACGCCACGCCGCACCGTGGTATAGCGCTGCGCCTCGGCAAAGCGATTGCCAAGACCGGCGACCAGATCGCCCGACGCCGCCTCTGGCGCCGACAGCTTGCCGCTCACCACCTTGAGGGCGGCTCCGGCGACTTCGATCTGGCTATTGGCCGAGAGGGTCTGGGCGGTATTGCTGGCCTGATCCACCAGCTTGCCCGATCCGTCGGCGCCGGTGCGAATCATGTCGCCGGCGAACAGATATTTATTACGTGTCACCGGCTTCCATGCCGCGCCGTCACGGCTATGTTCGACCGTACCGCTGACCTGCATCAGCAGCGAAACCGGCGGATCGGCGGCAAAGGCGCCGGACGTTACCGGGGTCAGCAACAGCCCCACGGTGAAAATCAAGGCAGCTAACAATTTGTTGCGCATCTTGGCCTCCTTAGCCCATGCAGCGGAGTTTACCACAGATACCGCGGCCACATAATCGGGCCAACACACGAGTTCCGCACAATCCGTCACAAAACGTCCACCGCCGTCATCATCACGCTATTCGGCGACGGACACCATGCCGCAATCGATCATAATCCCTTCGGCGTTACGCCGCACCGCCATTTGTTCAGTGGGCGGCGATCATAAGAAAGCGGCGTTCGTCTTCCAACGCGCCATTGAGCATGCCCGGGGTCAGGACCAGACAGCGTTCCTCGCCGGCTCGGGCGCGTTCGGCGAGACAGGTATCGATGGCGCGCTTCTCGTCGAGACCGACGATGAAGCCCCGATACCGCAAAGCCCCGTCGCGGGGCTTGACCACGACGATCTCGGCGCCTCCCCCCAGACGTCGGGCCAATTCACGGTGAACGGTGGCGAGATCGCGGCGGACCTTGCCGACGTCGCGTCCGAAGGCGACCTCCAGGGCCCAACCGGCGGGGATCTGGCGGCGGGTGGAGAGTTGGGCACCGACGCCGCCCGACCGGCCACCGCAGGCCAGGCTCGACAGGTCCGGCGGCGCACCGGTGCCGTTGGGCAAAGCCGCCAACCGACGTCCCCCCTCGGGAATCGACGCCGCCAACGCCCTGGTCATCACCGCCTGGGCGGTGGCGAGACGCTGGCCGGAGCTGCCGGCGCCCATCACCACCGCCACCGCCCGCCGTCCACCCCGATGCGCCAACGCCACCAGATTGTAGCCGGCCGGACAGGTAAAGCCGGTCTTCATACCCTCGGCACCGGCAAAACCGCCGAGAAAGCCGTTGACGGTGGGCAGGGTCCGCCCCTTCCAACTGGTGTCGCGGCTGGCGAACAACGGCATGAACGCCGAAAAGTCGCGTTCAATGGCCAAGGCCAACACCGCCATATCCCGCGGGGTGGTGACGTGCCCCGGCGCCGTCATGCCGGTAGCATTGCGGAAACTGGTCGAGCCCATGCCAAGCCGGCGCGCCTCGGCGGTCATGCGCTCGGCGAAGGGGGCTTCGCCGCCGGCAAGGTGCTCGGCGACGGCTACCGCGGCATCGTTGGCCGAACGCACGATCATCGCCTTCAACGCCGCCCCCAGCGCGATGCGGTCACCGCGCCGCAACCCAAGCACCGAACCACCCTGGGCGGCGGCGGTGTCAGACACGACAATGGTATCATCCGATCGGGCCTCGCCCGCCGTGATCGCCCTGAACGCCACATACGCGGTCATCAGTTTGGTCAACGAGGCGGGGTGGTGCGGCCTCCCCGCCCCATCCTCGGCGATGACGACGCCACTGACGGCATCGACGCTGATCGTCGCCGGCGATGCCGCTGCCGACAGCGCCCCCCCGGCGAGCATGGCACCAACCACGGCCGGCAGGATGGAACGGAAAAGCGGACGGATGGCATGCATGGGCGTTGGGGTCCGGGTCAGCCTGCCGAAGAAAGACATCGAATATCATCCCGGTGACTTGATTGCCACGAAGAGGCGCTTCACTCCCGCCCGGAAACAGGGTTTATTGGGAGGAAGGCTTCGTTCGAGGACACGGGATGGCAGCGGACGTACCCCAGGAAAGCACTCCTCCCGACGGCATCGCCGTTCCGGTGAGCTTCCTGACGCGCTTTATAGAGCTCGCCTGCCCCTATTGGTGGTCGGGCGACAAGTGGGCGGCACGTGGCATGACCGCCCTGCTGCTGCTGCTGACCATCATTCAGGTGGTGATCCCGATCACCATCAACCTGTGGAGCGCCGAACTGTTCGACGCCCTCGAACAGCGCTCCATGCACCGGTTCTTCGTCCAGATCGGCTGGATCATGGTGATTCTGGTCGCCAGCATGACCATCACCGCCACCCACCTGATGGTGAAGCGACAGTTGCAGCTCAGCTGGCGCCGCTGGCTTACCCGCAAGCTCCAGGACAATTGGATGGCCACCGGCCACCATTACCAGTTGCTGCATATTCCGGGAAACCACGACAATCCCGACGGCCGCATCGCCGAGGACATTCGCAACAGCACCGAGACCGCCATCGACCTCGCCCACTCCCTGGTCTATTGCTGCCTGCTGCTGTTCAGCTTCATCAAGATCCTGTGGTCGCTGTCGGGCGATCTTTCCGTCACCATCGCCGGTGCCGAGATTTCCATTCCCGGCCACATGGTATGGGTGGCGCTGGTCTACGCCTCCGCCGCCTCGGCGCTGGCACTATGGGTCGGGCGCCCCTTGGTCCGAGCGACCGACCGGCGCCAGACCGCCGAGGCCAATTTCCGCTTCGGGCTGGTCCGTGCCCGTGAAAACTCCGAGGCCATCGCCCTGCTGCATGGCGAGATCGGCGAGCGCCGCCGTTTCTCCGAATTGTTCCGCGGCATCGAGGGCGCCTGGAACCGCCAGACTTCCGGCCTGACCCGGCTGTTCGTCTTCACTTCGGGCTATTCGGTGTTCTCCACCGCTTTTCCGGTGCTGATCGCCGCGCCGCGCTATATCGCCGAAATCATCTCCCTCGGCCAGCTGATGCAGACGGCTCAGGCGTTTCAGCAACTGTCGTCGGCGCTGTCGTGGCCGGTGGACAACATGCAACGGGTGGCCGAGTGGCGGGCCTCGGTCGAGCGGGTCCTGGCGTTGCACGATGCCTTGCGCACCCTCAAGGAGGATACCAACCGCCCCGACGCCCACACCATCGTGGTGCAGAAATCCACGCTGCCGACACTGTGCTTCCATGACCTCGGCATCGCCAACGCCGACGGCACCATGGTGGTGGACGGCTTCAGCGCCGAGATCGTCGCCGGCGAGCATGTACTGATCGACGGCGATCCCGGCGCCGCGGTGAAGCTGTTCAAGGTGGTCGCCGGACTGTGGCCCTGGGGCAAGGGCACCGTCGGGCTGCCACGCGACGCGACCTTGTTCTTCATGCCGCAACGCCCCTACATGCCGGTCGGCACGTTACGCAGCGTGCTGGCCTATCCGTCGGCGACCGAGTGCTTTTCCGAGGAAGCCCTGCGCCGATCGCTGGACCGGGTCGGCCTCGGCCACCTTGCCGATCGTCTGGACGAACCGGATACCTGGGAACAGCTGTTGACCGCCGGCGAGCAACAGCGGCTGGGATTCGCGCGCCTGCTGCTGCACCGGCCGCGCTGGGTCTTCCTCCAGGAGGCCACCGACGCCCTCGACCCCGAGGGCGAGCAGCATCTGATGCAGCTATTGATCGATGAATTTCCCACCGCCACGGTACTGACCGTCGGCTTCCACGCCGATCTCGAAATCTACCATCAACGCAAACTGACCCTGGCGCGCGGTCCCGACGGCACCATCGTCGTCAACGAGACCCACAAACCCGCCGAACCGCAGAAAAAGGTCGCCAACTGGGGTGGCCGCCTGCTGGGCAGCCTGCTGGGGCGCAACGAACGCCGCGCGCTGATCAACGAGCTATGGCAGCGTAGCGAAACCCGGCACTGACAGGATGGTCTACCGCCCCCGGCGCTGATCAGCGATCAATTCGGCGTACCACTTCCCGGAATTCTTCAACGTCCGCCTCTGGGTGTCGAAATCGACGTGGACCAGCCCGAAGCGTGGGCCATAGCCCGATCCCCACTCGAAATTGTCCAGCAGCGCCCAGACGAAGTAGCCGCGCACGTCGGCCCCCTGGGCCACCGCGTCGCGCATGGCCTGGTTGTACTCGCGGAAATAGGCGATCCGGTGGGTATCCTTGACCTCGCCGTTTTCGTCGGGGGTATCGCTGCCCTTGCCGCCGCCGCAGCCGTTCTCGGTAACGTAGATCGGCATCCGGTAGCGCCGGGTCAACTCCAGCAATTCGTCCTTGAACACCTCGGGAAAGATCGGCCAGCCGACCTCGGGGTGATTTGCCGATTCCGGCGCCGCCCCCCAGCCATAGCCCCAGGTGGTGGTCGGATCGACCTTGGCATAGATCGGACCATAATGGTTGAGGCCGATCCAGTCGGTGGGCCGGCAAATTTTCGCCATGTCACCAGCCCGGACGTAAGGGTCGATGTCGTTGGCGACGATGGCCGGGTAATGCCCCAGGTGCTGGGGATCGGGAAACACGCCGTTCCAATGCGCGCTCAGCAGCTCGGCCGCCGCCCGGTTCTCGTCCAGTCCGCCTTCGGGCCGCACGATCTGACGGTTGTGAATGGCACCGATATTGGCCCGGGGCACCAGATCGCGCAGTACGTCCACCCCCGCCCCATGGGCGAGGTTGACATGGTGGATCGCCTTCATGTGCGCCGCCCGGTCGGTCACCCCCGGCGCGGCCCAGTCGATGGCATAGCCGAACATGGTAAACACCGAGAACTCGTTGAAAGTCGCCCAGTTCTTTACCCGATCGCCATAGCGCTTGGCCGCCAGCACCGCGTAATCGGCGAACCAACCGGCGCAGTCCCGGTTGGTCCAACCGCCCAGATCGTCCAGCCCCTGCGGTAGATCCCAGTGGTAGAGACAGACCCACGGCTCGATGCCCGCATCCAGCACCGCATCGATCAGCCGGTCGTAGAAGTCGATGCCGGCCTGATTGACCACGCCGCGCCCCTTGGGCAGCAACCTGGGCCACGCCAGCGAGAAGCGATAGGCATCGACGCCGATATTCTTCATCAGCGCCACGTCTTCCGGCCAGCGGTGATAATGGTCGCAGGCGATGTCGGCGTTGCTGCCGTCACCCACGCCACCCCTGAGGCGGCAGCGGGTATCCCAGATGCTGGGGCCGCGCCCATCCTCCTTGACCGCACCTTCAACCTGAAAGGCCGAGGTCGAGACCCCCCAGACGAAATCCGGCCGGAGACCGGCGATGGGCGTGGTGGAAGTGTTTGCGGCCATGGATCCTCGCGGCGTGTGTTGATGAGAAAAGCTTCCCACCAGGCCGATGGATCGTCAAGGAACCGTCTAGCCCCCTGTTGCCACCAGACCGAGAACGATGTCGAGCGCCGCCCGGTCACCCCAGTCGGCTTCGCCCTCGGTCCGCGCGACCTCTTCGCCCTTGGCGTTGACGATCAGCGTGGTGGGCACGCCGCGTATCCCCAGCGCCATGGACACCACCCCGCCGGCATCCAGCACCAGCGGCAGATCGCCAAGCCCCTGCTCGATCAGGAACCTGCGGGGAATATCAATGCCGGAGCGGTCCAGGGACACGGTCAGCACGTCGATTCCGGCGGCATCGGCCATTGTCCGGAACCGGCCGAGGGTGGGAATTTCACGCAGGCAAGGCTCGCACCACGTCGCCCAGAACACCACTACCGTCGGCCGGACGATACGGCCGGATAATGGCTTCTCGCTACCATCGGCCAGTGGCTTCGGCGGATCCACCCGAACGAAGGAGCGAAGCGACAGCGACAGCGGCGGCGATTTTCCCGGGCCGAACGATGTTCCCAGCACCGCCGCCAGAAGCGCCGCCGCCGCCGCCAGTATGAGAATGCGTTTGACCATCGCTATCCACCGTCCTCTCGCCCGGATCGGGCCGGAAAGACGGTGGGGGCGGATTGAGCCAAGGTCAAGCGCGTTTGTCCTAAAGCCCCCAGCCGACCGCCTGCTCGCGGGTGGACAGGGCAAAGGTGCGCTCGATATAGCGGAGCAGTTCGGCTACGCTTTCATCGACGCTACGGCCATCGGTGGGCAGCGACAATTCGGGCACCAGCGGCGGCTCGTAGGGGGCGGTGATCCCGGTGAACTCGACGATACCGCCACCACGCGCCTTGCGGTAGAGCCCCTTGGGATCGCGACGCTCGCATTCCTCCAGGGTGGTGGCGACGTGGACTTCGTGAAAGGCATCGGGTCGGATTCCCCGCACCCGGTCACGATCCGAGCGATAGGGCGAAATGAAGGCGGTGATCACCAGCATGCCGGCTTCGGCAAACAGATGCGCCGTCTCGCCGACCCGCCGGATATTCTCGGCACGGTCCTCGGGGCTGAAGCCCAGATCCGAGCACAGGCCGTGCCGGACATTGTCGCCATCCAGCACGGTAACCTGCCAGCCCTTGAGGAACAATTGGCGCTCGACCTCCATGGAAATGGTGGATTTGCCGGCGCCCGACAGGCCGGTCAGCCATACCACGCCGCCGCGATGACCATTGGCCAGGGCACGGCCTTCGGCGTCGACCTTATGGTGAACCACGGTAATGTTGGCGGATTTGTGGTCGAGACGCTCGCCTTCGACCTCGGCGATGACGCCGCCGCCGACGATGTCGTAGTTCTCCACCAACACGAAGCGCCCCAGACGGGGATTGGCGATGAACGAGTCATAGGCAATCGGCGTCTTGGCGCGGAACAGCACTTCGGCGACGGCATTGCGCCCGACCTCGGCGCCCTGGTGGTTGGCCAGATCCTCGACGTCGATAACACGCTCGATAGCGGTTACCTCCACCACATGCTCGGCGGTGGCCAGCTTGAGTTTATAGCGGTTGCCCACCTTGAGCGCCTCGCGTCCCAGCCAGAACAGCCTGGCCTTGAGCGTATGGCTGAGACTGGGGCCGTCCTCGGCCAGGCTGGCGATCTGACCGCGCTCGACGAAAATCTGCTCGTCCAAGGTGATTCCCACCGACTGCCCGGCACCGGCAGCCACCGCCGCGACGCGATCGCCCCCCCATGACTCGATGGAGGCGATGCGGGCCGACTTGCCGGTGGGGGCGAACACCAGGGTATCGCCCACCTTGAGCCGGCCGGACTCGATCCGCCCGGCGATGATCCTCCGCTCGTCGAACTTGTAGACGTCCTGCACCGGCAGACGCAGCGCCAGATCGTTGGCCGGCTTGGACGGCGCGAACCCGTCCAGCGCCCCCAGGACGCTGGGGCCGGTGTACCACGGTGTCTCGGCGGCGTTGGTGGCGATGTTGGCGCCGCCCCGCGCCGCCACCGGAATGACATGGGTCGGCTGGACGCCGATGGAGTTGAGGTAAGCCACGATCTCGGCCTTGACCTCCTCGAAGCGGGCCTCGCCGAAGTCCACCAGATCCATCTTGTTGACCGCCACGGCGATCTGGCGCAGGCCCAGCAGATGCAGCAGATAGCCATGGCGGCGCGACTGCTCCTGTACCCCCTCATGGGCATCGATCACCAGCACCGCCGCCTCCGCCGAGGCAGCGCCGCTGATCATGTTCTTGAGAAACTCCTTGTGGCCGGGAGCGTCGATGATGACGTACGGCCGGGCCTCGGTGCGAAAGCGGATCTGGGCGGTGTCGATGGTGATACCCTGGTCGCGTTCGGCCTGGAGGGCGTCCATGACGAAGGCCCACTCGAACGGCATGCCGCGCTTGTCGCAGACGTCCTTGACATATTCGACCTTGCCTTCTGGCAGGGCGCCGGTCTCGTGCAGGACGCGGCCCACCAGGGTGGACTTGCCATGATCGACATGGCCGACGACGACGATCTTCATCGGGGAAGCGGTGGTGCTCATGGTTTCGTCGTCCTCGCTCACATGTATCCGCCGGCGCGCAGGCGCTCGAAGGCATCCTCGGATTCCTGATCCTGGGCACGGCCCGAGCGTTCGGACACCCGGGTTGTCTCCAACTCCTCGATAATCTCCGCCACCGTCGAGGCGGTGGACGCCACCGAACCGGTGCAGGGCGCGCAGCCGAGCGACCGGTAGCGCCGGCCGTTCTTGGCGAAGTAGATATCGACCACCGGAATGCTTTCGCGCTGGATGTAGCGCCATACATCGATCTCGGTCCAGGCCAGCAGCGGATGAATGCGCAGGTGGGTGCCCGGCGCGAAATCGGTCTTGAACTGGTCCCAGAACTCGGGCGGCTGGTCCTTGAAGTCCCATCCGGCTTCCTCTGTACGCGGGCTGAACACTCGCTCCTTGGCCCTGGTGCCCTCCTCGTCGCGGCGGATACCGGCGATGACGCCGGTAAATCCATGCGCCGCCAGTACCTGTTTCAGACCGTCGGTCTTCAGCGCGGTGCAGCACTCGACCCGCCCCTGATGCGGGCCGACACCGGCGGCCAGCGCGGCGGCGTTCTCACCGATGATCAGCGGCAGGCTCCACTCCTTGGCGACACGATCACGGAACTCGATCATTTCCGGAATCTTATGGTGGGTGTCCACATGCACCACCGGAAACGGCACATGGCCGAAGAACGCCTTGCGCGCCAGCCACAGCATCACATTGGAATCCTTGCCGATCGACCACAGCATGGCGATCTTGTCGAGGCGGTTGAACGCCTCGCGCAGGATGTAGACGGATTGGCTTTCAAGGGCGTCGAGATCGTTCATTGTCATGGTTTCACTCTAACTCGATCAGATGCCCGAGCCGTCACGGCCCAGGACCAGGGTGTGGATGCCGCATTCGGTCTTGGCCTTGCCGGCCCAGCGGCCGGCGCGGGGAGAGTCCCCCGCCTCCACCGGACTTGTACAGGGCCAGCAGCCGATGGAGCGGTAATTCTGCGCCACCAGCGGATGGCGCGGCAGATCGCGGGCGACGAACGCCGCCTCGATCTCCTCGGCGCTCCAGTTGGCCAGGGGACTGACCTTGAGCACCCCAACGCCGTCCTCGATGGTGGAAAGATGCTCGCGCTCGAAACCGTGGGCACGCTTACGCCCGTCCACCAGGGCGTCAAAGCCCCGCACCGCCCGCGCCAGCGGCCGAACCTTGCGCAATTCACAGCAACGGTCGGCATCGACGCGCCACAACTCGGCGGCCTCGGCAAGCTCCTCGGCAGTGGGGCGCGCCACGATGACGTTGGTCAACCCCAGACGGCGTTCCAGTTCCAGGCGATAGGCGATGGTCTCGTCGAACAACTCTCCGGTATCGAGAAAGATCACCGGCGTGGCGGGATCGACCTCGGCGACCAGATCTAGCAACACCGCCGATTCGGCGCCGAACGACGAGGTGACGGCGATGCGCCCGGTCAGTTCGCCCTTGATCAGCGCGACCAGTAGGTCACGACCGTCCAGGTGGCCGTAGGCCGCCATTATCCGTTGAATCGTCTTGCTGTCGATGGCGCTCATTCCACCAGCCCCGCCAGCACCGAGGCCAGATCGCCGACGGCGGCCACCACCGGCGCGGCCGGCTTGACGATCAGGGCGCCGACGGTGTCGATGAAGTAGGCCACCGCCTCGCGGTAGGAGCCGGCGTCGCCGGTCACCAGGGCGGTGGTCCGCTCGGCCAGCACCGAATCAAAGGCGTTGACCGCCTCGACGGTCGCCGCCGGGCCAGAGCGGAACAGGGCATAAACCGCCTCGGCGTCCTGGCCGTCCTCGGTGACGATGGCGCGGGCGGCCAGCAGCAGGCGGACGGCATAGACGGTGGCGTCCTCGCCGGCCTTCAACGCTTCCTGCCAGCGCCCGGCCACCAGATAGCGGTCGACGTTGATCAGGCCGTCATCGGCCAGATCGGCGAAATAGCTGGCGCTGACCTGGGGCGCGGCGCATTCGCCCTTGGCCCGGGGGGCGCCGGCATACACCTCGGTATCGCCCCAATCGACGAACAGATCATCCCCGACGTCCGGCCCCAGCGGCGCCAGAATCGCGGCGATGCCGTCCTTGCCCAGGCGCTCGGCCCAGACGCGGACACTTTCGCCTTCGGCGCGGCCGGTGGCCGCCGCCCGGCGCAGCCGGCCCACCGCCTGATTGGCGAGACGGGCGGGAACGATCGGCCCTTCGATACCGATCTCGCCGCGATAGGCGTCGCCTCCGAGATGAATCTGGTAATGCGGCGCCGATCGACCGTCGATCTTCTTGGCCATGCCGTGCAGGCCGATATCGGCAACCTGATGCAACCCGCAGGAATTCTGGCAGCCCGACACATGCACCGACACGCCGCCGGCGGCGGCATCGCCACGGGCCTCGCGCTCGATCTCCTTGCCGAAGCTCTGGGAGTTGGTGATACCGATGCGGCAGGTGGTGGTGCCGGGGCAGGACACCACATCGGGTACGGCGTCGGCCCGGGCCGGCACGTCCAGACCGATAGCCCGGATCGCCGTGATGGCCGAGGCGACCCGATCCGGTGCCACTCCCAGCAGGGCCAGATTCTGATCACGGGTGGTGCGCAACTGCGACACCCCGGCCGCAACCGCGATATCATGCAGGCTGCCGAGCTGGTCGGAACTCAGCAGCCCCAACGGGACATAGACCACCAGCGCGGTGGTGCCGTCGTGACCGGCGACCACCCCCACCGGGGTGCGAGCCACCGCCGCCTCGACCGGACGGGCCCACTCCAGCGGCTGCCACGGCCGCTGCTGCAAGCCCTTGACGCGCTGGAACTCCTCGCGGAACAGACCGACGAACTTCTCTTCCCCGAACCGCTTCAAAACGAATTTCAGGCGCGCCAGCGACCGGTCGCGACGGTTGGAATAACGTTGATGCAGCCGCGCCGCCGCCTCCACCACCGTGGGCAGATCGTCTTCGGCGACGAACGGCAGCACCTCCACGGCCATGACCGGCTGTCCGCCCAATCCACCGGCCGCCAGCACCCGGAATCCGCGTTTGCCGCCCCGCTCGACGGCGATGAAGCCGAGGTCGTGAATGGAGGACCCGCCGCAATCGGTGGCACAGCCCGACACGGTGAATTTAAGCTTGCGCGGCATGTGCTGCACCAGGGGATGGCGCAGCCACGCCCGCGAAAGCTGGTCAGCCACCTTGCCCGCATCGACAAGTTCACGTGGGCAAGCCCCGGCCAGCGCGCACGCGGTCATGTTACGCAACGTGTTGCCGCAAGCCTCTCGGGTGGTGATGCCGTCGGCATAAAGCTGCTCCAGCATGTCGGCCGAGCGCTCGAGCGGCACGTAATAAAGCTGGAAATCCTGCCGGGTGGTGATATGGGCCGGTCCTGTCGCGAATTCCCGGTTGACGCGCGCCAGGGTTTTCAGCCAAGGAGTGGGAACGATGCCGCCCGGTATCTTGATGCGGACCATCTGCACGCCGGCCTGCTTCTGACCATAGACGCCGAAGCGAAGACGGAAGGACGTCCAGCGCTCCTCGTCCCATTCGCCGGAAAGGCGTCGGCCGTAGGCCTGCCGATATTCGCCGAGATCGGACATCCGGACCAGCGGCTCGATGGCGTCGATATCCGTGCGGTTGGCGTCGTTCATTGCATGGCCTCTGATTTACAACACCGCAGCCGGTGTATGATATGGTCCGACCAGGGAATAGACCCTATTTCACACCCCGGTCAACACATTTTTGTGTACATTAATCCTATTATGCGGTAGATTTCGTGTAGTTATTCACCCATCGGAGCCAGCCCCATGACCAGCCCCACCACCTACGCCGGCGAAATCACCCCGACCGAAACCTGGAATCGGCTTCGTACCCAAGCAAACGCCAAGCTGGTGGACGTCCGCACCCAGGCGGAATGGTCGTTTGTGGGCGTGCCCGACCTTTCGTCGATCGACAAGCAGCCTCTGCTGGTCTCGTGGCAGGCGTTCCCCACCATGGCCCGCAACGACGCCTTCGCCGCTCAGTTGGAGGCCCAGGGAGTCCGGAAGGACGACGTCTTGCTGTTGCTCTGCCGATCCGGGGTGCGCTCGAAGGCGGCGGCGGAACATCTGACCGCGCTGGGCTATACCGAAGCCTGGAACATCACCGATGGCTTCGAGGGCCCCCACGACCAGTCCCGCCATCGCGGCATCACCGCCGGCTGGAAGGCGTCCAACCTGCCCTGGGCGCAAGGCTAATCCCGCCACCAATGGCGACGACTTGTAACAATCACGCTCCGGCACGCGGTTGGACGTTGACACTCCGGCCGATTGGATCGATATCGACTCGGGGGAGGATTCGTCGGCCGCACCGCCCGGCCGACGCCCTCGCCCAGTGTCCATGAGCGCTCCGTTGGTTTTGTGGTTCGCCCGCCCCCTACTCCTCAGCATGGCCCTTAGCGTCGCGACGCTTGGCGCCGGAGGAAGCGCTTGGGCGGAGCCCCCTGCGGCCACCGAGCAATCCAAACGTTTCGAGGCGCTGATCCTGGCGGCACCGCTGGCCGAACCCGCCACCGAGGCCAAGGTGCTGCGTGATTTCTACCACGCCCGCCTCTATCAGCCGGCCTGGAGCGGCAGCAACGAGGCCCTGGGCGAGCGACTGCTGACCGAAATGCAGACAACGGCGCTGGCCGAGGGGCTGGACCCCGGCGCCTATGCCATTCCCGCCGCCGGGTCCGACATCGAGCACGACGTCTTGGTGAGCGCCGCCCTGCTGCGGTTCGGCCGCGACCTCGCCATCGGCGCCGTGCCGCCCGAACGGGCCTTTGGCGGCTTCGGCCACGACAAGCGCGGCGAATTCGACGGCAGCCGCTTCCTTAAGGCGCTGGCTGACGGGCGGCCGCTGCCCGAGTTGGCTGCCGCCGCCACTCCCCATTTCGTCGGCTACTCCCGGCTGAAGGACGCGCTGTTGCGAACCCGTGCCGTCGCCCGCGCCGGCGGTTGGCCCCAGGTACCCGACGGTGCCAAGCTGGTTCCCGGCGATACCGATGATCGTGTGCCGCTGCTGCGGCGCCGACTGATCGCCGGCGGCGACCTGGACGGCGCCTTCGCCGAGGGGCGTCAGCTGGACGGGCCGCTGGTGGCGGCGATCCGGCGTTTTCAGTCCCGTCACGGGCTTGATCCCGACGGCACGGTCGGAACCCGCACCATCGCCACCCTCAACGTCCCGGCCGATGCCCGCGCCCGGCAGATCTCCGTCAATCTGGAACGCTGGCGCTGGATGACCCGCGACCCCGGGCGCCATCACGTCGCCGTCAATATCGCCGCCGCCGCCCTGGACGTCGTCGAGGACGGTGCCGTGGTCATGTCCATGCGGGTGGTGGTGGGCGATACCAAACACCCCACCCCGAGCATGAACGCCACCATGAACTCGCTGGTTCTCAACCCGTCCTGGTCGGTACCGCCCAGCATCGCCAACAAGGAAATCCTGCCCAAGTTGCGGCGCGATCCCAACTACCTGACCTCAAGCAAGCTGAAGATCACCCAATATCCCGAGGACAGTCCAGAGGCGGCCGGTGATGGCGTCGACTGGAATGCCATCGGCAAGAAATTCCCCTATCGCCTGCGCCAGCCGCCGGGACCGGACAACGCGCTGGGCCAGTTGAAGTTCAATCTCAAGGACTCCGACGACATCTATCTGCACGACACTCCCAACCGGAAAGTGTTCTCCCGCCCTTACCGGGCGTTGTCCCACGGCTGTGTCCGGCTGGAACGACCGCTGGAACTCGGCGAGCTGCTGTTGGGGCGGCACTGGCAGGGCCGGTTGGCCGACAATATCGCCGCCAACGCTTCCACCCGCACTCTGATGCTGGAACGGACCATGCCGGTCTACCTGATGTATTGGACGGCGTGGGCCGACGACGACGGTACCGTACAATTCCGCGACGATCTTTACGGCCACGACCGCCGCCTCGCCCCGGCGCTCGACCGCGCCCGCGCCCCCGCACCCCGGACCGCATCCAGCCGTACCGGCAGCGCCCTTTAGACACCGCCCCGGCGACGTAAGGGTTGACTCCGGCCTCCCCCAAAATGGTAATAAGGTCCTCACCCGAGGGGGGAGAGCCCCGGGCCAAGGATGGAGGGGGAATGATCGACAAGGCGCAAAGCCGGCGTAGCTTCCTGACCATGGGTCTCGGCGCCGCCGCCACCCTGATGGTCGTCAACCCGCTGGAAGCCGCCGTTCGGCGGATGCCGGAACGATCGCTCCACCTCTATAATACCCACACCGGCGAATCGCTGAAGACCGTCTACTGGGCCGACGGGCGCTATCACACCAAATCCATCACCCAGATCAGCCGCTTTCTGCGTGATCACCGCAACGGCGCGGTCCACCCCATCGACCCTCGTTTGCTCGACTTGGTCGTGTCGGTCCAACGCAAGGTCGGCGCCAAGGGCGCGGTGCACATCATCAGCGGTTATCGCTCGCCCGCCACCAATGCCATGTTGGCCTCGTACAGCGACGGCGTCGCCAGCCACAGCCTGCACATGGAAGGTAGGGCGGTGGATATCCGCCTGCCCGGCCATTCCATCCGCCATGTCGGACGCGCCGCGCTGTCGCTTAAGGCCGGTGGTGTCGGTGCTTATCCGGCATCCGACTTCGTCCATATCGACACCGGTCGCATCCGCACCTGGTAACGGCCCTTCGCCTCACTGTCCCCGGCGTCCCTCCAGCAGCGGCTTCAGCGCCGCCACCGCCTGCTCGACCCGCTCGGGCGGCACTTGGTGCAGATCGAAGCCGAACCATCCCTGAGGCAGTTCCAGCATCCGCCGGTCCACCTGCCCTACCCGAAGATTCGACAACGCCATCTCCACCGGACCGTCATCGCCATCGGCACTGTTGAGCGTCCCTGTTGCCTTGACGACAATACCCTCGCGGCTGGTCCATATCTCGCCGACGAAGCCGCCCCGGGGGCCGTCGGCCCTGGTCTTCCATCGGGTGGCGCGGAGTCCGGCCACGCTTTCTTCGCGCACACGGCTTCGCTCGACTTGCCAGGACTCAAGTCCGCCAACCACCGCTCCGGCCGATCGGAGCGATAGGCCGACATACCATTTTCCCGATATTCCAAGAAGATAGGCCAAGTCCCTATCGCGCAGGATTAGGACTCCCTGACCGCCGCCGGCGGTGGCGACCTCGCGCCGTTCCCGCCCCTGCTCGTGCCACACCTTGCCCTGATAGCTGCCGCGCGCGCTGGTCACGGTGAAATCGGCGGTATAAGCCACCGGGGCGTCAAGCAGATCGAGCGCCGGTTCCGCCGCCGACGCCACCGACGGTGCGGTCAGCAGAACGGTGGCAACCAGGATGGCTTTAAAAATGGGGCGCACGGCGATTGACCTCCACGTCGGGTTAGGGCGAGCAAAGCACGAGATCACGGCAGGCTCAAGGCAGACCTATCCGCCGTGGGGATTGGCAGCGGGACGCTCCCGCCCTATCATCGGTAAACCTGAAACGTTCAGTGACCGAGATGACCGATCCGGCGGACAGGCGATTTCGCGACTTGCTACACGAACTGGCACAACCCCTCAACATCATCCGGATGGCGGCCGAGGGCGCGCAGTTGATGATCGAGCGGGGCAAGGCCACTCCTGACTGGCAAGCCCGGCAGTTCGATCTGGTGGCGGCGCAAAGCCATGTCGCCGCCGAAATCCTTGATCGTATCCGACGCCATCGCCGACCGGGTCCACCGCCCAGCGCCCTGGTCCTGGTGGTGGAGGAAATCACCGCCGACATCGAGCCGCTGGGCCTGCTGTTGCGGGAACTGGAGTGCCGGGTGGGGTTCACCGCGACCGGCAGGCAGGCGTGGGCGGCATTTCAGGCCGAGGCCGCCGATGTGGTCGTTTTCGGCCCCACGGTGCCGGAAGAAGACGCCAAAACCTTGCTGAACCACTTGCGTGACTTTGACCCGCTGCTGCCGGTGATCGCCATCGTCAACGGACCGGAGGACGTGACCGCGCGGCGCGGCGCCGGCTTTGACGACGACAGGTGCGCGGTTTTGCCCGTACCGGTTACCGTGGATACCTTGCGTCCGGTGATCAGAGCCTTCCTCGAGCCGCCCTCTGAGTAGATTTTTTTACGACGCTTATCGTTTGCGTTGTCTGGCGACAAAGTCCTGTTATACTTTCGAGTAGGTGAGGCTGGATGGGTTTACTCGCCGCAGGACCCGGGAGAGCGACGAAATGTTGATACTGGTGGCCGACGACCACAAGCTGGTTCGTGACGGGCTCCGGCCGTTTCTCCTGGAATTGGACCCGACGGCGGAAATCCTGGACGCGGCCACTTTGGGGGAGGCTATCGACCAGATCGATTCCACCCCCGGCATCGGGCTGGTGCTGCTTGACCTGATGATGCCGGGAATGGATGGCCTGGGCGGCCTGCACCAGATCAAGACCCGCATTCCCGATACGCCGGTGGTGATCGTTTCAGGCTATTCCACCCGCGACCATGTGGTTGCCGCCGTACAGGCCGGCGCCGCCGGCTTCATCCCCAAGACCGTCAGCGGCGCCACCATGGTCAACGCCCTGCGTCTGGTGCTCTCGGGCGAGAAATATCTGCCGTCCAGTTCATTCTTCGAGGACCCGGCCAACCAGTCGGCGCTGTCGCCGGCCGCCAAGCCGCAAGGAGCGCCGCCGCCGTTCGACCGGCTGTCGCGGCGCGAGGCCGAGATCCTGGCCCAATTGGTCGAAGGCCGGACCAACAAGGAAATCGCCATCGCCCTCAGCCTTCAGGAAATCACCATCAAGGTGCATCTGCGCAACGTCTACCGCAAGATCAGCGCCGCCAATCGCGCCCAGGCGGTCCGGATCGCGCTGCAATCGGGTTGGGTGATGCCGGCGGTGATCAACTAATCCAGCGCTTTCCATGCGGCCAAGACGTGCGCCGGCAGGCGGCCCAATCGAAGGGTACTCGCGGAAAGTACAGGGCTTTTCCTCCGCAGCCTAGTCAGGCAGACCGCGCCGGGCGCGATCGGTGGAGGCCAGGGCGGATTCGGCGTTTTCGCCCGGTTGTAGGACGTGATAGCCCGAGAACATGGCGAAGGTGTGGGTTTGGCCCAGCCAGACGTACGGTTGGCGATTGATCCGTTCCATTACATCACGGATCTTTTCCCGGGCGTCGCCCAGTTCGGTGCCCGGCAGCAGCACGGCGAAGTCGCTTCCCCCCAACAGGCAGACCTGATCGGTAGTACGCAGCGCCCCCACCAGATGGGCGCAGATGTGGCGCAATGCCCCGTCACCGGCAGCGAACCCGTTGATCTGACGAATTTCCTCGGGTCCGTTGACGTGCAGCACCACCAGTGTGCCCGAACCGCTGCCGGTGGACAGAAGCGCCTCCAACTCGCGCATGAAGCCGCGGCGATTGAGCGCCGGCACCACCGCGTCCCGGTCGGCCAGCCCCTCCAGATAGGCCTGGCGGCGCCGGTGCTGGGCATCCATCCACCGCAAACGGTCAACCTCGCCCAAAAGCCCGGTCACCGCCTGTAGCACCGTCGGAGTCACCGCCCCCTCGGGAAGGCCAAGAATGGACGTCACGTCGGCAATGGTGTGTTCGACCTGGGGTGGTTCATTATGCGGATAGGGATGGTGCTGGGGGGAATGGCCGGGATGATACCCCCCCTGATCGCGCGCGTACTCATTTGCGTGCCCGACGGAATACACCGGATCGCTGCGGAACTGATTGGCCATTCCTCACCCCGGGGGTTACCACCAAATTACCACGATCGTCAGTGCGTGTCCGATATTTAAGTAATACGTCCTTGCTTCGCCGCCGTCCTTCCCTATAATCCCGCCCTTTCTTTAACCAGCCCGGCGAGGTTGCCGCATGGTCGACGCATTGGTGCCCCAGGTCGGCATCATCATGGGGAGCCAGTCCGACTGGGAGACCATGCGCCACGCCGCCGCCACCCTGGCGGAACTGGGCATCGCCTTCGAGACCCGGGTGGTCTCGGCCCACCGCACTCCCAAGCGGCTCTATGATTACGCCGGCGCGGCCAAGGGGCGCGGCTTGATGGTGATCATCGCCGGTGCCGGCGGCGCCGCCCACCTGCCGGGCATGACCGCCGCCCTGACATCGCTGCCGGTCCTGGGCGTGCCGGTCGAGAGCCGGACGCTGAAGGGCCAGGACTCGCTGCTGTCCATCGTCCAGATGCCGGGGGGCGTTCCGGTGGGAACCCTGGCCATCGGCAAGGCGGGGGCGATCAATGCCGCCCTGCTGGCGGGGGCAATCATCGCACTGCTCGATCCCCGGGTCGATGCCGCCCTGGAGGCATGGCGGGAACGCCAGACCGCTTCGGTCGCCGAATCACCCGTCGATCCCGACAACCCGGACCTGATCCGCCCGTGACCGGCGAAGGCGAGCGGCGGCCCCTGCCGCCCGGCAGCACCATCGGCATGATCGGCGGCGGCCAGCTTGGCCGCATGGCCGCGCTGGCGGCGGCCCGGCTGGGCTATCGGGTGCATGTGTTCTCGCCCGAGGCCGACAGCCCCGCGGCCCAGGTGTCGGCCGCCGTCACGGTGGCCGATTATTCCGACCAGGCCGCCATCGAGGATTTCGCCTGCAAGGTCGATGTCGTCACCTTCGAGTTCGAGAATATTCCAGCCGAAAGCGTGCGCCACCTCGCCGCCCATGTCCCGGTGCGGCCTTGCTGGAGTGTGCTGGAGGTGGCGCAAGACCGCGTCGCCGAGAAACGCTTCTTCGCCTCCATCGGGGCCGCCACCGCGCCATGGCGCCCGGTATCCGGCCTTGACGACCTTGCCGAGGCGGTTGCCGCCATCGGACGCCCGGCGGTGCTGAAGACCGCCCGGCTGGGCTATGACGGCAAGGGTCAGGTCAAGATCGGCCCGGATACCGACCTGGCCGAGGCATGGGCGGCACTGGGCAGCGGCCTCGCCGACTCCGGCGCCGGCGTGCTGGAAGGTTTCATCGATTTCGCCGGCGAGATATCGGTAATCGTCGCCCGCGGCGTCGATGGCGACTGGGCCGCCTTTGATCCGGTCTGGAACGTCCACCGCAACCATATCCTCGACACCACCACCGCCCCCGCCCCCATCGCGCCGGCATTGGCGGCCCGCGCCATGGACATCGCCCACCGTGCCGCCGAGGCCCTGGGCGTGGTCGGCCTGCTGGCGGTAGAGATGTTCGTGACCGCCGATGGCCTGCTGGTCAACGAAATGGCGCCGCGGCCGCACAATTCCGGCCACTGGACCATGGATGCCTGCATCACCGACCAGTTCGAGCAGTTCATCCGCGCGGTCTGCGCCCTGCCGCTGGGATCGCCCGAGCGCCACTCGGACGCGGAGATGAAGAACCTGATCGGCGATGACGTCGAACGGTGGCTGGAAATCCTGGATGATCCCCACGCCAAACTGCATCTTTATGGCAAGAGCGAGGCCCGCCCGGGACGAAAGATGGGTCACGTCAACCGCATCGCGCCGCGCGCGGACCGCCCCGGTGTGTGATCATTTGGCAACGTCCCAATTTGGACGTTGACGCATCTTCCATATTGCCGGATTTTTGCGGGCGCTTTCCCCACGCCCTCGCCGCTGGAGCCCCCTTGGAAGAGCTCGTCGTTCATATCCTCAAGGAATACGGCTTCCTGCTTTATCCGTTCATCACCGCATGGACCTTCGTCGAGGGCGAAACCGTGGTGATCGTCACCGGGGTTCTGGCATCGGAGGGGCGCTTTCGCATCAATGTCGAACTGCTGGCGATCGCGGCGATGTCGGGAAGCTTCTTCGGCGACCAGCTCTATTACTACATCGGACGCAAGTACGGCGCGCCGCTGCTTAAACGCTGGCCAAAACTGACCACCAAGGTGGAATGGGCGTTCCAGTCGGTTAACCGGACGCCGGCCACCTTCATTCTGTCGTTCCGCTGGGTCTATGGCGTACGCAACGTGGCACCGTTCATCGTCGGTATCGCCGGCGTGCCCAGGGTCAAGTATTTCGTGCTGAACCTGATCGCCGCAGCCATCTGGGCCCACAGCTTCGCCTGGGGCGGCTATTTCCTCGGGCGCCAGCTGGAAGACTGGCTGGGTGACAGCAAGTGGTGGGTGCTGGGCGGGTTCATCGCCTTCATGATCGGCTTCGCCGCCGTCGGCGCCGTGCGCAGCCACCGCAAGACCCGGACCGAGACCCCTGCCGAAAATCCCACCGAATAATCAGCGCCGGGTGGTGGTCGACAGGCCGGCGCGAGCTTCCTGGAACTTGACCCGCCGCAGCTGGTACTCGGCCACCCTCGCCTTGCGATAGGCGTCGGCGATGCGGCTGGCCTCGTCCCGCCCGGCCTGGGCGCTCTCGCGCCACGCCTTGCGCATGTCCTCGACCTGGGGCGAGCCGGGAACCTGCTTCAGCGGCGGCAGATGCGGAACCGGGGTGGCACGACCGAGAGTGGCCACCTGGGTAGTGGCACCGCTGCCGTTCCACACCTTCATCAGGCGTTCGCGATAAGCGGCGGCCAGGCTGGGGGTCTGGGAATGGTAATACGATGCCGCCGTCGGCCAATGGCCGGTGGCACCATACAGCCCCTTGAGGAAGCGGGCGGCGTAGGCCACGTTGGCGGCGGGATCGAACGCCTGCTCCAGGCCGTCGAAAGCGCTGGGATGATAGCGGAGGTTGACCTGCATGCAACCGACGTCGATGTTTTGAACCCCCTTTGCCTTCAGGCGCCTAACCTCGGCGATAGCCTCGGCCTTGGTGGGAAAATAGCGCCCGTCCCCCCCGGAGGTAACCGTCCACGGCCAGGCAATTGTTGCCCGGCGCCCGGAATCGTAACGGCCGGATTCGACGATGGAAATGGCATGAAGCAAGGCGGCGGGAATACCATAGGAGCGCTCCGCCGCGGCGGTCTCGGCGGCGCACAGGGCCTCGGCCCCCAACGGTGGCGCCAACGCCGCCGCCCGATCGGGAACAGCCGCGACGACGACGGCGAAACCTGCCGCCAATGCCGTCCGCCATGCCGTCATCGAAACACTCCTCGCATTCTTTCGATGGGCTCATTCTTGCACGACACGTGCCATTGATGCCAGTATTGCCCGCGCCAACTGGTCATACCTGATCTGCACCCTCCAAAGGCCCGAAAAACCGCCAATTCCAGGCTCAGCCTGGAACTTGTGCAATTTTTTTCTTGCGCCGCAACATTCCTCATCCTATAAATTTTGCAGTGCAGCAAACGGACGTCTTCGGACATCCCTTTCTGCCCTTTCTTGGACGTTTCCTCCCTAAACTCAAGCCGTACCTTCGGGTACGGCTTTTTTTCTATTTCCAATGTGAGCTTCACGGCCGACGGATCAGGCGCGATGGGTCAGGCCGTTCAGCAAGGTCGCGCGCAGGGCGTTCGCCAGATTCTTGCCGGTAAGCTCCTTCGGGCGCCGATACCATTCCACCAGGACGCCGTCATGGCCCGCCATGACAATGGCGGTGAGGTCGTGGGCGTTCAGGTCCGTCCGGAACACGCCTTCCTTCTGGCCCTGGCCAATGACGCTTTCGATCTCGGCGTACATCCGCCGATAGATGGATTTGACCTTGTCCTCGATCTCGTTACCGGCACCGCTGAACTCGATGGAGACCAGAATCAACAACAGCACATGCTCGGGCCTGGTCAGGCCCAGGATGGATTGGCTGTGGATGAACTTAACCAGTTTGGCGTCGGCGCCGGGGCCGGCTTCGGCGATATGCGCAGCGATAGGGTCGACCACGAACTCCTCGGCCTGCTCCAGCAGCCGGAGCATGATGGCGTCCTTGGTCTTGAAGTAAAAATAGACCGCACCCTTGGTCAATCCGGCCTTCGCGGCGATATGGTCGATGGTCGTGGCGCGATAGCCGTTCTTGACGAAGAGATTGAGGGCGCAAGCCAGTATGTTCTCCAGACTGGCCGCTCTTTGCTCTTCCTTCTTGTTCGGCTTTTTTGTCGTCACGTCCATGGATGCGTTTCCATCGCTCGGCAGAGGCCGTCAAAACATCGAGACCAGTTAGTCTCAATGACCGCCCAGGTCAATCCGAAAGCTTTCGATGCCACCACCCGTCGGGACGTAACGGAGGCGTTGACCGTAACAAACCGACTGTATAGTATGTTTAACGAAACTGGAAGCCGGGATTGCGTGACCAATGGGACCGTTGGCGGGATTGAAGGTAGTGGAACTGGCGGGACTGGGCGCGGCGCCGTTCTGCGCCATGCTGCTTGCCGACCTCGGCGCCGATATCGTCCGCATCGATCGTTCCGACGCCAGGGGCAAGGGATCGCGCTTCGATATCCTGAACCGGGGGCGCCGCTCCGTCGCGCTCGACCTCAAAACCCCCGACGCCATCGCCACCACCCTGCGGCTGGTGGAGCAGGCGGAAATTCTGTTGGAGGGCTTTCGCCCCGGCGTCATGGAGCGCCTTGGGATCGGCCCGGATGATTGCTTCAAGGTCAACCGCCGCCTGATCTACGGCCGCATGACCGGTTGGGGCCAGCGGGGCCCGCTGGCCCATACCGCCGGGCATGACATCAACTATATTTCCATTGCCGGCACGCTGCATGCCATCGGCGGCAAAGACGCCAAGCCGGTCCCTCCCCTTAATCTGGTGGGCGACTATGCCGGCGCCATGCTGATGGCGTTCGGACTGGTCGCGGCCGTGCTGGAAGCCAGAGCCTCCGGGATCGGCCAGGTGGTGGACGGTGCCATGCTCGACGCCGCCTCGCTGTCCATGAACCGCTTTCTCGGCCTGCATGCCGAGGGAAAATGGCGGTTGGAACGCGGCTCCAACTACCTCGACGGCGGCGCCCATTTCTATGACACCTATACCTGCGCCGACGCCAAGCATGTCGCGGTCGGTCCCATCGAGCCCCAATTCTACCGCCAACTGCTCGACAGGCTGGGCATCACTCTCGACCCCGCCACTCAGTTGGATGCCGCCACCTGGCCCGGCCAGAAAAGCATTCTGGCCGAAGCCTTCGCCAAGCGAACCCGCGATGAATGGGTGGCCGAGTTCGCCGGAACCGACGCCTGCGTCACCCCCATCCTCGACCTCGCCGAGGCCCCTTCTCATCCCCACAACGCTGCCAGGGGAACCTTCGCCGAACGGGGCGGCGTCACCCAGGCCGCCCCGGCTCCGCGCTTCAGCCGAACCACGGCCGAACTCGACCTGCCACCGCCCCGCGTCGGCGAACACGACGACGATGCCCTGGCCCGCTGGGGATTTTCCGAGGCCGAGTTGGCTGACCTTCACCGGAGCGGAGCCTTCGGTCGTCGCTGAAGCCCGCCCCGCTCACCACGCAACCGCGAAGAGGACCATCATGGCCATCGACTTTCATTGCAATCTGTTCACTCCCGAGGCCATCGAGAAGTACTGGTACGGCCAGCCGGAGATGCACAGGCTGATCAAGTGGTGGAAGATGGAAGACCGCGTCAAAGGCGTCGCCATCGATGACTTCGTCACCATGATGAACGCCGCCGGCCTGGACAAGGCACTGATCCCCGCCATCCGCATGATGTCCTACCAGAAGAAGACCATGGTCTGGGACATTTCCGAAGAGGAGGTCCACGCCGCCGTCAGCCGCCATCCCGACCGGCTGGTGGGGTTGTGCGGCTTCAATCCGCTGCTCAAGCTGGAAAGCGTCCGCAATGTCGAGCGCGCGGTGAAGGAGTACGGCTTCCGGGGCGTCTACATCCACACCTACGGTTTCGGCATCCCGCTGAACGACCGGCTGTACTATCCGCTTTACGCCAAGTGCGTCGAACTCGGCATCCCGGTGTCCATGCAGGTCGGCCATTCCGCCGAGCACATGCCCAACGAGCTTGGCCGCCCCATCCATCTCGATACCGTCGCCCTGGACTTCCCCGAGCTGAAGCTGATCGGCGCCCATACCGGCTGGCCGTGGACCGAGGAGATGATCTCGTTGGCCTGGAAGCACGAGAACGTCTATCTCGGCATCGACGCCCACAATCCCAAGTACCTCGAACCCACCCTGGTCCACTTCATGAAGACCCGGGGCCAGAACAAGGTGATCTACGGCACCAACTATCCTGCGGTCACCCATGCCGAATCCATCGCCTGCATCCGCTCCGAGTTGGGACTGAGCGAAAAGGTCGCCGACAAGATCCTGCGCGGCAACGCCGCCCGCGTTTACGGGCTTTGATCATGGGCAGCAGCAGCGATATCGTCGCCATCAGCGCCGTGCGCACCCCGATGGGAGCCTTCGGCGGCAGCTTCAAGGACACTCCCGCCTACGATCTGGGCGCCGTCGCCATCGGTGCCGCCCTGGAGCGGGCCGGGCTGTCCGGCGATCAGATCGATCAGGCGATCTATGCCAACTGCCGTCAGGCCGGGAATGGCCCCAATCCGTCGCGAACCGCCGCCGTACGCGGCGGCATCGCCCTCGACCGGCCGGTCTTCACCGTCAACATGGCCTGCCCGTCTGGCATGAAGGCGGTGATGCTGGCCGGGCTGGAACTGGCGGCGGGCAACGGCAAGGTGATTCTGGCCGGCGGCATGGAATCCATGAGTACCATGCCCTACCTGCTGAAGAACGTCCGCTGGGAAGGCTTCAAACTGGGCGACAAGACCCTGTCGGACAGTTGGAGCGATACCGTCGATCCGCTGTGCGGCTATGGCATGGGCATGACCGCCGAAAACCTGGTGGCCAAGTACGCCATCAGCCGCCAGGAGCAGGACGACTTCGCCGTGGCTTCGCAGAGAAAGGCCGCCGCCGCCCAGGCGGCGGGGCTGACCGACAGCGAGATCGCGCCGGTGACGCTTGCCGCCTCCCGCGACCGCGACGAAACCACGATCTCACGCGACGAATCCATCCGCGGCGACTCGTCGCCCGAGCGGCTGGCCAAACTGAAACCGGTGTTCAAGAAGGATGGTTCCATCACCGCCGGCAACTCCTGCGGCATGGGCGACGCCGCCGCCGCCCTGGTGCTGACCACGCGGGAAACCGCCAGGGCCATGGGCAGAACGCCGCTGTTCTCGATCGTCGCGTCGGCCCAGACCGCCGTCGAGCCCGCCACCATGGGCGACGGCCCCGGCTGGTCGATCCCGTTGGCGCTGAAGGCCGCCGGCATGTCGCTGGCCGACATGGACTTCATCGAGGTCAACGAGGCCTTCGCCGCCCAGATGATCGCCAACGAGCGCGTGCTGGGCTGGGATCGCGACCGGGTCAACGCCTTCGGCGGCGCCATCGCTTTGGGCCATCCCACCGGCAGCACCGGTGCCCGCCTCCTGGTAACGCTGGACAACGTGTTGCGCCGCCGGAACAAGGAACTTGGGGTCGCCTCCATCTGCGGCGGCGGCGGCGTCACCACCGCCATGATCATCCGGCGGGAGAGCTGAGCATGGCCGGCGAAATCCTGCTGGAAAATCGCGGCGACGGCATCGCCGTGCTGACCCTCAACCGTCCCGAGGCGCTGAACGCCATTGATCGCGCCATGGTGCGGGCCGTGCGCGACGCCGTCCGCCAGATCGAAGCTGACGATACTATCGACGTGATGATCCTGGCGGCGGCGGGGGAAAGGGCATTTTGCGTCGGAGTCGACCTCAAGGAACGCCAGACCCTGAGCGACGACGAGGCCCACGAGTTTCGCCTGGGCGACCTGTTCCCCATGTATGAGGACCTGGAAAAACTGACCAAGCCGGCCATCGCCGCCGTCAACGGCCATTGCCTGGCCGGCGGCTTCGAGTTGGCGCTGGCCTGCGACATGATCCTGGCCACGGCGCGCTCCACCTTCGCCCTGCCCGAGGTCAAGTGGGGGCTGATCCCCGCCGCCGGCGGCTGCCGCAAGCTACCCAAGCTGATCGGCGCGGCACGGGCGAAGGAACTGATCCTCACCGCCGCCACCATTGATGCCGCCAGGGCGGAACATCTTGGCCTGATCAACCGCATCGTCACGGCGGAAGCCCTGATGGACGAGGCGGTTGCCCTGGCCAAACGGATCCAGGGCAACGTCCAGGTCGCCGTCAGGGGGGCCAAGCGCTGCATCGACCACGCCATGGACATGGACCATTCCACCGGCTTCGACATCGAGGTCTCGACCGGCTGCTATGCCGCCAAGGACCGCAAGGACGGCATCGCCAGATTCGCCGGCCGCAAACAGTAAAAGGATAACCCGCATGGAAAAGATCACGGTCGTCGGCGCCGGAGCCATGGGACGCCAGATCGCCCTGCAATGCGCCTTGTCCGGCTTCAACACCAGCCTCAACGACTCGCGACCGGAAGGGCTGGTTGCGGCCGAGGCGTTCACCCGCGATTACCTGGACGGCCGGATCGCCAAGGGCAAGCTGTCGGAAGAGAAAAAGGCGGCGGCGCTGGCCAATCTGCGTTTCTGCCCCGACCTCGCCGACGCGGCGGCCGAGGCCGATCTGGTGATCGAGGCCATCATCGAAAAATTCGAGCCCAAGGCCGAACTGTTTCAGGCCCTGGAGCGGATCTGTCCACCCAAGACCATCTTCGGCAGCAACAGCTCGAACATGCGCGGCTCGCGTCTGGCCGAAACCACCAACCGGCCGGACCGGGTGCTGAATATCCATTTCTTCAACCCCGCCCTGGTGATGGAACTGGTCGAGGTTGTCGTTCATCCCAAGGTGCCCGCCGAGGTAACCGAGGCGGTGGTGGCGTTCTGCCGGCGCATCGGCAAGACCCCGGTGGTGATGCGCAAGGAAATCCCCGGTTTCATCGTCAACCGCATCTTCCGGGCGCTGACCCGCGAGGCGATCAGCCTGTTTGAGGAGGGCTACGCCAGCGCCGAGGACATCGATCTGGCGGTAACCAAGGGCCTGGGTCATCCCATGGGGCCGCTGCGTCTGTTGGACACCACCGGCATCGACGTCTCCTACCTCGCCCGCCAGGACGAATACGAGGAGACCGGGGTCGAAACCGCTAGGCCCAACCGCATCCTCAAGGACATGTACGAAAAGGGAGAATGGGGCAAGAAGACCGGCAAGGGCTTCTATACCTACCCAAAGGATTGAAGGAGCATATCCGATGAACAAGCAAGCTTACCGCTGGGTGATGACGGGTGTGGGCCAGCCCATGGAACGCCAGGCGTTCGATCCCTTCCCCCCCGGGCCCGGCGAAGTGGTGATCGAGATCGCCGGCTGCGGCGTCTGCCACACCGACCTCGGCTTCTATTACGACGGGGTGCGCACCAATCGTCCACTGCCGCTGGTCCTGGGTCACGAGATCAGTGGCCGCGTCGTCGCCGCCGGAGCCGGGGCACAGGACTGGCTGAACAAGGCGGTGATCGTGCCGGCGGTGTTCCATTGCGGCGAATGCGATCCCTGCAAGCGCGGCAAGGGCACGCTGTGCGTCAACGAACGGATGCCCGGCAACGATATTGACGGCGGCTTCGCCTCGCACATCCGGACGCCGACCCACGGGTTGTTGCCGGTGGACGAGGTCCGCCTGGCCAGGGCCGGTCTCCACCTCGCCTCGGTGTCGGTGGTGGCCGATGCCGTCACCACCCCGTTCCAGGCGGTCATCCAGTCGGGTATCGGTCCGGGCGACCTCGCCATCGTCAACGGCGTCGGCGGCGTCGGCGGCTATTGCGTCCAGATTGCCAAGGCCTTCGGCGCCACGGTCGTCGCCGTCGACGTCGATCCGGCCAAGCTGGAAATGATCGGCCGCTACGGCGCCGATCTGACGCTCAACGCCCGCGAGATGGACGGGCGCGAGTTGAAGAAGCGGGTCGCCGCCTTCGCCAAGGAGCACGGCCTGCGCCCGATCGAATGGTTCGTGTTCGAGTGCTCGGGCACCAAGATCGGCCAGGAAACCGCCTTCGGCCTGATGGTCAAGGGCTCGACCCTGGCGGTGGTCGGCTTCACCCTGGACAAGGTGGAAATCCGTCTCTCCAACCTGATGGCACTGCACGGCCGCGCCCTGGGCAACTGGGGCTGCGTGCTGTCCAACTACGGGCCGGCCCTGGATCTGGTCCTGGACGGCAAGGTGCAGGTGCTGCCCTTCGTCGAGGAACACCCGCTGGACGGCATCAACGAGGTCTTCGACGCCGTCCATCATCGCCGCATCGCCCGGCGCGTCGTGTTGGTGCCCTAGATCATGACCCAAGATATCGTCAGCAAGACCGCGCCCTCCCGGCTGGTGGATCATGCCGCCTGTCCAGCGCCGTCGGACCCGGGCATCCGCTACGAGACGCGCCCGGCGGCCGAGGGCCTGTTCAACGTCTGGATCACCATCGACAACCCCAGGCAGTTCAACAGCTATTCCATTACCATGCTGAAAGCGTTGCAGCAGGCATTGCGCACCGCCAGTGAAGCCCGCGACGTGGTGGCAGTGGTGCTGACCGGTGCTGGCGAGAAAGCATTCTGCACCGGTGGCAACGCCATGGACTTCGCCACCTACTACGCCGGCAACCCACAGGAATTCCGCCGGTTCATGCGGCTGTTCGACGACACCGTGTCGGCCATCCTCGCCTGCGACAAGCCGGTGATCTGCCGGGTCAACGGATTGCGCAGCGGTGGCGGCCAGGAACTGGGGCTGGCCTGCGACCTGTCGGTGGCCCAGGATCTGGCCCAGTTCGGACAAGCCGGACCAAAGCACGGCGGCGCCATGGTCGGCGGCGCCACCGATTTCCTGCCGGTGATGATCGGCGCGGAAGAGGCCATGGCCGCCGGCATCCTGTGCGATTCCATTTCGGCCCACAAGGCGCGGCGCCTCGGCATGATCAGCGCCGTGGTCCCGGCCCTCAAGGTCGATGGCCGCTTCGTCGCCAACCCCACCGTGATTACCGACCGGGTGGTGGATGAATTCGGCGAGTGGGTCCTGGGCGAAGCCAAGACCGGCGCCGAACTGAAAGCCGCCAGGGAGATCGTGGCAGGCGGTGAGATCGACCTATCGCGCCTCGACGCCAAGATCGAGGAACTGTGCGCCAAATTCCTCCACATGTCGCCCGAGGCCCTGGCCAAAACCCTGGAGGAATTGCGCAAGCCCAAGCTGGAGGCGTGGAACCGCAACAAGGAAAGCAACCGTGCCTGGGCGGCGGTCAACATGGCCACCGAATCCCATGCCGGCTTCAAGGCCTTCGCCGTCGGCAACAAGGAGGTCGGACGCGAAGTGAACTTCGTGGCGCTGCGTCAGGCTCAGGCCAAGGGCGCGCCCTGGACCCCCGACCTGATCGATGCATTGATGCCTGGGAGAACCTCCTTATGACCGACAGCCCGCTGCAAACTTGGCTTGACCGTGACGGCAAGCTACTGCGCCTGCGCCTCGACCGGCCCAAGGCCAACATCATCGACGCCGCCATGATCAAGGCCCTGGACACCGCCCTGGCGGCCCAGGAGAACAACAAGGACCTGTCCGCCGTGCTGCTGGATCACGCCGGCCCCCATTTCAGCTTCGGCGCCAGCATCGAAGAGCATTTCCCCGACCAGATGGCCGGCATGCTGGCGGTTCTGCACGGCTTGCTGAAGCGGATGCTGGCCTTCCCCTGCCCCATCCTGGTGGCGGTGCGCGGCCAGTGCCTCGGCGGCGGTCTGGAAGTCGCCCTTGCCGGCAGCATGATCCTGGTTTCCTCCGACGCCAAGCTGGGGCAGCCGGAAATCAAGCTGGGCGTCTTCGCCCCCGCCGCCAGTTGCCTGCTGCCCGAACGGATCGGGCCGGCGGCGGCCGAAGACCTGCTGTACACCGGCCGCAGCGTGGGCGCCGACGAGGCGTTGCGCATGGGCTTGGCCGACCGTGTCGCCGATGATCCCGAAGCGGCCGCGCTGGCCTGGTTCGACGCTTACTATGCGCCGCTCAGCGCCTCGGCCATCCGCTTCGCCGTCAAGGCCGCGAGGGGGGCATTGGCCCGTCGGGTTGCCGAGCGGTTGGACGAGGTCGAGCACCTGTGCGGCGTCGATCTGATAAAGACCAAGGATGCCCTGGAAGGTCTGGTCGCCTTCCAGGAAAAGCGGCCGCCACAATGGAGCAACGGCTAGCCATGCTCACCTATCGCGGCACCACCTATCCGTGGCAATGCGATCACATGGGCCATGTCAACGTCATGTGGTACGTCAGTAAATTCGACGAGGCCACTTGGCCGTTCTTCGCCGCCATGGGCCTGACGCCCTCCTATCTGCGGGGGCGCCACGCCATGGCGGCGGTGCAGCAGAACATCAGCTACAAGGCGGAACTGCTGGCCGGCGACATCATCGAGATCCGCTCGCGGGTGTTGGAGGTGCGCGACAAGGTGATTCGCTACGTCCACGAACTTTACCGGATCGAGCCCGGGGCACTGTCGGCGGTCTGTGAACTGACCACCGTTCATTTCGACCGAGAAACCCGCCGGTCGTGCCCCCTCCCCCCGGAGGTCGCCGCCGGGGCGAAACGGTTGATGATTGAAGGCGGCTGATCGCGCCACCACCGCCGAACGGCGATGGTGGCCGGGCCGCGGCTATGCCGCGTGACCGAGACGCGCCAGCTTTTCATGACGGAAGGCGCCCCAGAGGGCGGCTCCGATGGCTCCGGCATAGATGGAATCGGGGTGGCTGGTGGCGACGAGGTTGACCTTTTCCTGCTCGGCGGCCTCGTTGAGGGCG
>CAIUSV010000012.1 GCA_903901915.1 uncultured Rhodospirillaceae bacterium | reverse complement strand
CTCACAATTGGCACTCTTCGAGGTCCATGACGGCGTCGGTTCCGGTGAGGACGGTTTGTTCGAGGGCGGCGGCGTGGGGCAGGATGTGGCCGATGTAGAAGCGGGCGGAGACCAGCTTGGCGGCGTAGAAGCCGTCATGGTCGGCGCCCTGGTCGATGCGGGCGCGGGCGATGGCGGCGGCGCGGGCCAGCATGTGGCCGCCGACCAGGATGCCCATCAATTCCAGGGTGGGCACCGCCGCCGCCGCCGGCAGGCGGGGATCACGCGCAGCCGCCTCGGCCAGCCATGCCACCACCCGTTCGGCCGAGGGCACCGCCCCGGCCACGGCGGCGCCGATCGCCTTCAGCGACGGATCGGCGGTGGCGGCAAGCGCCTCGGCCTGCCCCCGGATTTCCGCCAGCAGCCGGCCGATGCCGGCGCCCTTGTCGCGCAGGATCTTGCGGTTGACCAGGTCGTTGGCCTGAATGGCGGTGGTGCCTTCGTAGATGGTGGTGATCCGCGCGTCGCGCAGGTGCTGGGCGGCCCCGGTCTCTTCGATATAGCCCATGCCGCCGTGCACCTGCACCCCCAGCGAGGCGATGGTCTGCCCCACCTCGGTGCACCAGCCCTTGGCGATGGGGGTCAGCAGCTCGACCAGTTGCGTCGCCTCGGCGCGCCGCGCCGCGTCGGGATGGGCGTGGGCGATGTCGATCTCGGCGGCGGCGGTGTAGTGGATCGCCCGCATCGCCTCGATCTGGCACTTCATGGTCATCAGCAGCCGGCGCACGTCGGGATGGTGGACGATCCCCGCCGGCCCCGCCGCCGTCCAGCCCACCGGGCGGCCCTGCACCCGGTCGCGGGCATAGGACAGCGCCTGCTGGTAGGCCCGCTCGGCGATGGCCAGTCCCTGCAAGCCCACCGCCAGACGGGCATGGTTCATCATGGCGAACATGTATTCCAGGCCGCGATTGGCCTCGCCCACCAGATAGCCCACCGCCCCCGAATGGTCGCCGAACGACATCACCGCCGTCGGGCTGCCGTGGATGCCCAGCTTGTGCTCCAGCGACACGCATTTCACGTCGTTGACCGCCCCCAGGCTACCGTCGGGACCGACCATCACCTTGGGAACCACGAACAGCGAGATCCCCTTCACCCCGGCGGGGGCGTCGGGCAGCCGCGCCAGCACCAGATGAACGATGTTCTCCGCCAGATCGTGGTCGCCGTAGGTGATGAAGATCTTCTGGCCGCTGATCAGGTAATGATCCCCCGCCGGCACCGCCTTGCTCCGCACCGCCGACAGGTCCGAACCCGCCTGGGGCTCGGTCAGGTTCATCGTCCCGGTCCACTCCCCGCTCACCATGCGCGGCAGATAGGCCGCCTTCATCGCCTCCGAGCCGTAAAGCCGGATGGCGTTGACCGCGCCTTGCGTCAGCATCGGGCACAGGGTGAACGCCATGTTCGCCGCCTGCCACATCTCGTGGACGGCGGTGTTCAGCACGTTGGGAAGACCCATGCCGCCCCACTCCGCCTCGAACGGCAAGCCGTTCCAGCCGCCCTCCACCAGCGCCGTCCAAGCCCCCACCCAGCCCTCGGCCGTCCGCACCGCACCGCCCTCAAGCCGCGCCCCTTGCGCGTCGCCGACCCGGTTCAGCGGCGCCAGAACCCCCTCGGCAATGTGACCCGCCTCCTCCAGAACGCTGTCCGCAAGCTCCGACGTCGCCTCCTCGAAACCGGGAAGCGACGTGATCCGAGCAAACCCAACCAGCTCTTCAAGCGTGAATTTGATCTCTTGCAGGGGCGGAAGATACGACGTCATGACGGGGCTCCGGATGGCTTCCAAGGTGCTGCGACGGGCGGCGGCATTATGGACCGATCGGTCGGGCCCGCACCACCCCGAATGGAATCGTCCCGGGCCATGGCCGGATCGATTGGACCTGATGGTCCGGCTGGGGTAGATTCCGACCAGGGCCGCCCGTTGCGGCTGCGGGAATTTCGACTCGAATGGCAGACAGACCGGCTACCGAAACGGCTGACCTCAGCGACCGGGATGGTACCGGCAAGGTGGTCGCCCGTGCCCACGCCGGCTGGGTCGGTCTGGCGCAACGGGTACAGCGGCTGGTCTGGACCGCATCGGGCGACCAGAATGACGACCGGCCGGAAGAATCCCTCCCGCAGGCTCCGCTCGGCGGCTGGACGGCGCTGACCGAAACCGCCGCGTCCAGGATTGAGTACCAGCACCGCTGGCCCACCGCCCGCAGGCTGACGGACGCGGCCCGCGGCCTAATCATCCGATGCCGCGCCGCCTGTCGGCGGGTTGCCGACCGCGACGGACGCGCGCAGTTGCTCGCCGCCGTCGGCGAGGCATGGCGCCACGCGCTTCATACTTTTCATCTGCCCGCGATGACCGGCCACGCCGCGCCCCACCGGACGCCGCCCCTACCCGATCCCGACCCATTGGCCCGCACCGGCCACAGCGCCGTCGATCTCGACCCCGACCAGATCCGAATCCGTGTCGAAGCCATCTTCGCCCTGCTGCCCCCCAAAGGGGACCCCACCCTTCCGGCCAACCTGCCGGCCTTGGGCCGCCTGCTGGCCGATCACCCGCCCACGGTGGACTTCGAGGCCTCCGACCTGCTGTACGACTGCTTTTCGCGCGGCACCCGCCACTCGCCAAGCCGTGCCCTGATGGCGGTCGCCCGCAACCTCACCCGCGCCTTCGGCCAAGCCGGCCGCCTGCCCATGGCCAGCGCCAAGGCGTGGACCATGCTTGATCCGGTACTGTTCGCCGACGAGCTGGCGGCGCAACTGGCGGCCATCTCCAATTTCGTGCTGCGCTGGCAGGCCGAGGAGAAGACCTTTCTGATCCTGGAGTTCGGCGAAGTCGAACTGATCGAATACCTGTTCGAGAATCTCCACCCCCGCCGCCACGCCCCTCTGCTGATCAAGGTGATGAACTTCAAGGTGCTGTCGCTGCGCCGGATGGGGCTGTTGCGCCGGATCCCGGCGCGGCTGCGCCGCCACCTCCATCAGAACTTCGCCGCCGACCCGGCGGCGGCCCGGGCTTATGTCCACGATACCCTCGCCCTGCTGGAAGTCATGGCCCGCCCCGAGAACTTCCCGCCGGTGATCGACGCCGCCCGCATCGTCCGCGCCGAGGTCGAGAAAATCGCCGCCCAGCTTTCCGCCGCCACGCCGCAACCGGCGATGCTCGCCGCGCCCCAGACGGGCGCCGACAAGCCGGCCGCCGCGACCACGACGCCGTCGCTGGATCAGATCATGCGCAGCCTCGGCGGCCCGCCACCGGTGGCCATGCCCGCGGCGATCGAGCCGCCCCCTCCCCGTCCCGCCGCGCCGCCGCCGCGCCGCCGCTTCACCAAGAAGCAGAAGACCGAAGCGGTGATGCGGGTGCTGCACGGCGAGGAACGGGAATGGGTGGCCATTTCCATGGGGATCACCCCCGAACTGCTGTCACGCTGGCAGAACACCTTCCTGGACGGCGGCGCCGCCGCCCTGGCGCCCCCCAAGGGCAAGGATCGCGAGCCGTCCATCGACGAACTCAAGGACAAGCTGCACGCCTTGATCGAGACCGTCCAGGTATTGAGTACCCAGATTTCCGGATCCGGATCCCCTCCCAACCTCGCCTTGCCCGCCGCCGGACGGAAGGGGAACCGAAAGGGGGACAAGCCGCCGTTGGCGCTGCCGCCACCTCCCGGCGACGGGAACTGAGGCCGGTTACGGCCGCACCTCGACGTAATCCACCACCCTGGTGATGCCGTCGCCCTCGCGGACGGTGGCCAAGGCATCGTCGCGCTCCTGGACCGAGCGGGCGCGGCCAAGCAGGTACACGGCGCCCCGCGGGTCGGCCGCCACCCGGAAATTGAGGTCGGCCACCGACGGCGCCAGGGTCAGCCGCACAAGCGCCTTGGTGCGCACGGCCACCGTCTCGACCCAGGACTTGATTTCAGGCGTGGCGGCACGGTCGTCGTCGCTCATGACGGTAACGTGCCAGTAGACCTTCTTGACGCCATAGATCCAGCGCAAGGCCTCGCGCAGCTTGTCGTGCGCCGCCTTGTCGTTCAGCAAGCCGGCCACCAGCACCCGCTGCTCGTAGACCTCGACCGACACCGAAACGATCCGCAGATCGGTCATGGTGTAACCGAGGCTGGCGATAATGCGGCTGTCCTTGCGGATATCCTCGCCCGAGCGCGCCTCCAGCGCCCAGTCCACCGCGAACTTGGGCACCCCCATCACCGACTGGGCGACACCGCCGGAGCACCCCGCCACCAACAGCGCCGCCAGCACCGCCGGTATGAAGCGTGTCACTCCCGCCCGGCCTCGCCGGTCAGTGTCCACGCCCGCAGCCACTCGGCCACACTCCACGCCTGAGCGGTGCAGCCCCGCGGCACATGGGGCGCGTCGGCATCGAATACCTCGGCGACGGTACCGACGCAGAACTCGCCGAGATGGGGGGCGAAACCGTCGAGGAAGCGGCGCGCCCCCACCCGGTCGTCGGGATAAAGCTTCAGCCAGGCGTCGATGAACGGCCCGATCAGCCAGCCCCACACCGTACCGCGATGATAGGCGTAGTCGCGGGTATGCCCATCGCCGGCAAAGCTGGCACGGTAATCGGCGGCGGCGGGATCGAGCGAGCGCAACCCGTAGGGCGTCAACAGCCGATCTCGGACCACCGTCACCACCGCCGGCCAGCGCGCCGGATCAAGTACCGGATTGGATAGCGACACCGCCAGGATCTGATTGCAACGGCAGGCGGGGTCGGCCCCCTCCTCGCCGTCCACCAGATCGAACAGGAAGCCGGTATCCGGATTCCAGAAGCGGGCATTGAACGACTGGCGGGCGCGGGCGGCGTCGGCGGCGGTGCGCGAAGCCGCCTCGACATCGCCGTCCTCGGCCAGCCAACGCGCCATCAACGTCAGGGCGTTGTACCACAGGGCGTTGATCTCGACCGCCTTGCCCCGGCGCGGTGTCGCCGAATCCATCCAGGTCAGCATGTAGCCCTCGGCGCCCTGCTTCAGCAGGCCGTCGGCCGGGTCCATGCCGATGCCGAAGCGGGTGCCGGCCCGGTGCTTGTCCAGAATGCGGCGCAACGTCGGCAGAATCACCGCCAAGGTATCGCGGTCGCCGGTGGCGGCGAGATAACGGTCGAGGGCATGGAAGAACCACAGGCTGGCGTCGGCGGCATGATAGACGCCGTCGGTGCCGCCATCGGGGATGTTGTTGGGAATCAATCCGTCGCGCTCGTAAGAGGCGAAGGTCCGCAGAATCCATTTGGCATCGTCGGGGCGGCCGGTGACCAGGGTCAGCCCCTCCAGGCTGATCATGGTGTCGCGGCCCCAGTCGTTGAACCAGGGATAGCCGGCGATGACGCTGCGCACCTCGTCGCCCACCGCATTGGCGCGGGCCACCAGATCGAAGCGGCCGCGCGGATCGAACACGAAGGCGTCGGCCGCCCACACCAGCAGCGGTCCCGGCCCGCTCCGCGCGGCCGGACGGGCACGAGCCAGCAGGCGGCGGCGGCGCTCGGTCTCGGCCGCCAGCGCCTGATCGGCGGTCATGGCCAGCGCCACCGGCCAGGGCTCGGCCGAGGCCAGCAACGCGCCGCCTTGCGCACCGATCGTCATGGACAGCACCCCCGGCGTCCATACCGGCCCGGTGCGGACATAATCGCGCTCGGCCTCGATGGGATAGAACGCCTCCTCGACCCGGCCGCCGTCGAGCGCCAGCCGCCAGTCCGCCCCCTGCACCGCCAGACGCAGCGGCGGATAGGGTCCCTGGTTGATTTCGATGCGGCCGCCTTCGGCGTGGACCACTGCCGGCAGGTGCAGCGGCTGGTCGGCCTGACCATCATTGCCGCGACAATGCATCCATGGGCGCATCTCCAAGGTGATCGGCCCCGGCCCCGCCACCAGCCGATACAGCACGAAGGTGGTGTTCTGGCGATAGGGCATCACCAAGCGGCGCTCGAGTTCCAGGCCGTTCCGCGCGAAGCGCCAGACCGGCAGGCCGGACTCCAGGCGGAACTCGGCCAGGGCGTCGAACAGCGCGAAGCTCGCACCGTCGCCCAGGCGCACCACCTCGTCGAGGCGATCAAGCAGGATGGTGCGGCCGGTCCGGGGCAGCGCCGCCACCAGCAAACCGTCATGGCGACGACTGGCGCCGCCGCCCAGCGTCCCCGAGGCATACCCCGCCAGACCGTTGACCACCATCCATTCCCGGCCGGCGATATCGCCCGGTCCGCCCACCCGAATGCGGAGTTCGGCCAGATCCATGATAGTCCTCCCCAGGGAATCGAGGGATCAAGCGTGCCGGGGTTCACCTCGGGTGTCCAGGGTGAAACCGGACCTGACCGATGGCATAGGTACTAATACCAGCACCCATTACCTATCGTCACATCCCGCAATACGTTGTTACTATGCATAACAGACCGAATGTGGTCCTAGTTGGCGACGAGTGATGGAGGCGTGGCGCCATGGCGCGGATCGCGGTGGTGGAAGACGAGGCGACGCTGAGGGCGGACCTGGTGGAATACCTGTCGGCATGCGGCCACGATGTGGTCGGCTGCGGCGACGGTGTCCAGCTTGAGGAAACACTGGACCAACGCGGCATCGACATCATCATCCTGGACGTCAACCTGCCGGGCGAGGGCGGCTTTTCCATCGCCGGGCGCCTGAGATCCCATTCCGACGTCGGCATCATCATGCTGACGGCGCGCGGCCTCAACGTCGATCGCGTCGTCGGGCTGGAAGTCGGCGCCGATGTCTATCTGGTCAAGCCGGTCGAACTGCGCGAACTGGAAGCGCAGGTGCGAACCTTAGCGCGGCGGCTGCGGGCACCGGCCGTCGCCCCGTCGGTTCCGGGCGATGCCGCGCATTCGCCGGGCGATGCCGCCGGCCACGGCGCGACGGCGGCAACCACCGAATGGATCTACGACCAGTTGACCTGGACCCTGATCTCGCCCGATGGCAAGGCGGTCAAGCTTACCGGCAACGAACGGGTGTTCGTGGCGCTGCTGGTCAGCCGGCCGGGCGAGCCGGTATCGCGTGACGAAATCTTCCGGGCACTGGGCAAGCGGGGCTGGGACCCGGCCGACCGTTCGGTGGATTCCATGGTGCGCCGTCTGCGGGCCAAGGGGGAGGAGGCCTTCGGCCAACCCCTGCCCATCGAATCGGTCCACAGCATCGGCTACGCCTTCGCCGCCCCGGTCGGCCTGCGCTAGGATGACGGGACCGCGCAAGCTCGCCCTCAAGGCCCGCGGTCCCGACGTCGCCGCCAAACCCGTGGCCGAGCCGTGGCCGGTCCTGGTGGTCGACGATGACGAACAGGTCCTGGAGATGACGCGGATCATCCTGCGCGATCTCGATTTCGAGGGCAGGCCGTTCAGATGCATCGCCGCCACCTCGGCGGCCGAGGCGGCGGCCATCTTGAACCTGACTCCCGATATCCCGGTGGTGCTGCTGGACGTGGTGATGGAGACCCCGGACGCCGGTCTGCGTCTGGTGCGCCACATCCGCGAGGACCTGGGCAACACTCGCATCCGGATCATCCTGCGCACCGGCCAACCGGGCGACGCGCCGGAACGGGACGTGGTGCTGGCCTACGACATCAACGACTACAAGAGCAAGGCCGAGCTGACCGCCCAGAAGATGTTCACCGCCCTGGTGGGGGCAATCCGGGCGTGGCGCGACATCGCCACCATCGCCAAGCTCAATGCCGAGTTGTCGGAGTTCAACGCCACCCTTGAACACCGGGTGGCCGAGCGGACCCGCGAACTGGAAAAGACCGCCCAGGCGTTGACCCGCTCCAAACAGCGGGCCGAAACGGCCTTGCAGCGTGAAACCGAAGCCAAGCGCCAATTGCGCCAATTCCTGTCCATGGTCAGCCACGAATTCCGCACGCCCTTGGCGATCATCGATTCGGCGGCGCAGATGCTTCATCTGCGTCCAGGCAACGGCGAAGCCGCCGCCGCCCGCGTCGAGACCATCCGCGGCGGCGTGCAACGCCTGCTTGGCCTGATCGACACCTGTCTGGCCGACGAGCAGTTGGACAGCGGCCGGCTGGTCCTGCACGAAAAGGCGTTCGATCTGGCGCCGATGATCGAGGTGGCGGTGGGGCAGCATCGGGTGGCGGCCGCGACCCACACCTTCCGCCTTGATGTCGAGGCGCCGCTGAACGTCTGGGGCGATCCCGGCCTGATCGGGCTGGTGATCAACAACCTGTTGGGAAACGCCGTCAAATACTCCCCTCAAGGCGGCGAGATCACGGTGGCGGCCCACCATGACGGCGGCGACATCGCCATGGCGGTGATGGACCAGGGCATCGGCGTCCCCGCCGAGGATCTGTCCGGCATCTTCGAGCGCTTCCACCGCGCCTCCAACGCCAACGGCATCCCCGGCTCGGGGATCGGGCTGCACATGGTGCGTCAGATCGTCGAAATGCATGGCGGCTCCGTCGCGGTGGAAAGCGCCCCGCGGCGGGGATCGCGCTTCACCGTACGGCTGCGCCCGGTCCCCGGCGTCAATGCGACGGCGGACAAGACGGCTTGAAGCGGGCGGCGAGCAGGTGATACCCTTTGGTGCAAGGCGTCGGGGAGGGCGCGACCAACGGTTCCAACCGGACCGAACGCGGGGTGGACTCTGTAATGCTGGCGAAATACTACCGGGCGTTCAAGCACGACCTGGACCGGCGCGGCATCATATTTTCGTTTTCGGGGTACCTGTCGGAGGGCATCCTCTATTCCCTGGGCGAAGCCTTGCGCCAGAAGATGACCCTGGAAGAAACCAACGTGAACACCGTCAAGAAGGTGTTCTCGGTATTCGTCGAGCAGGCCCAGAACATCATCCGCTATTCCGCTGAAAAGGTGGCCGGAGAGTCCGACCACCCGATCGAGCTGTCGTCGGGCATGGTCACCATCGGTACCGAGAACGACCGTTTCTTCATCGTCTGCGGCAACGTGGTGCGAGCCGCCGACGAGCCGAAACTGCGCCAGCGGCTTGAACTGTTGCGCGGCATGGACAAGGACGCCATCAAGGCCTACTACAAAGAGCAATTGCGGGAGGAACCGGACGAGCATAGCCGCGGCGCCACCATCGGGCTGATCGAGATCGCCAGACGGGCCAGCATCCCCATCGAGTTCGATTTCGACCCCATCGATGGTGAATCGTTTTTCTTCTGCATGAAGGTCTGTATCTGAAATGGCCATGGAGAACTTCAAGATCGCCGCCACCGAGCGTTCGCCCGAGGTAAATTTCGATTTCGATGGTTGCCGCCTCAGCTTGCGTGGAGAATCGTATCCCGAGGACGCCTCCACCGTGTTCGGCCCGCTTTTCAGCGCCCTGGAACGGTTTCTCGCCACCATTGGCGAGCGGGAATTCGTCGTCGAATTCGACCTGACCTACTTCAACAGCTCCAGCGCCAAGGCGCTGATGAACATGCTCAAGCTGCTCGACCACGCTGCCCGCGACGGCGCCCGCATCTCGGTTTCGTGGTTGTTCGCCCCCGACGACGACACCATGAAGGAGTTCGGCGAGGACTTCAGCGAGGACCTCGAACACGTCGCCTTCAATCTGGTCGCCGTCGAACCGGCCGCCTGACGCCGATGGCCGTCTTCAGCCTGTTCGACGCCGAGGAGAAGGCCCTCGAACAGGCCCGGGCCCTGCGCCGGAGCCTGGCCGACGCTCCCGAGGCGGTGCGTGACGGTCTCGACACCCTGATCGGCGCCTACGACAGCAGCGTGCGCGAACAACGCCGGCTGGTGAAAGTCAGCGATCGCCTTCAGGGACAGCTTGCCTCCCTCAACCAGGAACTGGGCAAGCGCAAGGCCGAGGCCGAGGAGGCCCTGGCCAACCTTCGGGCCGCCCAGGACTCGCTGATCCAGTCGGAAAAGCTGGCCTCTCTCGGCGCCCTGGTTGGCGGGGTCGCCCACGAGATCAATACGCCGGTGGGCGTCGCGCTGTCCTGCGCCTCGCATCTGGCCGATGCCACCGATGCCATGCGCAAGCTGTTCGAGGCCGACGATATCGGCATCGATGACTTCGAGCGTTACATGGCCACCGCCCGAGACACCAGCGCGCTGATCGTTGGCAATTGCGAGCGGGCGGCGGCCCTGATCCGCAGCTTCAAGCAGGTGGCGGTGGATCGGACGTCGTCGGAACGGCGGAGCTTCGAGCTTGGCTCGTACATCCGCGAGACCCTGGCCAGCCTGGGGCCGCACATCCGCCAAGCCGGACATCGGGTGACGGTGGACTGCCCCGACGGCATCGTGATGGACAGCTACCCCGGAGCGCTGTCGCAGGTGTTGTCCAACTTCGTGATGAACTCCCTGGTGCACGGGTTCGATCCCGGCACCGGCGGCGCCATCGTCATCACGGTCGATCGTCCCACCTCCGGCCAGGTGCGGATGATCTATTCGGACAACGGCAAGGGTATCGCGCCTGGCAATCGCAGTCGCATTTTCGATCCGTTCTTCACCACGCGGCGCGGCGCCGGTGGCTCGGGCCTGGGTCTGCACATCGTCTACAATCTGGTGACCGGACCGCTGGAGGGCGGCGTTGCCGTCGACTCTCCGCCCGGCGGCGGCGCCAGCTTCACCGTCACCCTTCCCCAAGCTGTTTCGCAATAGCGCTGGTCACCAACCCCAGCAACTGCGGCCAGACTATTTCCGGGGACGCTTGGAACCGTGGCCGGCGATCTTGTCCGGTGGCGCCAGCAGCATCGGCCGGCGGGGCAATTGCGAGTCCATGGCGCGCTCGATCATCTGGGCCGTGGCGAGAACCTCGGCCAATTTGGCCCGCAAGTCCTCGGCACTCGGCAACGCCGCCTTGGGCTTGCGCCGGGGCGCCGCCAGGGCACCGGCGCCAGCGGCGATGAAGCGATCCACCCAATCCTCGACCTTGGCCGCGCTGATCCCCAGAGACTCGGCGACGACGGCGGCATCATCGCCCCGTAGCACCTTGAGCACCGCATGACGCTTGGTCGCCTGGGTGATGGGCAATCGCCTGCGCTTGGGCACCACCGTAAGGGTCGAAACCGTGGCCGTCGGAACCGGTGCGGTCGGCAGCGAGGGGGCTTGGGACGGCGGCGTGACCATGCGCGGCTGCGGCGGCGTCGGCGGTAGTGGCAAGGATGGAACAGGCAAGGTGATGCGGCCGGTCACCACCGCCTTTGGCCGCGCCGGAGCGGGCGCGGGAGTTGCAACAGCCGCCGGAGCTGCGGCGGGAAGCGACGGAGCGGTCGACACCAGCGGCGGCAATGGCGCCGGCAATGGTGGACGGGCGCCGGACGAGGTCACGGGCGCCGTCACCCCCAGGGTCGCAGGCACCTTCAACCCGCCGGCGATGCCGATGGGTGACTCGATCCGCCGCGGCCGGACCCGGGCGGAGAAGGTGGGACCGGCAATGGGTCCCCCGGGGCCGGAAACCGGTTTGGCCGGTAGGGCGGGCGCGGCCGGTGGCGGTGTCACCAGCGCGGATGCCGCCTTGGGGGTAACGGGTATCATCTGCGCCGGCGGAGCCTTGGGGACAGCGGGGGCCGGCGGCGCCTCGGGGGCGGAGGCGGCGGAAGCCGGAGCCGATCCGGCGGCCGCCAACTCGGCGGCGGAACGCTTGACCGGAACGATCCGGGCCAACGGCTGCCCGTCACCCGCCGGCAGAGGGCCAGCCGCCGGCGGAGAAACGTTCTGGCGCGGCTTGAGCGTCTCCGCCAGCTTGTCCACCTCGTCGCGCATGGCGGCGGCGGTTTCCATGATCGGGGTATAGCCGGGCGTGGTGGCCAGTTCGTCAAGGAACTGGCGCATGGCCTGCACATAGGCCGCGGTCGCGGGCAGATGGGAACCGCGCTCGCGCACCGTCTTGCGCAACCGGTGGGGAATCCGGCGAAGGATTCCAAGCCGGCGATTGGACAGAACCTTGAACGACATCACCGCCATCATCAAGTCGCGATGGATGCCCGGATCAATCGCCTCGAACAGCAACTCGATCAGTTCGATCTCGCCGAATTCGAGACACAGGAAGGTATGCTGCGTCCGCTGCCAGTCCGAGATGAACTCGCGGATGGCGGCAAGCTGCGCCGCCATCTCCGCCTCGAAGACTTCGGGCGACAGCAGGCGCCACGCCCGCGCGGTGGCCAGTGGCAGCCGGCGGGGGCCGCCGAATTCCCGCCCGAGATGAACCGCCACCGCCAGCGCCACCCGCGACTTCGCGCCACCGGAGCCGGACTCGGCGAAGCAATCGCGCACCATGTCGGCAGCCCGAAAATCATCGGTGGGCGGCGGCACGGAAAGCAGGGCGGCAAGGGTATTGATGTCGCGGGGAATGACCGGATCCCCGCGGTCAGCGAACGGCACCAGCGCGGCTTTGACCATCGCCATGGCCGCTTCGGTCGGGACCGCCGGTTCGGCGATCTTGGGCCGTGGCCCGTCACCGCCGGGACGCCCGCCGTGCCCGGAGGTCGGCGGCGTGAAGGTAAAGGCCGCCGAGAACGCCCGAGCCGCCGGCCGCGCCGCCGCCCGGCCGATACCGGCCAGCACCACCACCGCCCCGGCCACACCCTCGATGATCAGACGGCCAAGCCGGCCGACCACCGTCAGCGCACCCGACACGGCGGCCATCACCATCACCGCCCCGACCAGGACCGGCATCAACAGCCAAGCCGAAACACCAAGCGGGTGGCTCACGTCGCACAGGCGATCGGCCTGCCGACGATCGAGCGACGTATCCCGTCCGTCTGTCCCTTGCATCCGCACGTTTGCCACTGCAACCCGCCATGGCCGGCCGACCCCCGTCAGCCAGCGGAACCACCCCACCTTCGCAAGAGGATAGCATGAAATCCGAGTCGGAGAATCCTATTCTTTCAATAGCGGTGGTTTACTGTATCGCACGCCGCGCGCCGGATTGGGCCGGACCGACGCCAATACCTCCGCCAAGGCGCAGCACTTGAGGAAAAAGTGATGTTTCGTCCAGGCTCGGAACGCCGGCGCGACGGATGACGCAATACCGATGATGGCTCGCTCATCAGACTATAACCCGTGGCTTTCCAAGACATTTGGAAACAGACCAATATCATGGTCGGCCACGTTTCCCGCGCACATCACAGACATCAAATATACAGCGATGCGGATGTCTTGGCATCGACTGGGGATGTCGGCGCGGTCGATATCGCGTCCGGGCATGGGCCGCCAACACGGCTGGCGGCAACCGGATCACGTGCGAAGCGAGCTTGCCAGACCGCCCCCGACTATTCCTCGGCCTCCATGGCGAGATAGACCAGGGGCCTGTCATCTACGATGGAATTGCTGATCCACATCTTGTACTGGGCGTCCTCGGACAGGATATGTCCCCGCAGCCAGTCCACCACGAGATCGGGCAACTCCCGGATCACCGAGGTGGTGCCTTCGCGATAGGCGTTGACGATGGCCTGGACATGCGCGCGAAACTTGGTGTGTTTCTGGATGTGACCGGTAATCCTCGGATATTTGACGGCGCGCATGGCCTTTTCTTCCCGAAGAAAATGGCCGCCGACATACTCTCCCAGCATCAACAGGGCACTCTCGGTGACGTGACTGCGCGGGTCAAGGCGCTGGGCTTCCATGATCAAGTTTGATATTGTGAAGAACGCCTTGTGATCGTCATCCAGGGTGACATTGCCGACCGACATTTCTTCGGTCCACTGGAACTTCCCGTCACAGGCATCCATATCCACTGACGTGGACGTGCTGTCGTCCATGTTAAGCTCACGTTCTAAAAAACGCTCATCTTAACATAATGAACCGCACCCCCCGTTTAGTCCATTAGTATTATATTGATGACTCCCCCGCCCGTAACGACGGACCCGCCATCTCCACCGGCACCGGGCACCGCTTGGGGGTGACGAAGCCGGAAAAGGCTGGAATAGTCTGGGGCGGGAACACCGGAATTCGGGAGATCCTCCCATGCGTGGTTGGTGGTTCGCGATCTTTCTGCTGCTGCTGCAGCCTCTGGCGGCCGACGCGCGTCCCCAGGACGCCGTCGACGACATCCACGACCCGGCACCGTCGCTGGCGGGCCGGCTGCTGGTGGCGGCCCCGGCCATGGGCGCCAACCCGTTCGCACACACGGTGATCCTGGTATGCGGCCACGGTTCGGACGGTGCCTTCGGCTTCATCGTCAACCGCCGCGCCGGCAAGATCGAAGCGACCGAAGGGCGCAAGGGCCTGGAGGGCGTGCCGGTGGACATGGGCGGTCCGGTGGGACCGCGATTGTTGTTCCTGCTGACCCGGGCCGAGGAGGCGCCCCCCGGCGCCATGGTGGTGGGCAACCGCTTCGCCATCGGCAACCCCGAACCCTATTTCGCCGACACGGCCGGACGTCCCAGCCCGTCACCGGCCATGCTGGTGGTGGGCTATTCCGGGTGGGGCGCCGGCCAGTTGGAAGCCGAGATCGCCCGTGGCGACTGGCTGGTGGTGGACGCCGACGACGAGTTGGTGTTCTCCGCCCCTGACGAGGCCAAGTGGACCGAGGCGTTGAAGCGGCGGGGGTCGGAGCTGTAGCGCCGGCGCTTTAGTTAGCTATAGCCGTGGATCGCCAGTCTGTCGGGCGAGGCCGCCACCAGTTGCAGGGCGACGGTTCCCGAGGCGGTGCGGACCAGCAATTCCATGAACCAGGTGCCGTCGCCCACTTCCATGGGGGCCGAGGCCCCTATATGGGTCACGCCCTCGACATCCATGCTGATGCCGTGGTTGTCGTTGAACGAGATCGCCGCCAGCTTCATTCGGCCCTCCTGCATTTCCGCCGTCAGGCTGGCCCAATCCACATCGGCCGTCAATCAGAGCGTGTCCCCGCCCCCGGCCGGAAGGGCGACGATAAAGCGGCTACCGCCGCCCGGTTCGGATTCGGCCCAAATGCGCCCGCCGTGGGTCTGCACGATCTTGCGGCAGATGGACAGGCCGATGCCGGTGCCTTCGTACTCGGTATCGCCGTGCAGACGCTGGAATATGTCGAAGATACGTTCGAGATGCTCGGCGTCGATGCCGATACCGTTATCGCCGACCCAGACCCGCCACTCGGCGCCGTCGCGACGGCAACCGACGGTGATGTGCGCCGGCCGATCGGGATGGCGGTATTTGATGGCGTTGCCCAGCAGGTTCTGAAACAGCCGCACCAGTTCGCTTTGGACGCCGCGCACCGTGGGCAAGGGGGTCTCGACCGCCAAGGCGGCATCGGTCGCACCGCTGCCGATACCAAGAAGAGTGGCGGCGGCAGCGACGGCTTCGGTCAGGGAGACGGGCTTGGCCGTCTCGCCACCACGCCCGACCCGCGAGTACTCCAGCAGACCCAGGATCAGGGCATCCATGCGCCGAACCCCGGCGACCACGAAGCCCATGAAGCTGGCCTCGTCCTGATCAAGCCGCCCCTCCAGGCGGCGACCGAGCAGAGTGACGAAGCCCGAAATCATCCGCAGCGGCTGGCGCAGGTCGTGCGACGCCACATAGGCGAACTGCTCCAACTCGGCGTTGGAGCGTTCAAGCTCGGCCGATTTGGCCGCCAGTTCCGCCGCAAAGCGGTGGCGTTCGGTCACGTCCACCACGATGCTGCTGACATAGGCCCGGCCGCCGACATGGATCTGCGAGGAATAGACCTCGACATCGCGTACCGCCCCCGAGGCCATCCGGTGGCGGGCATCGGGCGCCCGCCCTTCCGTGTATCCGGCCACGGCGGTATCGGGCCACGGCTGGCCGGGCGGGGCAAGGGAGATATCGCGGATGTGCATCCGCTTCAGTACGTCCATGGGATAACCGTAGAACAACGCCGCCGCCCGGTTGGCATCGACGATATGGCCATTGCCCGGGTCGATCAGCAGCTTGACCGCCATGTTGCTGTGAAAGGTCCGGCTGTACAGCTCCTCGCGCTCGGCGATGGCTTGGCGCGCAAGGTGGGCGTCGGTGACGTCGCGCCCCTCGGTCTGGTAGCCGACGGCTTGGCCGCGGGCATCGAACTGGGCGGTGGTGCGCCATTCGATCCAGCGCGACATGCCGTCGGCGCGAATCTCCCGGCGCAGATCCTCACGGCTGGGGCTATCGACGGTCATCGCCCGCAACTTGGCCAGAACGAAGCCGCGTTCGGACTCGGGGACAAAATCCAGCCATTTCCGGCCGTTCAGCGCCTCGGGCGCGAGGCCGCGAAAATCCGCATATGCGCGATTAAAAAACTCCAGGCTGGTATCCGGCCGATAGCTGTGGATCAGGTCGGTCTGATTTTCCACCAGGATGCGGTAACGGGCCTCGCTGGCCGCCAGGGCCGTCACCGCCGCCGCCCGACCGCGTTCCCGCCGTTCCAACTGGATGGCGACGACCAGGGTCAGCGCCGAAAACACCAGTCCCGACACGGCGATCAGAATGGTGTCGAAGCTCCAGTGGCGCAGGGCGGCGGCGATGGTGGCGCCGACCGACACCACCAGCGGAAAGTCTTCCAATGCCACGTAGGACGCCTGCCTAGGCAGACCATCGACGCCGCTTTGGCCGATGAAGACACCGGAGCGGGCGTGGGGCAGGTATTCGGTGAACAGCGGTCCCGAACGGATCGAAAGATCGAGATGAGAGTCGGGATCGGGAAACCGGGCCAGTACGTCACCGTTGAGATTGGCGATCACCGAGCGGTCGATGTGCTCCGACATCACCCCCCGCAGGACCTTGCGGAAGAATTCCGGATCGAGGGTCACCGCCACCATGCCCTCGAAGGTGCCGAGCGTGCCGACGACCGGCCGAATCGCCATAATGCCGGACTGGCCTGTCGTCGGCACGAAAAGCGGCTTGCTCAATACCATCTGCGGCCGTGCCGCCACCGTCCGTGCGGCTGAAAGCCAGGGGCGCTGGCTGACGTCGGCGCCGAGAAGCGACGCCACCGACGAGATCTTGACCACTCCGTCCGCATCGGTGACGAAAACATTGCGCACTTCGGCGAAGGCGGTCGCCCGATTGCGGATGAAGGCGGCCAGGGTATCGTCGCTCCGCCACTGCCGCACCCGCACCTCGGCGGTGACATCCTGAAGCAGGGAATCGACCCCCCGCAAGGACCCGTCGATCCGCTCGGCCACCGAACGGGTAAGGGAGTCGGCGAGCAAGGCGCTGGCCTCAAGCGAGTCCCCCCGCTCCCGCCAGACCAACAGGCCGACGGACGCCCAGATCGCCAGAATCACCAGGAGCGACAAGACCAGCGGACGCTGCGCCAGTCGATGATGCAGACCTGTCACCTTATCTCCGGCCACCTTCACCGCATTCCCCGACCCGTCCGGTAAAAAGCCTAGCCTGGATCACTCTGCCTGTCATCGACGCAAAGGAAGCAATCCCCCCTCACTCCGCGGCGATTTCGTCTAGCAGCCAAAGCCGGAATTGGGCCAGGGCGGGATGCTCGGTCCGTCTCGGCGACCAGACCAGATGATAGGCGCTGGCCAGCGGTCGTCCGGGAAACAGCGCCACCTGCCGCCCCGACGACAGTTCGTCGGCAACCAGGGTGCGCCACACCAGGGCGACGCCCAATCCCGCCACGGCCGCCTCGATCGCCAGGGCGGTATCGCCGAACGGGCGCAGCCTCAACGGCTTCGCCGGTATCACCCCCATCTCGCGCAGCCACGTCGGCCAGTCGGGAAAATCCCGCTCCTTCTCCCAGCCCATGTCTTCACCGACCAGCAACACCGCATCACACAGATCGGCGGGAGATCGCAGGGTCTCGGCCAAACGGGGAACCGCCACCGCCACCACCTCTTCCAGAGTCAGCCGCTCCACCACCAGTCCGGGATAGCGGCCGCCGCCATAGCGAATGGCCGCATCCACTCCCTCGCGGTCAAGATCGACCAGACGCAGCGTCGCCGACACATGCAATTCGATTTCAGGATGCCGCGCCTGGAAGCGGGTCAACCGGGGCACCAGCCAGCGCGAGGCAAAAGCCGGTGGCGCCGAAACGATCAGCGGCCGGTCCGATCCCCGCGAAGCCAGGCGATCCGCCGCCCGGGCCAGCCGGTCGAAGGCATCGGTCAGCGCCGCCGCCGCCTCGACGGCCTGGATGTCCAGCGAAAGCCGGGCGCCGCGATGAAACAACGTCACCCCGATACGGTCCTCCAACAACTTGATCTGCTGGCTGACCGCCGCCGGGGTCACTCCCAGCTCCTCCGCCGCACGGACAAAGGAGAGATGGCGGGCGGCGGCCTCGAAGGCCTGAAGCGCCCGAAGCGGGGGCAGGCGTTTACGCATACCCCACTGTGCCGCCCCGCCCGGCCGCCGGTCAAGGCTGACATTAGATTTTCTAATTACCTTCCGCCAAAAAGCTGGTTTGAATTGCTGCCGTAACGAGAGCTACGGTTGATCATCATTAGTAATTCTTGATGGAGCACGGCCATGGCCGGCAAGGGTGTCTATGGTTTGGCGGCGCTGGCCGCCCTGTTCTGGGGAGCGAACTTCAACCTGGCGGCGCCGGTGCTGGCAGAACTGACGCCGTTGGCGGCGGCGGCGGAACGCTTTGTACTGGCGACCGCGATCATGACGGCGGTGGCGCTGTGGCGAGGCCAGGGCATGGCCATGCTGGGCGCCGTTCGCGGGCACGGCTATCGGCTGGCGCTGCTTGGCACCGTCGGGATTTTCGGGTTCAATGTGCTGTTTTTCGATGCCATGCGCACCACTTCGGCGGTCAACGGCGCGCTGATCATGGCGACCAATCCGTTGCTGACGGCGCTGCTGGCGGCCGCGACCCTGGGCGAACGGCCTTCGGCCCGCCAACTCGCCGCGCTGCCGTTGGCCCTGGCCGGGGTGGCCACGGTGATCCTGGGAGGCGTCACCGCCGCCGGGTCGGCGACCGGAATCGGCGATGTCGAAATGATCTGCGCCAATCTCGCCTGGGCGGCCTACAACGTGTTGTCGCGCAAGATGATGCCGTCGGGCCCGCAATTCGCCAACGTCGCCGTGATGATGGCGGCGGGGGCGGTCGCGCTGACAGCGGCGGCATTGGTGGGCGGCGCGCCATTGGCCGTGCCCGGTGTCGCCGCTTCGGCGGCACTGCTGGCCATGGCGGTGTTCGGCTCGGTGCTGGCCTACATATTCTGGACCATGGCCATCGCTCGGCTGGGAGCCGGCCGCACCGCCCTTTTCCTCAATCTGGTGCCGGTCTGCGCCACCATGATCGGGGCGTTGGGCGGCGACCTGCCCAGCCGGGGCCAATTGGCCGGCGGCATGGTGGTGATTGTCGCGGTGGGCTATGCCATGCTACCGCCCCGCCGCCCAATGGCGACGTGCCCGGCGACCCCGTCATAGAGGAGACGACCATGTCCGAGGCGACTAAAACGGATCTGACCGACCGCAGGCTGTTCCCGCTGTGGACCACCGACGTGCTGCGCTACTGCGACACGGACCGCCAGGGCCATGTCAACAACGCGGTATTCGCCACCTTCTGCGAAAGCGGCCGGGTCAAGGCATTGCTCAACCCCGAGGCGCCGCTGGCGCCGCCGGGCTGCGCCTTTGTCATCGCCCGGCTGGCGCTTGATTTCCTGGGCGAGATCCGGTGGCCGGGCGAGGTCGAGATCGGCACCACCGTGCTGGAGATCGGCCGCAGTTCCGTCACTTTGGGGCAGGGGCTGTTCGTCGGGCGCCGCTGTGTCGCCACCGCCGAGTCGGTCATCGTCCTTACCGACGAGACGACCCGGCGGTCGACGCCGCTGCCGGACCCGGCGCGAGCGCGTCTGGCCGAGGCAATGGCGCGGCGGTGACCGACTTCAGCGTTCGCGGCGCAACACCCAGCGCTTCCGTTGGCCCGAGCGGTTGACGGCAAAGCCGTAGATCTTGCCGTCATCGGTCAGAATGCCGTCGAAGGTAAAGGCCTCCTCGCCGCCCTCGCCCGCCACCAGACGCATCGAGCAGGCGCTGACCGCCTGGACCGGGCCGGTCAGGGTGGCCCCGTCCTTCCAGCCGGCGGCGGCGTTGATGTCGGGCTTTTGCTCCAGCCGCCACGCCAGCCCGGCCGACGACGACGAGAATTCCCAACGGGAATAGGGCGCCACCCAACGCCCCACCAGCCAACCGCCGGCATCGGCGCGGCTGGTATCGCAACTGGCCTCGGGCAGCGGCTCGGGCGGGCCGAGCTTGGCCCCCTGCGGCAGATCCTCGGCCGACACCGGCAAGGCCGATGCCAGCAAAAGCAATACCGCTATCCCGATCCCGGTCCGGCGGGGCATCAATTCCTCGGAGCCGGGACATAGCCCCGATCGCGCATGCAGGCGGCAACACCGGCGTCCGCCTTGCGCTTCATGTCGTAGCGATCGAATTCGCTGGTGGCTTTCTTGCTCTCGCCGGCGTCGTAGTCGGTGACTCCGGCCTCGCGTTCGGCATGGTAGCGACAGCCGGAATAGTCCTTGCCCCACTGGTCGCGGGGCAGGTCGGGGTTCATCCAGGGCACCGTCTTGGCGGCGCAGGCGGCCAGCCCCAGAAGGGCCAGGCAAACGATGATCGGGCGGATGCTCACGGTGCGAAGGCTCCTGTTCGACGAGGCGCCATTCCGCCACAGCCTTGGCCGATTGGCAAGGTGATGCGAAGTTTGGAAGAGCGCTAATTCCCACGGTTGAGGTCCGCCCCGTCGCCGTCTATACTCCGGCCCATCGTGCTGCAATGCAACAACAGAAACGGAGAGCGGTGATGAGCGGCGAGTCGCTGAACGGTATGTATTTCGAGGAATTGTCGGTCGGGCAGTCGGCCATTTTCGCCAAGACCGTCACCGAGGCCGACATCGTCGCCTTCGCCGGTGTGTCGGGCGATTTCAATCCGGTCCACATCAACGAGGAATTCGCCAAGGACACCCTGTTCAAGGGCCGCATCGCCCACGGCATGCTCTCGGCGGCGTTCATCTCCACCGTGTTCGGCACCAAGCTGCCGGGACCGGGCTGCATCTACGTGTCGCAGCTGCTGAAATTCAAGGCGCCGGTGCGCATCGGCGACACCGTCACCGCCCGCGTCGAAGTCACCGGCCTGGTGCCGGAAAAGAAGTTCGCCACCTTCAAGACCACCTGCTCGGTGGCCGGCAAGGTGGTCTGTGACGGCGAAGCCACCCTGATGGTCCCGTCCAAGGGCTGACGGTTTTCTTCCCCCTTTCCCCGCCAGGGGAGAGGGGGAAGCCTTGCGCTGCGGCCGGTAATCGAATACCCCTTGCCCTTTCGTTTCCTGGGATGCGATTGGTCCGTCCGACATGCGCCTGATCCGGCATTGTGACGAGTTGAACCTCGATCACCGCGGCTGCGTGGTGGCGTTGGGCAATTTCGACGGTGTCCATCTCGGACATCAGGCGGTGATTCTCACCGCCAGGCGCATCGCCGCCGAAGCCGGCGTCGTCCATGGGGTGATGACCTTCGAGCCGCACCCCCGCTCGCTGTTCCACCCGGGCCAGCCGCCGTTCCGCCTGACTCCGTTCCGGGTCAAGGCCCGACTGATCGAGGCGCTGGGCATCGACCTGCTTTATCAGCAGCATTTCGACCCCGAATTCGCCGCCATTCCGGCGCTGCGATTCATTTCCGAGCATCTGGTCCAGTGCCTGGGCACCAGCCATGTGGTGGTGGGTTACGACTATGTGTTCGGCAAGGACCGCCAGGGCACCGGCGCCTATCTCCAACAGATCGGCGACAAGCTGGGCTTTGGTGTCACCGTGGTGCCGCCGGCGGCGGCCCCCGGCGGCGAGACCTATTCCTCGACCCAGGTGCGACAGTATCTGGTGAGCGGCCGTCCGGCCGACGCCGCCACCCTACTGGGCCATTACTGGGAAGTGGAAGGCCGGGTCGAGCACGGCGATGCCCGTGGCCGCATCCTGGGTTTTCCCACCGCCAATCTCCGTCTCGGCGAATACCAGCGCCCCGCCGCCGGGGTCTATGCCGTGCGCGCCGGCATCGACAAGGGCGGCGACACGGTGTGGCGCGACGGCGTCGCCAATTTCGGCCGCCGCCCCACCTTCGACAAGACCGACGAGCTGCTGGAGGTCCATCTGCTCGATTGTGACGAGAACCTTTACGGCCGCCATCTGCGGGTGGCACTGGTCGACCACATCCGGGCCGAGCGCCGGTTCTCCGGCCTCGACGAGCTGAAGGCGCAGATCGCCGAGGACGTCGAGGCCGCCCGCACCCTGCTCGGCCGCCGCCATTTCACCGCCAGCCCCGGCCCGATGGTGCCGGTGGCCCCCTTACCTTGAGAATGCACCCATGACCGTCGATTACAAAAGCACCGTCTTCCTGCCCAAAACCGACTTCCCCATGAAGGGCGGCCTGCCCGACCTGGAACCCCGGCTGCTGGAACGCTGGAAGCGCATCGGCCTGTTCGACCGCTTGCGCGCCACCGCCAAGGGCAAGCCCAAATTCATCCTTCACGACGGCCCGCCCTACGCCAATGGCAACCTGCATATCGGCCACGCCCTGAACAAGATCCTCAAGGACGTCATCACCCGCAGTCAGCAGATGCTGGGCAAGGATGCCGATTACGTGCCGGGCTGGGACTGCCATGGCCTGCCGATCGAGTGGAAAATCGAAGAGAAGTACCGCGCCGACGGCAAGAATGGCGGCAAGAACAAGGACGAGATCGACATCGTCACCTTCCGCGAGGAATGCCGCCAGTTCGCCGCCAGATGGATCGGCGTTCAGAAGGAGGAGTTCAAGCGCCTGGGCGTCGAAGGCGACTGGGACCACCCCTATTCCACCATGACCAACCACGCCGAATCGGTGATCGTCGCCGAGTTGGGCAAGTTCCTGATGGACGGTTCGCTGTACAAGGGCGCCAAGCCGGTGATGTGGTCGGTGGTGGAAAAGACCGCCCTGGCCGAGGCCGAGGTCGAGTATCACGACCACACCAGCGTCACCATCTGGGTCAAGTTCCCGGTGGTCGCCGCCTCGGTTCCCGAGATCGAGGGCGCCAAGGTGGTGATCTGGACCACCACGCCGTGGACCATGCCGGGCAACCGCGCCATCGCCTTCGGCGCCGGCTTCGACTATGTGGTGGTCGAGGTGGAAAGCGCCGAGGCCGGCAGCACGGCGATCCCCGGCGAGAAGCTGGTGGTGCTGAGGGATCTGGCCGAACAGGTGGCCAGGGACGCCAAGTGCGGGTTCAAGGTGCTTGCCACCCTTTCCGGCGAGCGGCTGGCCGGCTCCGTCTGCCACCATCCACTCAAATTCCATCCCGAGGCCAGGGGCGGCTATGATTTCGCCGTGCCGCTGCTGGCCGGCGATTTCGTCACCACCGACACCGGCACCGGCTTCGTCCACATCGCGCCCGGCCATGGCGAGGACGACTGGCATCTGGGCAAGGCCAACGGCATCGCCGTGCCCGATACGGTGCAGCCCGACGGCACCTATTACCCGCACGTCGCCATCTTCGCCGGCCGTGAAGTCCTGGCCCAGGGCAAGAACGGCAAGTACTACAGCCCGGTGGCCAAGCCGGTGATCGAAGCCATGACCGAATGCGGCAACCTGCTGGCCCACGGCAAGGTCGAGCATTCCTATCCCCATTCCTGGCGGTCCAAGGCGCCGTTGATCTTTCGCAACACGCCGCAATGGTTCATCTCGATGGAGACCACCGGGCTCAGGGCCAAGGCGCTGAAGGCCATCGACGACACCCGCTTCGTCCCCGACCAGGGGCGCAACCGCATCGGCTCGATGATCGAGAACCGCCCCGACTGGTGCGTGTCGCGCCAGCGCGCCTGGGGCGTGCCCATCGCCGTATTCGTCGATAAGAGGACCGGCCAGCCGCTGCGCGATCAGGCCGTGGTTGACCGCATCGTCGCCGCCTTCGCCGCCGAGGGGTCGGACGCCTGGTTCACCTCGCCGCCGTCGCGTTTCCTCGGCGATGGGCGCAACCCCGAGGATTTCGAGCAGGTGTTCGACATCCTCGACGTCTGGTTCGATTCCGGCTGCACCCATGCCTTCGTACTGGAGGGCGACGAGTGGCCGCGGCTGTCTTGGCCGGCGTCGCTCTATCTCGAAGGATCGGATCAGCATCGCGGCTGGTTCCATTCCAGCTTGCTGGAATCCTGCGGCACCCGGGGCCGCGCCCCCTACGACGCGGTGCTGACCCACGGCTTCGTCCTCGACGAGCAGGGTCGCAAGATGAGCAAGTCGCTGGGCAACGTCGTCAGCCCGCAGGAGGTCGTGAACGCCCAGGGCGCCGATATCCTGCGCCTTTGGGTGGTGGGATCGGACTATTCCGACGATCTGCGCATCGGTCCGGAGATATTGAAGACCCAGGTCGATATCTATCGCCGGCTGCGCAACACGCTGCGCTATCTGCTGGGGGCGCTGGACGGCTTCACCGAAGGCGAAAGGCTGCCGGTGGCCGAAATGCCCGAACTGGAGCGCTGGGTACTGCACCGCCTCGCCGAACTGGACACCCAGGTTCGCGACGCCTGCGACGGCTTCCAGTTCCATGGCCTGTTCACCGAGCTGCACAATTTCTGCGCCGTCGATCTGTCGGCGTTCTACTTCGATATCCGCAAGGACGCGCTGTATTGCGACGCCGCCGCCAGCATCCGCCGCCGCGCCGCGCGCACCGTGTTCGACATCCTGCTCGACACCCTGTGCAAGTGGCTGGCGCCGTTCCTGTGCTTCACCGCCGAGGAAGCCTGGCTGGCGCGCCATCCCTCCGATGACGGTTCGGTCCATCTGGAGATGTTCCCCGCCATCCCGCCGGAATGGCGCGACGATCAGTTGGCGGCGAAATGGGCCAAGGTGCGCGAGGTGCGCCGCGTCGTCACCGGGGCGCTGGAGGTGGAGCGCGCCGCCAAGCGTATCGGATCAAGCCTTCAGGCGGCACCGCTGCTGACGGTATCGGACGGAATTCATCCGCTGCTGGACGGTCTCGACATGGCCGAACTGTGCATCACCTCGGGCATCGTCGTCGTCGCCGGGCTACCCCGGGAGGAAGACTTCTCCCTAGCCGACGTGCCCGATGTCTCGGTGGTGCCGCACGCGGCGACGGGAACCAAATGCCAGCGGTGCTGGAAGGTGCTGCACGAGGTCGGGACCGCCAGTCATGACGGTGTCTGCCATCGTTGCTCGGACGCGGTGGAGAGTGGCCGGTCATGAGGAAAGGTCTCGGCATCGCCGCCCTGATCATCGTGCTCGATCAACTGAGCAAATGGTGGATCGTCGAGCGGCTGATGCGGCCCGAGGGCGTCGACGGCACACCGTTCTATACCCCGACGCGAATCGTACTGGCGCCGTTCTTCGACGTGGTGATGGCCTGGAATCGCGGCGTCAGCTTCGGTATCGGCAACAACGATGGAGCGTGGAATGCCGCCCTGCTGTCGGGTATGGCGGCCGCCATCGTCGTGGTCATGGTGATTTGGCTGCGCAAGGCCGCATCACCGTTGCTGCGGATGGCACTGGGCGGAATCATCGGCGGCGCGCTGGGCAACGTCATCGACCGGGTCCGCTTCGGTGCCGTCGCCGACTTCCTGGATTTCCACGTCGCCGGGTATCACTGGCCCGCCTTCAACCTTGCCGATTCGGCCATCACCGTCGGCGCGGTGATTCTGGTCGTCGACTCCTTGTTTGCCGGCCGGGTTTCGACTAAGAATGTGGACCATGATTGATATCCGCACCCTGTGGCGATCCATCGCCCTTGTGGCCGTCCTGCCGGTGGCGCTGTCCGCCTGCTCCGACGTCAAGCGTTCGCTCGGCTTCGAGAAGCAGCCGCCCGACGAGTTCCAGGTGGTACAGCGCGCGCCGCTGGCGATGCCGCCGGACTTCTCGTTACGGCCGCCGCAGCCCGGCGCCAACCGGCCGCAGGAAGGCAGCACCCGCGATCAGGCCCGCCGGACGCTGACCGGTCAGCGCGCCGTCACCCCCATTTCGACCGAAGGCCGTACCCCGGGCGACGTGGCGTTGCTGAAGCGGGTGGGCGCCGATTCGATCCAGCCCGACGTCCGGGTACTGGTGAACAAGGAAAATCAGGCGCTGGCCGAGGCCGACAAGAGCTTCTCGGATCGCATCGTGTTCTGGCGCAAGGCCGAGCCGCCGGGGGTGGCCGTCGATCCGGTCAAGGAGACCCAGCGTCTGCGCGAGAATCAGGCCCTGGGCAAGTCGGTATCCGACGGCGAGACGCCGCAGATCCAGCGCCGCAAGCGGGCCTGGCTGGAAGGCGTATTCAACTGATTCCGATCACCCCTCGCCCCCATGGGGGAGCGGGGGGCGCGACTCCGGCGGTGACAGGAGAGATCCCCCTATGAAATCATCCCACCACGCCCTATGCGCCCTGCTCGTGGTATCCGCCCTGGCCGCCGCACCGGCCCAGGCCAAGATGTTCGACCCGGAAAGCTTCGAGCTGGCCAACGGCATGCAGGTGGTGGTGGTGCCCAACCACCGCGTCCCCATCGTCTCGCACATGGTGTGGTACAAGGTCGGCGCCGCCGACGAGACGCCGGGTAAAAGCGGCCTCGCCCACCTGCTGGAACACCTGATGTTCAAGGGCACCCCGTCGGTGCCGCCGGGTGAGTTCTCCAAGACGATCGCCCGCAACGGCGGCCGCGACAACGCCTTCACCTCCGCCGACTACACCGGCTATTACCAGAACGTCGCCGCCGACCGGCTTGAGCTGGTGATGAAGATGGAAGCGGACCGGATGAAGAATCTGGTGCTGGACGAAAAGAATTTCCGCACCGAGCTGGCGGTGGTGCTGGAAGAGCGCCGCACCCGCACCGACAACAGCCCCGCCGCCCTGCTGGCCGAACAGATGGAAGCGGCGCTGTTCCTCAACAGTCCCTATCATCGCCCGGTGATCGGCTGGGAACGCGAGATCGCCGGCCTTACCCTCGACGACGCCACCGCGTTCTATCGACGCTGGTACGCCCCCAACAACGCCATCCTGGTGGTGGCCGGCGACGTCGATGCCGCCGCCGTCCGCCCGCTGGCCGAGAAGTACTATGGCGCGCTCGGGTCGGGCCCGGCCCTGGCCCGGCCGCGCACCGAGGAACCGCCCGCCCGCGCCGCCCGCCGCGTCACCCTGACCGACGCCCGCGTCAGTCAGCCGAGCTGGACCCGCCTTTACCTCGCCCCCAGCTACAACGCCGGCAGCCGCGAGCTGGCCTATCCGCTGGAAGTGCTGGCCGAGATTGTCGGCGGCGGCTCGACCTCGCGGCTTTACCGCTCGCTGGCGGTCGATCGCGCTCTCGCCGCCTCGGCCGATGCCAGTTATGAACCGGCTTCGGTGGATCTTTCGACCTTCCGGATCTCGGTGACGCCGCGTCCGGGCGTGCCGCTGGACAAGCTGGAAACGCTGGTCGAGCAGGAACTGGGCCGCATCGCCAAGGAAGGTATCCCCGCCGACGAGGTCGAACGCGCCAAGGGCCGCCTGCGCGCCAGCGTCGCCTATGGCCGTGATTCGCTTCACACCGGCGCCCGGGTGCTGGGCGAGGCGCTGGCCATCGGCCAAAGCGTCGCCGACGTGGAATCCTGGCCCGACCGCATCGGTGCCGTCACCGCCGCCGACGTCGCCCGCGCCGCCGCCCAGGTGTTCGACGCCCGGGCCTCGGTCACCGGCCTGCTCCTGCCCGATCCCAACGCGCCGAAAGACGCCCGGCCACGGGCCATGCCCCCCGGTTCCGGATTCTCGAAGGAGCTGCACTGATGGCTGTTCTTCGTTCCCTCCGGAGCCGGACACTCGGACTCTTCGCCGCGCTGACGGTGCTGCTGCCGCTGCCGGCCCTGGCCGTCACCGTCGAGAAGGTGGTCAGCCCCGGCGGCATCGTTGCCTGGCTGGTACAGGACCATTCCAACCCGATCATCTCGCTGGAGGTGACGTTCCGGGGCGGCGCCGCGCTTGATCCGGCGGCGAAATCCGGGCTGGCCGCCATGGCCGCCGGCCTGCTGGACGAGGGGGCCGGTCCCTACGATTCCCAGGCGTTCCAGGGCAAGCTGGAGGATCTGGTCATCACGCTCGGGTTCGATGCCGGGCGCGACGGCTTGCGCGGTCATCTGAAGACCCTGAGCGAGAACCGCGACACCGCCTTCGACCTGTTCCGGCTGGCCGTGACCCAGCCGCGCTTCGACAAGGAGCCGGTGGAACGTATCCGTGGCCAAATCCTGAGCGGACTGATGCGCGAGGCCCAGGACCCCAATTCCCAGGCATCGCGCGCCTGGTTCGAGGCCATGTTCCCCGGTCATCCCTATGCCCGCTCGGCCCACGGCAGCGTCGAGACGGTCAGGACCATCCAGGTCGGCGACCTGCGCGCCTTCGCCAAAAGCCATCTGGCGTTGGATCGGCTGGTCGTCGGAGTGGTCGGCGACATCACCCCGGATGAATTGGCACGGCGGCTGGATGCCACCTTCGGCGCCCTGCCGGCCAAAAGTCCACTGCCGCCGGTGCCGGATGTGGCGGCCAGGGCCGGCGGCGGCCTCCGGGTGATCGACAAGGACAATCCACAGACCACTGCCATCTTCGGCCTTCCCGGCATCGGCCGGCGGGACCCCGACTGGTACGCCGCCTATGTCATGAACTACATCCTGGGGGGCGGCGGCTTTTCGTCGCGTTTGACCGAGGAGGTCCGCGAAAAGCGCGGACTGGCCTATTCGGTCTATTCCTATCTGGTGCCCATGGAGCATTCCGGGCTGATGATCGGCGGCGTCGCCACCGAGAACGGCCGCTTCGCCGAATCGATCCGGCTGATCCGCGAGGAATTCCGCCGTATGCGCGACGAGGGCCCGAGCGAGCAGGAATTGACCGACGCCAAGACCTATCTCAACGGTTCGTTCCCGCTGCAGCTGGATTCCACCGCCGGCATCGCCGGCCTGCTGCTGCAAATCCAGATCGACGACCTCGGCATCGACTTCCTCGATCGCCGCAACGCCTTGATCTCGGCGGTGACGCTGGACGCGGTCAGACAGGCGGCCAGGCGCCTGCTCGATCCCGACGCGCTGACCATCGTGGCGGTGGGCCGGCCAGCGGGGATGTGATCCCGCCGCCCTATATTTCCAGGCCCAGACGGGTGCCTTCCTCGAAAGCGGCCAGGGCATCGAGCCGGGTGGCATCGCGGGCGCCGCCGATCAGATGGACCGGTTTGCCCATGGCCTGAAGCGCCGCCAGCAGATCGCGGCGAGGATCCTGGCCGACGCAGGTGACGATGGTGTCGGCGGTAATCAACCGCTCGGCCCCCGCGACCGTGATGTGCAGACCGGCATCGTCGATGGCGCGATAGCTCACCCCCGACAGCATCTCGACGCCATGACGCTGGAGGTGGGCCTTGTGAATCCAGCCGGTGGTCTTGCCCAGGGTGGCGCCGGGACGTTCCGGCTTTCTTTGCATCATCACGATCCGCCGCTTCGGTGGCGGCGGAGCGGCCGGGGCGGTCAGACCGCCGCCGGTACCGAAGGCACGGTCGATGCCCCACATGGCGTCGAAATCCTCGCCGTCGCCGGACAGGAACAGGGCGACGTCGAAGCCGACGCCGCCGGCCCCCATGATCGCCACCGTCCCGCCCGCTTCGCGGCGTCCCGACAGAAGGTCGTCATACGCGACCACCTTGGGATGGTCGATGCCGGGCAGGTCGGGCCGCCGCGCAACGATGCCGGTGGCCAGCACCACTTTGTCGAAGCCGGCGAGATCGGCGGCCTCGGCCGCTCGCCCCAGCCGAACGCTAACACCTGCCGCCGCCAATTCAGCGGCGTAATGGCGGGGTGTCGCCAGATATTCCGCCTTGCCGGGAACCGCGCGGGCCAGCAGGAACTGACCACCCAGCTCGGGGGCGGCCTCGAACAGAGTGACGGCATGGCCGCGCCGCCCGGCCTCCAGGGCGCAGGCCATGCCGGCGGGACCACCGCCGATCACGGCAACGGAATTGGGCCGTGCGACCGGACGGGACTCGAACTCACCCTCGCGGCCGGCACGGGGGTTGACCAGACAGGTGGCGGTCCCGCCGGAGAAAATGGGATCGAGACACCCCTGATTGCAGCCGATGCACAGGTTGATGGAGCCGGCGCGGCCGTCGGCGACCTTGGCGGCAAAGGCGGGATCGGCCAGCAGCGGCCGCGCCATCGACACCAGATCGGCCTGCCCGCCGGCCAGAAGCGCCTCTGCCAGTTCGGGCGTGTTGATGCGATTGCTGGCGGCCACCGGAATGCGCAGCGCCGCCTTGACCCGCGCCGTGGCCCAGCTCCAGGCGCCACCGGGCACGGTATGGGCGATGGTGGGAACCCGGGCCTCGTGCCAGCCGATGCCGCTGTTGAGGATGTCGGCCCCGGCCTCCTCCAGGGCGCGGGCCACCGCCACCACCTCGTCGGCGGCAAGGCCGTCCTCGACCAGATCGACCATGGACAGGCGCACCATCAGGATCGCCGCCGGCCCCAGGGAAGCGCGCACCGTCCGGACGATATCGACGGCGAAGCGCATACGGTTGTCCAGCGAGCCGCCCCAGCGATCGGCGCGCCTGTTGGTGCGCGGCGCCAGGAACTCGTTGATCAGATAGCCCTCGGACGCCATCACCTCGACGCCGTCATAGCCGGCGGCCACCGCCAAGGCGGCGGCGCGGCCGTAGTCGGCGACGGTGCGTTCGATGTCGGTCTCGGTCATCTCGCGCGGGACGAAGGTGTTGATCGGGGCCTTGATCGCCGATGGCGCCACCAGATCGGCATGGCGGCTATAGCGGCCGCAATGCAGGATCTGCATGACGATGCGCCCGCCGGCGCCATGCACCGCCCCGGTGATCAGGCGATGGCCGGGCAGCCCGGATTCGTCGGCGAGAACGGTGCCGTCGGGGCCGAAATTACCCTCGACGTTGGGGGCGACGCCGCCGGTGACGATCAGGCCGATACCACCGGCGGCCCGTTCGGCGTAGAACCGGGCCAGCCGGGGAAAGGCGTTGTCGCCGGCCTCGCATCCCAGATGCATCGAGCCCATGATCATGCGGTTGGGCAGCCTGACACCCCGAACCTGAAGCGGCGACAGCAAGCGGGGAAAGCTCATGGGCGGCACCCTTCGATGATAATTCGGTACCATTATGCCGATTTGGTTTTGCGGGGCAAGGTCGCGGTCGCCGTCATTGACAGGACCGTCCGGCCGGTGTTGATGTTCCCCCCTTCGCCGAGCAAGGAGCGATCATGGGTTGGACGGCTGCGTTGCGGAGGGGGCTGACGGTTCTGGGCTTGCTGGCGTGTCTGCCGGCCGCCGCCGCCGAGCCCGGGGCCTCGGACTGGGCGAGCAGCGAATCCGGCCAGGTCCGCCTGATCGCCGCCACCGTCGCCGTCGGCAGCGCGGCCTCGGTCCGCCTTGGCCTGCACCTCCGGCTGGAATCGGGCTGGAAGATCTACTGGCGCACGCCCGGCGATGCCGGCTACCCCCCCAAGATCGACTGGAGCGGCTCGGTCAATCTGGGGAGTCCGATCATCCGCTGGCCGGCACCACATCGCTTCGTGCTGTCGGGTCTCCAGAATCACGGCTATGTCGGCGAGGTGGTGTTGCCGCTCGATGCGCCGGTGCCGGTTCCCGGCAAGGCGGTGGCGGCGCGGGCGGCGGTGGATTTCCTCGCCTGCGCCCAGATCTGCGTGCCGCAGCATGTCGATCTGACGCTGGACCTACCCACCGGCGAGGCCCTGCCTTCGGCCATGGCCCATGACATCGACCGGTTCAACGCCCTGGTACCGGGGGATGGTGCCCGACACGGCCTGCGGCTGGAGACGGCCGAGGCGGTGGGCACCGGCAACGCCTCGACCCTGCGCCTGACCCTGACCGCCACCGCGCCGCTGGAAAACCCCGACGCCTTCGTCGAGGATGCCGAGGACATCGCCACCTTCGACCAGCCCCGACTCCGGCTGTCGGGTGACCGCCTCGGCGCCGTCATCGAGGTGCCGGTGGCGCCCCACACCCTGAAAAAGCCGCTGGCCGGCTCCGCCATGCGGGTCACCGTGGTAGACGAGGCCCGTTCGCTCGAAGCGGTCGTCGTGCCGGTGCCCGGGGTCGAGGATGGCGGCGCCACCGCCCTGCTGGCGATGATGGCGGTGGCCTTGCTGGGCGGCCTGATCCTCAACCTGATGCCCTGCGTGCTGCCGGTGCTGTCGATCAAGCTGTTGGGGGTGCTGGGCCACGGCGGCGGCGAGCGCGGCCATGTGCGGGCCAGCTTCCTGGCCTCGGCCGCCGGCATCGTGGTGTCGTTCCTGGCGCTGGCCGGACTGGCGGTGGCGGTGAAGGAGGCCGGGGCGGCGGTGGGCTGGGGTATCCAGTTCCAGCAGCCCGGCTTCATCGTCGCGCTGATCCTGCTGTTGGCCCTGTTCTCGGCCAATCTGTGGGGCGCCTTCGAGATTCCCATGCCGACGTGGCTGCTCAATCGCCAATCCGGCGGCGTGCCCCATCATACCCTGCTGGGGCACTTCCTGTCGGGGGCTTTCGCCACCGTGCTGGCGACACCCTGTTCGGCACCGTTCCTGGGAACCGCCATCGGCTTCGCTCTGGCGCGCGGCCCCGGCGAGATCGTCCTGATCTTCACCGCCCTGGGCATCGGCATGGCGGCGCCGTTCCTGGCGGTGGCGGTGTGGCCCGATGCGGCGCTGCGGATGCCCCGGCCGGGGCGCTGGATGGTGACGGTGCGCAAGGCTATGGGGGCGGCGTTGGCCGGTACCGCCATCTGGCTGCTGACCATCCTGGCGCCCCAGCTCGTCGGCGGATCGACCGGCGGCGCCGACGGCGGCATTCCGTGGCGGCCCTTCGATCAGGCCGCCATCGCCGGTCTGGTCGCCGAGGGCCGGACGGTATTTGTCGACGTCACCGCCGATTGGTGCATCACCTGCAAGGTCAACAAGGCGGCGGTGATCGAGCGAGGCGAAGTGGCGGCCCGGCTGTCGGCCGCCGGCGTGGTCGCCATGAAGGCGGACTGGACCCGCCCCGACGACGCGATCGCCCGCTACCTCGCCTCGTTCGGCCGTTTCGGCATTCCGTTCGACGCGGTCTACGGCCCCGCCGCTCCCGAGGGGTTGGCGCTGTCGGAACTGCTGAGCGCGTCCGAGGTGATGACGGCGCTCGATGCCGCCGGCAAGGCGCGGTAATCCGGATCACAGCAGATCGGGCATCTCCTTGGCCAGCGCCTGCCGCTCGGCCGTCGCCGCTCCGGTAAGGGCAAAGCCCAGGGGAATGCCGTCGGCCCCGATGTACAGCGCCTTGCGATCGTGCCCAACACCCTCGATCCGCCACTCGCCAGCCGCTCCGGCGGCCGGCGGGCAGACCGCGACCGGCAGGGCCGGAGTCTTGACCACCACCGGCAGGGCGGGCAGCTTCAGCGTCGCCCCGCCACCGGCCAGGGTGGCCGCCAGCGCCTTGGCTTCGGCCATCAGCGGCGCCACGAAGGGCAACGGCCCAGCTTCGGTCTGGGCGCAGTCACCGATGGCGAAAATATCGGGATCGGAACTGCGCAGGGCGCGATCGACCACGATGCCCTTGTCTACCGCCAGACCGGCGGCGGCGGCCAGGGCGATGCGTGGCACCAGCCCGATGGCCGACAAGATGGTGTCGAACGCCACCTCGGAGCCGTCATCGAGGGTGGCGCGACCCTGGGCCAGCCGCGCCACCGAGCGGCCAAGATGCAGGTCGATGCCGATGCCGGTCAGCGCCGTCGCCAATTCCTCGCCCAACTGGCGCGGCAGCAGGCGGCCGAGCGGCCACGGCGAGGGATCGACCACCGAAACACGCTGACCGGCGATGGCGAGATCGTTGGCGAACTCCATGCCGATCAGCCCGGCGCCGATCAACAGCACCCGGCCACCGGCAACCAGACCGGCGCGCCAAAGGGCGTAGTCGTCGAGATCGTTGACGGTACGCACCGCCACCGCCTCCGACCCCTCCACCCGATAGGGGCGCGGGTCGGCGCCCAACGCCAGCACCAGCCGGCCATAGCCGACCACGCCGCCGTCGGCGAGACGCAAGACCTTGGCGGCGCGGTCGATGGCGACAACGCGGGTCCGCCGCAGCACCTGAATATCCAACTCCGCCGCCATCGTATCGGCGTCCTTCTGGATCAGGGCTGCGATATCCTTGCCCTGGGCGAAGGCCGCGGACAGCATGGGCTTGCTGTAGGATTCGCCACCGTCGGCGGTAACCACCGTCAGCGCAACGGTCCGATCGAGCCGGCGGATCTCGCGGGCCAGGGAGTACCCCCCCAGCCCGCTGCCGACGATGACGATTCCGGTCATCGATCAGCCCTCCACCGGCTCGAAATCGGCCTTGGACACGCCGCAATCCGGGCAGCACCAGTCATCGGGGATGGTCTCGAAGGCGGTACCGGCGGGAATGCCTTCCTCGGGCATGCCGATGGCGGGGTCATAGACGTAGCCGCAAACGACGCAGATGTACTTCTTCATGGCTCTATCCTCCTTGAGGGATCAGCCGGCCTTGCGGGCGGCAAGGGTGGCGCTGTAGTGGTTGGCATGCTTTTCCTCGACCTTGGCCAGGGCGGCGAAGCGCTTGGCGGCGATGGCGAGGATCTTGGCGAAACGCTGGGCGTGCTCCTTCGACTCGGCGATCTGATCATCGATCTCGGCGACGGCGGCGGCATTGCCCTCCTGCTCGGCAAGATGGCGGAACCTGGGATACATCTCGGTGTACTCGTGGGTCTCGCCGTCGATGGCCATTTGCAACATGGTCTCCACCGTCAGGTCGTTGTTGGGATAAAGCAGTTCAAGATGACCGAAGGCGTGGGCGGTCTCCTGTTCGGCGGTCCGCTCGAACACCTCGGCGACCTCGACGGCACCAAGCTCGCGGGCACGGCGGGCGAAGTAGAGATACTTGCGGTTGGCCATGGACTCGCCGGCAAAGGCGGCTTCCAGATTCTTGATGGTGGGTGAGGCGGGGGTACTGGCCATCGGGGCGTCTCCTTGGTTTGATCCGATGAAGCAACCCTAGCGAAACCGTATTATCGAGTGAAACGAGTAGTTTTTCTCATAGAAATCGTAAAAATCGATTTATTCCGCTATTTCCACATCGTGGAAGCTGGATCCAAAACTGATCTTGAAAGTGAGGGCCGGGTGGTATGACCATAGCCCCCGGTCGACGGCGTGGTGCCGTCCTTGATTGAGGTAGAACCAGGACATGAGCACACGCATCACCCGGGGCGGACTGTCCGTCGCCAAGGCCCTCGACGATCTGATCGCAGGCGAGATCGCGCCCGGTACCGGCGTCACTCCCGAAACCTTCTGGGCCGGGCTGGAGCGGATCGTCGGCGGCCTGGGGCCGCGCAACCGCGCCCTGCTGGCCAAGCGCGATTCCATCCAGGCCAAGATCGACGCCTGGCATGTCGCCCGGCGCGGCCAGAGCTTCGACCCGGCGGCGTATAAGGCGTTCCTGACCGAGATCGGCTATCTCGTTCCCGAGGGCGCGCCGTTCAAGATCGGCACCACCGGCGTCGATGACGAAATCGCCCGTGTCGCCGGGCCGCAACTGGTGGTGCCGGTGATGAACGCCCGCTTCGCGCTCAACGCCGCCAATGCCCGCTGGGGCAGCCTGTACGACGCCCTTTACGGCAGCGACGTCATCGCCGAAACCGAGGGACGGGAAAAGGGTACCGGCTACAACCCCAAGCGCGGCGCGGCGGTGATCGCCCACGCCAACCGCCTGCTCGATCAGGCCGCGCCTCTGGCCGAGGGCAGCCATGCCGACGTCGCCGCCTACCATGTCCGGGGCGGCGCCCTGGCGGTGGATCTGGTCGGCGGCCGCGCCACCACCCTGGCCCGGCCGGCGCAGTTCGTCGGGCACATCGGCGGCGGCGGCGAGCCCAGCGCCATCCTGCTGGTCAATCACGGCCTCCACATCGAGATCCTGATCGACCGCAGGCATCCCATCGGCGCCAGCGTGCCTTCCGGGGTCAAGGATCTGGTGCTGGAAGCGGCGTTGACCACCATCCAGGACCTGGAAGATTCCATCGCCGCCGTCGATGCCGAGGACAAGGCGGCGGCCTATCGCAACTGGCTGGGCCTGATGCGCGGCGACCTGTCGGAGACCTTCGACAAGGGCGGCAAGCCGCTGACCCGGACCATGAATGCCGACCGCACCTTCACCGCCCCCGACGGCAAGCCGCTGACCCTGCACGGCCGTTCGCTGCTGCTGGTGCGCAACGTCGGGCATCTGATGACCACCGATGCGGTGCTGGACAAGGACGGCAACGAGATTCCGGAAGGTTTCCTCGACGCCATGGTCACCACCTTGGCCGCGATCCACGATTTCAAGGGCCTGGGGCGCTGCCGCAACAGCCGCACCGCCAGCATCTACATCGTCAAGCCCAAGATGCACGGCCCCGAGGAAGCCAAGCTGACCGACGACCTGTTCGCCGCCGTCGAGGCTGCGTTGGGTCTGCCGCTCAACACCATGAAGGTCGGGGTGATGGACGAGGAGCGCCGCACCACCGTCAACCTGGGTGAGTGCATCCGCGCCGTCAAGGACCGCATCGTCTTCATCAATACCGGCTTCCTCGACCGCACCGGCGACGAGATCCACACCAGCATGGAGGCCGGCGCCGTCCTGCCCAAGGAAGAGATCAAGAAGCAGCCCTGGATCGCCGCCTACGAGGACTGGAACGTCGATACCGGGCTGGCCTGCGGCTTCCAGGGCCGTGGTCAGATCGGCAAGGGCATGTGGGCCAAGCCCGACGAGATGCGCCAGATGGTCGAAGCCAAGATCGCCCATCCCATGGCCGGCGCCAACACCGCCTGGGTGCCGTCGCCCACCGCCGCCACGCTGCACGCCACCCATTATCACGCGGTCGAGGTGGCCTCACGGCAGCAGGAACTGGCGTCGCGCCAGCGCGCCAGCCTGGACGCCATCCTGACCATCCCGCTGCTGGGGGGGCGCAACCTGTCGGAAGCCGAGATCCAGGCCGAACTGGACAACAACACTCAGGGTATCCTGGGCTATGTGGTGCGTTGGATCGACCAGGGCATCGGCTGTTCCAAGGTGCCCGACATCAATAATGTCGGGCTGATGGAAGACCGCGCCACGCTGCGCATCTCCAGCCAGCACATCGCCAACTGGCTGCATCACGGCATCTGCACCGAGGCCCAGGTAACGGCCACCTTGAAGCGGATGGCCGCGGTGGTCGATGGCCAGAACGCCGGTGATCCGGCCTATCGCCCGATGGCCGCCGATTTCGACGGCTCCGTCGCCTTCCAGGCGGCCTGCGACCTGATCTTCAAGGGCCGCGCCCAGCCCAACGGCTACACCGAGCCGGTGCTGCACGCGCGGCGCCGCGAGGCCAAGGCCCGCTTCGGCCGCTGATCCATCCCCATTCAACGAAAGGACCCGAACCCATGCTGACCATTCAACGACTGTCCATCGCCGAAGCCAAGGTGCTGATCGACGGCGCCCGCGCCGAAGCCACCAAGATCGGCATTCCCATGTGCATCGCCGTGGTGGACGAATCCGGCAATCTGATCGCCTTCGAGCGCATGGACGGCGGCAAGATCACCAGCGTCACCATCTGTCAGGACAAGGCCTACACCGCCGCCGCCGCCCGCAAGGCGACCCACGAGTACAACGCCGCCTGCGTGCCGGGAAACCTCGCCTTCGGCATCCACACCTCCATGGGCGGGCGGCTGTGCGTGGTCGGCGGCGGACTGCCGGTGTCGGTGGGCGGCACCGTGGTCGGCGGCATCGGTCTCAGTTCGGGCACGCCGCAGCAGGACATGCAGTGCGCCCAGGCCGGCATCGACCACTTCCTGGCGAGCCTTTAAGATGGCGCCGGCGTCGGCCATCGACCGCGGCCGTCTGGCCGAGGAACTGCGGAGGATCGTCGATCCCCGCTTCGTGATCGCCGACGCCGAGACCGCCAAGCCCTACGAATGCGACGGCCTCGCCATCATCAGCCAACAGCCCATGATGGTGGTGCTGCCCGGCACGGTGGACGAGGTCCGCGCCGTGGTACGGCTGTGCCACCGCCACGGCGTCAAGCTGGTGGCGCGCGGCGCCGGCACCGGCCTGTCGGCGGGAGCGACCCCCCATCCCGAGGGCGTGCTGCTCAGTCTCGCCCGCCTCGACCGCGTTCTTGAACTCGACAAGGCGGCGCGCACCGCCCGGGTGCAGCCGGGAGTGACCAACCTCGCCATTTCCCAGGCGGCCAAGCCGCTGGGTCTCTATTACGGCCCCGATCCGTCGTCGCAGATCGCCTGCACCATCGGCGGCAATGTCGCCGAGAATTCCGGCGGGGTGCATTGCCTGAAATACGGCCTGACCGTCCACAACGTCATGGCGGTGGAGCTGGTGACGGTGGATGGTGAACTGGTCAGCCTGGGCGGGCTGGGGCTCGACAGCGCCGGCTACGACATGATGGCCCTGATCACCGGCTCGGAAGGACTGCTGGGTATCGTCGTCGAAGCCACCGTCAAGCTGTTGCCGCTGCCCGAGGTCGCCCAGGTGGTGGTGGCGGGCTACGCCACCCTGCGTCAGGCCGGCGACGCGGTGCAGCAGATCATAGCCGAGGGCATCATTCCCGCCGGCCTGGAAATGATGGATGGACCGGCGATCCGCGCCGCCGAGGCTTTCGCCCAGGCCGGCTATCCCACCGAGGCGGCGGCGCTGCTGCTGTGCGAGGTCGATGGCAGCCGCGAGGAGGTCGCCGACCAGTTGGCCCGGGTCGAGGCGGTGATGGGCCGCACCGCCCCCATCAGCCTCAGGGTGTCGCGCAACGAAGCCGAACGGCAATTGCTGTGGAAGGGCCGCAAATCGGCGTTTCCGGCGGTGGGCCGCATCTCGCCCGACTACTACTGCATGGACGGCACCATCCCGCGCGCCGAACTGTCCAACGTGCTGGAGCACATCGCCGCCCTGTCCGAGGAATACGGCTTGGCCGTCGCCAATGTCTTCCATGCCGGCGACGGCAACCTGCATCCGCTGATCCTGTTCGACGCCGGTGTTCCCGGCCAGATCGAAAAGACCGAGGAGTTCGGCGGCCGCATTCTGGAACTGTGCGTCGAGGCCGGTGGCTGCATCACCGGCGAACACGGCGTCGGGCTGGAAAAGATCCGCCAGATGGCCGCCCAGTTCGGCGACGACGAGATTACCCAGTTCCACGCCGTCAAGGCGGCGTTCGATCCCGCTGGAACCCTCAACCCCGGCAAGGGCGTGCCGCTGCTGCGACAGTGCCAGGAATACCGGGCGCTGCGCGGGGGGGGATTCTGACCATGCGCCACATCATCGATCAGATCCGCACCGCCGCCGAGGCCCGCCGCCCGCTCGACATCCGGGGCGGCGGCAGCAAGGCCGGCATCCTCGGTCGCGCCGCCACCGGCGAGGCGCTCGATATCACCGGCCATCGCGGCATCGTCACCTATCGGCCGTCGGAACTGGTGCTGACCGCCCGCGCCGGTACCCCGCTGACCGAAATCGAGGCGGCATTGGCCGAGAATGATCAGGCGCTGTCGTTCGAGCCGCCTCATTTCGGGACCGGCGCCACCTTGGGCGGCACCCTGGCCTGCAACCTGTCGGGACCGGCGCGGCCCTGGGGCGGCTCGTTCCGCGACATGGTGCTGGGGGTGCGGCTGATCAACGGCAAGGGCGAGTATCTGCGTTTCGGCGGCCAGGTGATGAAGAACGTCGCCGGCTATGACCTGTCGCGCTTGCAGGCCGGGGCGCTGGGAACCCTGGGGGTGGTCGGCGAAATCAGCCTGAAGGTGTTGCCCGCCCCCCGCTCCACCCTGACCCTCACCGAAGCCGTCGATCAGGCCGGCGCCATCAGGCGGATGAACGAACTGGCCGGGCGCCCGGTGCCGCTTAGCGCCGCCGCCTGGGTCGATGGCCGCCTGTATCTGCGCTTTTCCGGGCCGGTCCCCGCCGAGCTGGCGGGCGGCAAGGTGCTGGACGGCTCCGACGCCTTCTGGGCCGATCTGCGCGAGCAGCGGCTGGCTTTTTTCGCCGGCGATGAACCGCTGTGGCGGCTGTCGGTGGCGTCGACGGCGCCGCCGCTGCTGAACGGCGCCGCCACCCTGATCGACTGGGGCGGGTCGCAACGCTGGATACGGGGGGGCGATCTTGCCACCATGGCTGCGGCGGCGAGCGCGGCCGGCGGCCACGCCACCCTGTTCAAGGGCGGTGACCGGACGGCCGAGGTGCGGCAATCTCCGCCACCGGCGCTGGCCGCGCTTCACCAACGCCTGAAGGCGTCGTTCGACCCGGCGGGGATCTTCAATCCCGGCCGCCTCTACGGCTGGATGTGATCATGCAGAGCGAGCTTGCCCCCCGCTTCCATAACCAGCCCTGGGCCGCCGACGCCAAGGCCATCATCGGCGCCTGCGTCCATTGCGGCTTTTGCACCGCCACCTGTCCCACCTATACCGAGTTGCGCGACGAGCGCGACGGACCGCGCGGCCGTATCTACCTGATCAAGGCCATGCTGGAGGGCGCCCCCATCACCGGGCGGACCCGCAGCCATCTCGACCGCTGCCTCGCCTGCCGTTCGTGCGAAACCACCTGCCCTTCCGGGGTGCGCTATGGCCGGCTGATCGACATCGCCCGCGCCGTGGCCGAGGTCGAGCTTCCCCGCTCCCGCCAGGACCGGTTTCGGCGCTGGCTGGTGCGCAAGGTGCTGGGCGACAGCGGGCGGCTGGCGTCGCTACTGGGCCTGGGACGGATGGTCCGGCCGCTGCTGCCGTCGTCGCTGGCCCGCATGGTCGGGCGCGCCCGCCCCACCGGGACCGCTCCGGAACGCCACCATCCCCGGGTGATGCTGGCGCTGGCCGGTTGCGTCCAGAAGGCGGCCGCTCCCGCCACCAACATCGCCGCCGCCCGCGTGCTGGATCGGCTGGGCATCAGCATGGTCACCGCCCCCGCCGCCGGATGCTGCGGCGCGCTGGGCTACCACATGGGCGCGGCCGCCGAAGGGCTGGATCAGGCGCGGCGCAACATCGACGCCTGGTGGCCGCTGATCGAGGCCGGCGCCGAGGCCATCGTCCCCACCGCCTCGGGCTGTGGCTCGTTCATTCACGACTATGGCGACATCCTGGCCGACGACCCGGCCTATGCCGCCAAGGCCCGGCGCATTTCGGCGCTGGCCCGCGATCTGGGCGAGATCCTGCTGGCCGAGGACCTGTCCCGCCTGGGTATCGACGGCAACGGCAGGCAGGTCGCCGTCCATGTGCCGTGCTCGCAGCAGCACGCCCTGAAGCTGCCCGACGCGGTGGAAACCATCGTCGGCCGCTTGGGTTTCGCGGTCGCCCCGGCGGCGGAAAAGCATCTGTGCTGCGGCTCGGGCGGCGCCAACTCGCTGCTGGAACCTGAGATGGGCCGACGGCTGCGCCGGCGCAAGCTGGCTGCGCTGACCGGAATGGCGGCGCCCGAGGTGATCGTCACCGCCAATATCGGCTGCCAGTTGCACCTTCAGGGCGGCACCGACACGCCGGTGAGGCATTGGATCGAATTGCTGGACGAGGCCCGGCCGTGAAAGCAGCCAAGGCCGCCGAGCCGGGACAGGTGCAGTCGCTGACCCGGGCGTTGGGCCTGCTCGATGTCCTGGCCGGGGCCGACCAGGGCCTCAGCCTGTCCGAGGTGGCGGCCGCCTCGGGGTTGGCGCTGTCCACCGTTCATCGCCTGCTCACCACCTTGCAACTGGCCGGCTATGTCCGTTTCGCCAAGGAACGGGGACTGTGGCAGATCGGGGTCCAGGCATTCATCGTCGGCAGTTCGTTCAAGCGGGCGCGGGAAATCACCGCCATCGCCCGGCCGGTGCTGCGCCGGCTGGTAGAAGACAGCGGCGAGACCGCCAACCTCGCCATTCCCGAGGGCGAGGCGATGATCTATCTCGCCCAGGAGGAAAGCCCGGAGATGATGCGGGCCATGGCCCGGATCGGAGCGCGGGTGGGGCTGTACTGCTCGGCGCTGGGCAAGGCGGTGATGGCTTACCTGCCCGAACGTCAGGTGCGCAAGCTGATCGATTGGCGCGGGCTGCCGCAGCTTACCCCCAACACCATCACCGCGCCGTCACGGCTGTTCGCCGAGTTGGAAACCGTCCGCCGCCTGGGCTATGCCGTGGACGACGAAGAGCATTCCATCGGCATGCGCTGCGCCGCCGCCGCCATCTTCGACGACACCGGCCTGCCGGTGGGGGCGGTGTCGCTATCCGGCCCGATGGCGCGGGTCGATAACCACCGGATCGCGACCCTGGGCGAACTGGTACGCCAGGGCGCCCTGGACATCACCGCCGCCTTCGGTGGTCGGCCGCCGGATCAGCCGGCCGACCAGCCGCCCCCCATGGCCTTGTAAAGCCCGATCACCGCCTGAAGATGGGCAAGCCGGGCCTGGATCAGGGCATCCTGGGCCGAAAACAGCGTCTTTTGGGTGTTGAGCACGCTGGTGACATCGACGATACCGCCGGCCATCTGTTCCTGCGCGATGACGAAGGCGCGCCGGGCGGTGCTTTCCGACACCTTCTGCGCCTCGACCTCCTCGGCGGTCTTTTCCACCGCGATCAGGGCATTTTCCACGTCGGAGAACGCCGACACCACCGCCTTGCGGTAGGTCTGGGCCAGTTCGTCCCAGCGCGCCCGCTTCTGCTCGACGGTACCGGCAATCCTGCCGGCGTCGAAGATCGGCAGGCTGAGCGTCGGCCCCACCGAGAACAGCAGGCTGGAATGGCTCATCATCTTGGAGAGATCGACGCTTTGGAAACCACCCTGACCGGTCAGTGATATGGACGGGAACCAGGCGGCACGGGCCACCGCGATGTCGGCGTTGGCGGCACGCAGACTGGCCTCGGCCGACTGGACGTCGGGCCGGCGGATCAGCAGTTCGGAGGGCAGCCCCGGCGCCACCGGCGGCACCCCGATCATCTCCAGGGTCTCGGGCACCAGTTCCATTTCCTGGGGCAGACGGCCGACCAGAACCGCCAGCGCGTTGAAGTCCTGGCGGATCTGCTGCTCCAGCGGCGGGATGGCGGCGCGCTGAGTCGCCACCACGCTTTCCTGCTGGGCGACATCGAGCGAGGTCGCGGTTCCCGCCAGCAGCCGATCGCGGAACACCGCCAGGATACTTTGCGAATTGACGACGCTTTCCTGCGCCAGCCGCACCCGCTCCTGCGCCCCCAGAAGATCGAAATAGGTGGTGGCGATGCCCGATTGCATGGTCAGTACCACCGTCTGCTGATCGAAACGGCTGGCCTGGGCTGCCGCCTCGGCCGAATTCACCGTGTTGGCATTCTTGCCCCAGAAGTCGATTTCATAGCTAGCGTTGAGCAGGGTGTTGGTCGAGGTGGTGTAGACCGGCTTGACCGTACCCTTGGTGGACGACGACGAGCCGGCCGACGACGACGCCCGCGAACGGGTGGCGCCGGCACTGCCCGACAGCGACGGCAGCAGCGAGGCGCCGGCGATGGCGACCTGGGCGTCGGCCTGGCGCACGCGGGCCATGGCGGCGGCAAGATCGAAATTGCCCTGCTGGCCCTGGCGCATCAGTTCGTCCAGCCTGAGCGAACGGAAATAGCGCCACCAATCGGCCGACGGCCAAGCGGCGGCAGCGGGGGCGGCGGCGGCTTTCCAGGCGGTGGGCGGCTTGACCGCGGGGCGGACATAGGCGTCGCCGACCGAGCAGCCGGCAAGCAGCACCACCGCGATGGCGGACGCGATTCTCTTCATCAAGACAGCGACTCCGTGACCCGGCCACGCCGCATCTTCCACCAGCGGGAGACGCGGGCAAGCGAAAGGTAAACCACAGGGGTGGTGTACAGCGTCAATAACTGCGACAGCAACAGCCCGCCGACGATGGCGATGCCCAGCGGCTGGCGCAACGCCCCGCCGGGACCGGTGGCCAGCGCCAGCGGCACCGCCCCCAGCAGCGCCGTCAGCGTCGTCATGGTGATGGGACGGAAGCGGGTGCGGCAGGCGGCCAGAATGGCGGTCTCGGGATCGGCCCCGCGCCGTTCGGCCTCGATGGCGAAATCCACCATCAGGATGCCGTTCTTCTTGACGATGCCCATCAGCAGGAAAACGCCGATGACACTGATCAGGGTCAGTTCGGTGCCGGTGGCCAACAACGCCAGCAAGGCGCCGATGCCGGCCGACGGCAGGGTCGACAGGATGGTCAGAGGATGCAGCAGGCTTTCGTACAGCACTCCCAGGACGATGTAGATCGCCAGCAGGGCGGCGCCGATCAGAATGGGCTGGTCGGCCAGCGACGCGGCGAACACCTTGGCGTTGCCGGCGAATTCCCAATGCACCCCGGCGGGCAGGCCGATGCCGCGCGCCGCCGCCTGAAGCTTGGTGGCGGCCTCGCCCAGCGGCGTGCCCGGGGTCAGGTTGAAACTGAGGGTCGAGGCGGGAAACTGGCCCTGATGCGCCACCGACACCGGCGCGGTGGTCGACTCGAACCGCGCCAGGGAATCCAGCGGAATCTGCCGGCCATCCTTGGATTTGACCCACAGCAGGTGCAGCGACGACGGGTCCTCGATGAAGCGCGGCTCGACCTCCAGGATCACCTTGTACTGGTTGCGCTGGGTGTAGATGGTCGAAACCTGGCGTTGGGCGAAGGCGTCCTGAAGCACCTGATCCACATCGGACATGCTGACCCCCAGCCGGGCGGCGGCATCGCGGTCCACCACGACTTGCGCCTGGGGCAGAGCGGCGTCCTGGTCACTGGACAGATCGACCAGACCGGGCTCTTGGCGCAGCCGCTCGATCAGCTTGGGCGTCCACTCGCGCAGTTCGTCCAGCGATTCGTCCCACAGCACGAACTGGAACTGCGCCTTGCCCATGCGGCCGCCGATGCGGATGTCCTGGCCCGCCTGCATGAAGACGGTCACACCCTCGACCTGGGCCAGCTTCGGCCGCAGGCGGTTGATCACCTCCTGGACACTGATCTTGCGCTCGCCCAGCGGTTTCAGCCCGATGAACATACGGCCCTGATTGCCGTTTCCGGCGCTGCCGACACCGACGAACGACCCGACCGCCTCGACCGCCGGGTCGGACAGCACCACCTCGGCGACCTTCTGCTGGCGCTCCGAGATCGAGCGGAACGAGATATCGACCCGGCCTTCCACCGTGCCCATGATCATGCCGGTGTCCTGGGGGGGGAAGAAACCCTTGGGCACGATGCCGTAAAGATAGACGGTCAGCGCCACGGTGGCGAAAGTCACCCCCAGCATGATGCGGCGATGGCGCAGCACCCAACCCAGACCGGCCTCGTACATCCGCTCGGACCAGTTCATCGCCGCCTCGCCGGCCCGCCCCAACAGCGACGGCCGCCGATGCCGGGCACGGCTCATCAGGTGGCCGAACACCATCGGCGTCACCGTCAGCGATACCAGCGCCGAGGCGACGATGGCCACCGACAGCGTCACCGCGAACTCGCGGAACAGCCGGCCGATGATGCCGCCCATGAACAGCAGCGGGATGAACACCGCCACCAGCGACAGGGTGATGGAAATGACGGTGAATACGATCTCGCGCGCGCCGCTGACCGCCGCCGCCAGCGGCGACTCGCCGTTCTCGATATGCCGCGCGATGTTCTCGATCATGACGATGGCGTCATCGACCACGAAGCCGACCGAGATGGTGACCGCCATCAGCGAGATGTTGTTGAGGCTGTAGTCCAGCAGCCACATCACCGCGAAGGTGGCGGCCAGCGACAGCGGCACCGTGATCGACGCCGCCACCGTCGGCGTCATCCGCCCCAGCGACAGGTAGACCACCAGCACCACCAGACCGATGGAAATCAGCAAGGTGGTCTCGACGTCGTCCAGGTTGCCGCGAATGTTGCCGGTACGGTCGGTCATCACCGACAGCTTGGCGCCGGCCGGCATCCAACTGCGCAGTTGCGGCAACACCGCCTTGATGCGATCAACCGTCTCGACCACGTTGGCGCCGGGCTGCTTGCTGATGATCACCAGCACCGCCTTGTCGCGGTTGTACCAGCCGCCCAGCCGGACATTCTCGACCATATCGACCACCTGGGCGATGGCCGACAGGCGCACGATGGCGCCGTTGGCCGCCCGCACCACCAGCGGCGCGTAATCGGAGGCGACATATAGCTGGTCGTTGGCGGCGATGGACATGGCCTCGCGCTCGCCATCGAACGCGCCCTTGGGCAGATCGACATTGGCCTGGGCCAGGGTGGTGCGCACGTCCTCCAACCCCAGGCCCATGGCCGCCAGCTTGCTGGGATTGACCCGCACCCGCACCGCCGGCTTCTCGGCGCCGCTCAGCGACACCTGGGCGACGCCCTCGATCTGGGAAATGCGGCTTGCCAGAATGGCGTCGGCAGCATCGTAGACCTTGGACGACGGCAACGAGTCCGACGTCACCGCCAGGATCAGAATGGGCGACTCGGCCGGATTGACCTTGCGGTAGGTCGGTGGCGACGGCAGGTCGACGGCCAGTTCGGCACCGGCGGCATTGATCGCCGCTTGGACATCGTGGGCGGCGCCGTTGATGTCGCGATCCAGCTCGAACTGTACGATGATATTGGTCGAGCCCTGGGTACTGGTCGAGGTCAGTTCGGCAACGCCGGGGATCTCGCCCAGGCGGCGCTCCAGCGGCGCCGCCACCGTGGCGGCCATGGTGGCGGGGTCGGCGCCGGGAAGCTTGGCGGAAACCGAGATGGTGGGAAAGTCCACCTTGGGCAGCGGCGCCACCGGCAGCCGGTCCAGGGCGACGATGCCGGTCAGGAACAGCCCCAGCGCCAGCAGCATGGTGGCGACCGGCCGATGGATGAAGATGCCGGACAGGCCGCCCATCGCCCTCCCCTATTCCGCAGGGTCTGGAACGACGGCCGGCGTGCCGACAAGACGGCGCTTGAGCCGCTCCAGCGCCAGATAGATCACCGGCGTGGTGTAAAGCGTCAGCAACTGGCTGAGCAGCAGACCACCGACGATGGCGATGCCCAGCGGTCGACGCAGTTCGGCGCCGGTACCGTTGTCGAAGGCCAGGGGCAGGGCGCCGAGCAACGCCGCCATGGTGGTCATCATGATGGGACGGAAGCGCAGCAGGCTGGCCTGAAAGATGGCCTCGAACGGCGGCTTGCCCTCGACCCGCTCGGCCTCCAGCGCGAAGTCGATCATCATGATGGCGTTCTTCTTGACGATGCCCATCAGCAGCACGATGCCGATCAGCGCCACCAGCGACAGGTCCTGGCCGGTGACCATCAGCGCCAGCAGCGCGCCGACCCCGGCCGACGGCAGGGTCGAAAGAATGGTGATCGGGTGGATGGTGCTTTCGTACAGCACGCCCAGCACGATGTAGATCACCACCATGGCGGCCAGGATCAGCCACGGCTCGTTTTCAAGCGATGCCCGGAACTCGGCGGCATCGCCGGAAAAGTCGCCGGTGATGGTGTCGGGCATGTCCATCTCGCGCTGGACTTGCTCGATGGCCTCGGTGGCGCGGCCCAGCGATCCCCCCGGCGCCAGATTGAAGCTGAGCGTCACCGAGGGGAACTGGCCCTGGTGAGTGACCACCAGCGGCGTCACCGAGCGCGACACCCGGGCAAAGGCCGCCAGCGGCACCAGGGCATTGCCCGACGAGCGCACGTAGATCGCCGACAGCGTCTCCGGCCCCAACTGGTACTCCGGCGTCACTTCCAAGATGACGTGATACTGGTTGACCTGGGAATAGATGGTGGAAATCTGGCGCTGGCCGAAGGCATCGTACAGGGTGTCGTCGATGGCCTGAGGCAGGATGCCCATCCGCGCCGCCTTGTCGCGGTCGATGGTGATATCGGCCTGAAGCCCACCCTCCTGCGAGTCCGACGCCACGTCGGTCAGCAGGGCAAGACCCCGCAGCCGCTCCAGCACCCGGGGCGCCCACTGGCCCAACTCGGCGGCATCGATGTCGGTCAGGGTGTATTGGTACTGGGTGCGACTGGTGCGGGGGCTGATCTGGATGTCCTGCGCCGCCTTCATGTGCACATCCACCCCGGCCACCGGCAACATCCGTTCCGCCAGCCGGGCAATGATCTCCTCGGCCGAGGCCGAACGCTGCTTGCGCGGCTTCAGCACGATGGTCATGTGCCCGGTATTGGTGGTGGCATTGACCGTGCCCGCCCCCAGGAACGACGCCACCGCCGTCACGTCGGGGTCCTGGCGCGCCACATCGGCGACACGGCGTTGCAGATCCACCATGGCGCGGAACGATATTTCCGCCGGAGCGTCGGTGGTGGCGACGATCAGGCCGGTATCCTGGGCCGGCAGGAAGCCCTTGGGCATCAGAGCGTACAACGCGACGGTCGCCACCAGTGTCACCACCGCCAGCCAAAGCGTTGCCGTCTGGTGCCGCAGCACCCATTGCAGCGAGCGGCCATAGCGTTCGCGCAGCGCATCGAACAGACGGCCGGATTTGGCCTCTTTCTCGCCGCCCTTGAGCAGATGGCCGCACATCATCGGCGTCAGCGTCAACGACACCACCGCCGACACCACCACCGCCACCGTCAGCGTCAGGGCGAATTCGCGAAACAAACGGCCGACGATGCCGGTCATGAACAGCAGCGGAATGAACACCGCCACCAGCGACACCGTCAGCGACACGATGGTGAAGCCGATTTCCTTGGCGCCCACCAGCGCCGCCTCGAACGGGCGCATGCCCTTTTCGATATAGCGGACGATGTTCTCGATCATGACGATGGCGTCGTCGACGACAAAGCCTGCCGAGATGGTCAGCGCCATCAGCGAAAGGTTATCAAGCGAGAAGCCCGCCAGCGCCATCACGCCGAAGGTACCGACCAGCGACAGCGGCAGGGCCACGGCGGGAATCAGGGTGGCACGCAGGCTGCGTAGGAACACCCAGATGACGCCGATCACCAACACCACCGTCAGCGCCAGGGTAAACTCGACGTCCGCCACCGAAGCGCGGATGGTCTCGGTGCGGTCGGCCAGAACCGAGACCGTCACCCCCACCGGAACCGCCCGCCGGAGATCGGGCATCTTCGCCCGGATGCGGTCCACCGTGGCGACGATGTTGGCACCGGGCTGGCGCTGGACATTGATGATCACCGCCGGCTTGCCGTCATACCAGCCGGCGACGCGGGAGTTCTCCACCCCCTCCACCACCTGCCCGACATCGGCGACGCGCACCGGCGCGCCATTCCTCCAGGCGATGACCTGGGACGGATAGCTTTGCGGGTTGGATATCTGGTCGTTGGCGCCCAGACTCAGCGACTGGCTGACGCCGTCGAAGCTGCCCTTGGGCATATCGACATTGGCCTTGGCCAGCGCCGACCGCACGTCTTCCAGCGACAGGCCGTAGGATGCCAGCCGCGACGGATCGATCTGCACCCGCACCGCCGGACGCTGGCCGCCCTCGACCAGCACGCGGCCGACGCCGGATATCTGGCTGAGCTTCTGCGCCAGCAGGGTATCGGCGACGTCGTTGACCCTGGTGATGGGCAAGCTGTCCGAAGTCAGCGCCAGGGTCATGATCGGCGGGTCGGCCGGGTTGACCTTGGAATAGACCGGCGGATAAGGCAGGTTGACCGGCAGCACGCCGCGTGCCGCGTCGATCGCCGCCTGGACGTCCTCGGAGGCGACGTCGATGTTCTTGCCCAGGTCGAATTGCAGCGTGATGGCGCTGGTGCCCTGGGACGAGGTCGAGGTCATCACCGCCAGTCCGGGAATCAGGCCGAACTGCCGCTCCAGCGGCGTGGTGATCAGCGACGCCATGGTATCGGCGCTGGCACCGGGCAGTTGGGTGGTGACCTGGATGGTGGGAAAATCCACCTGGGGCAACGCCGACACCGGCAACAAGCGGTAGCCCAGCATCCCGGTCAGCACCACCGCGAAGGCCAGCAGCCAAGTGGCCACCGGGCGGCGGATGAACGGACCGGAGACGCTGAACTCGCTCATTGGGTCTTGTCGCGGCGGCGCTGCCGCTGCCCGTCGCCGCCACCCTCGCCCTTGCGACCTTCGGCCTTCCTGTCGTCACCCTTCCGGTCATCGGCGCCGGCGACGCGACTGCCGTTCTGAAGCTTGGCGACACCGTCGGTGACCACGGTCTCCCCCTCCTCCAGCCCCTGGTCGATCAAGGCGCGGTCGGCCTCGACCGTGGCGATCTTGATGGGACGCATCTCCACCGTATGGTCGGCTTTGACCACGAAGGCATAGCTTCCCTTGGGGCCGCGCTGCACCGCCGGCGACGGAATCACCAGACCGCCCTGACGGACCGTCAGCAGCATCCGGACGTTGACGAAACCGCCCGGCCACAGCCGCCGTTCGGCATTGGGCATCACCGCCTTGAGCTTGATGGTGCCGGTGGTCTGGTCGATCTGGTTGTCCACCAGTTCCAGTTCGCCACTGTCGATCTGGGTTCGGCTTTCCGGCTGAGTCGCCAGCACCGCCAGGGCACCGCCCTCGCGCAACCGGTCGGCGATGGCCGGCAGGTTCTGCTGCGGCAGGGTGAAGATCACCGCTATGGGCTGGATCTGGGTCAAGGTCACCAGACCGGTTGAATCCGAGGCGTGAACGATGTTGCCGCGATCGACGAGGCGCATTCCGGTGCGTCCGTCGATGGGCGAGGCGATGACGGTATAGCCCAGCATGGTTCGGGCGTTGCTGATGGAGGCCTCGTCGGCCCGGACGGTGGCTTCCAACTGATGCACCAGGGAGCGCTGGGTATCGACGCTCTGGCCGGTGACGCGGTCACCTAGGCCGATATAGCGGTCGAGGTCACGCTTGGCGGCGGCCAGTTGAGCGGAATCCTTGTCCCTGGCGGCCAGCGCCTGCTCGTACTGGGCGCGATAGGTGCGGGGGTCGATCTGAGCCAGCACGTCACCGGCCTTGACGTCCTGGCCTTCCTTGAACAGCACCTCGACCAGTTCGCCATCGACCCGCGAGCGCACCGTCACCGTGTTGAAGGCCTGCACCGTACCCAGGGCATCGAGATAGACGGGAACGTCCTTGCGTTCGACCTGGGCGGTAACCACCGGCACCGGACGACCTTCGGCGCCACCCGCCCGCCCGGACGGCTTGGCGCCTTGCCCCGACGGCCATAGCGCGAAAGCCGCCACCACCGCCACCGCCCCCACCCCGGCGACCGCGACCGCCCACTTGCGGTGCCGGTATTGTTTCAAATCGGGAAATCGCACGCCGCCTACCCCCTGCTTCCATCGGATGCAGTGCCGATTATGACCATAGCCGCGATGCGTGTCAGTAACAGAGGGTAACTGGCACCCGGAACCTCACAGCGCACCCCAGATTTCGCGGGCGTATTCCGTGACGGTACGGTCGGACGAGAACTTGCCCATGCGCGCGACGTTGAGGATGGCCTTGCGGGTCCAGTCCTGGGAATCGCGATAGGTCTGGTCCACCCGCTCCTGCGCCGCCATGTAGAGCGGATAGTCGGCGGTCAGCAGATAGTGGTCGCCGTTGACCGTCAGAATGTCGACCAGCGGCTTGTAGCGGTCGGGCTGGTCGGGCGAGAAAAAGCCCGAACCGATCATATCCAGCGCTTGGCTCAGTTCCTTGTCGGCCCTGGCCGCCGCCACGGCGTTGAAGCCGTCGATGCGCCGCCGCGCCACCTCCTGCGCCGTCAGGCCGAACAGGAACATGTTTTCCTCGCCGACCTCCTCGCAGATTTCGACGTTGGCGCCGTCCCAGGTGCCGATGGTCAGCGCCCCGTTCATGGACATCTTCATGTTGCCGGTGCCCGACGCCTCGGTGCCGGCGGTGGAGATCTGCTCCGACAGGTCGGCCGCCGGCATCACCAGCTCGGCGGTCGAGACGTTGTAGTTGGGAACGAACACCAGCTTGAGCTTCGAGCCGATCAGCGGGTCGTTGTTGACCACCTCGGAAATATCATTGACCAGCTTGATGATCAGCTTGGCGACATGATAGCCCGGCGCTGCCTTGCCGCCGATGATCACGGTGCGCGGCACCGGATCGAGCAGCGGATTGGCCCGGATGCGGGCGTAGCGCGTCACCACATGCAGCACGTTGAGAAGCTGGCGCTTGTATTCGTGGATGCGCTTGACCTGAACGTCGAACAGGGAATCGACATCGACGTCGATGCCCAGCCGCTGCGCCATCATGGCGGCCAGGGCGTCCTTGTTGGCGCGCTTGACGGCGGCGAACTCGCCGCGGAATCCGGGATCGTCGGCCAACCCCTCCAGCTTGTGCAACTGATCGAGATCGGAAATCCAGCCGTCGCCGATACGACTGGTGATCAGATGGGCCAGCCGCGGATTGGCCGCCAGCAGCCAGCGCCGGGGGGTGACGCCATTGGTCTTGTTGGTGATCTTGCCCGGGCTGAGATGCTCGAAATCGGAAAAGATCGTGCTTTTCATCAGGCCGGTATGAATGGCGGCGACGCCGTTGACCTTGTGGCTGCCGATCACCGCCAGATGGGCCATCCGCACCCGGCGTTCGCCGCCCTCGCCGATCAACGACACCCGACTCAGCAATTCGACATCGCCGGGATGGCGATACCGGACGCCTTGCAGGAATTCGTGATTGAGCCGGAAAATGATTTCCATGTGGCGCGGCAGCACCCGCTCGAACAGATCGACCGGCCAGGTCTCCAGCGCCTCGGGCAGCAGGGTGTGGTTGGTGTAGGCGCAGCAGTTCTGGGTGATGGACCACGCGCGGTCCCACTCGATCTGGTGTTCGTCCACCAGCACCCGCATCAGTTCGGCCACCACCAGCGCCGGATGAGTGTCGTTGAGCTGGATCGCCACCTTGCCGGGCAGCTTGTCCCAATCCGAGTGGCTCTTGCGGAAACGGGCCAGGATGTCCTGGATGGAGGCGGCGACGAAGAAGTATTCCTGCTTGAAGCGCAGCTCCTTGCCGCGTTCGGTCATATCCGAGGGATACAGCACCTTGGACAGGGTCTCGGACTCGTTCTTGTCGCGCACCGCCTCGATGTAATTGCCGGCATTGAAATATTTCAGGTCGAATTCGCGGGTGGACTTGGCCGACCACAGCCGCAGGTTATTGACCGTCTTGCCGCCATAACCCGGAACCGGCACGTCGAAGGCCATGGCCATGACCTCCTCGGCATCCACCCATTGCGACCGCGACTGTCCCAGCACGTCGCGGAAGTGGATGACGCGGCCGCCGAACCGCACGGGATAAATCACGCCGGGGCGGGGAAACTCCCACGGATTGCCATAGCGCAGCCAGTTCTCTGGGCTTTCCACCTGCCAGCCGTGATCGACGTGCTGGGTGAACATGCCGTAATCGTAGCGGATGCCATAGCCGAAGCCGGCCACGCCGATGGTCGCCATGGAATCGAGCAGGCAGGCGGCAAGCCGACCCAGGCCGCCATTGCCCAACGCCGCCTCGACCTCCCAGGCGGCGACCTCGTCGAAGTCCTGTCCCAATTCGGAAATGGCTTGGCGAACGTTTTCGTAGATGCCCAGATTGATCAGGCTGTTGACCAGGGTCCGGCCGATCAGGAACTCCATGGACAGATAATAGACCCGCTTGGAATCCTGCTGGTAATAGCGGTTCAGCGTCGGCATCCAATGCTCGGTGACGCGATCCCTGACCGTATGGGCGGCGGCCATGAACCAGTCGCGCGCCGTGGCGTTGATCGGCTCCTTGCCGACGGTATAGAGCAGATGGCTGCTGAGAGCGGACTTGACGCTTTCGACATCGTCGCCCAACAGCCTCGCCACCGGAGGTCCAACCCGCTTCATGTCTTGATCCCCGCCCCCGGCTGCACAATCCACCCCGCTCCATTCCTCCATGAAATGGCGCGATTCGGCAAGGGTGGTCATTCCGACCGGGGGCTTTCTCCTATGAATTATGCGCCGAAGCGCGGTCCGACAGGCTCCGCCCCAGCTCGATCACGCGCCGGTCGGCAAGAATGTGGGCGGTATCGTCGCCGAACCGCCGCCGCCAGTTGGGATGCTCCACCGTGGTCCCCGGCAGGTTCATCTGGGTATCCTGGCCTTGGGCGTCCTCGATCTGGACCATGACCAGCCGCGCCGCCGATCGCCCGAGATAGGCGTGGGCGGCGGCGGCCAGATCCACCGCCTGGGCGTCGGTCAGGGTACCGGCGGAGGGAAAGTCCGCCGCCAGCAATCCTTCGCCGGCCAGGGCGGCGACCATGGCGTCACGATCGTTCTGGCGGTTGGCACGCTCTTCCGCCGCCTGACCGGGGCGGGGATAAAGATCGAGCGCCTCGCGGCTGTCGATGTCGCGTCCCAGCCACCAGCCCCGCGCCGACGGCAGATCATGGGTGGCGAAGATGGCCAGCGCCTGGGGATCGAAATCCACCGGCCGGCGGATACGGCCCTCCCCGGTCTTCTCGAACACCATCACCCGATAGGCGAAGATACCCATGCGGTCCATGCGCTCGCGGAACCCGTCGGGCACGGTCCCCAGATCCTCGCCGATCACCAGGCAGCGGTTGCGGCGACTTTCCAGCGCCACCAGCCGGAACAGATCCTCGACCGGATAGCGGACATAGGCGCCCTGATCGGCCGGTCGGCCCGGCGGCACCCAGTAAAGCCGCTGCAACGCCATGGCATGGTCGAGGCGCAGGGCTCCGGCATGACGCATGTTGGCCGCCATCACCTCGATGAACGGGGCATAGGCGTGATCGCGCAACGTCAACGGATTGAACGGCACCAACCCCCAATCCTGGCCCTTCAGCGCCAGCGGATCTGGCGGCGCCCCCACCGAGACGCCCAGCGCCAGGGCATCTTGTTCCGCCCACGCCTCGCCGCCGTCGCCGGCGATGCCCACCGCCAGATCGCGATAAAGGCCGATACCGGCACCGGCCTCTCGGCCGGCCCGCGCGGCGGCGGCCAATTGCCGGTCGGCGGTGAATTGCAGCCACTGGAAAAACTCGACCCGTTCGCCATTGTGCTCGGCGAAGGCGGCCACCGCCGGTGAATCGGGGCGGCGATATTCCTTCGGCCACTGGCGCCAATAGCCGGTGCCGTCGCGGCTGAAGCGTTCGTGGAGCGCCTCGAAGGTGGCGAACAGCCGCGCCTTGTCGCCGCCCTCGCGCTGGAACTCGCGGAAATCGAGGCCGCGCTCGTCGTTCACCCGCAGATGGGTCGTGCGGAACCAGCGGTACAGCGCCTCCAGCACCGGCCGCGCCATCCGGGCCACGCCGGGATAATCGATCAGCGCCTCGCCGCGAACCCGCGCCAGTTCGGCCTGAAAGCCGGGCGAGGCGACCAGGCGGCGGGCCTCCCGACACTCGGCGAATTCGGGAATGGCCTCGACGTCGATATAGGCGATGTTGAGAAACCGCCGGCTGGACGGCGAATAGGGGCTGAAGCGGTCGGGATGACTGGGAAACAGCGCGTGCAGCGGATTGATCCCGACGCACGCGGCTCCCAGCTTCGCCGCCCCTTCTGCCAGTTCGGCGAGGTTGCCATAGCTACCGATTCCCCAGTCGCCGGACGAGCGCAGGGCATAGATCTGGGTGGCGATGCCCCAGGCCCGCCCCCCTTCGGCCACCGCGTCCGGCACGAAGGCCCGCTCGGGGGTGACGATCACCATCATGGTGGCGCACACCCTATCGGGGCCGGTCAGGGTCAGGCGATGATAGCCGGGCGGCGGCAGCGCCGGCAGGTCGAGCCAGCGGCGGTTGACCAGCAGGCCGTCCACCTCGCGTTCCTCGCCCCAGCGCAAATCACAGGGACGGAACCGGCCGGCGTGGACGATGCCCAGCTCCTCTTCCAGCATCCACTCGAATTCGGCCTCGTCGGCCTCGGCCGGCAAGGTGACGGCGATGGCGGGTTCGGCGCTGTGCTCCTCGATGACGCGCACCGGCACCAGCCAGCGCCGCCACGGCCGCGCCTCCAGATCCTGAAGGCTGGCGCGGATCTGCTCGTCATCCTCGGCCGGCAGCCCCATGGCGGCAAGAAACACCCGCTTGGTCTCGGCCGGCACCACCCGCCATTCACCGAAGAAATCCCACCAGCCATCCTCGATGCCGGCCAATCGCGCCAGATGATCCAGCGCCGGCGTAGCACTCATGTCCTTATCCCCTCGTCATGACCGCCGCGCCCCCGTCCCGAGCGGCGCAACACCGCCAGCGAGCGCGGCTTCAACGGATAGGTGATGCCGGCGGCCCACTGGGCTCCGGTATTGACGGCCGCAGCTTCGGCGGTGTCGAGTACGACCTCCCAACTGCGCCCCAGCGCCACCGGCGGCAGCGTGTAGGGCACCGCCTCGTGATAGGCATTAAGCAGCACCAGGAAGGTGTCGTCCATTTCCTCGCGGCCGGTCAGGTTGTCGATGGCGCAGGACTCGCCGCCCAGGACGAAGCCGAGCGAGCGGGCAAACGGCATGGTCCAGTCGCCATGGCCCATTTCGCGGCCCTCGGGGGTGATCCAGACGATATCCTTCAGCGTCGAGCCGGGAACGCGCTTGCCCTCGAAGAAGCGCGGCCGGCGGAACACCGGATGGGCGCGGCGCAACTCGATCAGGGCGCGGGTGAAGGCCAGCATCTCCTCGTCGACGTCGTCCCAATCGACATAGCTGATGTCGCTGTCCTGGCAATAGGCGTTGTTGTTGCCCTTCTGGCTGCGGCCCAGTTCGTCGCCGCCCAGCAGCATCGGTACCCCCTGGGACAACAGCAGCGTCGCCATCATATTGCGCGCCTGGCGTCGCCGCAGGTCGCGGATCTCGGGATAGGGCGACGGTCCCTCGTGGCCGCAGTTCCAGGCATAGTTGGCGTCGGTACCGTCCTTGTTATCCTCGCGGTTGGCTTCGTTGTGCTTGCGTTCAAAGGTCACCAGGTCCTTCAGGGTGAAGCCGTCGTGACAGGTGACGAAATTAAGACTGGCCCACGGCCGCCGCCCGCCCCAGCCGAACATGTCGCTCGATCCGGTCAGCCGGCTGGCAAGATCGCCGATCAGCCCGGCCTCGCCGGCCCAGAACCGCCGCGTGGTGTCACGATAACGGCCGTTCCATTCCGACCAGCCGGGGGGAAACGCCCCCAGACGATAGCCGTCGCCGCCCAGATCCCACGGCTCGGCGATCAGCTTGACCCGCGACAACGCCGGGTCCTGGCGGATGGTGTCGAGGAAGCTGGAGCCGCCCTCGAATCCGGTCTTGCCGCGCGCCAGCGACGACGCCAGATCGAAACGAAAGCCATCGACATGCATCTCGTCGGCCCAATAGCGCAACGAGTCCAACACCATCTGAAGCACCCGGGGATGGCCCATATTCAGCGTGTTGCCGCAGCCGGAATAGTTTTCGTACCAGCGACGGTTACCCGGCCCCAGCATGTAGTAACTGACGTTGTCGATACCGCGGAAACTGAGCGTCGGCCCCAGGTGGTTGCCTTCGGCGGTGTGGTTGTAGACCACGTCCAGAATGACCTCGATGCCGGCGTCGTGCAGCCGCTGCACCATGGTCTTGAAGTCGCCGTGGGCGCTGGAGGCGTAATAGCGCGGCTCGGCGGCGAAAAAGGCGATGGGGTTGTAGCCCCAGAAATTGCGCAACCCCTTGTCCACCAGATGACGCTCGTCGATGAAGGCCTGCACCGGCAGCAATTCGATACTGGTTACCCCCAGCCGCCGCAGATGGTCGATGACCCCGGGTTGGGCAAGGCCGAGAAAGGTGCCGCGATGCGCCGGCGGCACGCCGGGATGCTTCAAGGTGAAGCCGCGCACATGGGCTTCGTAGACGATGGTCTCCGACCAAGGCACCGCCGGCCGGCGATCGCCACCCCAGGTGAAGGCGGTATCCACCACCCGGCATTTCGGCATGAAGCGGGCGTTGTCGCGCCGGTCCATGACCAGATCCTGCTTCAACGATCCCAGCCGAAAGCCGAAATGGGTCTCGGACCACTCGAACGTTCCGGCCAACGCCTTGGCGTAAGGATCGATCAGCAGCTTGTGCGGGTTGAAGCGATGGCCGGCACCGGGATCGTAAGGCCCCCAGACCCGATAGCCGTACAACTGCCCCGGCCGGATATCGGGCAGATAGCCGTGCCAGACCTCGTCGGTGTATTCCGGCAGCGCCACCCGCTCGATCTCGCGCAGGCCGCTATGGTCGAACAGGCACAGCTCCACCCGCTCGGCATTGGCCGAGAACAGGGCGAAATTGACGCCGTTGCCATCCCAGCTGGCGCCCAGCGGATACGGCAAGCCCGGCAGGATACGGTGGCGGGAGGTCATTCAGTCCTCGAAACGCAGGTCGTCGCGGACGAGGGCGTCCCGGGCGCCATGGCGAATATGCAAAACATTTACGACCCGATTCCGTTCGTCGATATCATGGATGATCCGATAGAGATGCGATCGCCGTAAAGGCCTCTTTCCCGCTCACCACTCGCGCTTGAACACGCAGGTCGCCAGCGGCGGCAGGCGGAGGCGGACCGACCAGCGGTGGCCGTGGCACGAGACTTCCTCGGCCTCGACGCCGCCCTGGTTGTGGACATTGGAGCCGCCGTACCATTCCGAATCGGTGTTGAGCATCTCGCGATAGAACCCCGGCTCGGGCACGCCGATACGATAGGACTCCCGCACCACCGGCGTATAGTTGCCCACCACCACCACGAAGTCGCGACCGTCCTGGGCGCGGCGCAGCCAGGACAGCACCGAGTTGTCGCGGTCGTTGCAGTCGATCCAGGCGAAACCGGCGGGGTCGTTGTCCAACTGGTGCAGCGCCGGCTCGGTACGGTAGAGGTGGTTGAGGTCGCGCACCAGACGGCGCACGCCGTCATGCCGGCGGTCGTCGAGCAGGTGCCAGTCCAGGCTGGAATCCTCGTTCCACTCGCGCTCCTGGGCGAAGTCCTGGCCCATGAACAGCAGCTTCTTGCCCGGCTGGGTCCACATGAAGCCGTAATAGGCGCGCAGATTGGCGAAACGCTGCCAGGGATCGCCCGGCATCCGCCCGAAGATCGACCCCTTGCCATGCACCACCTCGTCATGGGACAGCGGCAACACGAAATTCTCGTGGTAGGCGTAGAGCTGGGCGAAGGTCAGATCGTCATGATGATAGCGGCGGTGGATCGGCTCTTTCGAGAAGTAGCTCAGGGTGTCGTGCATCCAGCCCATGTTCCACTTGAACCCAAAGCCCAGCCCGCCGAGATGGACCGGCCGCGACACCATGGGCCAGGCGGTGGATTCCTCGGCGATGGTCATGGCGCCGGGATGTTCGCCGTAGACCACCTGATTCATCCGGCGCAGGAACTCGATGGCCTCCAGGTTCTCGTTGCCGCCATAACGGTTGGGATACCAGTCGCCCGGCTCGCGCGAATAGTCCAGGTACAGCATGGACGCCACCGCATCCACCCTGAGGCCGTCGACATGGTATTGCTCCAGCCAGTACAGCGCGTTGGCGTAAAGGTAGTTCAGCACCTCGTTGCGACCGTAATTGTAGATCAGGGTGTTCCAGTCCCGATGCACCCCCAGGCGCGGGTCCTCGTGCTCGTAGAGGTGGCTGCCGTCGAACCAGCTGAGTCCGTGGGGGTCGTTGGGGAAATGCCCCGCCACCCAATCGATGATCACGCCGATGCCGCGCTGGTGCAGGCGCTCGACCAGGGTGCGGAACTCCTCGGGAGTGCCGTAGCGGCTGGTGGGGGCGAACAGCCCCACCGGCTGATAACCCCACGAGCCGCCGAAGGGATGTTCGTGCACCGGCAGGAACTCGACATGAGTGAAACCCATGTCGGCGACGTAGCCGGCCAACTGGTCGGCCATCTCCAGGTAGCTGAGCGACCGGTTGCCGTCCTCGGGCACACGGCGCCACGACCCCAGGTGAATCTCGTAGATGCTGACCGGGGCATGGCGGTCGTTACGGCCCTTCCGCCCGGCCATCCAGTCGCCGTCACGCCAGTCGCGCGGCCCCAGCTCCCACACCACCGAGGCGGTCTTGGGCGGTAATTCGGCCCAGTGGCCGTAAGGATCGGCCTTCAGCGGCAACATCATGCCGCCGCGTGCCACGATCTCGAACTTGTAGACGGCGCCGTGGCCCAGTCCGGGAACGAAGATCTCCCACACCCCGGCGTCGTGGCGCAGCCGCATGGGATGGCAGCGGCCGTCCCAGCCGTTGAAATCGCCCACCACCGACACCCGGTCGGCATTGGGCGCCCACACCGCGAAGTGAACGCCATCGACGCCATCGACGGTCCGCACATGCGCCCCCAGCTTCTCGAAGGTGCGCAGATGGGTGCCCTCGGCCAGCAGATGGATGTCGAGATCGCCCAGCAGCGGTGGAAAGCGATAGGGGTCTTCGAGCATGTCCAGCGCGCCGTCGGGCCGCTCGACCAACAGGCGATAGCCCTCGGCCGGGGCGGGAGAGAGATGGACGGCGAACAGGCCGTCGCCATGCACCCGCCGCATCGGCACCTCGCCGGCGGCGGTCAGCACCGAGACCCGCGCCGCCCGCGGCTGAAAGCTGCGCACGATCGTACCGCCCTTGGCGCGATGCGGTCCCAGCACGGCGAACGGATCGCCGTGCCTTCCGGCGGCGATGGCATCGGCATCGCCAGGAGCCACCAAGATGACGGTATTGGGCATGCTTTCCCCTTGTTGCCAAGCCCCCGCCGCTGATTGTCCCGCCTTCGCGGCGAAAGGCAAGGCGGGAATTTTATCGCGGCGTCTCCATGGGGCGCCAAGGTAGCCTGGAATTGGACTGATTGGACTTCCGCCAAGTCCCTAAATCTGGTAGTGGTACTCCCAGGGGATCGGCCCGACGGGCCGGCAATTCAATCGATGGAGCGTATCATGGGCGTCCTTCCGAAGGTTCTGGGTCTTACCGTGGCGGGCGTGGTGGTCATCGCCCTGTATCTGGCCGTGCCGACGCTGGGTGCCCTGTTCGGCAGCGGTGGCGCCGCTCCCAGCCCGGCCACCAGCCCGCTCGGCATCGCCCTTTACCTGGGGCTGCTGCTGACCGCGGTGTTCGGCAGCGTGGTGATGTACCTGGCCTCGACCGGCGGTTCGCAGGAAGGCTGAACCCCGGCGACGGATGGTTTTCGAGACGCCCCGGCCTGGTCCGGGGCGTTTTCGTTTCGGGGCTACTGGCAGACCTTGTAATCGTCGATCACCTCGTTGTGGATCAGCTTGGCCTGGCCGGAAAAGCCGCCATAGCCGCGCTTGTCCACCTCCTTCAGCAGTTCGTCGATGTTCTCGCAAAATCCGGTGGTCAGCGGGACGTTGCGGTCGTAGGTGACGAGACGGCCGTCGGCGTAGTTGATCTTGTATTGCCAGTCATCGGGAAATTCCCGTTCCCAGGCCCGCTTGCGCTTGTCCATGGCGGCCTTGAACTTGGTGGCGTTGGCGGCCTCGAACTTCTGCCACATGTCGTTCGACCCCCTGAGGTAGCGTCCGTCGCAACGCTTGGCCGCCTCGCGCAGATAGATGCCGTGGCGGATTTCCTGCTCGGCGCGGATCTCGGGCAGACTGAAGCACTTCTTCGGCTTGGCCGCCGCCGCCGGGGACGAGATCAGGACGGCGAGGGCGGCGAACAGGACGAGGCGCATGGCGGCTCCGGCGAAGGGACGGCGCGATTATGCCGTATCCGCAGCGCGGCCACCACCCGCCATCCCAGCAGCGCCGCCAGCATGCCGGCATGAATCATCGGCTGGGTCAGGTCCTTCTTCACCATCATCCAGTGATGGATCACCGCCAACGGCCCAATCAGGTAGACCAACCGGTGCAGCACCCGCCACCGCCGCCCGCCCAGACGGCGAATCATGGCGTCGGTCGAGGTCGCCGCCAGCGGCATCAGCAGCACTACCGCCGCCATGCCCAGGGTGATGTACAGCCGCTTGGCGATCTCGCCGGTGATGGTCGGCCAATCGAAAAACTGGTCGATGCCGACCCAGGACAGCAGATGAATGACCACATAGGCGAAGGCGAACAGCCCCAGCATGCGGCGATAGGCGCTCAGCGCCGACCAGCCGGTGGCTTGGCGCAGCGGCGTCACCGCCAGGGCGATCAACAGGAAGCGAAGCGCCCAATCGCCGAGTCCGCGGACGAGCGCCTCGATGGGATTGGCCCCCAGCATTCCCGCGGCACCGCGCCAGATCAGCCAGACCAGCGGCGCCAGGCACAGGACGAACACCAGCGGCTTGGCCCAACGGTGGCGCAGCAGCCGATTCATCAGAAATTGACCGCCAGATCCATGCCGGAATAAAGAGCGGCCACCTGATCGGCATAGCCGTTGAACGCCAGGGTCTCGCGCTTGAGGAATTCGCCGATGCGCCGCTCCTTGGCCTGGCTCCAGCGCGGATGATCCACCTTGGGATTGACGTTGGCGAAGAAGCCGTATTCGCGCGGCGCCGCCTTCATCCAGGTGGTGCGCGCCGGCGTCTGGGTAAAGCGGATGCCGACGATGGACTTGATGCTTTTGAAGCCGTACTTCCACGGCACCACCAGCCGGATGGGCGCGCCGTTCTGGGGCAGCAGTTCCTCGCCGTACAGCCCCACCGCCAGCAGCGTCAGCGGATGCATCGCCTCGTCGAGGCGCAAGCCCTCGATATAGGGCCAGTCCAGCGTGCCCCCGCGCTGACCGGGAAAGCGTTCGGGATCGACCAGGGTGGTGAATTCGACGTATTTCGCCTTGGAATTGGGCTCGAACCGCTTCAGCACCTCGCCCAGCGGCACGCCCACCCAGGGAATCACCATGGACCATGCCTCGACGCAGCGCATGCGGTAGATACGCTCTTCCAGCCGGTGCGGCCGGATCAGGTCCTCGTAGGCGACGGCGGCGGGTTTGGCGCATTCGCCGGAAACCGTCACCGTCCAGGGCTTGGGCGCCTTGCCGAAGAAGCTGGGGGCCATCTGGGCCGGATCGGATTTGTCGGTGCCGAATTCATAGAAGTTGTTGTAATGGGTCACGTCGTTCAGCGGCGTCGACGGATCGTCCACCCGCCAGCCGCTTTTGCCGACATTGGCCAACGGCCCCGCCAGTGCCGGAGCACCCGAGCCGATAAAAGCGGCTCCCACCGCCAGGAAACGGCGGCGGTCAAGCCACAGCCGCTTGTCGGTCACCTCCGACTCGCCGATGTCGGGCTTCGATTTCAGCAGCATGGGTCGGCCCTCGTCATTCGGATCGCCATCGTTAGATTATATGGGGACGACCGCCGCCGTGCTAAGGTCGTGTCATCCATATTCCATCCAGGAGGCCCCGTTGAGCGATTTCCCCGCCCTGATGCTGGACGAGGAGGGCGGCAAGGTCCGCGCCTCGATCCGTCGCCTGAACGATGGCGACCTGCCCGAAGGCGATGTCACCGTCCGCGTCGAGCATACCACCTTGAACTACAAGGACGGCCTGATTCTCAACGGCCTGGGCCGGCTGGTGCGCAAGTACCCCCACATTCCCGGCATCGACTTCGCCGGTACGGTGGAGCGCTCGGACTCGCCCGACTACACGCCCGGCGACAAGGTGATCCTGACCGGCTGGCGGGTGGGCGAAACCCATTGGGGTGGCTTTTCCGGCAAGGCCCGGGTCAAATCCGACTGGCTGGTGCCGCTGCCCGCCGGACTGACCACGCGCCGCGCCATGGCGGTGGGCACCGCCGGCTTTACCGCCATGTTGGCGGTGATGGCGCTGGAACACCAGGGACTGACCCCCGATGCCGAGGGCGAGGTGCTGGTCACCGGCGCCGCCGGCGGACTGGGCAGCATCGCCGTGGTGCTGTTGTCGAAGCTGGGCTATCGCGTCGCCGCCTCCACCGGACGCGCCAGCCAGCACGACTATCTGCGCTCGCTGGGCGCCACCACCATCGTCGATCGCGCCGAGGTCGGAGCGCCGCCGGCCAAGCCGCTGCTGACCGAACGCTGGGCCGGTGCCATCGACAGCGTCGGCGGCGCCACCCTGGCCAACACCGTGGCATCGCTCCGGATGCGGGGGGCGGTGGCGTCGTGCGGCAATGCCGGCGGCATCGAGATGAACGTCACCGTGCTGCCGTTCCTGCTGCGCGGCGCCTCGATCCTGGGCATCGATTCGGCCCTGTGCCCCAAGCCGCGCCGGCTGGAGGCGTGGACGCGCCTTACCGCCCTGCTGCCCATGGACCTGCTGGATTCATTGACCTCGGACGCCCGGCTGGCCGACCTGCCGGAACTGGGCGCCAAGATCCTGAAAGGCGAGGTCCGCGGCCGGGTGGTGATCGACCCCAACGCCTGACCAGCACGGATCAGTGATGCATGTCCCCATGCCCGGCGCCATGACCGGCGCCGTGCATGGCATCATGCATGGACTCGTGCCCCATGGCGCCGGGTCCCATCACCGGCACCTCGACCGTCACCTTGCCGGCCTTCTTGAACACCAGGGTCAGCGGCACCGTGGCCCCGGCCTTCAGCACGTCGGCCACGCCGATGAGCATGACATGATCGCCGCCGGGCTTGAGTTCGGCGGTGCCATGGGCGGGCACGTCGATGGCCTCGACCTTGCGCATCCGGAAAACGTCGCCGTCCTTGACGTGGGTGTGCAGTTCCAGCGTCCGGGCCACCGGCGCCTCGGCTCCGATCAACTGGTCGCCGTCACCGTGGTTGATGATGGTGAGAAAGGCGGCGCCGTTGCCGCCGGCCACCGGCACGGCCCGAATGAACGGATTGCCCACCTCGATATCGGCGGCACGGACCGGCACGGCCGACAGCAGCAGAACGGCGACGGCGAACAACGCTCTTTTCATGATGATGGAACTCCGGCCCGGACCCGATCCGAGCGTCTTGCAAGGTGATTGAAATAGCCGCGCTGATCTTGCATCGCCCCTTGACGGCGTTCAAGGGGCGGGATGTGGTTAGGCCCGCACCGCCCCATTTGGAGACAATCTCGTGCCCGACCATGCGTTCTACAGCTCCATGCTGCGTTTCGTCGCCGCCAGACTCGCGACACCGGAAGCCGACCCCCGTACCAAAGCCATGATGGCGGCGTTGCGGCGTGCCGCCGACGATTTCGATACCGGTGCCCGCCATACGGTGGCGATGGGCGAGTTGGAACTGACGGCGCGGGCCTTTGCCGGGGTGGCCGGTTTCCTTCAGCGAAGCATCCTTCCCGAGGCGTTGGCCCATGGCAATACCGCCGGCGAACGCCAGGTGCGCTGGGCGGTGGACGCGGCCATGACAACGGTCAACACCCTGCTCGCCCGCGCCGCGCTGCCTGACGGGGCCGACGTGACCATTGATCTGCCGCCACCGCCGGTATAAGTCGGTGGCCGGGGCCGGATCGGCCCAGTGTGGGGGATGGGGCCAATGCATAACAGGGACGTCAGCGCCGGCGAAGCGATCTTCGCCGAGGGGGATACCGCCGACACCGCCTATCTGATCGAGCGCGGCGCGGTGGAGATTGCGGTAGGGCGTGGCGATGACCGCAAGGTGCTGGCGCAGCTCGGCCCCGGCGAAGTTTTCGGCGAAATGGGGCTGATCGACGGGACGCCACGCTCGGCCGCCGCCGCCGCCGTCAGCGACTGCCGGCTGGTGGTGGTCACCTCCGACCAGATCCGCCAGGCCATCGCCCGCTCCGATCCGTTTTTCGCCGAACTGATGCGCAAGCTGGTGGGGCGGCTGCGCCAGACCCAGACGGCGCTGTTGCAGGGCAACGACATCATCGGCGTGCGGACCTCGGACATCGGCCCCGGCTATTCCGAGCTGCTGCGGGAACGCGACATCGCCCAGGCGATCATCGAGGGGTCGGTCGAACCGTTCCTGCAGCCGATCGTTGATTTGCACGACGGCAGGACGCTGGGATTCGAGACGCTGGCCCGCTGCCGCTCGGAACAGGCCGGCTTGATGCAGCCTTTCGACTTCCTGCCGCTGGCGCGGCGTACCGGTCTGATCCGCCGTGTCGATCTCGGCATGGCCGAGCGGGCGCTGGCCTGTTGCCGCCGGATCAGCGGCGAGGCCGACGGCCCTTTCGTCAGCATCAACGTCTCGGCCTGGCATTTCCAGACCGACCAGCTGCCGGACAGCCTGACGCGAATGGCCGAACTGCACGGGGTGGTGCCGTCGCGGGTGTGCGTCGAGATCACCGAGTCCGTGCTGATCGACGACATCGCCCTGGCCGAGCGAACCATGGACGACTTGCACGACGCCGGCTTTCGCGTGGCGCTCGACGATTTCGGCACCGGGTTTTCGTCGCTCACCTTCCTGCATCGCCTGCCGTTCGACCTGATCAAGGTGGACGGGATCCTGGTGGGGGGCGCCCAGACCTCGGCGCGTCAGCGCGCGATGCTTCAAGGGCTGGTCGAGCTGTGCGACCGCCTCGATATCGAGTTGATCGCCGAGGGCGTCGAGGATGCCGGCACCGTCCGGACCCTGCTGGACCTGGGATTCACCATGGGCCAGGGCGCGCATTTCGCCCTGCCCGCCCCGGCCGAACAGGTGATCGCGGCGTGGGGCCGGGAATGATCAGTCGGGCAGCTTGAACGACGGCGGCAACTTGCCCAGATGCTCGCGCAGGCGCAGGTCGCTCTTGATGATGTGGTCCACCAGCCAGTGCCGCAGGAATCCCGCCGCCTGCTGCAAGGTGTCGCGCGTCACCGGCGCGGTGCGATCGACGAAGTGCCGCCGGGCCATGTCCTTGATCTGGAACAGCAACTGCTGATGTTCCTGCCGGTGGGTTTCGCAATAGGGATATTTGCACGCCTGCTGAATCATTTCCTCGCGGCTGAAATGCCAGGCGGCGTAATCGTGCAGTTCGATCAAGGTCTCGTGCAGCGCACGTTCACCCGATAACCGCTCGGTCATGTTCTCGAAATCGTTGATGATGGCGACCAACCGCTGATGATCGCCGTCGATGTCGGCCTGACCGACATTCATCTCGTCCCGCCACATCAACACCATTGCCGCCCCCTTTTCCCGTCCCGCCGACGCCATTCTAACGGGAAGAAAAAGAGGACACCAGCTTTCGGGAGCGTATCTCAGCGTCGCCCGCGCGGCACCAGATGCTGGCGCCCCGGCCCGATCAGGTCGGCGCGGCCCATGCCGGCCAGCGCCTCGCGCAGCATCGGCCAGTTCTCGGGATCGTGATAGCGCAGGAACGCCTTGTGCAACCGGCGCTGCTTCAGCCCCTTGGCGGTGAATACCGGCCCGGACCCCGGCCGCAGCGGATCGCGGCCGCTGTGATACATGGCGGTAGCCAGCGACATGGGCGACGGTAGAAAGGTCTGAACCTGATCGGGCTTAAAGCCGTTGCGCTTCAGCCACAACGCCAGATTCAGCATATCCTGGTCGGTGGTACCGGGATGGGCGGCGATGAAATAGGGGATGAGGTAAAGCTTTTTGCCGGCGCGCCGCGCCGCGTCGTCGAACATCTTGCGAAACCGCTCGAACGCCCCGATGCCCGGCTTCATCATCCGCGCCAACGGGCCATCCTCGGTATGTTCGGGCGCGATCTTGAGATAGCCGCCGACATGGTGGCCGACCAGTTCGTCCACATAGGCCGGGCTCAGTACCGCCAGGTCGTAGCGCACCCCCGAGCCGATGGCCACGGTCTTGACCCCCGGCACCTTGCGGGCGGCGCGGTACAGCCCGATCAACGGCGTATGATCAGTACCCAGCCATTTGCAGATGGCGGGATGGACACAGGACGGACGGCGGCACAATCGCTGCGCCCGGGCATCGGTGCAGCCCAGCCGCCACATGTTGGCGGTGGGACCGCCCAGGTCGGAAATGGTGCCGGTGAAGCCGGCGGTCCTGTCGCGCACCGCTTCGATCTCGCGCAGGATCGAGTCCTGCGACCGGCTTTGGACGATGCGGCCCTCGTGCTCGGTGATGGAACAGAACGAACAGCCGCCGAAGCAGCCGCGCATGATGGCGACGGAAAAGCGGATCATCTCCCACGCCGGAATGCGGGCACCGCCATAGGAGGGATGCGGCGCGCGGGCATAGGGCAACTCGTAGACCCGGTCCAGATCATCGGTGGCCAGCGGCAGCGGCGGCGGCTCCAGCCACAGGTCGCGGTCGCCATGGCGCTGGACCAGCGGCCTGGCGTTGAGCGGGTTGCTTTCGCGGTGCAGCAGGCCCGAGGCCAGGGCATACTGCTCGGGATCGTCGCGAACCTGCTCGTAGGATGGCAGCCGCACCGCCGTCTCGCCCTCGGACACGGCTTTACCCACCCGGGCGGTGCCGCGAATGCCGGTCATTTCACCGGGGGATTCCCCCGCCGCCGCCCGCCGGGCGATCTCGACGATGGCCCCTTCGGCATTGCCGAATACCAGCAGGTCCGCCTTGGCGTCCAGCAGCACCGAGCGCCGCACCTTCTCCGACCAGATGTCGAAATGGGCGACGCGGCGCAGCGATGCCTCGATACCGCCCAGCACCACCGGAACATCCTTGAACGCCTCGCGGCAGCGCTGGGCATAGACGATGACGGCGCGGTCGGGCCGCCGGCCGCCCTCGCCGCCCGGAGTGTAATTGTCGTCGTGGCGCAGTCGCCGGTCCGAGGTATAGCGGTTGACCATGGAATCCATGTTGCCCGCCGTCACCCCGAAGAACAGCCGCGGCCGTCCCAGCGCCCGGAACGGCTCGGGACCGTTCCAGTCGGGCTGGGCGATGATGCCGACGCGAAAGCCCCGCGCCTCCAGCAGCCGCCCGATCACCGCCATGCCGAAGCTGGGATGATCGACATAGGCGTCGCCGGTGACCAGCACCACGTCGCACTCGTCCCAGCCCAGCCGCTCCATCTCCGCCCGGGACATGGGCAGGAAAGGCGCCGGATCGGCGATGGCATGGTCGGGAAAGATGTTGCTGGGCTGGGCCATGGCTCTCGCTTGGTGGCGGACGGAATATTACCAAATGGGGTGCTGGATCGGATTTCCACACATGACTGTCGGTGAAAAGCTATGCCATATTTGCGTAAAGCTATCGCTTGGAAAAAAGCGACATCGGGCGTGGGAGGATTGGAGTCGTGAATTTTCTGCTGTCCCTGAGCGGGCTGATCGACGGGCTGAACCAGCGTGTCGGACGCACGGTCCAATGGCTGATCCTGTTCATGGTGCTGATCAGTTCCGGCAACGCCATGGTGCGCTACATCTTCAACAACAGCTCCAACGCCTGGCTTGAGGTGCAGTGGTACCTGTTCGCGGCGGTGTTCCTGCTGTGCGCCGGCTACACCCTCCAGCGCAACGAGCACATCCGCATCGACGTCATCGCCGGTAGGCTGTCGCGCAAGACCCAGCTGTGGATCGACATCGTCGGCACCGTCGCCTTCCTGTTTCCCATGGCGCTGCTGATCATGACGCTGTCGTGGCCGATGTTCATGAAGTCCTTCATCCACACCGAGATGTCGAGCGATGCCGGCGGTCTGCTGCGCTGGCCGGTCAAGCTGCTGATTCCCGCCGGCTTCTTCCTGCTGCTGCTCCAGGGCGCCTCGGAACTGATCAAGAAGATCGCCATCCTGATCGGCCGGCTGCCCGATCCCGGTGACCAGGGCCACCACCACCACACCGCCGCCGATGGAGAAGCCGCATGAGCGCCTTCATCATCGCCAACATGGCGCCGCTGATGTTCGCGGCGCTGATCGGCTTCCTGCTGATCGGCTACCCGGTGGCGTTCGCCCTGGCGGCCAACGGCATCGTCTTCGGCCTGGTCGGCATCGAACTGGGCCTGCTGAACCTGCAACTGTTCCAGGCGCTGCCCGAACGGGTGTTCGGCATCATGCGCAACGATACCTTGCTGGCGATTCCGTTCTTCACCTTCATGGGGTTGATCCTGGAACGCAGCGGCATGGCCGAGGATCTGCTCGACACCATCGGCCAGCTGTTCGGCCCCATTCGCGGCGGTCTGGCCTATGCCGTGATCTTCGTCGGCGCCCTGCTGGCGGCCACCACCGGCGTGGTGGCGGCGTCGGTGATCTCCATGGGCCTGATTTCGCTGCCGATCATGCTGCGCTATGGCTATGACCGCCGGGTGGCCGCCGGTGTTATCGCCGCATCGGGCACCTTGGCCCAGATCATCCCGCCGTCGCTGGTGCTCATCATCATGGCCGACCAGTTGGGCCGCTCGGTCGGCGACATGTATCAGGGCGCCTTCATTCCCGGTTTCGTGCTGACCGGGCTTTACGCCGGCTACATCTTCATCGTCACCCTGGTCAAGCCCAACCTCGCCCCCGCCCTGCCGCCCGAGGCCCGCACCCTGCGCGGCATGGGGCTGCTGGCACGGGTGGTGTTCTCGTTGGTGCCGCCGCTGGTGCTGATCTTCCTGGTGCTGGGCACCATCTTCATCGGCGTCGCCACCCCGACCGAGGGCGGCGCCATGGGCGCCACCGGGGCGCTGATCCTGGCGCTGGCCCGGCGCAAGCTGGACTGGACCCTGCTGAAGCAGGCCATGGATACCACCGCCAAGCTGTCGTCCTTCGTGGTGTTCATCCTGGTGGGATCGACGGTGTTCGGTCTGGTTTTCCGCGGCGTCAACGGCGATCTGTGGGTCGAACACCTGCTGACCGCCCTGCCCGGCGGCCAGTTGGGCTTCCTGATCTTCGTCAACGCCCTGATGTTCGTCCTGGCCTTCTTCCTCGACTTCTTCGAGTTGGCCTTCATCCTGGTGCCGCTGCTGGGACCGGTGGCGGAAAAGCTGGGTATCGACCTGATCTGGTTCGGCGTCCTGCTGGGCGTCAACATGCAGACCTCGTTCATGCACCCGCCGTTCGGTTTCGCCCTGTTCTATCTGCGCAGCGTGGCACCGGCGAGCGACTATCTGGACAAGCTTACCGGCAAGCTGACCCCCAGGGTCACCACCGGCCAGATCTATTGGGGCGCGGTCCCGTTCGTGTTCATCCAGGTCATCATGGTCTGCCTGGTGATCGCCTTCCCGACCCTGGTGACCGGGGCGCTGGACCACAGCGCGGTGGTCGACACCTCGAAGATCAAGATCGAGGTGCAGCAGGAAGATTACGGCGGTGGCGGCGGCATGTACGACAACAAGTAGCCGAAAAAGAAGCCCCGCCGTCACCGGCGGGGCTTCGCGTCAGGCGTGCCGGACGTAACGGCTACTTCTTGGGAATGCCGTGCAGCATGAAGCTGTCGAAGCCGGCCTCGGCGACACGGAACCACGACAGCTGCTCGGCGATATAGCCGCTCCAATGGTCGTAGACCTTCTTGAAGGCGGGATTCTTGGCCGCCTCCTCGGCATAGGTCTCCTGCGCCGCATGGTAGCAGGCCACCATGATGTCCTTGGAGAACGGCCGCAACTGGGTGCCGTTGGCGATCAGCCGCTTGAGGGCCGGCGGATTGAGCACGTCGTACTTGGTCAACATGTCCATGTTGGCCTCGGCCGCCGCCGCCTCGAACACCGCCTTGTAGTGCTTGGGCAGCTTTTCCCACTCGGCCTGGTTGACCAGGGCGGAGACGTTGGGACCACCTTCCCACCAGCCGGGGTAATAGTAGTAGGGCGCCACCTTGTTGAAGCCCAGCTTCTCGTCGTCATAGGGGCCGACCCATTCGGCGGCGTCGATGGTGCCCTTTTCCAGCGCCGGATAGATGTCGCCGCCGGCCAGTTGCTGCGGCACCACGCCCAGCTTGGTCAGGACCTTGCCGGCATAGCCGCCGATGCGGAACTTGAGGCCCTTGAGGTCCTCGACGGTCTTGATCTCCTTGCGGAACCAGCCGCCCATCTGGGTGCCGGTGTTGCCGCAGGGGAAATTGATGATGTTGTAGGTCTTGTAGAATTCGCGCATGAGCTGGAGGCCGCCGCCATGGTACAGCCACGAATTCTGCTGCCGCGCGTTGGTGCCGAAAGGCATCGAGGCGTCGAAACCGAAGGTCGGATCCTTGCCGACGTAGTAATAGCTGACGGTGTGGCCGCATTCGACGGTGCCGTTCTGCACCGCGTCCAGCACCTGAAGACCGGGGACGATCTCACCGCCGGCGAAGACGCGAATCTGGAATTTGCCGTCGGTGGCCTCGGCGACCCGCTTGGCCAGCACCTCGCCGCCGCCATAGATGGTCTCCAGGCTCTTGGGGAAGCTCGACGCCAGACGCCACTTGACCTCGGGCATGGTCTGGGCGATGGCGGGAGCGGCAACCGTGGTGGCGGCGGCGCCGATGGCTGCCGTCGTCAGGAATTTCCGTCTCTGCATGAACGTCTCCTTGCGATTTCTGCCGGCTGGCCCGGCTATGTCGGAATATCCTACAGGATGGGTACGCCAACGCAATCCGCAACCCCCCTTATCGACCATTGGCAGGGCGCGCCACCTCCGCCACCCCGCCACCCGGCAGCGGCGCATCCGGATGCCAGCCGACCACGGCGACCAGCACGGCGAAGCCCACCAGATAGGCCGCCGTCACATGCCAGCCGTGCCGCAGCCATTGGCCGACCGACTTGGCCTCGGGGAACATGCTGCACAGCGCCACCCCCGCCGATGACCCGAACCAGATCATCGAGCCGCCGAAGCCGACGCCGTAGGCGAGGAAGCCCCAATCATAGCCACCCTGCTTGATCGCCAGGGCGGTGAGCGGGATGTTGTCGAACACCGCCGAGACGAATCCCAGCCCCAACGCCGACATCGGCGACGCCGCCGGCAGTTCCTCCACCGGCATCATCGATGCGCACAGCACCAGCGACAACAGGAACACCGTGCCCTTGGCGGTCTCGGGCAGCACCTCCCAGTCGGGCCGCCGGATGGAAAGCGTCGCCAGCAGCGCCAGCCACACCGCCACGCCGATGAAGGGGAAGCGGTCGGCCAAGTCGCCGAACCGGAGGTTCACCACCACGTTGGCGACGATGGCCGCCGCCAGGATGGCAACGACAATGCCGACCCGGCCCCAATCCACATGGGTGTGGGCATGGGCGGATTTCAGAATCGGTGAATGGGCGTGCTGCTGCTTGGCGGCGATCACTCCGACGATGACCAGACTGGTCAGCGCGCCGGCATAGGCCTCGAACACGCTGGCCGGCGACACCCCGGCGATCCACAGCATGGTGGTGGTGGTATCGCCCACCACCGAGCCGGAACCACCGCCGTTGGAGGCGGCGACGATGCCCGCCAGATAGCCGATATGCACCTTGCCCCGGAACAGCTGGTGGGCCATGGCGCCGCCGATCAGCGCGGCGGCGATGTTGTCGAGGAAACTGGAGATCACGAACACCATGACCAGCAGGACGAAGCCGCCCTTCCAATCATGAGGAAGGAACCGGGGCAGCACCACCGGGATATGGCTTTTCTCGAAATGACGCGACAGCAGGGCGAACCCCATCAGCAGGCAGAACAGATTGGCCAGCGTCACCCACTCGTGCCCGAGATGGCCGGCGAATCCCGCCACACCCGCCCCGGCCTTGAAGCCGGTGACCAGAATTTTGTATCCGGCGACGGCGACAAGGCCGGCAAGGCCGACCTGGAGGGTATGGCCGTGGAACAGCGCCACCCCCAGCAGGGTCGCCGCGAACAGAAAGAATTCGACTGGAACACCGAAAAGGTTGGGCATGGGCGCATCCTGCCGTTGGGCCGCGAGAGGATGATCATACCCCCAGCGGACGAACATTCCATCCGCTCAAACCCCGTCACCGTCCATGAAACCGTGCCGTTCCTCGACCTCGTGTTCGGTGTGCAGCACCCAATGCGCCAGACGGTGACGCATACCCCACACCGAGACCAGCAGGAAGATCACCGCGGTCCCCAGCAGGATCGCCAGTTCACGCCACCACTCGGCCAGGGCGAGATCCTCGGCGAGACCGACGGACACCGTCAGCGTATAGGGTTCGATCTGGCGAAAGGCGCCGATCTCGGGTGAGCCGTCGGTGGGGTCGGCGATGCGGCCGACCAATTCACCCCGGGTCCGGCGCCAGTCGGCGACCGTGCGCGTGTGATCGAACACCCGCCCGATCAGGGTGAAGTCCCGCGGATGGTTGACCAGCATCCGCATGTCGCCGTCGAAGATGCGCACCGCCGCGCCGGTCACCATTTTCATCTCGCCGATGACGGCGAACAGCGCTTCGGTGTCCAGCGAGGCCACCACCAGACCGGCGAAATCTCCCTGATCATCCACAATGCGGCTGGCCACCTGCAACTGCCACCGTGACGAGTTGCTTTCGGGCAAGGAGGGATCGAGGGCGGCGACGAACACCGATCGATCGGCGCCATCGTCACGGTGGCGCCGGAAGAACGCCTCGTCGCCGATTTCCAGCCCCGGCGGCCGCGCCTTGCGCGAGGTTTCCCGCAGGCGGCCGTCGCGGTCGAACACCAGGATGGCGGTGATCTGGGGCAGACGCTGGGCGGTCAGCCGGAACGCCCCTTGCAGGACGGCTCGGTCCGGCTTGCCGGTGAGGTAACGCGCGGCGGCGGGTTCGACATGGTCGGTGATATGGACCTCCACCGCCTGCACCGACCCGGCGAGATAGCGCGCCACCTCCCGCGCCAATCCCAGGCACTGTTCGCCCGATTCCTCGACGGTGCGGTCGTGGTCCAGCCACAGGGTGACGAAATCCCAGGCGTTGAGCATCACCGCCAGCAGGGCCGGCGGCGCCAGCAGCAGCGGCAGCCATTGCTTCCGCGCCTTCCCCAATCCCCTGGAGAGCCTGTCCACCCACCGTACCCCGGCCTGTTACGTCCGAGCCGGAGCCTAGCGCAGCCGGGGTTAAGTACGCCCTAATCGTCCTCGTCGTCGTCGGCCGTCCTGGTCTCGGGCGCCCGGACCGGGGCGGTGCTCTTCTTGCGCGGATGGGGATGCCAGGCCCAGGGCCGGTCGCCCTGCCAATCGGCCACCGTCTCGATCCGGATAGCGCCCCCCCGTAACCACAGGGCGTGCGGCCCCCGCCGCCACAGGTCGAAGCGGTCGATCACCACCGTCACTCCCCGGCAGGCGCCGCGAAGCGGGACGCTGCTGATCACCACGTCGGCACCGGCGCACGCGGCCTCGGGGTGGTCCTCGTCGCGGACCAGCGCCACCACCCGCCCATCGATGCGCCAGACGCACCCCAGGTCGTCGCAGCGCAGGGCGCCATCCCGCGACGAACTGCGCCGGGGCCAGCGTTCCGGCGCCTCGGGTCCGGCGCGGCGGCTCCAGGTGTCCTTGAGGATGCGCCCACCCTTGCCGTTGAGCAGCAGCCGGCCCTCCCGGGTCCGCACCGCCAAGGCGTCACCGCGCCCGTCCACCAGCAGATCGGGCGGCGCCGCCCAGACCATGGACGCCAGCCCCAGCGCCATCGGCGCCAGCCCCCACAACCGCCACCGTCGCCGCCAGATGCACAACCAGGCAAAGCCCAGGGTGAACACCACCATGCCCCACAGCGGCAGAATCGGCAGGGTAATGGCGGAACTGGGCCATGACGCCACCCATGCCGCCACCAGATTGACTCCTTCGACCCCCCAGCCCATCGGCACCAGGGCGATGGCCTCCAGCCCCAGCGGCAGCAGCAGGAACATCAGCAGCGCCCACGGCATCACCCAAAAGCCGGTCAGCGGCACCGCGATCATGTTGGCCACCACCGACCACACGGCGAAACGATTGAAGTGATAGATGCCGTAGACGGCGGTGGCGGTACCGGCGATCAGGGTGCTCATCACCACGCCGAACAGATAAAGGCCGGCGGTGGGCAACCAGCCGGGGTGCGCCGCCTTCCACGCCCCCTGGCGCGGCGTCAACTCCTCGTAGGCGGCGATCAGCGCCGCCACGGCGGCAAACGACATCTGGAAACTGGGACCGATCATCTCTTCCGGCGACCACAGCAGGATGGCCACCCCGGCCCAGACGATCAGCCGCATGGACAGCGCCACCCGGTCCAGCAGCACCGCCACCAGGATCAGACCGGTCATGAAGAACGAGCGTAGCGCCGGCACCGGTGAACCGGCCAACAGGGTGTAGAACCAGGCGAAGGCGATGGCCAGCGCCGCCGCCCATTTCTTTATCGGGTAGCGCAACGCCAGCGGCGGCACCAGCGCCATCAGGGTGCGCAGGCCGACGAACACCAGACCCGCCGCCATGGTGATGTGCAGCCCGGAAATCGACAGGATGTGGGCCAGACCGGAATCGCGGTAGGCCTGCATCAGCGGGGCCGAGATCGGCATCTGGTCGCCGGTGGTCAGCGCCGCCGTCACCGCGCCGGCATCACCCGGCAGCACCGCCAGGATACGCGCGGTGATGCGATGGCGCAGATCATTGACGGCGACGGTGAAGCCGGCGCCCCAGCCCCTGGCCTCGGGCGATGACAGCAGTTCGGGCCGCCCCAGCGCCGAGCCGACCGCGCCGAACCGGCGGAACCAGGAAAAGCGGGCGAAGTCGAAGGCGCCGGGCATCGCCGGCTGCGGCGGCGGCATCAACATCGCCCGCATCCGAACGCGATCCCCCGGACTCAGGTCCGGCCCACCGGGCTTGACGGTGACGCGCACCTTGTCCGGCACCGCCACGTCCTCCCTGTCCAGCGCCGGCTTGCCCACGGTGACGCGCATGCCGCCGGTGGGCAGCATCTCGACCTCGACGACGGTGCCTTCCAGCGTCAGGGCGCCGGTGGGGCGTTCGACCACCGGCGCCGCCATCCAGGCGGTGCGAAGCCGGGCGGCGGTAAAGCCGGTCGCCACCGCGAAAACGGCCAGCGCCAACGCCAGCGGCCCCAGGGCGCGACGCGACGCCAGCCCCGCCAAACCGGCCAGAACCATCGCCACGGGCCCCAGCCACGACGGTGGTTCGGACGGCAACGCGAAATACAGACCGACACCCGTCCCGAGGAAAACCGGCAGCCACAGCGGCCAGCGCTCGCGCTCCGCCAGCAGGCGAATACCAAAGGCGTAAAGGAGTCCGCTCCGCTCGTCCTCGCTAACACTTATGGCCGGGAAGTTTCCCATCCATTCGGGCGGGTTTTTCGCCCTCCCCCTCCAACACCGGGCTGTCACCGCCCGAAGAATATGCTACACAGAGGCGCCCTGTCCCTCTTTGCGATGCACCATAATGGCCGTGGTCACCCGCTTTGCCCCGTCTCCCACCGGCTTCCTCCACATCGGGGGGGGGCGTACCGCCCTGTTCAACTGGCTGTTCGCCCGTCACCACGGCGGCAAATTCCTGCTGAGGATCGAAGATACCGACCGCGCCCGCTCGACCGAGGCGGCGGTGGAGGCGATCTTCGACGGCATCCGCTGGCTGGGGCTGGATTGGGACGGCGAAGCGGTGATGCAGTTCGCCCGCGCCGGCCGCCATGCCGAGGTGGCGCGGCAACTGCTGGCCGAGGGCAAGGCGTACCGCTGCTATTGCACCCAGGACGAGTTGGCCGCCATCCGCGAGGAGCAGCGGGCCAAGGGCCTGCCCATGCGCTATCCCGGCGTCTGGCGCGACCGCGATCCGGTCGAGGCTCCCAAGGACACCCCCTTCGTGGTGCGCCTGCGGGCGCCGTCCGAGGGTGAAACCGTGATCGCCGATCTGGTCCAGGGCGACGTGCGCGTCGCCAACGAGCAGTTGGACGATATGGTGCTGCTGCGCGCCGACGGCACCCCCACCTACATGCTGTCGGTGGTGGTCGACGACCACGACATGGGCATCACCCACGTCATCCGCGGCGACGACCACCTGACCAACGCCTTCCGCCAGTACCAGCTTTACCGGGCCTGCGGCTGGGAAGTCCCGGTGTTCGCCCATATTCCGCTGATCCACGGCCCCGACGGCGCCAAGCTGTCCAAACGTCACGGCGCCCTGGGGGTCGATGCCTATCGCGACATGGGCTTCCTGCCCGAAGCCATGCGCAACTACTTGCTGCGCCTGGGCTGGGGTCACGGCGACGACGAGATCATCTCGACCGAGCAGGCGATCGAGTGGTTCGACCTGGAAGGAGTGGGGCGGTCGGCCTCGCGCTTCGACTTCGTCAAGCTGACTCAGCTCAACGGTCACTACCTGCGTCAGGCCGACGACGCCCGGCTGGCGGCATTGCTGGGGCCGATGCTGGAAGTCAAGCTGGAACGGCCGCTGACCGCCGTCGAGACCGGGCGGATTCTGGCCGGGATGACCGGGCTGAAGGAACGCGCCAAGACCATGGTGGAACTGGCCGAGTCGGCGCTGTTCTATACCCTGAGCCGTCCGCTGACGCCCGACGACAAGGCGACGAAGACCCTGGCCGACCCCGCCGCCGCCGCCGATCTGGCGGAGTTCGCCAGCCATATCCGGGGGCTCGCGGCATGGACCCGCGACACCTTGGAGGATGCCGCCCGCGTTTTCACCGAAGCGCGCGGGCAAAAGCTTGGCAAGGTCGCGCAGCCCCTGCGGGCGGCGCTGACCGGATCTTCGGTTTCGCCCCCCATCTTCGAGGTGATGGAGGTGTTGGGGCGGGACGAAACCCTGGGCCGGATCGACGACGCAAGCACCGGACACCGGCCCTCCGAGACAACCGCCGCATGACAAACCACAGACTACGGGGATTGCACACATGACCGAGAACAAGACGCCCAAGGAATCCGTCACCCTGACCGATAACAGCAGCGGCAAGTCGATCGAACTGCCGTTGCTGGCCGGCACCATCGGGCCGCGGGTGATGGACTGCCGTTCGCTCTATTCGCAGACCGGCCATTTCACCTATGATCCCGGCTATACCTCGACCGGTTCGTGCCGCTCGGCCATCACCTATATCGATGGTGACGAGGGTGTCCTGCTCCATCGCGGCTACGCCATCGATGAGCTGGCCGAGCATTCGGACTTCCCCGAGGTCGCCTACCTGATCCTCAAGGGCGAGCTGCCGAACGCCGAGCAGAAGACCAAGTTCATCAAGGACATCACCTATCACTCGATGCTGAACGAGCAGATCTCGTTCTTCTATCGCGGCTTCCGCCGCGACTCGCACCCGATGGCGGTGATCTGCGGCGTGGTCGGCGCCATGGCGGCGTTCTATCATGACTCCACCGACATCAACGATCCGCACCAGCGTATGGTCGCCAGCTATCGGTTGATCGCCAAGATGCCGACGGTGGTGGCGTGGGCCTACAAGTACTCGCTGGGCCAGCCGTTCCTGTATCCGCAGAACGACCTGTCCTATGCCGGCAACTTCCTGCGCATGATGTTCGCCACCCCGTGCGAGGACTACAAGGTCAGTCCGGTCCTGGAAAAGGCCATGGACCGCATCCTGATCCTGCATGCCGACCACGAGCAGAACGCCTCGACCTCGACCGTCCGCCTGGCCGGTTCCTCGGGCGCCAATCCGTTCGCCTGCATCGCCGCCGGCATCGCCTCGCTGTGGGGACCCGCCCATGGCGGCGCCAACGAGGCGGTGTTGCAGATGCTGGGCCAGATCGGCTCGGTGGACCGCATTCCGGAGTTCATCAAGAAGGCCAAGGACCCCAACGACTCGTTCCGGCTGATGGGCTTTGGCCACCGGGTCTACAAGAACTACGACCCGCGCGCCAAGATCATGCAGCAGACCTGTCACGAAGTGCTCAACGAACTGGGCATCAAGGACGAGCCGCTGCTGAAGCTGGCGGTGGAGTTGGAGCGGATCGCCCTGGAAGACGAATACTTCGTCAGCCGCAAGCTGTTCCCGAACGTCGATTTCTATTCGGGCATCATCTTCCGCGCCATGGGTATTCCGACCCAGGTGTTCACCTGCCTGTTCGCCCTGGCCCGCACCGTCGGCTGGATCGCCCAGTGGAACGAGATGCTGGCCGATTCCGAACAGAAGATCGGCCGTCCGCGCCAGTTGTATGTCGGTTCGGCGCCGCGCAAGTTCGTCCCCATGGGCAAGCGTGCCTGATCGAGGACGACGCAGACCATCCGAGGGGCGGCGCCTTCCCGCGCCGCCCCGAAGGGTGCCTTTACCCGCGAATGATAATGTTCATCCCGATGGCTGGCGACGGCCGGCCGCGATCATGACCGCCTTGGCCGTTTCCGCCCTGGCTGTTCTGGCCGTGATCGCGCTGACGACGCTATCGCGCTGAGGCCAAAGCCTCAGGCTCCCGCCACCGCCGGTATGAAACCGGCCTGGACCAGATCGCGAACCTTGCCGAACGCCTTGACCTCGATCTGGCGGATACGTTCGCGGGAAACCCCATAGCGCGCCCCCAGCTCCTCCAGCGTCACCGGCTCCTCGCGCAGGCGGCGCTCGATGAAGATCTCGCGCTCGCGCTCGGTCAGCGAATCGAGTGCCCGGGCGATCAGCCGCGACCCCTTGCTGAGTTCCTCGCGCCGGCCATAGGCCGCCTCCTGGTTCTCGGCGTCGTCGGGCATCAGGTCCTGGATTTCGACGCCGCCCTCGCCCACCGGCACGTTCAGCGAGGTATCGCGCCCGGCCATGCGACGGTTCATCGCGACCACGTCGCCCTCGCCGACATCAAGCTCGCGGGCGATGGCGGCAACGTGTTCGGGGGCGAGATCGCCACTTTCCAGCAGCCGCAGCCGCGCCTTGATGCGGCGCAGGTTGAAAAACAGCTTCTTCTGGGCCGCCAACGTGCCGATCCGCACCATCGACCACGAATTCAGCACGAACTCGTTGATCGATGCCTTGATCCACCACATGGCGTAGGTGGCGAGGCGGAACCCGCGATCGGGATCGAATTTCTTGACCGCGCGCATGAGGCCGATATTGCCCTCGCCGATCAGATCGGCGACCGGCAAGCCGTAATGGCGGTAGCCCAGGGCGATCTTGGCCACCAGGCGCAGATGGCTGGTGACCAGCCGATGGGCGGCCTCGGTGTCGCCGTAATCGACCCACCGTTTGGCCAGCATGAACTCCTCCCCGGCATCGAGAAGGGGGAACGCCTTGATATCCCTCAGGTATTTTGAAAGCCCGTCGCCATCGACGACAGGAAGAGCCGTAACCGACATGACCGTCCTCCTCATATCAAACTCGGAAACCCGCGCGCCATGGGAACGGGCGGGCGACGTCGAAAGCAGAGAAGACAGCTAGTCGCAGCTCGAAATCTTCGTACGCATCGTCATATCCTCCGTCTGAGCAACATGACCCGGAACCCGTCATGGCGACAGCGTTCCGAACTCGGCACCGGCCGACCCCATTCGGGCGCCAACCAGTGATACCTAGTAACATTATGACGACCAGCCCCCCCGAAATCAAGGGCAGCGCGCAAGTCGCGCCCCATGCATGCCTGCCATGCCAAGCCTGCGACTCCATTCCGGCGGATTCGGCGCATGATTGTATCCACTTCAGGCTCCATGTCGAACGAACATGAAGCGTTTCTCCGGCCTCCAGTATGTATGGCCGGAGACGTCAGACCCCGCCCCGGATCGCCAACCGGGGCGGGGTTGGTGTTTTAGCGGCATGCGCCGGGGCCGCTTCCACGCTATCATGCCCCCACGCGCCCCCACCCAGAGCATAAAGACCATGACCGTCAGGCCCCGCCTTCTCGTCACCCGTCGGTTGCCGCCCAATGTCGAGGCCCGCGCCGCTTGCCTGTTCGATGCCGAATTCAATCCGGCCGACACCGTGTTGCCCGCCGCCGAGCTGATCGAACGGGCGGCCCGCCACCGTGCCGACGCGCTGCTGATCTGCATCACCGACCGCCTCGACGCCGAGGCGGTCGCCGCCCTGCCCGGCAGCGTGCGGATGATCTCCACCGTTTCGGTCGGCACCAACCACATCGATCTGACCGCAGCCAAGGCGCGCGGCATCGTCGTCGGCTACACTCCCGACGCCACCGCCGAGGCCACCGCCGACCTGACGCTTCTGTTGCTGCTGGCCGCCTGCCGCCGCGCCCACGAGCATCAGGCGATTCTGCGGCAGGGGCGCTGGGGGGCTTGGAACGCCTGGGACAATCTGGGCACCGATCCGGAGGGCAAGGTGCTGGGACTGGTGGGCATGGGGCGCATCGGCCGCGCCGTGGCCCGGCGGGCGCGCGGCTTCGGCATGACCATCGCCTATCACCAGCGCAACCGGTTGAGTCCGGATCTGGAGGATGGCGCCACCTATCATTCCGACCTGGAAAGCCTGTTCCGCAGCAGCCGGATCGTGTCGCTGCACACCCCCAGCACGCCGGAAACCATCGGCCGGATCAATCGCCACAGCCTGTCTTGGCTGCCCGAGGGCGCGATCTTCGTCAACACCGCCCGCGGCGATCAGGTGGTGGACGACGACCTTATCGCCGCGCTGTCATCCGGCCGACTGGCGGCGGCGGGCCTCGACGTGTTCGCCGGCGAACCCGATTTCGACCGCCGCTACCTCGAGCTGCCCAACGCCTACCTGCTGCCCCATGTCGGCACCTCGACGGTGGAGACCCGCGACCGCATGGGCTTCGACGCCCTGGGCAACCTCAGTGCCTTCTTCGCCGGCCATGAACCCCGGTGGCGGGTGGTCTAGGCCTTGCGTTCCCGCGCCCCGACCATCGCCACGGTAGCGACGCCGGCGACGATCAGCGCCAGCCCCGCCAGATTGGTCAGCGACAGCCGCTCGCCCAGGATCAGCGCCGAAAACACCAGCCCCCCCGCCGGTACGCACAGGAAACTGAGCGACACCGTCAGTGCCGGCAGCAGCCGGTTGACCGTCACCGCCGCCCAGAAGGCGAAGGCGGTGGCGAAGGTGCCGTTATAGACCAGCGCCCAGATCAGCTCGAAACTGCCGTCGGGCTGGGGGGCGCCTTCCAGCAGCGCCGCCATCGCCGTCACCGGCACCACGCCGACCAGCATCTGCCAGGGCGCCAGATCCAGCGGCGAGGCGTGCCAGGTATGGCGGCGAACGTGCAAGATGGTGGCAGCCCAGATCAGCGCCGCCAGCAGCAGCAGGGCGTTGCCCTGCACCGCGCGGCCGTCGCTCCAGTCGAAGCCAAGGGGATTGAACAGCACCACCACGCCACCCAGCCCCAGGATCAGCCCGAGCAGACGGCCCCGACTGAGACGCTCGCCCAGGAACAGCGCCGCCCCCGGCGCCACCCATAGCGGCGTGGTATAGGCCAGGATCGCCGAGCGCCCCGCCGGAACCGACAACAGCGCCACGTTCACCAGCACCATGAAGGCGGCCATGTTGAGCAGACCAAGCGACGCCACCACCGGCCAGTCGGCACGCGGCGGCAACCGCAGACGGCCCAGCGGCGCCAGCACCACCACCATGCTCGCCACCCCCAGCCCCAGACGGAACGAGGCGAACCACAGCGGCTGGAGATGGGAGAGCCCCATCTTCATGATCGGCCAGTTGACCCCCCAGGCCATGACCAGCAGGGCAAGCAACGCCACGGCCCTCGGGTTCACCGTCTGTCATCCTTTTCATCACGCGGCCGGCGACTGTGCCACGCCGTCATGGCATGATCCAGCGCCATGAATGCGGAGCCTGCCATGGATTTCGACGGAGAACACAAGATCGCGGCGCCCCCCGCCCGGGTTTGGCAGGCACTGAACGATCCCACCGTGCTGGCCGCCTGCGTTCCGGGGTGCGAAAGCCTGGAACGGGCGGCACCGCTTGCCTATACCGGAACCGTGGCCATCCGGGTGGGATCACTGGCGGCGCGCTTTGCCGGCACCTTGACGCTGGAGGACGTGATCGAAGCCGAAGCCTACACCCTCAAGGGACAAGGCCGTGGCGGCATCGCCGGCTTCGTCGGCGGGTCGGCGCGGGTGGTCCTGATCGACGATGGCGGCGCCACCGTGCTGCGCTGGACCGCCTCGGCCCAGATCGGCGGACGGCTGGCCGCGGTGGGCGGCCGTCTGCTGCATGGATTCGCCAGCAAGGCCGCCGCAGAATTTTTTCGCCGACTCAATGAAGAAGTGGGGTCTCAACCCGATTGCACACGGAATTAGCGGTGTGCTCCTATAAGAGGCATAGAAAAGTGGTACAGTGGCTGTTTGTGGGGAGCCAGAATGAATATGAACCCAATCGTCTGCCTGGAGCAGACGAGATCTGCACTCGCAGATAAATCAACGCCAAATATCACTCGTGAAAAGGTGCGCAAACGCCTGCCGCGCTATGAACGCGAGAAATTGATCGTGGCCGAGGCCATCCGCTTTTTCGCTGAGGTCGGCTTCGACGGCCAGACCCGTGCCCTGGCTGACCGGCTGGGCGTGACCCAACCCCTGCTCTATCGCTACTTTCCCGACAAGGAGGCCCTGATCGAGCGGGTCTACCGCGAGGTCTTCCTGAGCGGCTGGAACAGCGACTGGAACCGGGCGCTGGTCGACCGGAGCAAGTCGCTGGAAGAGCGGGTGGTGGAATTCTATCAAAACTACATCAAGGCCAACTTCAGCTACGAGCGCATCCGTCTGTTCATGTTCGCCGGCCTGAAGGATGATTCCATCGCCAAGCGCTATATGGTCCATGTTCGCGAGAACCTTCTCGTCCCCCTCTGTCACGAGCTTCGCGCCGCCATCGGCGCCCCATCCGATGCCGCCGTCACCCCGGCCGAGATCGAGCTGGTGGCGGGGCTGCACGGTGCCGTCGGCTATGTCGGGCTGCGCCGCTGGGTCTATCACACCCAGACGTCGGATGGCCTGAACACGGTGGTCGGCCATCTGGTACGGGCCTACATCGTCGGCATCACCCAGGCTTTTCGCCGCATGGCCGAGACCGGATACCGGCAATAAGTCGGAAAGCCCTTGCCATTCCACCATCGCGACGGTACCTGTCGGGGGAATGTCTTACCAGGGGGGCCGGATCATGCGCACGACAATGCTGGCGGTAACGATGGCGTTGACGGTGGCGGGTTGCTCGTCGCTGCCGCGGCCGCTGGTCCCCGACACGCCCGAGGGACCGGCCAGCTATGTCTGTTACAGCAGTTGGGTTTCCGAACCGGCGGAAATCCGCGCGATAGCGGACAAGCAGTGCAGAACCTCCGGCCTGGAGGTCAAGGCCCTGCTGGGCCAGAGTTGGACGCCGTTGCGCTGCGGCCTGCTGACTCCCGAGGTCGCCGCCTTCCGTTGCGGTCGCGGCGACAGCTTCGGCGACTATTACCGGCGATAGCTTCCGGCGTCAGCCCATCACCTCGCGGGCCAGCGGCACGGTAACGGCGCGGCGCCCGGCCAGCGCCGCCTTGTCCAGCCGCTCGACCAAGGCGGCGGCGGCGGCGAAGCTGCGTTCCATGCGTCCCAGCAGGTAGGCCAGCACCTCCTCGCCGACCCTGATCTGGCGGTCGGCGAACAGCTTGACCAGCACCGCCGCCAGCACCTGATCGTCGGGCGCGCCGATGGCCAGCGCCGGCATGGCCAGCAACCGGGAACGCAGATCGGGCAGCGCGACGGTCCATCGCGACGGCGCCTGGCGTGCGGTCAGCAGCAGGAACCGTCCGGTCTCCCGCGCCAGATTGATCAGGTGGAACAGGGCGGTCTCGTCCAGGCCGCCACCGTCACAATCCTCCACCACCACGGCGGCGGCGGCATCCAGCAGACGGGGCGGATCGTCGATGGCCAAATCGGCGGCGGCGATGGCCACGGCACCGGCGGCGGCGGCGAACAGATGGGCGAGATGGGTCTTGCCGCAGCCGGCGGGCCCGAAGATCACCGACCCCGGGCCGGGCCAGTCCGGCCAGCGCCCCAACCAGGCATGCGCCTCGGCATTGCAGGGCGCCACCAGGAAATCACCCACCGACAGCGCCGTCCGATGGCCGAGATCGAGGGGAAGCTGGCTCACGACTCTCCGTCGCCGTGATAGAGCGTGCTTCCCATGTAACGTTCGAGGCCGAATCGGGTCAGCACCCCGATCACCGACGCCGCCGGCACCGCCAGCAGGATGCCGACGAAGCCGAACAGGGCGCCACCGGCCAGCAGCGAAAAGATGATCCACACCGGGTGCAGCCCGACCCGCCCTCCCACCAGCTTGGGGGTCAGGATATAGCCTTCCAGCACGTTGCCGATGGCGAACACCACGCCGATACCGATCCACAGCGACCACGCCCCGCCCTGGGCGACGGCAAGGCAGACGCTGGCGATCAGGCCGATCAGCATGCCGACATAGGGCACGAAGGCGCCCAGCCCGGTCAGCAGGCCAATCATCAGGCCAAGATCTAGCCCGGTCAGGGTCAAGCCGATACCATAAAAACCGGCGAGGACCAGACAGACGGTGGCCTGCCCGCGCACGAAGCCGGCCAGGGTGCGATCGATCTCGCGCAGTTCCAGCCGGATGATTTCGGCATGGTGGCGCGGCAGCCAGCGATCCACCGTCTCCACCACCCGATCCCAATCGCGCAGCAGATAGAAGGTCACCACCGGAGTGATGATCAGCAACGACAGGATGCTCATGAAGGCGATGCCGCCGGTCAGCACGTCCTTGACCAGCCCGACCGCCCAGCTTACCGCGGTGCCGGCATAGGCCCCAGCCGAACTCTGCAACTTCTCGATGTCGTCGGACGACAGCCGACGATGCAGTTCCTCGATCAGCGGCCTGGCCCGTTCGGCCAGGGCGGCGGCATAGGCCGGTACCCGCTGGATGAAGGTGACAACCTGCTGTTCGATCACCGGCACCAGCAGCAGCAACGCCACCACCAGCAGCGCGAAGAAGCTCAGCGTGATCACCGAGGTCGCCGCGGTCCGGGACAGTCCCAACCGCTCCAGCCGCCCGGCCATGGGATCGACGAAATACGCCACCGCCATGCCGGCGACGAACGGCAGCAGCACGCCGCGCAGCAGCCAGACCAGCACCAGGAACACCAGCGCCCCAACCGCCCAGAACCGCATCCGCTGCCCGGAGGTCATATGGCTTCCTCTCATTTCCCACCGCTGGGCCGCATGGTCCAATAGCCGTCGCCCCAGTCCAGCGCCAGACCGGCGGCGGCCAGGGTGGCGCGAACCTGGTCGGGTTCCCCGACGGTGTGCAGGATCAGCGCCGCCTCCTCCCTGGACAGCGACACGATCTCCCAGCCGCGGACCAGCGGCACCCGCCCCAGACGCTCGCGCACCGCCAGCCAGTCGTCCAGCCCCCGCAGCGCGACCATGGCCGACAGGGTGGAGGCATGATCGAACGACAGCAGGTTGCCTTGTTTGTAGGTGGCATCCAGCCCCTGGGCGATGTCCAGGGCGGCGAAACGCAAGGTGGCGTCCAACCCGCCCTCGCCCATGGGATAGCTTTTGGTCTCGAACGGCCGCAGCACCCCCGCCACCCCGCCAAGCGAGACGTCAAGGCTGTTACCGGCGGCGTTGACCGCCGCCGCCGCCACCAGCACATCGGCGGTGCGAAAGCGCGCCCCCAGGGCGCCAAGCCCTCCGGCGTCATTGGCCAGCGCCTTGTCGGCGTCCAGCGCCGCCAGATCGGTGACGTCGCCGGTCGGCACCTGCAACGGCACCAGGGCGCCGCTGCCCACCGCCGCCCAGGCGGCACGCCAGGGGTTGGGATCGTCCCACAGCATGGCGCGGTCGCCGGGGTGGGCCTTGAACACCGGGACCACCACCACCGCGCGCGGGCGCGGCTCGGCGTATTTCAGCCCGGCGTCGCGCAGCAGCTTCTTTACCGCCGTCGGATTGTAACGCACCGTCAGAACGGCGATATAGCGCACCGCCGACGAGCGCTCCTGCTCGATGGCGACGTCGCGCACGTATTGCAGGGCATCGGCGGCGGGCAGCCGGGCATGGTCGGCCGGCATGGTCAGCCGCTCCAGCAGCCGGCGGAAGCCGACACGTTCGGCCTCGGCCAATGCCTGCTCCTTGGCCGCCGCCACGCTGGCGGCGGTGACGTCCACATCGATACCGCGCACCGCGAAGGCATCGGCGGCCAGGGCGAGTCCGGGCAGCGCCAGCAAGACCAGCACGACAGCGAACGCTCTGACAGAACCCATTGCAAACCGTCCGGGATGAAGTAAATTCGGCCGCTTGAAATCCGCGCCGAACCATATCACACCGAAGCCCACGAGGAAGCCCATTCCCGCGAAAGATTCCAAGAACGGCCTGACCTACCGCGATGCGGGCGTCGATATCGATGCCGGCGAGGCGCTGGTCGAGGCCATCAAGCCGCTGGCCAAGTCCACCGCCCGCTCGGGAGGAACCGCCGGACTGGGCGGCTTTGGCGCCCTGTTCGATCCCCGCGCCGCCGGCTTCAAGGACCCGATCCTGGTCGCCACCACCGACGGCGTCGGCACCAAGCTGAAGGTCGCCATCGAGGCGGGCAAGCACGACACCGTCGGGATCGATCTGGTCGCCATGTGCGTCAACGATCTGGTGGTCCAAGGCGCCGAACCGCTGTTCTTCCTCGACTACTTCGCCACCGGCAAGCTCGACGTCGCCGCCGGCACCGCCATCGTCGCCGGCATCGCCGAGGGCTGCCGTCAGGCCGGCTGCGCCCTGGTCGGCGGCGAGACCGCCGAGATGCCGGGCATGTACGCCAAGGGCGATTACGATCTGGCCGGATTCTCGGTCGGCGCAGCCGAGCGCGACCAACTGCTGCCGCACGAGGATGTGGCGCCGGGCGACGTGCTGCTGGGGCTGGCGTCGTCGGGGGTGCATTCCAACGGCTATTCCCTGGTGCGCCGCATCGTCGAGCGCGGCGGCCTGTCCTATGACGCCCCCGCCCCCTTCGCCCCCGGCCGCAAGCTGGGCGAGGCGTTGCTGGACCCCACCCGCATCTATGTCAAAAGCTGTCTGGCCGCCGTGCGCGCCGGCACGCTGAAGGCGCTGGCCCACATCACCGGCGGCGGCCTGATCGAGAACGTGCCGCGGGTCCTGCCCGAAACCGTGGTGGCCGAGATCGACGCCGCCGCCTGGCCCCTGCCGCCGGTCTTCCGTTGGCTGGCGAGCGAAGGCGGCGTCGCCGCCCACGAGATGGCCCGCACCTTCAACTGCGGCATCGGCATGGTGGTGGTCGCCGCCGCCGACAAGGCCGACGAAGCCGAGCGCATCCTGAAGGCCCACGGCGAAACCGTGTTGCGCATCGGCCGCATCCGCGCCCGCAACGGCGACGAGGCGCAAAGCCAGGTGCTCAACCAGGACGGTTGGGGTTGAAAAAGAAGGTCGGAGTCCTGGTTTCGGGACGCGGCAGCAATCTTCAGGCCCTGCTCGACGCCTGCGCCGATCCCGTCTTTCCGGCGGAAATCGTGCTGGTGATTTCCAACGTGCCGGGCGTCCATGCCCTGGAGCGGGCGAAGCGGGCCGGGGTCGCCACCACGGTAATTCCCCACAAGGGCTTCGCCTCGCGCGAGGCGTTCGACGCCGAGATGGACAAGGCCCTGCGCGCCGCCGGGGTCGAGATCGTCTGCCTCGCCGGCTTCATGCGGCTGCTGTCGGCCGGCTTCGCCGAGGCGTGGCGGGAGCGCATGATCAACATCCACCCGGCGCTGCTGCCGTCATTCAAGGGGTTGCACACCCATCGCCGCGCCATCGAGGCCGGGGTCAAGCTGCATGGCTGCACCGTCCATCTGGTGACGCCCGACCTGGATGACGGTCCCATCCTGGTGCAGAAGGCGGTGCCGGTGCTGGCCGCCGACGACGAGGACACCCTGGCCGCCCGGGTGCTCGAGCAGGAGCATCTCGCCTATCCCCAGGCGTTGCGGCTGCTGGCCGAGGGACGGGTCAGGGTCGAGGGCAACCGCGCCCTGATCGACGATGCCCCAACCGACAATGCCTGACACCATCTTGGTCTATGTCGGCCTCGACGCCGTCGGCGACGGGCTGATCAAGCTGCCGTTCATCCGCGCGCTGCGCGCCGCCTTTCCCGCCGCCCGCATCACCTGGCTGGCGGGCAAGGGCCATACCGTCTTCGCCGGCGCGCTGGCGCCGCTGGTCGCCGGGCTGCTGGACGAGGTGATCGACGACGCGCGGGTGGGCAGCCGCCCGGCCGAACTGCTGCGCCGGCCCCTGCCCGGCCGTTCGTTCGACCTGATCATCGATACCCAGCGTCGGCTGCTGACCACCTTGATCGTCCGGCGCATCCGCCACCGCCGCTTCATCTCCCCGGCGGCCGGCTTCCGGCTGTCCGACGCCCGGCCCGCCGAACGGGCCAGGCCGCCATCCATGGCCGCCCAGCTGCGACAATTGGCGGATCTGGCCGCCGGCCGCCCGATCGAGACGGCGGCGGCCTTGCGCCGCGACCCGACGGTCGAAGCCATGGCCGATGCCCTGCTGCCCCCCGGACCGGCCTATGTCGGCTTCGCCCCCGGCGCCGGCGGCAAGCACAAATGCTGGCCTCTCGACCGCTTCATCGCCATGGCCGCGACGGGTGAGTTTGTCCCGGTCTTCCTGCTCGGCCCGGCCGAAGCCGACTGGGCGGCGGAGATCCGTGCCGCCCTGCCCGCCGCCCTGATGCCGTTGCAGCACGTGGACGCCGCGACGCCGATGCTGACCATCGCCCTGGCGCGGCGGCTGCGGGCGGCGGTGGCCAACGACAGCGGCACCGGCCACATGCTGGCGGCGGCGGATATTCCGCTGGTATCGCTGTTCGGCCCCACCCCGGCGGCCAAGTTCGCCCCGGCCACCAGCCGGCAGAGGCTGGTGCGCGCCCAGGATTTCGGCGCCGACGCCATGAGCGCGATTCCACCCGAAGCAGTGCGAAAGGCGCTGGTGTCTTTGCTTTGACCGCGCCCGGCACTGCCGCTACCATACCGCCGCAATCGCAACAATGGGCAGCGTCATGAATATCAAGGACCACATCCGCGGCGTTCCGGACTTCCCCAAGCCGGGAATCCTGTTCTACGACATCTCCACCCTGCTGGCCCATTCCGACGCCTGGCAGGTGGCCATGGGGCGGCTGGCGCGCGAGATCAGGGCCTTTCATCCCGACATCCTGGCGGGCGTCGAATCGCGCGGTTTCCTGGTGGCGGCGCCGCTGGCGCTGAAGCTGGGCTGCGGCTTCGTCATGCTGCGCAAGAAGGGTAAGCTGCCGGGCAAGACCATCCGCCACGATTACGCTCTCGAATACGGCACCGACACCATCGAGATCCAGGAGGATGCCATCCAGAAAGGACAGCGGGTGGTGATCCTGGACGATCTGCTGGCGACCGGCGGCACCATGGCCGCCGGCATCGAACTGCTGCGCAAGATCGGCGCCGAGGTCACCGGCGCCGCCAGCATCATCGAGCTGGCGTTCCTGCCCGGCCGCCAGCGGCTGAGGGAACTGGACGTTCCGTTCGCCTGCCTGGCGTCCTACGACGAGTAGCGAGCCGGCAAGGCGATAGCCGGCGCCCATTGGAGAAGCACCATGGAACTGATGGTTCTGGCGGCTTTTCTCGGCGCGTTGGGAGGTTCGGCGGCGACGCTGGGGTGGCTGGCGGCCCGCCGCCGCTCCGGCGGCGATAACGGCTATGAAACCAAGCGCCGGTTGCTGGAGGCCCTGGGCAACAGCACCGACGGCATCGCCCTGTACGACGGCGCCAACCGGCTGGTCACCTGCAACGACCGCTATCGCGCCCTGCTGCGGCCGGTCGAGGACCTCATCGTCCCCGGGGTGAGATTCGAGGATCTGATGGCCAGCCTCGCCCGCCGTGACAGCCGGGGCGACGAATGGCTGCGACGCAAGATCGCCGGCGGCGGCTTGTCGGACAATACGACGGGCGAAGACCACTTTCTCGACGGCCATTGGGTGACGGTCAGCGCCTTTCCCACCCATGACGGCGGACAATTGCGCATCCTGCGCGACATCACCATCCGCAAGCAGGCCCAACTGTCGCTGGAAAGCACCGTCACCTGGCTGCGGGGGGTCATGGACACCGTGGTCGATGGCATCGTCACCATCGACGAGGGCGGCGCGGTGCTGACGTTCAACACCGCCGCCGAGCGCATTTTCGGCTATGCCTCCGACGAGGTGGTCGGACGCAACGTCGGCATGTTGATGCCCCAGGCCTATCGGCACGAGCACGACGGCAACATCGCCGCCTATCACAAGACGGGTGAACGGCGGATCATCGGCATCGGGCGCGAGGTCGAGGGCGTGCGCCGCGACGGCAGCACCTTCCCGCTGGAACTGGCCGTCACCGAGATGCGCCAAAGCGACCTCGTCACCTTCATCGGAGTGGTCCGCGACATCACCCAGCGCAAACGCGCCGAACATGACCTGATCGAAAGCGAAGGCCGTTTCCGCGCCCAGGCCACCCGGTTACAGGCGATCATCGACAATATACCGCAGGGTCTGGCGGTGTTCGCCGACGACGACGCCCTGGTGGCGCTGAACGAGGCGGCGCTGCGGATGCTCGGCCTGCCCGAGGCCGAGATCATGCCCGGTACCATCGACATCTCGCTGTTCATGGCCCTGCTGGCCGCCACCGACGTCCAGACCTACGAGCAGGCGGTCGATACCACCTCGGATCTGGCGGAGAACATCCGCCAGCGGCCGGAAATGGTGTTCGAGCACCACGGCGCCAACGGCCTGATCATGGAGGTGCGCTCGTCGGCCATGCCGCTGGGTGGGCTGATCCTCAGCTTCACCGACATCACCGGCCGCAAGCACATCGAGCAGACGCTGCGTATCGCCAAGGACGATGCCGAGCGCGGCAACCGCGCCAAGAACACCTTCCTGGCCAACATCAGCCATGAACTGCGCACGCCGCTCAACGCCATCATCGGTTTCTCCGAGATGATGAAGCACGAGATCTTCGGCCCGCTGGAACCGACCAATTACCGCAATTACGTCGATGACATCCATGAAAGCGGCATGCATCTACTGGAACTGATCAACGACATCCTCGACATGTCCAAGGCCGAGGCCGGCATGACCGAGCTGACCGCCTCCCGGGTCGATGTCGCCGATGCGGTCAGGACCTGCGTGCGCATGATGAACCGGCGCGCCCAAAGCGGCGGGCTGACCATCGTCGAGGACCTTCCCGCCGACCTGCCGCCCCTGCTGGCCGACGAACGCCGCCTCCGCCAGATCGTCCTCAACCTGCTGTCCAACGCCGTCAAGTTCACCGACGACGGCGGTCAGGTCTCGGTTTCCCTCCGCTCCGGCGACGACGGCTTCGTCATCTCGGTCGCCGACACCGGCATCGGCATGAGTCCCGAGGACATGGTCCGGGTGATGGAACCCTTCGTCCAGGCCGACACCAGACTGTCACGCAAGTACGAGGGCAGCGGCCTCGGCCTGCCGCTGGCCCGGTCGCTGACCGAGGCCCATGGCGGCACCCTGAGCATGGACAGCCAATTGGGCAAGGGCACCGTCATCACCGTCACTTTCCCGCCGTCGCGCATCATCGCCGCCGATACCCCGGCCTGGGACATCTGATCAGCCCTGGCTGGCGGTCAAGGCCCGGTCGAGGTCGCGGATCAGGTCGGCCACGTCCTCGATGCCCACCGACAGGCGGATGACGTCGTCGCCGGCACCGGCGGCGGCCTTCTGCTCGTCGGAAAGCTGGCCATGGGTGGTCGAGGCCGGATGAATGATCAGCGAACGGGTGTCGCCGATATTGGCGAGGTGGGAGAACAGCCGCACCGCCTCCACCAGCCGGACCCCGGCGGCGAAGCCGCCCTTGACCCCGAAGGTGAACACCGACCCGGCGCCCTTGGGCAGATATTTCTGCTGCAACGCGTGAAACGGGTTGTCGGGCAGCCCGGCATAGTTCACCCACGCCACCGCCGGATGCGCCGCCAGGAAGCGGGCGACCGCCAGGGCATTGGCGGAATGGCGTTCGATGCGCAGGTGCAGGGTCTCGATGCCGGTGATGGTGAGGAAGGCGTTCATCGGCGCCATGGCCGGGCCGAAATCGCGGAGCGCCACGGCCCGCGCCTTGGTGGTGAAGGCGAAGTCGCCGAAGGTCTCGTAGAAGGTCAGGCCGTGATAGGCCGGCTCGGGCTTGGTCAGCGAGGGGAACTTGTCGCTGGCATTCCAGTTGAAGCGCCCCGATTCGATCACCGCCCCGCCCACCGAATTGCCATGGCCGGACAGGAACTTGGTGGTGGAGTGGATGATGATGTCGGCGCCCCACTCGAACGGACGGCACAGATAGGGCGTCGCCAGGGTATTATCGACGATCAGCGGAATGCCCGCCTCGTGCGCCACCTTGGCCACCGCCTCGATATCGACGACGATGCCGCCGGGATTGGCCAGGCTTTCGATGAACAGCGCCTTGGTCCGGGGGCCGATGGCGCGGCGGAAATTGTCCATGTCGAGGGGATCGACGAAGGTGCAGTCCCAGCCCAGCTTCTTGAACGACAGACCGAACTGGGTCAGCGATCCGCCATAGAGATTGCGCGAGGCGACGAAATGGTCGCCCGGTTCCAGCAGGGTGAAGAAGGCAAGGAACTGGGCGGCATGGCCCGAAGCGGCGCAGACCGCGGCCCGCCCGCCCTCCAACGTCGCCAGCCGCTCTTCCAGGACGCTGACGGTGGGGTTGGTCAGCCGCGAATAGATGTAGCCGAAGGTGTGCAGGTTGAACAGGCTGGCGGCGTGATCGACGTCGTCGAAGACATAGGAGGTGGTCTGGTAGATCGGGGTGGTGCGGGCACCGGTGGTGGGATCGGGGGAATTGCCGGAATGCACCGCCTGGGTGGCAAAGCCGAATGCCGCCACCTCGCCCGACTCGGGCAGCGGCGCCCGGCGCTTCTTCGGGCGCGGCGCCTGGAAAGAGCGGTTGGAGATGATGCCGGAATTGACCCCGCTCCACGACAGTTCGCCGCCGAGGCGGCCGAACTCGATCTTGGGGCAACGGTCCATCACCACCCGAAGCCCGGCGGCCGAGGCGCGGACCGCCGCCTCGTCGTTGCGCACCCCCAACTGCATCCACACCACCTTGGCGCCGATGGCGACGGCCTCGTCGGCGATCGGTCCGGCAGCCTGGGAGTTGCGGAAGATATCGACCATGTCCACCGGCTCGGGGATGCTTTGGAGATCGGCATAGACCCGCTCGCCCAGCAACTCCTGTCCGGCCAGACCAGGATTGACCGGGATCACCCGATAGCCCTTGTCCTGGAGATATTTGATGACGAAATAGCTGGGCCGGTTCCAGTTGGACGAGGCCCCGACCACGGCGATGGTACGGACCTCCTGAAGAATCTGGCGCAGATAGTCGTCGGTATAGGGGATAGGGGTATGGTCGGACATGGGGCAACTCTCCGGCGGCGAAACGAATGACCGTAATCTTGCCGCAATCCTTGGACAATATCGCGACATGGCCCGCCGGAACAGGCGGAGCCGTCAGGTTTTTCCAATAGGAGGATCAAATGGTCCCCAGGACCGCTAAACTCGCCGCCGCTTTGATCGCCTTCTGCCTTGCCGCCCCCCTGCTGACCGCCAGCCCGGCGATGGCCGATGGCGACCGTTGGCGCGGTGAATGGCGCGAGCATCACGATCGCGGCCGCTGGGAACGCGAACGCTGGGCCTACGAACGCCGCTACGTCCCGCCGCCGCAGGTGGTCTATGTCCAGCCGGAGCCCCGGTACGTCTACGTTCCGCCGCCTCCGTCGGGAATCAACGTCTTCGTGCCCTTCAACTGACCCCGTCGATCCGAATATTCGGGCCGGTCCATCGCGACCGGCCCGTTATTATTTTGCCTGGGACGTCAAGGTGATCCGATCCACAGACAGAACAATGCCTTGGCCTTAACCTAAAGACCATGTGAAGCTTTCCCGCGCCGACCGCCCGGGGCGCCGGGGCCATGGACGAACACCGATGTTGAATCATGCCGTTTCCTGGTTGCGCGCCGGATTGCCGAAGGCAATCCTTGGGCGCCTGCGCCAATGCGACGCCGGAATGAGCGCGGTCGAGTTCGCGTTGACCGCCCCCCTGTTGGTGCTGATGCTGTTGGGAATGGCGGATATGGGCCTCGCCACCAACGAGAAGATGCGGCTTGTCAGCGCCGCCCGCGCGGGCGCCCAGTCCGGCTATGGCAACTCGGCCAATACCGCCGCCATCACCCAGGCGGTGACCGGAGCCTCCGGCCTGAACGGTGGCGCCGTCAACGTCGCGGTCGCGACCAGTTGCGGCTGCGCCGACGGCAGCACGGTCGCCTGCGGCGGCACCTGCGCCGGCGGCGGGTCCTCGCGAACCTACGTGACCGTCACCGTAACCGAATCCTATGCCTTATTGCTCAGCTATCCCGGCTTCGCCAGCCCCGTTACATTGAGCGCCTCGGCGACATTGCGGGTGGACTGAGATGATTCGGCGCCTCACCACCTGCCGCAGGGCTTCGACCACGGTGGAATTCGCGATTCTGCTGCCGGTGATGCTGGGGTTCATGTTCGGCATCATCGAGTTTGGTCGCGCCATGTGGATCAAGCAGACCCTGCAATACGCCGTCGAATCGGCGTCGCGCACCGCGCTGGCCGACGCCACCCTCGGCGCCGGCGCCATCTCCGGCGCGGTCAGCGCCGCTCTCCTCGGCTTGCAGGGGCTCAACCCGGTGATAACGGTGACCTCCTCGCCGACCCAGATCACCGTTGCCGCCAGCTATAACTTCACCTTCCTGGTGCCGAACCTGCTGCCGTTCGGGCCGATCACCCTGACGGCACAAAGCAACCTGCCGAGGTAGGCGACAAAGGTGAGGCGGTTCATAGTTCAACTCTGGAAACTACGATATACTGCGCAGATTGACGCAGGAATACGTCCATGAGACTACGCCGCCCACACGACACTATACTTAGACGGTTACTTTGCGATCACCGTGGCAGCGTCGCGATCCTGGCGGCTGTCGGGATGACCGCCATGCTCGGCTTTCTCTCGCTCGGGACCGAGATGGGACTGTGGTATGCGAGCAAGCGGTCATTGCAGACCATGGCCGATGCCGCCGCCCTTGGCGGCGCCTTTGAACTTGGCGCCGGAAGCAACAGCGCCGCCATCTCGGCGGCGGCAACCCTGGACGCCAAACGCAACGGCCTCCAGACCGCCGCCAACACCACCCTCACCGTCCACGCCCCGCCGGTGACCGGAAAATACATTGGCGACCCGCGGTCGGTCGAGGTCGTGGTGTCGAGACCGCAGACGCTGTTGTTCTCCTCGCTGTTCCTCAAATCGACGACCATCAGCGCCCGCGCGGTAGCCAAGGTCCCCACCTCCGGCGACCCCTGCGTCCTCGCCCTCAACAACGTGTCGTCGGATACCGCCTATTTCACCGGCAGCACCACCATCACCCTGAAAAAATGCGGCATCACCGCCAATTCCACCAGCCCCCAGGCGGTGGCGGTGTCGGGCAACGCCACGGTCAACACCGCCTTTATCCGATCCTCGGGGGGCTACGACGTCTCCGGTTCGGGCGAACTCGAAACCGATTCCATATCGACCAATGCGGCACCGACCGACGATCCCTTCGCCAGCCTGTCGGCACCGGCACCGGGAACCTGCCGGACACAGCCCAAAGGCACCGACTTCACCCTCAGCGAAGGAACCTATTGCGGCGGTCTCGATCTCAAGGGCAACGTGAAGTTCAACCCCGGCGTCTACGTGATCAAGGGCGATACCCTGAAGATCAATTCCCAGGCCACCGTGTCGGGCACGGGGGTGACCATCATCCTGACCGGGAATTCCTCGACCGGCTATGCCAAGGTCGATATCAATGGCGGCGGCACCATCAACCTCTCGGCGCCGACCTCGGGCGCCTGGGCCGGCGTCGCCTTCTATGGCGATCGCCATGCGCCCAATCAGGTCAACAAGTTCAATGGCAATTCGGTGACCAACATCACCGGTGCCATCTACATGCCGTCCGAGGAACTGGATTTTGCCGGCGGCAACGCGTCCGCCAATTCCGGCTGCACCCGCCTTATTGCCGACTCGGTCAAATTCATCGGCAACTCGTCCATCGGCAACACTTGCGACGGCAGCGGCGTTCCGTCGGGAACGGCCGCCAAGCCCATCCTGGTCGAATAGGCCGTCCGACGATCTATTTGGCCGGGGCGGGCGCCGCAACCGGGGGTGGGGCGCCGCCGCCCGCTTTGTAGATGGTCTCCGAAGGCAGCGTCATGGCGGGAGAGCATCGCACCGCCGAGCAGTCCGCCACGGCGGTGGTCCCGCCGGGAACCCAGGTCTTGCCGGTGCCGTAGCGCACGGTGACGCCGTCGCCGTCGGCCCCGGCCGATACCACCACCACCGTGGCGTCGAGCACCACCCGGCCACCACCGTCAAGCACCAGCAGCGTGGTGCCGCCGGGATACTTGCCGAACACCGCCAGGGTCTGGGGCGACTGCATGGTGACATCGGCGATGGCGGGATTGCCCACCACCACCTGACGGGCGGCCTGCCCCAGCCGCACCACCCCGGCGCCGCCCAGCGGCACCTCGATGGTCTCGGCGGCCAGTGTCACCGTCGAAACCGCCATGAACAGTGTGGTCGCCAGTCCCAGCCGCGTCATCTCAGGCCCATTCCATCGTCAAGGTTTTGACGCTACAATGATAGCTTCAAACGAAGCTGGCGGCAACGCCTGCTTCGTCTATACCGTCCGAAGTAATAGAGCGAATTTCCATGGAATTACGTATAATTTTTCTGCTGTGCGGAGCCTTGCCGATGTTGAAGCGTCTTGCCGTCCTGCTGGCCCTTGGCCCGGCCGTCGCCGGCTGTGCCGCCAATCCCGACGCCGAGGCCCGCAGCATCGCCGATGCGGTCGAACCACCGCTGCGCGCCGCCGCCGCCGCCGCCGAAACCAATCACGACTACAAGGGGGCGGTACAGCACCTGTCCACCCTCTACCAGCGCCGTGCCGGCGATCGCGGCATCGGGGTGGCACTGGCGCGCAACCTGCGCTACGACGGCCAGGCCCAGACCGCCGCCGACGTCATGCAGGCGCAGCTGGTCCACTTCCCCGGCGACCCCGACCTGCTGACCGAACTGGGCAAGGATTACCTTGCCGCCGACCGCATGACGCTGGCGCTTCGCGCCCTGGAACAGGCCGTCGCCGTCGCCCCCAAGGCCTGGGATGCCTACGCGACGCTGGGGGTGGCGCTCGACACCCAGGGACGCGGCGCCGAGGCGCTGGCCGCCTTTGGCCGGGCACTGGAACTGTCGCCCGACAATCCGGCGGTACTCAACAACATGGGGCTGTCGCTGGCGCTGGCAGGACGGCTCGACGAAGCGGTGGCAACCCTGACCCGCGCCGCCGACCTGCCCAGCGCCAACAGCCAGGTCCGGCAGAATCTGGCGCTGCTGCTGGCGTTCAAGGGCGACGTCGCCCAGGCGGAAAAGCTGGCCCGCCACGACCTGCCGCCCGATCAGGCCAGGGCCAACGCCGAGATCCTGCGCGCCCTGGCCGCCTCGGCCAAGGGACAGTGACGCCTACTTCATCATTCCCGATACCTGGATGGCGGCGGGGCCGGCGATGACCATGAACAGCACCGGCAGGAAGAAGACGATCATCGGCACCGTCAGCTTGGCCGGCAGGGACGCCGCCTTCTTTTCGGCCTCGGCCATGCGGGTCTCGCGGCTTTCATTGGCCAGCACCTTAAGCGCCTGACCGACCGGGGTGCCGTACTTGTCCGATTGCAGCAAGGTCGTCACCAGTGACTTGACCTGGGGCAGGCCGGTACGATCGCTCAGGTTCTGCCAGGCGTGGCGGCGATCGCCGAGAAACGCCAGCTCGGCGGCGGTCAACCCCAATTCCTCGGCCAATTCCGGAGCGGATTCGCCGACCTCGTCGATGACGCGGGCCAACGCCCCCTCGACCGACAGGCCGGCATCGACGCAGATCACCATCAGATCCAGCGCGTCGGGAAACGCCCGCCCCAGGGCGAACTGACGCTTCTGGATGGCGTTGGACAACAAGATGGCGGGCAGGTACGCCCCCGCCACCATGGCACCCAGGGTGATCAAGGCGCGGCTGGACAGCGGCAGTTCGGCGAACACGGTCGAGGCGTAGACCAGACCGAAGGCCAGCAGCACCACCGGCAGGGCGACACGGGAAAAGATGTAGGTCAGCGGCGCCGACTGGCCGCGCCAGCCAGCCTGGGCCAGCTTGATCCGAAGGTCGCGGGCGGTCAGCATGTCCTGAAGCTTGAGGCGTTCGACCACCGCCTGCATCAGGGCGACACGGCGGCGGCGCTCGGGGCGGCGGCGCCCGCCCTGCAGGCCGGCGCGCTGCAACGCCGACAGCTCCTGGCGCCGCGCCGTCACCGCCCGCAGCCGGCTGGCCCGGCGGTCGCGCGCCAGCAGGGTCAGCGACAGCGCCAGCACCGACGCGAACGCCGCCATCGCCGCCACCGCCATGATCAGGGTATCAAGCACCGTCGCCCTCGCCTTTCACATGTCGAAATTGATCATCTTGCGCATGACCAAAAGGCCCACCACCTCGGTCATGGCGCCGGCGAACAGCACCGCATGGCCGACCTCGCTGGCGAACAGGATGCCGACGTAATCCGGCGCCAACGCCACCAGCGCCAGAATCACCACCACCGGCAGCGAGCCGATGATATAGGCCGAGGTGCGGGCCTCGGCGGCGAAGGCCTGAACCTTGTCGCGCATGCGCTTTCGCGCCCGCAGCACCTCGGACAGCTTGGCCAGGGTCTCGGCGAGGTTGCCGCCGGTCTGCTGCTGGATGGCGATGACGATGCAGAAATAGCGCAATTCGGTCAGCGGCATCCGCTCGACCGCGCGGGCCAGCGCCTCCTGGAGGCTGAGACCGATCTTCTGCGCCTCGGTGACGAGGCGGAACTCGTTGCCGATGGGATCGGGCATCTCGTGGCCGATGATATTGATGCATTCGCCCAGCGGCAGGCCGGATCGGATGCCGCGCACCACCACATCGATGGAATCGGCGAACTGACCGATGAAGCGGGAAATGCGCCGCCGGGCCAGCACTCCCACCACCAGCTTGGGCAAGCCGATGCCGAAGATGGCCGCCACCAGCAGCGATCCGATCCCGCCCAGGGACATCAGCCGCGCCACCGCGAATGCCGCCACCGTCAGTCCGCCGCAGATGGCGAGGTAATGCCGGACCTCGACATGCACCCCGGCCTGCATCAGTTCCTCGCGCAGCCGATAGCCGCGCTGGCGGGTGCGGGTGCCCTCGACCTCCCTGAGGCGGGCCTGCACCGACTTGCGCTTGGGCTGGCGGCGATCCCGCCCCGCCGTCACCTGCCCGCCGGCCCCGGTGATGACGGCGAGTCGGCGTTTGATCCGCGCCCGCCTGCCATGCATCAGCATGTACATCGACCATCCCAGCGCCACCAGCGCCGCCAGCAGCACCGCCACGACGACGGCGATCTCGGGCGGCAGCCGGGACAGGGCGTCAAGCATGGCTTTCGCTCAGGGCTTCGGCCAGATCGCGGTCGAGGCCGTAATAGCGGGCGCGATCCCAGAAGGCCGGGCGCAGGCCGGTGGGACGGTGGCGGCCGATGACCCGGCCACGCGCGTCCTCGCCCTCGAACTCGAACACGAACAGGTCCTGAAGGGTGATGATCTCGCCCTCCATGCCGATCACCTCGGTGATGTGAGTGATCTTGCGGCTGCCGTCCCTGAGGCGCGAGGCCTGGACGATGACGTTGACGGCCGAGGCGATCTGCTCGCGCACCGCCTTGGCCGGCAGGTTGTAGCCGCCCATGGCCACCATGTTCTCCACCCTGGACAGGGCGTCGCGCGGGGTATTGGCGTGGATGGTGCCCATCGAGCCGTCATGGCCGGTATTCATGGCCTGCAACAGGTCGAACGCCTCGGGGCCGCGCACCTCGCCGACGATGATGCGCTCGGGCCGCATGCGCAGGCAGTTCTTGACCAGATCGCGCATGGTGACCTGACCGACGCCTTCCAGGTTGGGCGGCCGCGTCTCCAGGCGGACGACGTGGGGCTGCTGCAATTGCAGCTCGGCGGCATCCTCGCAGGTGACGATGCGTTCGTTCTCGTCGATATAGCGGGTCAGGCAGTTGAGCAGCGTTGTCTTGCCCGAGCCGGTGCCGCCGGAAACCAGGATGTTGCAGCGTACCGCCGAGGCGATCTGCAACACCCTGGCCGCCGGCGAAGTCAGCGAGCCGTACTCCACCAGCCTGTCCAGCGTCAGCTTGTCGCGCTTGAACTTGCGGATGGTGAGCGTCGGCCCGTCGATGGCCAACGGCGGCACGATGACGTTGACGCGCGAACCGTCGGCCAGGCGGGCGTCGCAGATCGGGCTGGATTCGTCGACGCGGCGGCCCACCGCCGAGACGATGCGCTGACAGATGTTCATCAGCTGGGCATTGTCGCGGAACTTGATGTCGGTCAGCTCGATGCGGCCGGCGGTCTCGATGTAGACCTTGTCGGCGCCGTTGACCATGATGTCGGCGATGTCATCGCGGGCAATCAGCGGCTCCAGCGGCCCCAGCCCCAGGATGTCGTTACAGATGTCGGCGATCACCACCTGCTGCTCGGCGGCCGACAACACCAGATTGCGCATGCTGATGATCTCGGAGACGATGTCCGAAATCTCCTCGCGCACCTGGGCGGCGTCCAGCATGCCCAACTCGGCCGGATTCACCGAATCGATCAGGTCGTTGAAGATGGCGATCTTGAGATCGGACAGCCGCTGATCCAGTTCGGCCCGTCCCGTCGGCCGAATCACCGGAACCAATTGAGGAGAAGGGGCGGCGGCGACAACGGCCGGCGTATCCGGCCGCGGAGCCTCGCGCGGCGGCGCTTCGGCCTTGGGGGATGGCGGCGCGGCGCGGCGACCGAACATGGCGCGCTACCTCTTCAGCCAGTCGAGCAGCAGCCCCTTGCCCAGAGTCGACATGCTCTTGCGCGCGGGCGGTGTCCGGCCCGCCAGCAAGGCCGCCAACTGCTGGAACTGCTGAGTCACCTTGTGGGTCCGGGCCGTCTCGCCCAGCATCTGGCCATTGCTGGCAGCCTGGCCGAACACCGCCGGATCGGCCGGGATGGTCAGGGCCGGCTTGATCTTCAGCGCCTCCTCGAAATCCTTGGCGGTCAGCAGGGGATGCTTGGCATCCATCCGGTTCAGCACCAGCCGGGGCGCCGGAGCGCCGGAACGCCGTACCGCAATGGTTTCCAGCATCGACTTGGCATCGCGCAGCGCCGCGAAGTCGGGCGTCGCCACCACCACGACCTCGTCGGCGACGCCCAGCAGGTGTTCGCTCCATTCCGCCCACACATGGGGAATGTCGAGCACCACCAGCCCGGCCATGCGACCGGCCAAGTCTATCATCCGGTCGATGCCGTCCAGGGTGACACCGCCATGTACGCGGCAATCGCCGGGGGACGCCAGCACCTGGAGATGGTCGTCGTAATCGACCATGCAGCGTTCCATCAGCACCTCATCCAGGCGCTCGGGATGCGCCAGGGCATCCGCCACCGTCTGCTTGGCATCGATGTTGAACGCCAGCACCGAAGTGCCGAAGGCGAGGTCCAGGTCGATGTAGACCACCGCTTCCCGCAGATGCTGTCCCAGCCCCCAGGCCAGGTTCTGCGCCAGGGTCGAAGCGCCGACGCCGCCACGGGCACCCCAGCAGGCGATGATCCGGCCCCGGGGGGCGGCATGGGGATCGGCGAACAGTCCGTTGAGCGAATCGAGCATCTGCCGCGACGTCAGCGGCCGCAGCAGATATTCGCTGATACCCCGGCCGGTCAGGCTGCGGTAGAGGCCGATGTCGTTGACGGAACCGATCACTATCACCCTGGTCCCGGACTCGCAGACCTCGGCCAGTTGATCGAGCCGCTCCAGCAGGCTGTTCTGATCCTGGCCCTCGTCCTCGACGATCACCACCTGGGGCGTCCCGGTGTGGGCGTAATGGGCCACCGCCGCCGCCACGCCGCCCTCCATCAGGGTCAGCCGCGATTTGCCCAACTGGCGATCCTGCTGGATCTGGCGCAGCACCGCCGCGGTGTCCGGGGTCGCCGCGAAGGCATCGATGATCAGAGCCTGTCTCATGCCCCGCCCCTACTTGCCGCCGGCCGAGCCGACCGGGCTGGTGCTGCCCTGCTTGATCGCCTCGGCGGCCGAACCGGTGGCCTCGCCGCGGCCGTATTTATCGAGCACTTGGCTGGCGCGATTGCCATCGCGGCCACTGGCCTCGCGGGCTCGGATCAGATCGGCGGGATTTTGCACCATCAACGCCCGGTTGCGCTGCAACGAGCAGCCCCAATTGCTGTTGGGCGCGTTGCTGGAGTTGGGATTGAGACCGCGATCGAAACTGCCGCATTCCGGCGCGACCGCGGTCCATACCGGCACCCGGACCACCGCCGTGCCGTCCTCCGGCGCGCCTTCCCCGGCAACGACCCTGACCTCGACCTCGGCGACGCCGCCGTCCTTGATGATGGCGGCAAGCGAGCGGGCAAAGCCTTCGCTACCGGCCACGGCGACCACCTGGGCCGGCCCCGAGCCCCGCCGCACCGATTCGGCGGCCAGCCGGGTCAGGCGGCCGCGATCATAGGCCGACAGCGCAACACCCTCGGCCGGACGATCGAATATCGCCACCTCGGCGCGCTCTTCCACCGTCACCGGATGGGAAATGCGATAGTCGTGCTCGGACAGGTCGGCGGGCAGGATCATCTCGTCGACGCAGGCCGACAGCAGCAACGGCAGGACCAGCAGGGCGGCGGCGTGGCGCGGGTTCATGGCGGGGTTCCCCCTCACTGGACGATGTAGCCGTAGGGTCCCTGGAGCGGCGCCGGAATCGCCGGCGCCTCCCGGCCCCGCTTGGTATAGATGTCCTGCAGGCGGCCGAACAGGAAGCGCTTGATGTCCGACGACGGCGCGAAACCGTCCGACGGCGTCGATAGCGCGCCCTGGCGCTCCAGCGGCTGCACCACATAGGCCGACAGGATCACCACCAGTTCGGTCTCGTTGCGCTGGAACGAGTTGGAGCGGAACAGCGCCCCCAGCACCGGCAGGTCCATCAGGCCGGGCAGGCCGGCGATATTGCTGGTAATGTCGTTCTGCAACAACCCGGCGATCATGATCGACCCGCCCGACGGCAGTTCCACCGTCGAGCCGGCGCGGCGAACCTTGAACGCCGGCACCGAGATCGTTGAACTGATGGCGATCTTGTTGTTGTTGTCGATGGCGCTGACCTCGGTGGACATCTTGAGGCTGAGCCGGCCGGGGTCCAGCACCGTGGGGGTAAAGTTCAGCAGCACGCCGTAGGGCTTGTACTCGATGGTCACCTGACCAGTGGTCTGGGAGATGGGGACCGGCACCTCGCCACCGGCCAGCATGGTGGCGGTCTCACCCGAAACCGCGGTCAAATTGGGCTCGACCAGGGTACGGATCAGTCCCTGGTTCTCCAGAATACTGAGGCTGGTGATCAGGGTGCCGATGCCCAGCACGGTGGCGCTGCCGAAAACCGGGGCGGTGACGCTGTCGAACAACCCGACGGTGCCGGTGGTGCTGCCGGTCACCGTCTGTTTCGAGCTGGTCAGGCTGAGCGGGCGGGTGGTCTGAAGGCCGACCCCCAGCTCCTTGAGTACCGTGCGCTGGATTTCCGCGACCTTGACATGCAGCAGCACCTGCTGGTCGTTGGATATCCGCAGCAGGTTGACCAGATTGTCGTCGCCGCCGACATAGCGGCGCGCCAGGGTCCGGGCCGACTTGACGGCGGCGTCGTTCCTGACCGTGCCCGACAGGTAGAGGCTGTCGTTGACCGCCTCGACCTGGATGGCGTTCTCGTCGGGCAGCACCTGACGCAAGGCCTCGCGCACCGCCTGGGCATCGATGGCGACGGCGATTTCCAGCCGGCGGATGGTCCGGCCGGCGCGGTCGAGCAGGAAGACGTTGGTCTGGCCGACGGCGCGGCCGACCACATAGACCTGTGACGGCGAGCGTACCATGACGTCGGCGATGTCGGAATTGCCCACCACCACGTCCTTCACCGCCGACGGCAAGGCGATGTCCACCGACTTGCCGACGGCGATGCGCATTGACTCGAACACCGGCGGCAGCGGGCCGCGCGGCAGCGTCACCGCCTGACGCGGCGCGGCGGTCTCGGCTCCGGCCCCCACCGCCACCACCTTGGCCCTGGGCGCCGCCGCCGGCGGCGGTGGCTCGGGCGCATCCTCGGCCAGGGCCGGCCCCGCCAGCAGCAGCAGAATTGCGAGAAGTCGAAGCATCATCGGGCGAATCCCTCGGACGTGACCTGACCGGCACGGTTGATCTGGACCGAGGTGCCGCCCGACCGTTCCCGCTTGTTGGACATGGACCTGGCGCCCAGCATGACCTGCAATGCCTTGCTGGCCTCGGCATCGCTGGTGAAGCCTGGATCGGGCTCGGTCGGCGCCGCCGCCGGCGTGGCCGATTGCAGGCCGCGCAGCACCAGTTGCAGGGAGCCGAGCATGCCGGCGGCGCTCAGCAGCTCGGCCTGCTTGGGCGAGACCTCGACGGTGGCGGTCTTGCCCTGCTGAGCACCGCCGTCGCGGCCCCGGGCGATCTGCTGATCGATGGCCAGCACCTTGATGTCGGTCAGCACGGTCTCGGCGACATAGCGCAACATGAAGGCCGAGCCGCCGCCGCCCTGCTGGCGGTCGCCCTCGGTGGCCCGCTGAAGATCGGCGGCCAGGACGATGTCGACCCGGTCGCCCGGGGTGATGAACCCCGACACGGCGCTGGAATTAGTGATGGCGATGGAAACCGCCCGCATCCCCGGCATCAACAGCCCCGCCAGCACCCCCGACCCATCCGGCCGGAAGGTGGCGGCGGCGCTGAACGGCTCGCCCTCGGCCAACGGACGGCGGACGGTCTGGCCGATGAACTGGGCCTTGGGGTCGTCGCCCGCCCGGCGTACCAGCAGCCGAGGCGTCACCGCGGCGGCGGGCCAGCCGTCATACCGCAGGTCGGCGGCCGCCAGCGCCACGCCGGCCGGTATCTCGCGCGCAGCCACCAGCACCTCGACCAGGGCCGGGGCCTCCGGCCGCGCCCGTCCGGCCGCCTGGCGGTCGAGCCAGACCTTGGCCAGCAGCGCGGTCAGACCGGCGGCCAGGGCGGCCACCACCAGAACGACGGTTACCAGTCGCATGACACAGCCCCGCTCCCCCTTCCGTCGCCGCGATACCCCTTACGACAATCGGCGAAATCCCCATTCGGCGCAACCACGGCGTCAGCCTCCCGCCAGCGGCGGCATGGCGGCCATCCACCAGTCGATACCGCCGGCGGCGATGGCCACGCCGTAAGGCACATGACCAGCGGCGGCCAACCGCTCGCCCCACGCCCGCACCGGCCCGCCCGGCGCCAGTTTCACCCGTTGCGCCACCAGGGCCAACACCGCCAGCACCCCGCCGGCCAGCGCCATCACCAAGAGGAAACGCGGCATCCCCAGCACGCCGACCCAAACCCCCACCGCCGGCAGCAGCTTGGCGTCGCCGCCGCCCCAGACGCCGCGGGCGAACAGGAAGGCGCCCAGCACGAACAGCACCAGCCCCGCCCCGGCATGACCCAGCCACGCCGGCCACGACAGCCCGCCCGCCAGCCCCGCCGGGACGAAGGCCGCCAGCAGCAGTAGCGGCGTCCGGTTGGCGATGCGAAAAGCCCGCAGATCGGAAATCGCCGCGTCGGCTAGGCCGGCGATGAAGACCAGGCCGGCAGCGATGACGATGGCATTGTCCGGCATGTTCCCTCCCTCCATGAAACTCATTCTATCGACAATAGCGGCTGGCGGAATTTGGGGATGTGACAGCCTCCACACTTCATCAATGTTAGCGTCCACGCAAAACAATTGCGCCTCCGTTTTCACGGAGGCGCCCAGGCAAGGTCGATGTGAGTTTTGGTTTTGGCCCGCCCCTACTTCAAGGCGTCGGCGACCGACTGGAAGGTGGTCTGCAGCTTGGGGCCGATGGCCTGGAAGGCGGCTAGGGCGGCGATGGAAACCAGCGCGGCGATCAGGCCGTATTCGATGGCGGTCGCGCCCTTCTCGTTGTGAACATACTGGCGGATCATGCAGCGAGCGTAGGTCAACATGGCTTTAACTCCTTGAAGTCGCCTTCCATCCATGAGGAGGCTTTGTTTCGATCATCCGAGCGATGGGGTATTCAAACTTTTTCTTCCCGCCCCGCATCTCGTTAAACACAACCTACCTTCTTTCCGCCATGTATTCTGTGATCTCGTCCACATAGATGAATTTTTATTGTTCGGAAATACGAAAAATTTTAGATATTTTTTCCCAACACCTTGATCGCGGCGCAAAACAATGGCGCCCCCGTTTTCGCGGGGGCGCCCAGACAAGGTCGGCGTGAGTTTTGGTTTTGGCCCGCCCCTACTTCAAAGCGTCGGCGACCGACTGGAAGGTGGTCTGCAGCTTGGGGCCGATGGCCTGGAAGGCGGCGAGGGCGGCGATGGAAACCAGCGCGGCGATCAGGCCATACTCAATGGCGGTGGCGCCCTTTTCGTTGTGAACGTACTGGCGGATCATGCAGCGAGCGTAGGTCAACATGGCTTTAACTCCTTGAAGTCGCCCCTCGTCCACGAGAGGCATTGTTTCTGTCATCCGAGTGATGAGGCATTCAAACTATTTACTTTCCCGCCCTCATCTCGTTGGACACAATCTACCGCCTTTGCCATGCCTATTCTGTGATCATGTCCACAGATCTGAATTTTTATTCATACGGAATTTCTAAAATTTTATGCGATTTTCCTCGGCGCCTCGTCCGCCGATCGGCCTTATCGGCGTGCGGCATCTGCGCTAGCATGGCGACCTTGGCGTCGACATGATCCCGAAGGGAGGGAAGCGTGGGTGTTTTTCGGCTTGTCCTGGCGATAATCGTGGTCTTGACCCACACCTCGGTGCCCCTGACCGGCCACGCGCTCAGTGGCAGGCTGCCCGTCAGCGCCTTTTACGTAATATCCGGCTTCTATATGCAGTACATCATCACGACCAAATACGGCGGAACGGCGCATTGGGTCAGGAATTTCTATATCAGCCGGGCGATCCGCCTGTTTCCCCTTTATTACCTGGCGCTTGCCGCGACGGTCATATACGAGCTCGCCACCCATCGGCTCTACCCGACCAATACGCTGATGTACAACCGCTTCGTCTTCGATCAGGGCGGGCTCGTCGTTAAATCGCTTTATGCCGTCTCGAACCTGTTCATTGTCGGCCAGGACATACTCCGGCTCAGCGTTCTCCGCCCCATGATCGGCCAGCTCGACCTGTTCGTGAACCCGGACCAGACCACCTACGGCATCAACGGCACCGAACTCAACTATCTCGGCCAGTCCTGGTCGCTGGCGATCGAGATCTGGTTTTATCTGCTGGCGCCGTGGCTGTTGCGGCGAAAAATCGCGGTGCTGGTGGGCGCCATCATCGCGGCAACCGCCCTGCGGGTGGCGCTGATGTCGGCGGGCCATGCCGGGGACTGGCGGCAGGGGGCGGATTGGATCAACGCCTTTTTCCCGGTCGAGATCGGAACCTTCTGCCTGGGCGCCTGCGCGTGCCGGTTCTATCTGGCGAAGTTCTCCGGCGAAAGCCCGGTCGGACCGGCGACGACCATGGGATACGCGCTGGTGGCCGTCGTCATCGTATCGTGCTTCGGCTTCGGGCATACGGTGGCGCCCCTGTACCCGTGGAGCTATATCGCCGTCGTGCTGATCGTGGCGACGTCCCTGCCCTGGATCTTCAATGCCACCAGAAAGTCCAGGCTGGACGACATGCTCGGCGAACTTTCCTATCCCGTCTACATCAGCCATTTGTTCGTCGTCGGCGTCATCAAGGGGTCGGTGGGGCGGGAAAGCCTACCTTACGTGGCGGTGATCGCCTCGTTGATCCTGTCGGCGATATTGGTTCGGCTGATCGACCGGCCGTTGAACAATTTCCGCCACCGACACTTCGGCGGCGTGACGACGGAGAAACGGAGCGCATCGTAAACCGCTGTTCGTCGGCCCTCGGGGTTGTTATTCTTCACCGATGTTCAACGCTCCATAGGCATCATGTTCGACCCGTCACAGTCTTCTTCCGCACCGGTCATCCGGCGGCTGGCCGTCGGAATTGTGCTCTTGAACCTGCTGGTGGTGGGACTGGCGGCGCTGGCGGCGCATCAGGCCCGCGACCGCGACGAGGAGCGGGCCGAGGTTACGTCCCGTAACCTCGCCCAGGTGCTCGAACAGAATCTGGCGGCGACGTTCGGCCGGGTCGATCTGGCGCTGAACACCATTGCCGACAACTTCGTTCAGGCGGGCGGCACGGCGAACGACAGCGGCGAAAGCCTGATCGGCTTCTTCCGGCGCCTGTCCGATGTGGACAGCATGGGGTTGACCGACGAAAACGGCGATATCATGGTGTGGACCGGACCGATGCGGGGGGGGCGACCCAACATCGGCGATCGGGACTACTTCCACCTGCTGCGCGATACCCCCGGCGCCGGGCTGATCATCTCCAAGCCGGTACTGGGCCGCATCACCGGCAACTGGCAAATCGTGCTGTCGCGGCGGGTCAACCGCGCCGACGGTTCCTTTGCCGGCATCGCCTATGCGGTGATCTGGCTGGATCGCCTGGCCGAGATGTTTTCCCACCTCGACGTCGGCCCCAACGGCGCGGTAGCCCTACGCGACGGCGACCTGGGACTGATCGCCCGCCACCCGATGCCGTCGGAAGGCCGGGCCATCGGCCACTCGGCGGTTTCCCCCGAACTGCGGGCCATGGTCAAGGCCCAGATCGGCGCCGGCACCTTCACGTCGGTGGCGGGATTCGACAGCAACGTCAAGACGGTGTCGTTCCGCAAGGTCGGCTCCCATCCGCTTTACATCATCGTCGCCCTGGCCACCGAAGACTACATCGCCCAATGGCGCCAAAGGGTGTTCAAGCTGGCGGGCCTGGTGGGGGTGTTCGCCACCACCACCCTGGCGCTGTTCCTGATGACCCGGCGGTCGTGGCTGCGGACCGAGGCGTCCATCCGCGACATGCAAGCGGCGCGGTCCGAGGTCGAGGAACTGTCGAAGCTGAATTCCGCCGTGGTTTCCGCCTCCACCTCGGCGGTGGCGGCCTATGATACCGAAGGCGACTGCATCCTGGCCAACGAGGCGGCGGCACGAATGATCGGCGGCACGGTGGGGGGAATGCTGGGGCAGAATTTCCGCCGGCTGGACTCATGGAAGCGGTCGGGCATGCTGGCCGCCGCCGAAACGGCACTAGCCTCGGGAAAGCCCCAGGCGCTGGCAACCCAATGCACCTCGACCTTCGGCCGGACCTTCTGGGTCGAAGTCGAGTATTCCTCGTTCCCGATGAACGACAAGCCCCACCTGCTGATGGTCGGCCGCGACGTCAGCGATCAGGTCGAGGCTCGCGAGCGCCTCAAGAAGCTGGTGGCCGACCTCGACATGTCCAACCGCGAGCTGGAACAGTTCGCCTATGTCGCCAGCCACGACCTGCGCGAACCGCTACGCATGATCAGCAGCTATATCTCGTTGCTGGACCGCCGCTATGGCGCCAGTTTCGACGCCGAAGCCGCCGAATTCATCGCCTTCGCCCGCGACGGCGCCCTGCGCATGGACCGGATGGTGCTGGACCTGCTCGACTTCTCCCGCGTCGGCCGGATCGGCGACCCGTTCGCGCCGGTACAACTGGCCGAGATCGTCGAGACGGCGATCGGCAATCTGGCGCTGATGGTCAAGGAGACCTCGGCGATCATCACCGTCGCCGAACTGCCGGTGGTGACGGGATCGCGCAGCGAACTGGTGCGGCTGGTGCAGAACCTGATCTCCAACGCCCTGAAATACCGCCATCCCGACCGGACGCCCAAGGTCGCCATCTCCGCCGAGGCCGGCGACGGCGAATGGATCGTGGCGGTGGCCGACAACGGCATCGGCATCGCCTCGGAATTCTTCGAGCGGATCTTTGCCATCTTCCAGCGGCTGCACACCCACGACAAGTACGAGGGCACCGGCATCGGACTGGCCATCTGCCGCAAGATCGTTCAGCACCACAACGGCCGCATCTGGGTCTCGTCCCTGCCGGACAAGGGCAGCACCTTCTTCTTCACCCTGCCGCGATCGGCGGAATAGCCGCTCGTCAGGCCGCGCCCAGCGTTCTCGCCATCAGTTGCAGACGGCCGAGATCGCAGATCACCAGCCCCATGGTCTTGCGCCGGACGACACCCTCGCGGGCGAGTTCGCCGATGGCCTGGGCGACCAGTTCGCGGCTGGTACCGGCCCAGGCGGCGATTTCCTTGTGATTGGGCAGGTCGGGAATATGCCATCCGTCGGCCCTGGCCGGATCGGGCTCGGCCAACCGCAACAGTTCGCCCCACACCCGCTGGGCCTCGTTCTGGGTGGACAACTGGGCCACCCGGCTGTCGAGATTGCGGACGATGCGGGTCAGCCGTTCCAGTACCTTGAGGGCGATGGCGGGATGGGCGTGCATCAGTTCCAGAAACGACGCCCCGTCCAACGCCGCCAGCACGGAATCGCGGGTGGCGATCACCCGTGCCGACCGCTTCATGCCGTCGATGGCGGCAAGTTCGCCGAAGTAGTTGCCGGCCAGCACGTCGGCCAGCGCCACCTCACGGTCGTCGCCGGTGCAGTTGAGGATACGGACCGCCCCTTCGATGACGAAGTAGACATCAAGCGTGTCGCTTTCCTTGTCGAACACCTGCTCGCCCGAAGCGAAGCTCAGCCACCGGCAGCGGCCTTCGATCTCACGCAGTGCGGCGGGCAGCACGTCGGCAAACAGCGAGACGCGGGACAACGCGCCCTCAACAACGTCCATGACACCCCTCGAACCCAGCACCCGTTCCCCTTTTGATTATCGGCAAGGCGACGACGCATTACAATACAGCCTTGGCCGGACAGACGAATGGAGGGCATTTTTTCCGCGGTTGTGCGATAGTATCAGTCGTAATCCTAAGGATGGAACAAACGTCGCCATGACCACCGAACGGCCGCCGGATCTCGACCCCTCCGACTGGCCGGTTCTGCGCGGGCAGGCGCACCGCATGCTCGACGACATGCTCGACCACCTCGCTTCCATCGCCGAACGGCCGGTGTGGCGCCCCATACCCGACGGGGTGCGCGAGCATTTCCGCGCCGATCTGCCCCGCCGGGAAAGCGGGTTGGCCGAGGTCCACAACGAATTCCTCGGCCAGATCCTGCCCTACGGCCCCGGCAACACCCATCCCGGGTTCATGGGGTGGGTCCACGGCGGCGGCACCGTCGTCGGCATGCTGGCCGAGATGCTGGCGGCGGGTCTCAACGCCAATCTCGGCGGCCGTGATCATGCCCCGATCGAGGTCGAGCGCCAGATCCTGCTATGGGTACGCCAGATGTTCGGCTATCCCGAGCAGGCCAGCGGCCTCTTCGTCACCGGAACGTCGATGGCCAATTTCATCGCCGTGCTGGTGGCGCGCACCCGGGTGCTGGGACCGCGGGTCCGAGGCGCCGGGCTGACCGCCGCCGGTGGTGATGGGCTTGTCGCCTATACCTCGGTCGCCGCCCATGGCTGCATCCGCCAGGCCATGGAAATGTCCGGGCTGGGATCGGATGCGCTGCGGCTGATCGCCACCGATGCCGGGGGCCGCCTCGATCCGGCGAAGTTGCGCCACGCCATCGCCGCCGACCGTCTTGCCGGAAAGCGGCCGTTCCTGCTGGTCGGGACCGCCGGCACCGTCGATACCGGCGCCATCGACGACCTGGCCGCCCTGGCCGACATCGCCGCCGCCGAGGAATTGTGGTTCCACATCGACGGTGCCTTCGGGGCGCTGGCGGTGCTGGCGCCGGAACTGGCACCGCGGCTGGCCGGCATCGAACGATCGGACTCGCTGGCTTTCGACTTCCACAAATGGGGACAGGTGCCCTATGACGCCGGTTACATCCTGGTACGCGACGGCGAAACGCACCGCGCCACCTTCGCGTCGCCAGCGGCCTATCTACGGCGCGAGACCAGGGGGCTGGCGGCGGGGTCGCCGTGGCCGTGCGATTTCGGCCCCGACCTGTCACGCGGCTTCCGGGCGCTGAAAACGTGGTTCACCTTCAAGGTCTACGGCACCGACCGCCTGGGGGCCGCCATCGCGCGGACCTGCGCCATGGCGCGATATCTGGAACGGTGCGTCAAGGCCGAGCCGAGGCTGGAACTGCTGGCGCCGGTCGGACTCAACATCGTCTGCTTCCGTCATCGCGGCGACGATGCCGACGCGCTGAACGCGGCGATCGTCGCCGACCTCCACGAATCCGGACTGGCGGCGCCGTCCACCACCACCATCGACGGCAAGCTGGCCATCCGCGCCGCCATCGTCAACCACCGTACCGCCGAACCGGATATCGACCGCCTGCTTGCCGCCACCCTGGCGTTCGCGGCCACCCGACGCGAATAATTAACCAATTCGACTTAGCGTTGTCGGTGGAATCCGACGACCCAGGCAGGGAATAAGTTGTGACAAGCGGACCAGAATCACCCCTCGCCGGCCCGCCGGTATCTCTCGGTCTGGCCCGGCTGACCGCCATGGCGTTCCGTGGCGAAAGCCTGACCGGGCTGGCCTTCGGGCTGCTGAACCGGCTTAACGCCGACCCGGATGACGCCGCCGCCATCCTGGACCTTGGCACCGTCCATGTGCTGATGGGCCAGATCGAGGCCGGGCTGCGCTACCAGCCCCATGCCCTGGTCAAGCGGCAGATTTATCGCGACGGCACCGCCGCCCAGGGGGACGACTGCCTTCGCCTGCTGGCCTTCGCGGCGCCCGGGGACCTGATGTCCAACGTGCCGGTGCAATTCCTGCTGGAAAATTCCGACATCCGCCTCGATGTTCTGTATGTGGTGCCGGGGCTGGATCTGCCCGAGACGGTGCCCGATCACGACCTTGCCATGGTCATCGTCGGCGAAAGCGCGCAGAACCGTCCCATCCTCGAACGCATCGCCTCGTTCGCCGACATCTGGCCGCGCCAACCGGTGCTCAACGATCCCCGACGGCTGCTGAACCTGACCCGCGACGGCGTCAGCGCCCTGATCGCCGGCGCCGACGGCATCTTCATTCCCACCACCGTACGCATCGACGCCGACACCCTGGCCCGGCTGGGACGGGGCGAGCTGAAGCCGGGCGATCTTGCCGCCGACGCCGCCTTTCCAGTGATCGTCCGCCCCCGCGATTCCCACGCCGGCCGCGGATTGGCCAAGCTGGAGGACGCCGACGCCATCGCCGCCTACATGACCGAGGAACCGGCCGAGGAATACTATCTGGCTCGGTTCATCGACTACGCCAGCCCCGACGGCCTGTTCCGCAAATACCGTGTCGCCATGATCGACGGCCGGCCCTACATCTGCCACATGGCGGTGTCGAGCCATTGGATGATCCACTACCTCAACGCCGACATGGAGAACAGCCAGGACAAGCGCGACGAGGAAGCGCGGGCCTTCGCCACCTTCGACCACGATTTCGTCCCCCGCCACCGGGTGGCGTTCGACGCCATGACCGAACGCTTCGGCCTCGACTATTTCATCATCGACTGCGGCGAAATGCCCGACGGCAGTCTGCTGCTGTTCGAGGCCAACACCCCGATGATCGTTCATGCCATGGATTCCGCCGAGCTGTTCCCCTACAAGCCGCCCCAGATGCACCGGGTCTTTCGCGCCTTCCAGGACATGCTACGCACCCGGGCGGGCAAGAAGGATGCGTCCTGACGGCCATGGCCGACTCCCCCGCCATTCTTGACCGCATACGGCTGCGCCCGGCGATCCGGCCGTTGCGCGCCGGTCTCGACATGGTCTATTGCGCCAGGCAAAGCCTACCGTTCACCGTCACCGCCGATGGCGGCCACGCCACCATCGGCGCCGGTGCCGGCGACAGCGAAGCCACGTTGAGCATGGCTGTCCGCCACGCCGCCGAGACCGCCCTGTGGCTTCGTCTGGCCCGCACCGTTCCCGGCCGGGAACGGCGTATCGCGGTAGCACTGCTTGCCGGCCACTGCGCCGCCCTCGCGCTGGCCACCCTGAACCAGACCGAACGCGCCGCCTGTCGGCCGCAGATCGATCCCGAACTGCCCTGCCTGTTGGGCGACGATCACCCGCCGGCCCCGTCGGCCGCCCTGGCGGCACTGGCGGAACGGCTGTTGGCCACCCAGAATGGTGCCGCCGGACCGGTATCGGAAGCCGAGTTGGCGACGCTGACGGCGCGGGAGTGGTTCCGCCAGGCATGGGCGCTGGCGGCACCGGTGGACGTGCTGCTGACCCGCGACGGCGACAGCCGGCTGCGGCTTGACCCCGAAAGCGGATTGAACCGCTATGGATGCAGCCCCCGGCCACGGCCGCAGGCTCTGACCTTCGCCTCGACCACCGCCACATCCATTTCGGACGCGGCCTTCGCCCAGGCGGAGGCCCTGCGCCGACGGTTGGCAGCCGCCGCCACGGCCGGGCGGCTGCCGGGCGCCTGCGCCGAGGTCAAGGCCGAAATCCGTGTCGCCATCGCCGCGCAAACCGGGGCACCGCCGGGAACCGATATCGTGCTGGCTCCGTCGGGAACCGACGCCGAGCTGCATGCCCTGCAAATCGCCCTGGCCGCCGACCGCCGCCCCCTGACCACCATCGTCATCGCGCCGATGGAAACCGGCAGCACCGTGGTTCCCGCCGCCTCGGGCCGCCACCACAACGGCCTGACCGCGCTGGGGCGGACGGTAGCGGCGGGTGAACCGGTGGACGTGGACTCCGCCGCCCGGGTCGATCTCGTTGCCCTGCCGCTGCGCGACGACCGCGGCGGGGTGCTGGACCCCCGACAGGTGGATGAAGCCGCCGTCGCCCAGGTCGAAGCCGCCGTCGCCGCCGGCCGGCGGGTCTTGCTGCATCTGCTCGACACCTCCAAGACCGGATTGGTGGCCCCCGGAGTGGCGTGCGTCTGCCAATTGGCGCGGCGCTTCGCCGGCAGCCTCGACGTGGTGGTCGATGCCGCCCAGCTTCGGCTGGAACGCGAGACCGTCGCCGCCTATCTCGATCATGGCTTCATGGTCATCGTCACCGGATCGAAATTCTTCACCGGCCCGCCATTCGCCGGCGCGCTGCTGATACCGCCGGCGATGGCGGCGCGAGCCTCGGCCGGAGCCAGCCTGCCCGCCGGTTATGCCGCCTATACCGAGCGGTCTTGCTGGCCCGAGTCCTGGCGGGATTTCTGCCACACACTGACCGATCAGTATAATATGGGACTGATGATGCGGTGGCGGGCGGCGCTGTGGGAAATGGAGGCGTTCCACGCGGTACCGGCGGCGGAAGCCCGGCATATCCTGTCCACCTTCCTGGACGCCATCGGCGAGACCATCGCCAACGCGCCGTATCTGCGCGCACTGCCGACGCGGCCACCCGATCGCCGGCCGCTGAGTAGCGGCCAAGGCTGGGACGGACTGACGACCATCTACACCTTCGCCCTGATCCGGCCGGGAACCGATACCCCGGTGGATTTCGCCACCACCCGGCGGATCTATGGCTGGCTCAACCGCGACGTCGCCCCCTTCCTGCCCGCCGAGGCCAGCGACGAGGAAAAATGGTTGGCCCGGCTATCCGCCCATATCGGGCAACCGGTACTGATCGCCGGCAGCGAAGCCGACGGCGTGTGCGGCCTGCGTCTTGCCGCCGGAGCGAGGCTGGTATCCGGCGCGCCCCAGGCGGTGGCCGGCGGCCGCGCCGCGCGGGCCTTCCTTGATCTGGAAATCGCCGAGGCCAAGCTGATCCTGGCCAAGATCGCCATGCTGCTGGATCATCTCGACCACCTCGCCGCCCACATGCCCGAATAACGGAGCCGCCCCATGCCGCCGCTGTCGAAATTCGCCGCCCTGGCCGCCCTGGTTTGCGTCCTTGCCGCCTGCGATGCGACGTTGCCACAGATGCCGCCACTGCCGAAATGGGGCGGCGGAGCGACCGACGAGGAGCCGGTGGTGCCCATCGTCCTGTTCAGCCCCAACGGCGAGCCACTATCCGGCGCCGAGTTCGGACAGCCGCAATGCGATGACGCCCTGGAACGATGGTTCGGGCGGGTCGATGCCAACCATGACGGCGCCATCGACCGCCAGGAGTTTCTTGCCGACGCCCGCGTTCAATTTGGCCGCATGGATCTTGATCACGACGGCTTCATCACCGCCGACGAATTGTCCACCTTCCGCGCCGCCTATCTGCCGACCGGACGCCGGGAAGGCAGGGATCGTCGGGACGCACCGGGCGGGGCCACCAAGGCCCTGCCGTCGGGAGTTCCCGACCCGGTGATGTCGGCCGACGCCAATCTGGACTTCAAGGTCAGTCTGGCCGAATTCATCGCCCTGGCCGAAGAGAACTTCGTCCGCCTCGATTCAGATCGCAACGGCCGCCTCGGCCTGGACGAAATCCGCAAGGAAGGATGCCTGCCCGGGGTCAAGCATGCCGTCAACGCCGGCTGACCGGCGTCACACCGACCGGATATCGGCCAGGAAGGTGTCGATGGTCGCGCGCAGCCGACCGGCCTCTTCCCCCATGACCCCCGACGCCGCCAGCACCTGATCGGCGGCGGCACCCGAGCAGCCGGCGGCATCCTGAACCCCGGCGACGTTACTGGAGACCGCGGCGGTGCCAGAGGCGGCCTCGCTGGCGCTACGGGCGATTTCGCGGGTGGCGGCGCTTTGCTCCTCCACCGCCGAAGCGATGCCGGCGGCGATTTCACCGACCTCGCGGATGATACCGACGATATCGGCGATGGCGCCCACCACCGTCTCGGTCTGCTGTTGCACCGCCGATATCTGCTGTCCGATCTCGCCGGTGGCCTTGGCGGTCTGATTGGCTAGGCCCTTGACCTCGTTGGCGACGACGGCGAAGCCCTTGCCGGCCTCGCCGGCCCTGGCCGCCTCGATGGTGGCGTTCAGCGCCAGCAGGTTGGTTTGCGACGCGATGTCGTTGATCAGCGTCACCACATCGCCGATGCGTCCGACCATGGCCGACAGACTGGTAACCGCCACCTGGGCCTCGCCGGCCTCGGACACCGCGCGCCCGGAAATTTCCGAGGAACGGCTGACTTGGCCGCTGATCTCCGAAATCGAAGCGGTCAGCTCCTCGGCGGCGGCGGCGACGGTTTCCACATTGGCGGAGGCCCGCTCGGTCGCCGCGCTGACCGCCGCCACCCGGTGACTGGTATCGCTTGCCGCCGTGGTCATCTGGGAGGCGGTCCCCTGCAACTCCCCGGCGGCCGACGTCACCGCCTGCACGATGGCGGCGGCGGCCCCCTGGAAACGGCCGACCAGATCCTCGATGGCGGAGGCATGGCGTTCACGCGCCTCGGTGCCGGCCCGTTGGGCGGCCGCCATGTCGCGGCCCCGCACCATCGCTTCCTTGAACACCTGGACGGCGCGGGCCATGGCCCCCATCTCATCGGTCCGCCCGGTTCCGGCCACTTCGACCTGAAGATCGTCGGCGGCGAGGCGTTCCATGGTGGCGGCCAGCCCCTTTACCGCCCCGGTAAGCTCGCGCACCACCACCCACGCCACCACCAGCGCCAACGCCAACAGCAACGCCGCCACCACGATGGTGCCGCCAAGCACCCGCCGGGCATCGTCATTGACCTCCGCCGCCAGCATCCGCACGTCCTCGGCGACGCGATCTTCCACCGTCTTCAGCAGATTGATGCGGGCGGTGGCGGCGGCAAACCATTCCGGCCCGGTGATGGTGCCGACCGATCCGGTGGCGATGCTGTCGAAGCCGGCCTGACGCATGCGCTCGACCGTGCGAGCGGCATCGACGTTCAAGGTGGTGCGATAGAATTCGGCTTCGGCCGGGGTGGCATGAGCCAGGAATCCGTTCAGCAGCAACCGCTGTTCGGCGACGATGGCGACGAAACGGCGGAATGCCTCGGGCTCGAATCGGCCGGCGGCAAAGGCACCGGCGGCGGTGGCGCGCTCCTGGCCTGCCTTTTCCTTGCCCTCCATCAGCTGAAGATAGGCGGTGATCCGGTTGGCGACGCGCACGTCGCCCGACAGCGCCACGATCTCCGCCACCACCGCCAGTTGGGCCGTGATGATCTCGGTATAGGTGGCGAAAGACGTCTTGGCATCGACGCTCAGGCTATCGATGGAGGGGCGGAAGGCCGCCATGACCTCGGTTTGGCGGTGGGCGGCCTCGACCTTGGCGGGAAAGCCGGCGCCCAACGCGGCCAGATCGACCTTGGCCACCGAGCGGTCGAGCCGTTCGCGCGCCTGATCGGTCGCCTTGCGCTGCGCCCGCATCTCGTCGCCGAAACGTTCACCCTTGCTGCCGATGAAAATCGCCGAGGAGCCCCGTTCCTTCTGCATCTCGTGTACGACGGCGCTGAGTTCGGCGGCAAGCGGCGCCACCGCCGCCAAGGTGCCCGTCTCGGCCACCACATGGGCCTTGTCGACGATGATGCTGCCGGCCAACCCTAGGATGAGCAGAACGGGGAACAGAAATGACACGGCAATCTTCGCCGAAATCCTGAGATTGCTGAGCCATTTCATTGGAATACCCTCCGACTGAGGACACAACGGGGCAGAGCCCCCATCTCGCCCCGGGCGCTACCGACCTCACACGCTCTAAACCTTGGGTATTACTCACACGAGTTACAAGGCCGCCACCTTGACGGCGGTCAATCCTCGCCGGATTGACCTGGGCGGAAAACGCCCGGGGGAAGCCGGGTCGACATGTCGCATAGCGACTTCTCGATCTGCCCCTGAACCAGGCCTTCGACCTTGGACAGATCGGCCTGGCGCAGGTCGGCGCCGATCATGATGGCGCCCTTCAGGTCGGCACCGGCCATGCGGGCGCCCGACAGGGTGGCACCCGACAGGTCCGAGCCGCGCAGGACGGCGCCTTCCAGATTGCTGAGGTTAAGCCGGGCGTGACGCAGCGCCGCCACCCCCAGATTGGCCCCGCCCAAATCGGCGGCCGACAGCTTGGCGTACCGGAAGTCCGAGCCGTCGAGACGGGCCTCGGACAAGCAGGCATCCGACAGGTCGGCCTCGCGGAAGGTCGCGTTGGCCAGAATGGCGCCGGTCAGATCCGCGCCGGCCAGGTCCAGGCCGGCGAAGCTGGCGCGCTTGCCCTCAGCCCCCTTGCTCTGCAACCACTGGCCGTGTTCGGCGACCATCGCCCCGACATCAAGGCTGGCGACGTCGCCGCCGGTGCGTTTCTCGTGACCGGATTTGGCCAACGCCTCCTTCCACAGCGCCTTGCGCTTTTCCGCCCGCTTGCGTTCGGCTTCGGCATCAACCACCGGACCGGGGGCGGGCTTTGGTTGGGCCGGGACGGCGGGGCGGGCGGGCGGGGCGGGCGGGGCGGGCGGGGCTGGGTTGGCGGGCGGGGCGGTTTCGATCCCCCGAACCGACGCCTTGGCGACAACGGGAGCGACGAGATCGGCGGCGTCGAGTTTGCCTCCGCCCTTGCCGCCCGACGCCGAAACGATGTCCCCGGCGTCCAGCCTCCCCCCGGCGGGCCGGCGCGGTGCCGTCACCGGACCTCCCGTCTCCAACCTGCCGCCGGAAGGGCGCGACGGCGGCGGGACGGCCGGTTCGGCCGGAGGCAGCGGCCGGGACCGTGCCGGTTCCATGGCGGCGACGGGACCACCGCCGGTGAGGGTGGTCCACGGCCCTTCGCGGTCGGGGCGCGGCGAATTTACCGCTACCGCCGGAACCGCCGGCGCTGGAGTCGGCGGCGCTGGAACCGGCGGCGGCGACGGCGGGACGTCCTTGATGAAATTCTGCTTCGGCGGCGGCGATGGCGGGGCTGCCGGCGGCGCCATCCGCCGCGGGCTGGCCAACACCTGGGCGACCCGGCGTTCCAGTTCCTGGCCGGTCGCCGGCTTGGCCACCACCCCCTCGACGCCGAGGGCACGGGCGCGGTTGACCATGTCGGTCTGACGGGAGAACGCCACCACCAGCACCGGCACGTCGTCATAGGGATTGCCGGCGGGCCGCCGCAGGCGCTCGATTACCGCCAGACCGTCGTCGGGCTTTTCGCCAAGGTCCACCAGAACGACATCGGCGCCACGCTTCATCAGCCCAGGAGTGTCGGCCGGCACACTGAAGGACACCACTTCGCGGATGGCGAGCTTGCGAAAGGTCTGCCGCGCCAGAAAACGGAACTGGTCATCCAGCCCGAACACCAGCAGGCGGACCTTCTTCCACTCGGTCGCCGTGGCGCCCTGGCCGCCGCCGGACTGATTCATCAAACGCGCCACCCTTTCCCGCCATCCCCGGCATCCTTCCCCGATGCCGAACCCGCACCTTAATCAAGCACGGACGATGGAGCAATTGTGCAGACGCTCACATGACATATTGCGACATTTCTTCCGCCGTTTCATGCTGTCTTCCTCAGTCGGAGGCCGCCCTTGAACATCGTGATTCCCGATGACTACCAGCACGCCGCCCGGACCCTGGAAGCCATGCGGCTGCTGGACGGCCATCGCGTCACCGTCCTGGGCGATCTCGCCCGCGACCGCCAAGCCGACGTCGCCCTGGCCGAGGCCGACGCCGTCGTGCTGATCCGCGAACGCACCCGCATCGACGCCGGTTTCCTGCGCCGGACACCCCGGCTCAAATGCATCAGCCAGACCGGCAGGATCGCCGGCCACATCGATCGTGCCGCCTGCGCCGCCGCCGGAGTGACCATCGTCGAAGGCATCGGCTCGCCCGTCGCCCCGGCCGAGCTGACCTGGACCCTGATCATGGCGGCGCGACGGAAACTGGTGCCGGCGGTCGATGGGCTGAGGGCGGGACACTGGCAGACCAACATGGGCGAGGCCCTGCACGGCCGCACCCTGGGCATCTGGGGCTATGGCAAGATCGGCCGGCTGGTGGCCGGCTATGGCCGCGCCTTCGCCATGCCGGTACTGGTATGGGGGGGCGAGGCGTCGCGCGCCGCCGCCGTCGCCGACGGCCATTCGGCCGCCGCCGAACGCGACGAGTTGTTCGAGACCGCCGATGTGCTCAGCCTCCATCTCCGATTGGTGGAGGCAACGCGGGGCATCGTCACCGCCAGCGACCTCGCCCGCATGAAGCCGGGGGCGCTGTTGGTCAACACCAGCCGGGCCGAGCTGGTCGAAACCGGCGCGCTGGAAGCGGCGCTGGCGGCGGGGCGGCCGGGCTTCGCCGCCATCGACGTGTTCGAGCGCGAACCGGTCCATGACCCAAGGCATCCGCTGCTGCGCCTGCCCAACGTGCTGGCGACCCCCCATCTCGGCTATGTCGAGAAGGACAGCTACGAGATCTATTTCGCCTCGGCCTTCGCCAATCTGGTGGCGTTCTTTTCCGGCCATCCGACCAACGTGGTGGCGCCGTAGGCGGAAACGTGCAAAATTCGTATGACTATTCCCCAGAGGTCCGATCCTGACGCTGGTTCCCAAGCGCCAGGTGAAGCGGCCCACCAACTGATTGATCTGTGGGAAAAATCTAACTTTTGCGTAGGACGCAAATGTTAGATTTTCTCCACTAGGGCTTAGGAGGCCGCGATGTTTCCCTCGTTCGACCCCAAATTCTTCGAGCAGTTCAGCGCCAACCCCGCCTCCTTCGTCACCAAGATCGCCGAGTTCCAGCGCGCCAATTTCGAGGCCGCCCGCGAGATCGCCGAGAACAACGCCAAGGCGTTCCAGCAACTGGCCACCATCCGCGATCCCCAAGCATTCATGTCGGTCCAGCCGGCGGTGCTTCAGGCGGCAATCCAGCGCAACATGGAAATCCTGACGGCGCTGTGGCAGTCGCTGGGCAACGAACCCGCCGCCAAGGGTAAGGGCAAATAGGCCCCCTTCCCCATCCGCTTGCCCCTCCGGCCATCCGCCGCTAGTGTACAGCACTTTTGCGACATGGCCCGGAGAGGCGCCCCCTTGAAGTACCAAAGCACGCGCGGCAAAGCGCCGGTCCTTGATTTCGACGACGTCCTGCTGGCCGGTCTGGCCCGTGACGGCGGTCTTTACCTGCCCCAGAGCTGGCCGGAGTTCTCGGCTGCCGAGATCCGGGCCATGCGCGGCTTGCCCTACGCCGAGTTGGCGGTGCGGGTGATGCGCCCCTTCGTCGCCGGCTGTCTGAACGACGGCGAACTTGCCCGGCTTTGCGCCGAATCCTACGCCGGCTTCGCCCATCCGGCGGTGGCGCCGCTGCGTCAGCTTGGCCACAATCAATGGGTCATGGAGCTGTTCCACGGCCCGACCCTGGCCTTCAAGGACTACGCCCTGCAACTGGTCGGCCGGCTGTTCGACCATGTGCTGAAGAAGAAGGGCCGGCGCGTCACCATCGTCGGCGCCACCTCGGGCGATACCGGCTCGGCCGCCATCGAGGCCTGCCGCGACCGCGCCGCGGTGGATATCGTCATCCTCCATCCCAGGGGCCGGGTGTCCGAGGTGCAGCGCCGCCAGATGACCACGGTGCTGTCCGCCAACGTCCGCAACGTCGCGGTGGATGGCACCTTCGACGACTGCCAGGATCTGGTCAAGGCGCTGTTCAACGACCAGGCGTTCCGCGACGAATTGAACCTGTCGGCGGTCAACTCGATCAACTGGGCCAGGGTCATGGCCCAGATCGTCTATTACTTCGCCGCCGGCATCGCCCTGGGGGCGCCCGACGTGCCGATGAGCTTCGCCGTGCCCACCGGCAATTTCGGCAACGTCTTCGCCGGCTATGCCGCCAAGCTGATGGGATTGCCGATAGACCGGCTGATCGTCGGTTCCAACACCAACGACATCCTGACCCGCTTCTTCGAGGGCGGCATCATGCGCACCGACGGGGTGGTGCCGACGCTGTCGCCCAGCATGGACATCCAGGTTTCCAGCAATTTCGAGCGGCTGATGTATCTGGCGCTGGATGGCGACGGCGGCGCGGTGGACAAGCTGATGGGCGAGTTCCGCGCCCATGGCGCCATGGTCATGCCCCAGGGGGCGTGGACCGCCATGCGCCAGGTGTTCGAGGCCTACCGCTTCGACGACGAGGCGACGCTGTCCGCCATGCGGGCGTTGAAGCGCAGCACCGGCGAGACCGTCGATCCCCATTCCGCCATCGGCATCGCCGCCGGCCTCAAGGGCCACTCGCGCAAGGACGCCACCATGGTGGCGCTGGCCACCGCCCACCCGGCCAAGTTTCCCGACGCGGTGGAAAAGGCCACCGGAACCCGCCCCGCCCTGCCGCCGCATCTGGCCGACCTGTTCCAGCGCCCCGAACGCATGGACACCCTGGCCAACGACGCGACGGCACTCAAGGGCTACGTCCGCGCCTTCGCCGGGCGGAACCGGGCATGAGCGAGCAAGCAAAGCGCGAGCGGAGGAGCCAAGCCCACGGAGTGGGCGCCCGACACCCGAGGGCGAAACAATGACCGTTCGCCCGGCCGTCGAACGCCGCCACACCCCTTCCGTCCAGGAAACCCGCCTGCCGTCTGGCCTGCGGGTGGTCACCGACCCCATGGCGACGGTGGAAACGGCGTCGCTGGGGGTCTGGGTCGAGGCCGGTACCCGCCACGAGCCCGCCAGCATCAACGGCGTCTCGCATCTGCTGGAACACATGGCGTTCAAGGGCACCGAACGGCGCTCGGCCCAGGACATCGCCGAGGAGATGGACGCCGTCGGCGGCCACCTCAACGCCTATACCGCCCGCGACCACACCGCCTATTACGCCAAGGTGCTGAAGGAGGATTCGGCGCTGGCGCTGGATATCATCGCCGACATCCTGCAGCACTCCGTCCTCGATGCCGAGGAACTGGCGCGCGAGCAGGCGGTGGTGGTCCAGGAGATCAACCAGGCCATCGACACCCCCGACGACATCATCTTCGACCACTTCCAGGCCGTGGCCTATCCCGACCAGCCCGTGGGCCGCCCCGTGCTCGGCAGCGAGGAACTGGTCCGCGCCATGCGCCGCGACACCGTGCTGGACTACATGCATGGACACTATTCGGCGCCGTCGATGGTGCTGTCGGCGTCGGGCCGCATCGATCACGACGAACTGGTGGACGCCGCCGAACAGGCTTTCTCCGGCCTGCCGCCCTTCGTGGCGGCGACCAGCGAAACGGCCCGCTATGTCGGCGGCGACTATCGCGAGGAACGCGACCTGGAGCAGGTCCATGTGGTGCTGGGCTTCGACGGCGTCGCCTATGACGATCCCGACTACTACACCGCCTCGGTACTCTCGACCCTCCTGGGCGGCGGCATGTCGAGCCGACTGTTCCAGGAGGTGCGCGAAAAGCGCGGTCTGGTCTATTCCATCTACTCGTTCGCCTCGTCCTACGACGACGGCGGCCTGTTCGGGGTCTATGCCGGCACCGGCGAGGACGAGGTTGCCGAACTGATTCCGGTGATGTGCGACGAGATCGTCAAGGTCGGCGCCGGAGTGCGGGACGCCGAAGTCGCCCGTGCCCGCGCCCAACTCAAGGCCTCGATCCTGATGAGCCTGGAAAGCACCACCTCGCGGTGCGAGCAGTTGGCCCGCCAGATCGCCATCTACGGCCGTCCGCTGCCGGTGGCCGAGGTCGTCGCCAAGGTCGAGGCCATCACCGCCGCCGACTGCGCCCGGGTGGCGCGCCGCCTGTTCGCCGGCGCCCCCACCTTCGCCGCCATCGGGCCGCTGGCCAAGGTGGAGGGATTCGAGAAAATCGTCGAAAGGCTGAAATCGTGACCCGTTTCCTTGCGGCCGTGACCGTGCTGCTTGCCCTGGCGCCGTGGGCGGATGCCGGCGCCGCCGAACCGGAAGGCACCTTCGACAAGGGAAAGCAGGCGGTCAAGGATGGCGCCACCGCCGTCGGTCATGCCGCCCGCGACACCACCCGCGCCATCGGCCACGCCAGCCGCGACGCCGCCCGCGCCACCCGCAAGGCCGCCGGAAAGGCATGGAACGACGTCACCGGCAAGGCCGAGACCGAGGCCAAGCCGGCGAAGTAGGATCAGCCCTTCAGCCCCTGGATGATCTTGTCGACGCCACGGAAGGCGGCGGCGAGTTCGACGTGGGCTTCGCGCATGGCGGCGGCGTCGGGACTGGGATGGCCGCCGATGCGGTTGGCTTGCAACATCCGCACCGCGGCGGCGATCGACTGGCCCTTGACGTGGTTGGCGACGTGGTGGACGGCGGCATAGTGCACCGACAGATGCCCCGCCAGCCGGTCGGGCAGCAGATGGACCGAACCCTGCACCGCCCGCCAGCCCTGATCGAGGCTGGCCAGCGCCGCCACCGCCGAGACGAATGACACCCCGGCGTCGGCATTGGGCGGCACCGGCACCGCGTCGAACGCCTGCAACCGGGTTTCCAGCTCCAACGCCAGGGTCGCCGCCGCCGCCGCGCGGCGGGCGACGGTTTCACGCCGGTGCAGCGCCCCCGCCGCCGCCACCCCGACCATGCCGGCGATGACGGCTCCCAGCAGCAAAATCGCCACCGCGACCAGCGCCATGATCGGATCGACCGACAGACGGGCCGGCAGCGGCGACTCCGCCGGTGCTGGAGCCGGTGGCGAGGCAGCCTCGGGCGGAAGCGGCGCGGAAGGCTGTGTCGGAGCGGGCGTGGGAGCAGGCGACACGACCGGCGCGGGAGAGGCGACGGGGACCGGCTCGGCCGCCGGCAACGGCCGCATCGCCTGGAAGCCCGGCGTTTCTTCGGTCGGCGTCGCCGCCGAGGTCGCGGCGGTGGGCAAAGGCTGCGTCAACGCCGGCGGCGGTACTTCGTCCGCCGCCCGGACGGAGACGGCCGCGGTCAGGATCAAGGCGACGGCAACGACAACTCCACGCATGCGATCACAATCCCTACTGCTAGGCCCGAACCCCGGCAGGCGCACCATAGACCAAGCCGGGCCGGGCGAAAAGAGCGGCGGCCGAAAAGGCGCTTGCAATTTCGGCCGGGTGGCCGGACCTTCGGCCTATGAGCATCCGCAACCTCTCCTTCCTGTTCGAGCCCACCTCGGTGGCGGTGATCGGCGCCTCGGACCGGCCACGCTCGGCCGGTGCGGTGGTGATGCGCAATCTTCTGGCCGGCGGCTTCGCCGGGCCGATCATGCCGGTTCATCCCCGCCACCGGGCGGTGGCCGGGGTGCTGGCCTATCCCACCATCGAGGCCATGCCGCTGGTTCCCGACCTCGCCGTGCTGTGCACGCCGGGACCGACGGTGCCGGACCTGCTGAACGCGCTGGGGCGACGAGGCACCAAGGCGGCGGTGGTGATTGCCGCCGACGTCGATCGCGCCGCCATGCTGGCCGCCGCCCGCCCTCATGGCCTGCGCGTGCTTGGCGCCGGCAGCCTGGGTCTGCTGGTGCCGCGCGTCGGTCTCGACGCCAGCTTCTCCCATGTATCGGCGCTGCCGGGCAAGGTGGCGCTGGTGTCGCAATCGGGCGCCATGTGCAGCGCCGTGCTGGACTGGGCGCGGCCGCGCGGCATCGGCTTTTCCCACTTCGTCGGCCTGGGCGACGGCGACGATATCGACTTCGCCGACGTGATGGACTATCTGGCCAATGACGACCAGACCCGGGCGATCCTGCTTTACATCGAATCCATCGGCGCCAGACGCAACTTCATGGCCGCCGCCCGCGCCGCCGCCCGCAACAAGCCGGTGCTGCTGGCCCGCGCCGGACTGGTGCCCGAGGACCGCCCCGTCGGCCCCTTCCTGTCCGAAGCCCTGGCCCGGCCCGACGACGCCTTCAATGCGGCGGTGCGACGCGCCGGGGCGCTGCGGGTCAACGACATCAACGAACTGTTCGGCGCGGTCGAGACCCTGGCGCGGGCCAAGCCGATGAAGGGCAACCGGCTGGCCATCGTCTCCAACGGCGGCGGCACCGCCATGATGGCCCGGGCCGAGATGGGCGATCCCGGCGGCGGCCAGATCGCCGAATTATCCGAGGAAACCCTGCGCAAGCTGGCCGCCCTGATGCCGCGCGGCTGGGTCGCCGACGACCCGGTGGATCTTGGCGTCGACGCCCCCGGCAAACGCTATGCCGAGATGCTGCGGGTGCTGATCGAGGCCGCCGAGGTCGATGCCATCCTAGTGGTGCACGCTCCCAACGCCATGGCCGACCCCATCGAGGCCGCCCAGGCGGTGATCGACACCCAGCGCCGTCACGGCGGCGCCGTGCTGACCTCGTGGGTCGGCGAGGAGGTGGCGGCACCGGCACGACGGCTGTTCGCCGAAGCCGGGCTGCCCACCTACGACACTCCCGGCCGCGCCGTGCGCGCCTTCCGCCATCAGGTCAACTATCAGCGCAACCAGGACATGCTGATGGAGACGCCGCCGTCGCACATCGAAGGCTTCGGCGGCGCCCACGATATCGCCCGGCCCATCGTCCGACGCGGCCTCGACACCCCCGGCGGCCAGCTTGGCGAAGCCGACGCCAAGGCCATGCTGACGGCCTACGGCATTCCGGTACAGCCCTCGATCCTGGCCGGTACCGTCGACGAGACGGTGGCGGCCGCCGACCGGCTGGGCTATCCCGTGGCGCTGACCCTGGCTTCGGCCGACCTCACCCGGAAATGGGACATCGGCGGCGTCGCCCTCAACCTGGAATCGGGCGAGGCGGTGCGCGCCTCGGCCGAAGGCATCCTGCGCCGGATCGAGCGTACCCGCCCCGGCACCCGGATCGAGGGCTTCGCCGTGCAGTCCATGGTGTTCCGCCCCCATGCCCGCCAACTGGTCGCCGGCATCGCCTGCGACTCGCTGTTCGGGCCGATGCTGGTGTTCGGCGAGGGCGGCCGCGCCGTCGAGGTCATCCGTGACCACACCGTCGGCCTGCCGCCGGTCAACCTGCCGCTGGCGAGGGGCATGATCGCGCGGACGCGGGTGGCGCGGTTGCTGGACGCCGGCCCCAACCGCCCCGCCGCCGACCGCGACGCCATCGCCGACGTGCTGGTACGGCTGTCGCGCATGCTGGCCGACAATCCCGAAATCGTCGCCTGCGACATCAACCCGCTGTTCGCCGACGAAACCGGGGTGCTGGCGCTGGACGTACGCATGCGCGTCGCCGCCATGGAAGACAGCGACCGGCGCAACTTCGCCATCCTGCCCTATCCCGCCGAACTGGAAGAGATGGCCGCCCTGCACGACGGCAGCGCGGTGATGCTGCGGCCGATCCGCCCCGAGGACCAGCCCGCCCACGCCGAACTGATGGCGCGGATGACGCCGCAGGACCTGCGGTTGCGCTTCTTCGGTCAGGTGCGCCAGATCCATCACCACCAGATGGCCCGGCTGACCCAGATCGATTACGACCGCGAGATGGCCTTCATCGCCAGCCGCACCGGCAAGGATGGCCACAACGAAACCCTGGGGGTGATCCGCACCGTCGCCGATCCCGACAACCAGAAGGCCGAACTGGCGGTGCTGGTCCGGTCCGACATGAAGGGCACCGGCCTGGGATCGATGCTGATGGACAAGGCGGTACGCTACCAGAAGGCGCGCGGCACCAAGGCGATCTACGCCCAGATCATGGCCGAGAATCAGGCGATGCTGCGGCTGGCGCTGAAAAACGGTTTCCAACGCCGGCCCTCGGAAGACCCCGAGGTGATCGACACCGTGCTGGAGCTGGGATAAGCCCTACCCCACCATCTCGTCGTCGCGGTAGCCCTGGGCATAGAGCAGGAAGCCGAGGTCGCCGTGATCGACGCGGACGCGGGCCTCGGCCGCCACCACCGGCTTGGCGTGAAACGCCACCCCCAGACCGGCGGCGCGCAGCATGTCGAGGTCATTGGCGCCGTCGCCAACCGCCACCGCCAGACGCGGCGTGATCCCCAACTCGGCCGAGAAAGCGTTAAGCGTCGCCAGCTTGGCCTCGCGGCCGATGATGGTATCGCCGACCTGACCGGTCAGTCTGCCATCCTCGACCCCCAGTTCGTTGGCGATGTCGCGGTCAAAGCCGCAGGCGTCGCGCACCTTGGCGGTAAAGAACCGGAATCCGCCCGACACCAGCACGGCAGTGGCACCGTGGGCCTTCATGGTTCGCACCAGCCGATGGGCGCCGGGGGTGAACTCGATGCGATCCCAGGTCTGGGCCAGACAGTCGGCCGACAGCCCCGTCAACAGCCCGACGCGCTCGCGCAGCGCCGCCTCGAAGCCGATCTCGCCGTTCATCGCCCGCGCGGTGATGGCGGCGATGCGGTCCTTGAGACCGGCGAAATCGGCCAGTTCGTCCAGGGTCTCTCCGATCACCATGGTGGAATCCATATCGGCGACCAACAGCCGCTTGCGCCGTCCCTCGGCGGGCTGCGCCGCCACGTCCACCGCCCAGCCCTCCAGGATGCGGCCAGCGATGGCATCGGCAGCGGCGGGATCAAGACCGGAAAAATCGAGATCGCAGGCGCGATCGGGCGACAGCCAGCGGGCGCCGCCGACCTCGGCCCCCAGGGCGCGCAGGGCGCCGCGAACCTCGGAAACCAGCGAGGCGTCGAGACCGTCGAGTCCGTGCCCGGCAACCAGTGTAAGAACGTATTCCATGGGACGCCTCCTTTACTGCACCGCAACATGGGTTGGCAAGGGCAAGACAACCGCGTTAGGGTCACGGGCATCGCCTTTTCGGAGACCCGTCATGCCCGTGCCGCTGCTTCGCCCGTTTCCCGGTCTGCGTCCCACCCCCCAGCATGCCGCCGAGGTGGCGGCGCCGCCCTATGACGTGCTGTCGTCGGACGAGGCCCGCGCCATGGCCGCCGGCAAGCCGCTGTCGTTCCTGCACGTCTCCAAGCCGGAAATCGACCTGCCCGCCGGGACCGACGCCTACTCCCCGGCGGTCTACGCCAAGGCGGCCGAGAACCTGAAGGCGATGATCGCCCAGGGCGTGCTGCGACAAGACGCCACCCCCTGCTTTTATGTCTACCGCCTGAAGATGGGCGAGCATGTCCAGACCGGCATCGTCGGCGGCGGCTCGGTGGCGGCCTATGATGTCAACCGCATCCGCAAGCACGAATTCACCCGCCCGGACAAGGAAGACGACCGCGTCCGCCAGATCGATGCCTGCGACGCCCAGACCGGCCCGGTGCTGCTGGCCCACCGCAACCACCCCGACATCGCCGCCGCCGTCGCCACGGTGACGGCGCGGCCGCCGGCCTATCAGGTCACCGCCGCCGACGGCATCGTCCATACCCTGTGGGTGATGGATGACGCCGCCATGCTGGCCCGGGTGACGGCGGCATTCGACGCCATGCCGGCGCTCTATATCGCCGATGGCCACCACCGCTCGGCCGCCGCCTCACGGGTGGCGGCGGGCCGACGGGCGGGCCAGCCCGCCGACGCCGCCCACGAGTCCTTCCTGGTGGTGACCTTCCCCATCGAGGAAATGAAGATCTTCGACTACAACCGGGTGGCCAAGGATCTCAACGGCCTCGACCGCACCGCCTTCCTCAAGGCACTGGAAGCCGAATTCACCGTCGAGCCGGCCTCCGGTCAGGCCAAGCCGGCGGCACCGCGCTCGTTCGGCCTCTACCTCAAGGGCCAATGGTACCGCCTGGGCCTGAAGAACCCGCCGCCGGCCGATCCCGTGGCGCGATTGGACGTCAGCCTGCTGTCCGACCGCCTGCTGGCGCCGGTGCTGGGCATCAATGATCTGCGCAAGGACAAGCGCATCGACTTCGTCGGCGGCAAGCGCGGCCTGGGCGAGTTGGAAAAGCGGGTGGATTCGGGCGAGATGGCGGTGGCCTTCGCCCTGTTCCCCACCCAGATGGAGGATCTGGTGGCGGTGGCCGATTCGGGCCAGGTGATGCCGCCCAAATCCACCTGGTTCGAGCCCAAGCTGGCCGACGGCATCGTCAGCTATCCGCTGGATTGGAGATAGGGACTTCCAACTTGGTGTCTTGGTGATGAATTGGCGGCAATGACCCCGCCCCCCGCCATCGTCATCGCCGGCCCGACCGCCTCGGGCAAGTCGGGGCTGGCGCTGGCCATCGCCCGCGAGTTCGGCGGCGTGGTGATCAACGCCGATTCCATGCAGGTCTACGACGCCCTGCCTATCCTCGCCGCCCAACCGCCGCCCGACGACATGGCCAAGGCGCCGCACCGGCTCTATGGCGTGCTCGATGCCGCCGATGCCTGTTCGGCGGCGCGCTGGCGCGATCTGGCGGCGGCCGAGATGGCCGCGGCGTGGGCGGCGGAACGCCTGCCCATCGTCGTCGGCGGCACCGGGCTTTATCTCAAGACGGTGATGGAGGGGCTGTCGCCCATCCCCGAGATCCCCGACGACATCCGCCGGGAAGCCCGGTGGCGATTGGCCGAACGGGGAAACGCCGCCTTCCACGCTCTGCTGGCGGTGCGCGATCCGGTCATGGCGGCGCGGCTGAATCCCGGCGATTCCCAGCGGCTGGCCCGCGCCTGGGAAGTGATCGAGGCCACCGGACGATCGCTGGCCGAATGGCAGGCCGCTCCGCCTGTCGGAGCAGTGGCGGCCGACTGGTTCCCGGTGGTAATGTCGCCCGAGCGCCCGGCCCTGTACGCCGCCTGCGACCGCCGCTTCGCCGAAATGGTCGGGCGGGGCGCGCCGGCCGAGGTCGAGGCGCTCATGGCCCGCGGCCTCGACCCCACCCTGCCCGTCATGAAGACGCTGGGGCTGCGCGAGTTGTCCGCCCACCTCGACGGCCGGATGACGCTGGAAGCCGCCGTGGCCGCTGCCCGGCAGGCCACCCGCAATTACGCCAAACGCCAGATGACCTGGGCGCGCCATCAAATTCGTGCGTCAGAGACCATATCTGCGCAACTTTCGGAAAGTTTAATAACCGTAATCTTTCTGAAAGTTCGCCAGTTCCTCTTGACCGGCCGGTGACATGGGGCTAGGTTGTGCCCCTCGCGCCGCCATGCGGCGGCGCGGCAATCCATACCTGCCCGCCGTTCCCGGCGGGTGAAACGACAGGAAGCAGGGTGCTTGAAATGGCGCATCACGAAACGCTGACCGGCGCGGAAATCCTCCTCAAGGCCCTGGTCGACCAGGGCGTGGAGGTGATTTTCGGATATCCGGGCGGCGCCGTACTGCCCATCTACGACGAATTGTTCAAGCAGAACCGGCTGCGCCATGTGCTGGTGCGCCATGAACAGGCTGCCGTCCATGCCGCCGAGGGCTATGCCCGCTCGACCGGCAAGGTCGGCTGCGTGCTGGTGACGTCCGGCCCCGGCGCCACCAACGCCGTCACCGGACTGGCCGATGCGCTGTGCGATTCGGTGCCGCTGGTCTGCCTGACCGGACAGGTGCCGACCCACCTGATCGGCAACGACGCCTTCCAGGAAGCCGACATCACCGGCATCACCCGGCCGTGCACCAAGCACAACTATCTGGTCAAGGACACCAACGACCTGGCCCGCACGGTGCACGAGGCGTTCCACGTCGCCCGCTCCGGCCGTCCCGGTCCGGTGCTGATCGATCTGCCCAAGGACGTGGTGCAGAACAAGGGCGAGTACGTGGCGCCGGCCAAGGTGAAGTCCAAGTACAAGCCCCAGGTCAAGGGCGACATGAAGGGCATCGAGAAGGCGGTCGAGATGATCGCCCACGCCAAGCGGCCGATCTTCTACGTCGGCGGCGGCGTCATCAACTCGGGCCCGGCGGCCTGCCAGCTGCTGACCCAGTTCGTGCGCATGACCGGCTTTCCCTGCACCCTGACCCTGATGGGCCTGGGGGCCTTCCCCGGCTCGGACCCGCTGTTCCTGGGCATGCTGGGCATGCACGGCACCGTCGAGGCCAACATGGCCATGCACGACTGCGACCTGATGATCAACATCGGTGCCCGCTTCGACGACCGCGTCACCGGCAAGCTCGACGGCTTCGCCCCCAAGTCGAAGAAGATCCACGTCGATATCGACCCCAGCTCGATCAACAAGAACGTGGCGGTCGATCTGGCCATTGTCGGCGACTGCGCCCATGTGCTGGAAGACATGATCAAGGCGTGGAAGGCCAAGCAGGCCCGGGTGGACGACAAGGCGCTGAAGGCATGGTGGGCGCAGATCGACCGCTGGCGGTCCTCCAACTGCCTGGCGTTCGAGGGCTCCAACAAGCTGATCAAGCCGCAATACGCCATCCAGCGCATCTACGAGATGACCAAGCACCGCAACCCCTATATCTGCACCGAGGTCGGGCAGCATCAGATGTGGGCGGCGCAGCACCTGAAATTCGACCTGCCGCATCATTGGATGACCTCGGGCGGGTTGGGCACCATGGGCTATGGCCTGCCCTCGGCCATGGGCGTCCAGATGGCCCATCCCGAGGCGCTGGTGATCGACATCGCCGGCGAATCGTCGATCCAGATGAACATCCAGGAGTTGGCGACCCTGGTGCAACACCGCCTGCCGGTGAAGGTGGTCATCCTCAACAACCAATACATGGGCATGGTCCGCCAGTGGCAGGAATTGATCCACGGCGGCCGCTACTCGGAAAGCCACATGATTCATCACCCCGATTTCGTCAAGCTGGCCGAGGCGTTCGGCGCCGTCGGCCTGCGCGCCGAGTCGCCGTCCGAGGTCGATGGCGTCATCAACGAGATGCTGGCGGTGGACCGCCCGGTGGTGGTCGAGATGCGCACCGACGCCTCCGAGAACGTCTTCCCCATGATCATGCCGGGCATGGCGCACAACGAGATGGTGCTGGGGCCGGAAGACAGGTCGCGCGACAATCCGGGGTCGGAAACCGACGGCATGGTTCTGGTGTAGGGGACGGGAAATGAGCAACGCAGTTCAGGAAGTCAACCGCCACACCATCGCCGTCCTGGTCGACAACGAATCGGGTGTGCTGGCCCGGGTCATCGGCCTGTTCTCGGGTCGCGGCTACAACATCGAAAGCCTGACGGTGGCCGAGGTCGATCCGCGCGAGAAGCTGTCGCGCATCACCATCGTCACCTCGGGCACCGCCATGATCATCGAGCAGATCAAGAACCAGCTGCGGCGGCTGGTGCCGGTGCACAAGGTGCAGGATCTCACCACCCAGGGGCCGCATGTCTCGCGCGAGCTGGCGCTGGTCAAGGTTTCGGCCGGCGGCGAAAAGCGGGTGGAAAGCTTGCGCATCGCCGACATCTTCCGGGCACGCGCCATCGATTCGACCAACGAAAGCTTCGTGTTCGAGGTGGTGGGCGCCACCGACAAGGTCGACGCCTTCATCAAGCTGATGGAGCCGCTGGGCCTGACCGACGTGTCGCGCACCGGCGTCGTCGCCATTGCGCGCGGGCCGAATCCGATTTAGAAACCCGCCCAGAATTCTTGCGCGGGGCGGCGCCCCGCCTGTCGAAAGGAACCAACATGCGCGTCTATTACGATCGGGATGCCGACGTCAATCTGATCAAGAGCAAGAAGGTGGTGGTGGTCGGCTATGGCAGCCAGGGTCACGCCCATGCGCTGAACCTGCGCGATTCCGGCGTCAAGGACGTGGCGGTGGCGCTGCGGGCCGGCTCGAACACCGCCAAGAAGGCCGAGGCCGAGGGCCTCAAGGTCATGACCCCGGCCGAGGCGGCCAAGTGGGGCGACGTGGTGATGATCCTCACCCCCGACGAGTTGCAGGGCGAGCTTTACACCAACGACCTCGCCGCCAACCTGAAGCAGGGCGCCGCCCTGGTGTTCGCCCACGGCCTCAACATCCATTTCAAGCTGATCGAGGCCCGCGCCGATCTCGACGTGTTCATGATCGCCCCCAAGGGTCCCGGCCATACCGTGCGCGGCGAGTACCTCAAGGGCGGCGGCGTCCCCTGTCTGGTGGCGGTGGCGCAGAACCCCACCGGCAACGCGCTGGAACTGGCGCTGTCCTATGCCTCGGCCATCGGCGGCGGCCGCTCGGGCATCATCGAGACCTCCTTCCGCGAGGAATGCGAGACCGACCTGTTCGGCGAGCAGGTGGTGTTGTGCGGCGGCCTGACCAAGCTGATCCAGTACGGCTTCGAGACCCTGGTCGAGGCCGGCTATGCCCCCGAGATGGCCTATTTCGAGTGTCTGCACGAGGTCAAGCTGATCGTCGACCTGATCTATGAAGGCGGCATCGCCAACATGCGCTACTCGATCTCCAACACCGCCGAATACGGCGACTACGTCTCGGGACCGCGTATCGTCACCGAGGACACCAAGGCCGAGATGAAGCGCGTGCTCGACGACATCCAGTCCGGCCGCTTCGTCCGCGACTGGATGCTGGAATGCAAGGCCGGTCAGCCCAGCTTCAAGGCCACCCGCCGCCGTCAGGCCGAGCACGGCATCGAGGTGGTCGGCGAGAAGCTGCGCGCCATGATGCCGTGGATCGCCAAGAACAAGCTGGTCGACAAGTCGAAGAACTAGGCTGGCGGCGATTATCCGACACCAAGGCTCCGGCGGGAAACCGCCGGGGCTTTTTTTCTCAGGACAAGGAACAGCACGGCCCGATGAGCACGGATCAGATGACCGCCTTTTCCGGCTTTTCCCCCGACTTCCCCCGCTTTCTCGCCGCGCTAGGCGGCAACAACGACACCGGCTGGTTCAACGCCCACAAGGCCGAGTACCGCGCCCTGGTGCAGCAGCCGTTGCAGGCGCTGCTGGCCGCCCTGGCCCCGGCCATGCTGGCCATCGACCCCGCCTTCGTCACCGACCCGCGCGGCGCGGTGTCGCGCATCCGCCGCGACGTGCGGTTCTCGCGCGACAAATCGCCCTATCGGGTCAACCAGTGGATCAGCTTCAAGCGCCGGGGCGAGGGCTGGCCGGACCGGCCGGCGTTCTTCCTGGAACTGGGACCCGGCGGCTATCGCTACGGCATGGGGTTCTACGCCGCCAGCCCGGCGACCATGGCCGGCATCCGTACCGCCATCGCCGCCCGCCCCCACGCCTTCGTCGATGCCCTGGCCCCGGCGCTGGCCGCCGGCTTCGCATTGGAGGGCGACTGTTATCGCCGTCCGCGTCCGGCCCCCGACATGGCGCCCGAGGCCGCCCTGTGGTTCCAGCGCAAGAACGCCTTTCTCTGCCGTAACCGCCCGCTGGAGCCGCTGGTGTTCTCCGACGCCCTGCCGGCCGAGGTCGCAACCCGGCTTGGCGCCATGGCCGACCTCTACCGCTTCCTTTCAAACGCAAAATCCGCCCCCTGAAGCAGGTTTTTCACACAAGATCATGTTGACTTTGCGGCACAAAACAGACTTCCTTGTTCGGCGGTGAAACGGGTTTCACAGGTGCCGCTCGGGCGAATCAATGGACCAGACATCAGTCATCATCTTCGACACCACGTTGCGCGACGGCGAGCAATCCCCCGGCGCTTCCATGAACCTGGACGAAAAGGTCCGCATCGCCCTGGTGCTTGAGGAAATGGGGGTCGATGTCATCGAGGCCGGCTTCCCCATCGCCTCCAACGGCGATTTCGAGGCGGTGGAGGCGGTGGCCAAGGCGGTCCGCAATTCGACCGTCTGCGGTCTGGCCCGCGCCACCAGGGGCGACATCGAACGCTGTGCCGAGGCGATCCGCCCCGCCGCCAGGGGCCGCATCCACACCTTCCTCTCCACCAGCCCGCTGCACATGAAGTACAAGTTGCAGATGGAGCCGGACGCGGTGCTGGCCAAGGTGGCGGAGTCGGTGGCCTATGCCCGCAACCTTACCGGCGATGTCGAGTGGTCGGCCGAGGACGGATCGCGCACCGAGCAAGACTTCCTGTGCCGCTGCGTCGAAGCCGCCATCGCCGCCGGCGCGCGGACCATCAACATCCCCGACACCGTGGGCTACGCCATTCCCGACGAGTATGGCGCCCTGATCGCCATGCTGTTCAACCGGGTGCCCAACATCGACAAGGCCATCATCTCTGTCCATTGCCACAACGATCTGGGGCTGGCGGTGGCCAATTCGCTGGCCGCCGTCGCTAACGGCGCCCGTCAGGTCGAATGCACCATCAACGGCCTGGGCGAGCGTGCCGGCAACGCCGCCATGGAAGAGGTGGTGATGGCGCTGCGCACCCGTCCCGACCGGCTGCCCTACCGCACCGGCATCAAGACCGAGTGCATCACCAAGGCGTCGCGGCTGGTATCCACCATCACCGGCTTCGTGGTACAGCCCAACAAGGCCATCGTCGGCAAGAACGCCTTCGCCCACGAATCCGGCATCCACCAGGACGGCGTGCTCAAGCATGCCCAGACCTACGAGATCATGACCCCGGAATCGGTGGGCCTGCACCGCTCGCATCTGGTGATGGGCAAGCACTCCGGTCGTGCCGCCTTCAAGGCCAAGCTGAAGGAGCTGGGCTACGAGCTGGGAGACAACGCCGTCGAGGATGCCTTCACCCGCTTCAAGGATCTGGCCGACCGCAAGAAGGACGTGTTCGACGAAGACATCGTCGCCCTGGTCGATGACGCGGTGGTGCGTGGCAACGATCGGGTCAGGCTGGTGTCGCTGGAGGTGCTGTGCGGCACCCGCCACCACCCCGCCTCGGCCGAACTGGAACTGGAGGTGGACGGCGAGGTCAAGTCGGTGCGCGCCACCGGCGACGGCCCGGTGGACGCCACCTTCAACGCCATCAAGGCGCTGTTCCCCCACGAAGCCAGGCTACAGCTCTATCAGGTCAGCGCCGTCACCCAGGGCACCGACGCCCAGGCCGAGGTAACGGTGCGGCTGGAGGAAAGCGGCAAGACCGTCAACGGCCAGGGCGCCGAGACCGACACCCTGGTCGCTTCGGCGCGGGCCTATGTCAACGCCTTGAACAAACTTTTGGTGAAGCGGCAAAAAACCGCACCTGGGGCGCTTCCGGCGTGATATAGCCTCGGTCACCTGGACTCCGTTTTGGACAATGGCGCCGCACCGGCCGAGCCTGCGGCGCCTTCCAGACAGACGACATCGGATGTTGAGTGAGGGAATATGTTTTCTAAGCTGACGGGTTGGATGTCCGCCGACATGGCGATCGATTTGGGGACCGCCAATACGCTGGTCTACGTCAAGGGTCGCGGCATCGTCCTCAACGAGCCGTCGGTGGTGGCCATCGCCGAGGAAAAGGGCAAGAAGAAGGTGCTGGCCGTCGGTGACGAGGCCAAGATGATGCTGGGCCGCACGCCGGGCTACATCCAGGCCATCCGCCCGCTTCGCGACGGCGTCATCGCCGATTTCGAGGTCGCCGAGGAGATGATCAAGCACTTCATCCGCAAGGTCCACAACCGCCGCAGTTTCGCCAGCCCGCTGGTCATCGTCTGCGTGCCGTCGGGGTCCACCGCGGTCGAGCGCCGCGCCATCCAGGAATCCGCCGAAAGCGCCGGCGCGCGCCGGGTGTTCCTGATCGAGGAGCCCATGGCGGCGGCCATCGGCGCCGGCCTGCCGGTGACCGAACCCACCGGCTCGATGGTGGTCGATATCGGCGGCGGCACCACCGAGGTGGCGGTCCTTTCGCTGGGCGGCATCGTCTATTCCCGCAGCGTGCGCGTCGGCGGCGACAAGATGGACGAAGCCATCATCGCCTATATCCGCCGCAATCATAACCTTCTGGTCGGCGAAGGGTCGGCCGAGCGAATCAAGAAGGAAATCGGCTCCGCCTGCCCGCCCGAGGACGGCGAGGGCCGCACCATGGAGATCAAGGGCCGCGACCTGATGAACGGCGTGCCCAAGGAGCTGATCATCTCCGAACGCCAGATCGCCGAAAGCCTGGCCGAGCCGGTCGGCGCCATCATCGAGGCGGTCAAGGTCGCCCTGGAGCATACCGCCCCGGAGCTGGCCGCCGACATCGTCGACAAGGGCATCGTGCTCACCGGCGGCGGGGCGCTGCTGTCCAACCTGGACTATGTGCTGCGCCATGCCACCGGCCTGCCGGTCTCCATCGCCGACGACCCGCTGTCCTGCGTCGCCCTGGGCACCGGCCGAGCGCTGGAGGAAATGCCCAAGCTGAAGAACGTGCTGACCAGCATGTACTAGCTGTGGGGGCGGCATCTCCACGGGTAAATCTTTTGGTCGCATCGCGACACTAGATATAGTAGCATGGTGGATGCGTCGCCCATGGGTCGAGGGCGAGCATCCCGGAACGGAGGGAGCAGGTGAAGCAGTCGGGTGCGGCAGGTCGGCTCGCCACGTTGAGGCTGCTTGTCCAGCGCTTTGCCTTCCTTTCCCTGATCGTCGGCGCCGTCGCCCTGATGATCCTGGGCAAGGCCGACATCTTGCTGATCGAACGCACCCGCGCCCTGGTGGCCGATGCGCTGGCGCCGCTGCTGGACGCCATGGCGCGCCCGGCCGCCACCGTCGCCCAGATCACCGACAGTTTCCACGAACTGGCCAACCTTCGCGCCGAGAACGCCCGGCTGAAGGACGAGAATGTCCGGCTGATGCACTGGCAGACGGTGGCACGCCGGCTGGACTCGGAAAACGTGGTGCTGCACGAACAGCTCAACGTCATTCCCGATCCCGATCCCGCTTTCGTCACCGCCCGGGTGATCGGCGACCTCGGATCGGCTTTCGGCCATTCCATGCTGCTGGGGGCCGGCTCGAAGGATGGCGTGCGCAAGGGCCAGGCGGTGCTGTCGGGCGAGGCCCTGGTCGGCCACATCGCCGAAGTCGGGCTGCGCTCGTCGCGGCTGCTGCTGCTGACCGACATCAACGCCCGCATCCCGGTGCTGGTGGAATCCACCCGTACCCGGGCAATCCTGGTCGGCGATAATTCGGCGCGGCCGCGTCTCAACTATATCGCCGGCAGCCCCACCATCTCGGTGGGCGATCGGGTGGTGACGGCGGCCTCGGGCGGCGCCTTCCCGCCCGGCCTGCCCATCGGCGTGATATCGTCCATCACCGACGGCATCATCCGGGTGGAACCGTTCATCCAGCGCCACCGGCTGGAATTCGTCAGTGTCGTCGATTTCGGGCTGGGCGGCATCCTGCCGTTCGAGCGCCCCCCGCCGCCGGAGCGCCGCCGCCGGGGGAGGGAGGAGTGAAGCCCTCGGTCTGGGTGAAGATGGACACCTGGGTCCGCCACCTGATCCCGTTCGGCGTCACCCTGTTCCTGCTGCTGCTTACCGCCGTGCCCACCCATCTGCCCGGCCTGTCCGGCATCGCGCCCATGCTGCCGCTGATGGGGGTGTATTACTGGGCGATCTACCGACCCGATCTGCTGCCGGCCTGGCTGGCCTTCGTCATCGGCCTGCTGTGCGATATCGTCGACGGCACGCCGCTGGGGGTGATCGGGCTGGTGATGCTGCTGGTGCAGGGGGTGGCGGCGTCGCAGCGCAAGTTTTTCCTCGGCAAGTCCTTCGCCGTCACCTGGTGGGCGTTCGGCCTGTTGACCGCCGGCGCCATCGGGCTGGCCTGGGTACTGGTGTCGCTCATCCTCGGCCGTTCCATCGATCCCACCGCGGTGATCTTCGAGTACCTGATGACGCTGTGCAGCTTCCCGCTGCTCACCTGGGCGCTGGCGCGCACCCAGATGGCCTTCCTTCGGGACGCTTAGGGAAGGCGCGGCGGCATGTACCACGATAACGACCGCTCCAAGATGTTCAGCCGCCGGGCCATGATCCTGGCCGGCGGCAAGGCGACGCTGATGGGGGCGCTGGCGGCGCGCATGTACTACCTCCAGGTCATGGAGGCCGACAAATACGCCATGCAGGCCGAGGACAACCGCATCAGCACCCGCCTGCTGGCGCCACCGCGCGGCCTGATCCTCGACCGCAACGGCATCGCCATGGCGGTCAACCAGCACAATTACCGGGTGATGGTGGTGGCGGAACAGACGCCGTCGCTGGACTACACCCTGGACGCGCTGGGCCGCATCATCTCGGTAGGCGACGGCGAGCGCGCCCGCATCCACAAGGAAGTCAGGCGGCGGCGCAGTTTCGTGCCGATCAGCGTGCGCGAGAACCTGACCTGGGAAGAAGTTGCCCGGGTCGAGGTCAACGCTCCCGATCTGCCGGGCGTGGTGATCGATGTCGGCCAAAGCCGCTTTTACCCGCTGGAATCCCTTGGCGCCCACATCCTGGGCTATGTCTCGGCGGTCTCCGAGGCCGACCTGTCCGGCGACCCGCTGGAGGAACTGCCGGGATTTCGCATCGGCAAGGGCGGGGTAGAGCGCATCTACGACATGGCGCTGCGCGGCCGCCACGGCACCAGTTCGCTGGAGGTCAACGCCGTCGGCCGGGTGATCGGCGAACTGGAGCGCAAGGAGGGCGAACCGGGGGTCGATCTCAACCTGACGCTGGACATGAAGCTTCAGGAATACGCCGCCCAGCGTCTCGGTGACGAAAGCGCCGCGGTGGTGGTGATGGACATCCACACCGGCGACGTCATCGTCATGGCCTCGACCCCATCGTTCGACCCCAATTCTTTCAATCGCGGCCTGTCGGGCGAGGAATGGAAGGACCTGTCCACCAATCCCCGCTCGCCGCTATCCAACAAGGCCATCGCCGGCCAGTTCGCCCCCGGCTCCACCTTCAAGCTGATGACCGCCCTGGCGGCGCTGGAAGGCCGCGACATCACCCCCGAGATGCGGGTGTTCTGCCCCGGCCACCTGCAATTGGGCAGCATCAAGTTCCACTGCTGGAAAAAGGAAGGCCACGGCGCCCAGGATCTGGTCAGCGGGATCAAGAACTCCTGCGACGTCTATTTTTACGAGATCGCCCGGCGCACCGGCTTCGAGAAGATCGCCGAGATGGCGCGGCGTTTCGGCCTGGGCGCGCCCACCGGCGTCGATCTGCCCAACGAGCGGCCGGGACTGATTCCCGACAAGGCGTGGAAGAAGCGGGTATTAAAGGACGTCTGGCATCCCGGCGAAAACCTGATCAACGGCATCGGCCAGGGCTATGTCACCGCCACCCCGATCCAGCTTGCCACCATGACCGCGCGCGTCGCCAACGGCGGCTTCGCCGTGGTGCCCCATGTCGCCCGCGATCTTATCGACGAAAAAACCGCCCGCGGTCGCCCCGCCCCCAACTGGCCCAGCCTGGAGGTGTCGCGCCAGTCGCTGACCCTGGTGCGCAAGGGCATGTTCGGCGTCTCCAACGAGCCCGGCGGCACCGCCTACCGGGCACGCATCACCCAAGAGGGCATGTGGCTGTCGGGCAAGACCGGCAGCGCCCAGGTGCGCCGCATCACCATGCGCGAGCGCGAAACCGGGGTGAAGAAGAACGACCAATTGCCCTGGAAAGAGCGCGACCACGCCCTGTTCGTCGCCTATGCCCCCGAGGAGAATCCGCGCTATTCCATCGCCGTGGTGGTCGAGCACGGCGGCGGCGGTTCGGCGGTGGCGGCGCCCATCGCCCGCGACATCATGATCGAGGTGCAAAAGCGCGACCTCGCCCGCATCGCCGAGGGCGGCACCTCCTCGCCCCCCCCCGATCTGAGGCGGTTCTGATGCTACGCCCGATGCCGCGCATGCCATCGCGCCTCAACCGCACCGAAATGTCGATGCGCGACAAGATCTGGCAGATCAACTGGTCGCTGATCTCGGTGCTGACCGCCATTTCCTGCATCGGCTTCGCCACGCTGTATTCGGCGGCGCAGGGCTCGTTGGACCCCTGGGCGCTGCGGCAAATGGTGCGTTTCGCCATCGGCATCGCCATCATGATCGCGGTGGCGATGGTGGATCTGCGCGTCTGGATGCGCAACGCCTACGTTCTTTACGGCATCGCCCTGGTGCTGCTGATCGCGGTCGAGGTCAAGGGCACCGTCGGCATGGGGGCCCAGCGTTGGATCGATATCGGCTTCATCCAGTTGCAGCCCTCGGAAATCATGAAGGTGGCGCTGATTCTGTCGCTGGCCCGCTATTTCCATGGCGCCGGCATGCAGGAGATCGGCCGCCCGCTGTTCCTGATTCCACCGCTGATCATGGTGTTCCTGCCCGCCGCCATGGTGCTGAAGCAGCCCGATCTGGGCACCGCCATGATGCTGGTGATGTCGTCGGGCGCCCTGTTCTTCATGGCCGGGGTCCGGGTGTGGAAATTCGTGGTGGTGATCGCCGGCGGCCTGGGAATCATTCCGGTGGCCTGGCAGTTCCTGCGCGAATACCAGAAAAAGCGGGTGCTGATTTTCATGAACCCCGAGGATGATCCCCTGGGGGCCGGCTATCACATCACCCAGTCGAAAATCGCGCTCGGTTCCGGCGGCCTGTTCGGCAAGGGCTACATGATGGGGACCCAAAGCCGGCTGAACTTCCTGCCGGAAAAACAGACCGACTTCATCTTCACCATGTTCGCCGAGGAATGGGGCATGATGGGCGGGTTGGTACTGCTGGGACTTTACGCCCTGCTGCTGGCCTTCGGTTACGCCATCGCCATGCGCTGCCGCAGCCAGTTCGGCCGTCTGGTGGCCCATGGCGTCACCACCACCTTCTTCCTGTATTTCTTCATCAACACCGCCATGGTGATGGGGTTGGTGCCGGTGGTGGGGGTGCCGCTGCCGCTGATCTCCTACGGCGGCACCGCCATGCTGTCATTGCTGTTCGGCTGGGGGCTGGTGATGAGCGCCTACATCCACCGCGATGTCCCGATTTCTCGGCGCGGCATCAGCGACGACTAGCGCCGGACCTATCGCATCCCGGTTTCAATGGTGCGGGCCAACCAATCCGGGCGCACCGGCTTCAGGACATAGCCTTTCGCCCCGGCATCCAGCGCCGCCATGACCGTCGATTGGCAGCCTTCGGACGTCACCATGATGATCACCGCGTCGGGAAAGCCGGCAAGGATACGCCGAGTGGCCTCGATCCCGTCCATGCCCGGCATGGTGATATCCATGGTCACCACGTCGGGTTGCCATTGCCGGTAGGCTTCCACCGCCTCGACCCCGTTGGATGCGGTGCCGACGACCCGATGGCCCATGTCCTCCAGCATGGCGGTGAGCTTTCGCACCGTAACCGATGAGTCGTCGATGACCAGGACGTTTCGCGGCATCATGACCTGCCCCGGTAGTCGTGGTTACGGTAGCTCTCGGTGTCGCGGCCGTCCGACCGACCACCGTGGCCGCCACGAGCGGCGGGGGCCTGGGTCTGCTGCGACTGCCGGTGCGGCACCTGATAGGATGCCGACTGCGGGGTATGGGACTGCGAGGCGTGAGGCTGGCTCGGCTGACGAGCGGCGGTCTGCTGCTGGCGACGATCCGCCGGCTGGGCATAAGATCGCGACGCCGACGCCTGGGGACGATCGTGCTGGTGGCGAGACTCGCCGCGATAGTCGCCGGCATAGTTCGCCGCATGGCCACCGCCCACATAGCGGGCACCGAACGGGTCGACCGGAACGGCACAGGCCGAAACGCTCAACATCAACCCACACGCGACCAACACCGACAACGTACGCATTTTGACCTCCTCAGGGGGCGTCGGGCCAAAGGGCCGTCCGCCGATGTGAGGAAGCATGCTCCGGTCACCGCGCCAGCGGCTGGAACCGGTTCACAACCCGATTGATTTGGAGGTTGGGATCAGCGGCCGCCGGAGGAAATCACCCACTCCCGCGCCGCGGACGGCCGGCGACGACAGCCGCCCGGCCGTGCGAGCGATCGCCTTCAGACGTCGCGTTCCGGGTCGATGTCGAACCGGCGCTTGCCATACTTGCCGGTGAAGGAGGGGCCATCATCAATCTCGACATGGCCACGATGGAAGGCGGTGGCCTGATGGACCAAGCGTTCCTGCAAATCAATCCAGTGCCGCCAGTAGCTCATCATGTGTTCAGCCGAGTGCATCCAGCCCTCGACCATGGCCTTTTGCATTTCGAGTACGGTCTTGAACGGATCGGTCATTTATTGTACTCCCTCCGCCCCCCCGCCGCCGCTGTCAACGACGAAAGAAATAGAACCCGACTACCATCCTAGTCCAGCTTCGTCAAAGAGCCAACACCGGCCAGCGCATTGCCGCCTTGCCCCCAGGCCATGGGGCAACGATCACATGGCCGCCAGGGCCGCGGCACGATCGGAATAGATGGACAAGATCCTGGCGAAGCCGGAAACGTCGAACACCTCGCGGATGTGGGGCTTCATGCCGCACAGAGCGAATTTACGGCCCCCACGGGTCATCTTCGCCCCGACCAGGACCACTCTTAGACCGGCGCTGGAAATATAGTCCAGCTCGCCGAAATCAATCAGAATCTTGGGGCCGCCGGCGTTGACCACCGCCAGCACCTTCGCCTCGAATGCCTTGGCGGTGGCGCTGTCCACTCGGGCCAAGGGCACCAGCACGGTGGCGTCGCCGATGTGTTCTTCGCGGGTTTCCATGGGGCCTAGCTCTCCTGTTCTTCGATCGTCTTACGCAACGTCGTGGTGTTACGTCCGTCTTCGTGGCGGTAATCGGTACTGTCCATGAACTCCTTGACCAGAAACACGCCAAGACCGCCGATGGGGCGGTCATCCACATCCAGATCCAGATCCGGCTCGGGCGCCTGGGTGAACGGATCGTATTCGTTGGCGTCATCGACGATCTCGGTTACGAACTCGCGGCCATCGTAGCTGAAAGTGACCTGAATTTCGTGCTGACGGTCGTCGTCGTAGCCATAGGAGATGATGTTTGTGATCAACTCGTCAAGGCAGACGTTCAGATTGAACGACAGCTTTTCGGGCAGGCGGGACTTCTCGACGAATTCGTCCACAAGCTCGGCCAATCGCTCCAGCTCGGCGACATCGTTGGTGATGGTCACGGCCAATCGCGATGGAGCGGGTAACGGCGGCGGTGGCGGTGGCGGTGGCGGAACGGCGGCAGGAGCGCCGGTCGGCCGCTTCGGCAGCGGCGGCCGCACCACCCCGCGAACCACCGGCATGGGTGCCGGGGCGGCGGCGACCGGAGACGGGATAGAGGGCGGAGACGGGATAGAGGGCGGAGACGGGACAGAGGGCGGCGAAGCCGCCGCCTCCGCCGCCTGGAAACCGGTCAACATCAGCCGCGGCGCATGCTCGGGGGGACCGTCGGCATCCTCGGACGCCCGGTCATAGCGCAAGGTCAGCATGGTGATGTCATCGAACTGCGGCGCGTTGCCGACAAACCCCTCGACCGAGCGCAGCACCTGCGCAATCACCTGCTCGGGACCGGTGTCCTCGATCCGGCCCAGTTCGGTCATCAACCTCGGCTCGTCGTACAGCTTGTCCGCCACATCCTGGGCCTCGGTGACGCCGTCGGTATAGAGATGCACCACGTCCCCCGGCTGCAGCAGGAAGGAACCGGTCTCGTAGTCCAGGTCCTCCATCACCCCCAGCGCCACGCCGGACACATCGCGGATGGCCTCGACTTCGCCGGTGCTGCGCCGGATCATCGGTGGCGGATGGCCGGCGTTGCAGAACGCGACTTCGCCGCTGCGGGTATCTAGCACACCGTAGAAACAGGTGGCGAACAGGGTCTGGGGGTTGTCGCGCGACAGCATGGTGTTGACGAAGGCCAGGCATTCGCCCGGCGTGGCCGATAGCGGCGCCACCGCCTTGACCAGACTGCGGGTGATGGCGATGAACATGGCCGCCGGCACGCCCTTGCCCGAGGCGTCGCCGATGACAAAGCCCAGGTGGTGGCGGTTGATCAGGAAGAAATCATAGAAGTCGCCGCCCACCTCCTTGGCCGGAACCATCGAGGCATGGATCTGGAATTCGCTACGGTCGGGGAACGGCGGGAACACTTGCGGCAGCGAGCTGAGCTGCAATTCACGGGCGAAATCAAGTTCCTGACGCAGGGCCGCCAACTGATCGCGGGTGCGCAACGCCTCGCGCAGAATCTCGACATCACGGGTCCGTTCGGCGATCAGGGATTCAAGGCGCTCGTGCTGCTCGCGGATACGCGACGACATGGTCTGGAACGCCACCGCCAGCACTTCCAATTCGCCCTTGCCGCCGCCGCCCTCGCCTCCCGCGGCAGCGTCGGGCCGGTTGGACAGCGCCTCGATCTGCTTGAGGTCGTCCAGCACCGCCTCGCGGGCTTCCTGCTCCAGCATTTCGGACAGCTTCAGCATTTGCAGGCGGATGAACAATTCTTGGCGGCGGCGCTGGCGCTCTCGCCGCTCCTCCAGCAGATCGATCTTGATGGCGTTTTCGCGGAAGACGCCGACGGTACTGGCGATGCGGCCGATCTCGTCGTTCTGGTTGCGCACATCCAACGTCACCGAGGTGTCGCCGCGCGACAGGGCGTTCAACACGGTGATGGCCTGGTCCAGCGGGTCGAACGAGCGGCGCAGATACAGCGAGAACACCCCCAGCACCAGCACCAGGAAACCCGCCACCGCGCCGATCGCCACCATGCGGATCTGGTGCTGGCGCGCCTGGGTCTCGGTGGAGTCCCGGGCGCTGACCAGCGCGCCGATGACCCGCCCCTGTCCGTCGCCCAACGGGAACACCACCACCGAAAAGAAGCGGTGCCCCTCCTTCCAGGTTTCCAGTCGGCTCTTGCGCACCGATATCTTGGAATCGAACATCCGCCACAATTCGGCGCCGGTCCCGTCGGTCATGCGGCCGCTGCGATCGACCAGGAAGACGTCCGACCCGGTGGACGCCTTGAATTCGTCCAGCGGCGGATGGAGGTCGGAAATCATCGTCGCCACCGCCACCACCTGGCCGCCGGCCACCGCCAGCGGCAGGGTCTCCACCGCGATGAACCGCTTGTCGTTGTCTTGCATGATGCCCGATCGCGGCTTGCCGGTCTCGGCGATCAGCCGGATGGTGCCCGCATCCACCGTGGCGGTCTCCAACAGCGAGCCGCGCGAGGAATACAGCAACTCGCCATCAAGGCCGGCGATCTCGTAGCGCGCCACGGCGGAACGCCGCGCCAACCCGTCGGCCGTCACCGCCATCGCCTCACGCACCTGGGAAGGACTGTGACGGGCCGCCGCCTCGATCATCGGGGCGTTGGACAGAATCACCGGCGCGGCCGCGTCCAGGCGTTGCAGGGTATTCTCGACCAGTTTGTCCCAGAAGATCTGCTGGCCGTTAAGGGTGGCCTGGGCATAGCGTTCGTCCGCCAGTTCCTCGCTTTTCAGCCCGGCGAAGGTAAGGCCGGCGACCAACAGCGAGTAGGTGACGGTAACGATCAGCGTTACACGGGTACGCAGCAGCATGATGCCCCCCGCCCGCTCATCCGACCATCAGCCCCGCCAAACCCAGCCATGATCACCGGCAACGCCTGTCCCGGCGTCAGGAACCCGGACAGAATCTCCAGGTATTCGGCCGGGTCGAAAAGCTTCAACCCCTTGGCCCGGAATTCGTGGAACATCTCGGCACCGGGCAACGAGCCGTAACGGCGCTGGCTGCGATCCTGCGGCATGACCGCCACCGGTGCCCCCTGGCGAACCCGGTCCAACAGGTCGAGAAACAGGTCGATACCCGGCCGATAGGTGTTGACCACATGCCACAACAGCGACCGATCCGGATCGATGGGCAGGTAGCCGATGCCCACGACGGGGCCGGTGTCGATGCCGGAATCCACTCGGTGCAACGTGCAGCCGATGCTGGCCCCGCCTTCCAACATGCAGCGAAACGGCGCGAACAGCCCGGCATAGCGCGGCAGCGCCCCCGGATGGATATTGTAGGTACCCAGCCGCGGGATATCGTAGATGTTCTGCTTGAAGATCAAAGAGAACCGGGCGGAGATGATCAAGTCCGGTGCGAAATCACGCACCAGCGCCTCGCCCTCCGGCCCGTTGAGATCGCTGATGGGACGCATGGCGACGCCGTGACGGGCGGCAAGCCCCTTGAAGGTCAGCAGCGGCGCGGTGCCTCCGGATTCGGCGGCATCCAGCAGGGGGAACAGGGTGTCCACCGGCAGGTCGCGCTCGAAGAACTTGATCTCGGCCAGTTCCGCCACGGCATTTTCCACCGGTCGGGTCTTTTCCGACATCAGGACCGTGACCGTGCAATCGCTCATCGCCGGCAGCAGGGTATTGAGGATCAGGCTGCCCGCGAGATCATGTTTGGTGCAGATGATGATGCGCAAGGGCGCCTTCCCGGTCATTGCGGCCTGCCTTCCGCCGGGTCGATCACCTCGGCCAGCCTCAGCAGGTTCATGGGCGGATACAGCCCCAGTTGGCGAACCACCGGCATGTTGATCAGGATCGACAGCCGGCGAGGCGCATCGATGGGAATGTCCGACGGATTGACCTTGTGAACCAGGATCTGCTCGGCCTTGTAGGCGGTAAGCTGGCCCACGGTATAGTAGCGGTAGACGCCGCCGAACATCGCCTTGGAGGTCACCACCGGATTCTCGGCGGCGGCGAAGGTGGGAATCGCCTGCGCCAGCGCCGCGCCGGTAAGGGTGTCTCGGTTGATGTTGAGGAAGGTGTCCGGAGGGATATAGAGGAAATCGACCTTGGCCACCTTCAGTTGGGCCACCTTGGCGGGAATGCTGGCCGCCACGGGCTTGCCGTCGACCACCTCCACCGGCTGGGTGACCAGCTCGAACCCGGAGGCATGCCCCACCACCATCAGTTCCTGAATGGCGACCTGGGAATTGCGTTCAAGCGGGTTGTAGACGATCCCCATCCGCCGGACCGGCCGGTAGGATTGGATCAGGTTGACCTGCGTTTCCATGGGCACCAGATAGGTGGTGCCGGTGATGTTGCGCCCCGACGAGGTCAGACTGGGAACCACCCCGCCCAATGGCTGCGACACGATGGCGAACACGGCTGGAATCGTGGTGATATGCGATTCGGTATCGGGATCGTCGTAACGCCCCAGCATCTCTTCGCTGACCGTGGTTCCCCAGGTGAAGACCAGATCGACGTTCAGACTCTTGGCTTCGGCGACGAACTCCCTGAGCTTGGCCTTGTCCTGCGCCGCGTCGCGAATGATCAGTTCAACCGGGATGTTCTGGTTGGTGAAATAGTCCTTGAACCCTTGGGCCGCGTCTTCCCAGCCACGCCACAGCGCCATGTAGATGCGGAAAGGCCTGGCCGGCGTCGGACCCTCGGCCGCCGGGGCGGTGCCGGCCCACCCCAGGGCGGCAAGCGTGACCATGACGGCGATCAGAAAGCGGAGCCGCCTCATTCCTCCAACTCCGCCTCGATATGAGGGCCCGAACCATAGGCGAAGGACAACAGGGCAAAGACCATGCTCATGCCCAGCACCACCACGCCCAACGCGACGATGGCGCCGGTATAGCCGTACAGCGGAATGAACGCCGCCGCCAACAGCGGGCCGACCACGCTGCCGACCCGCTCGGCCAGGCGCAGGAAGGCGAGGACGTTGGTCTGGCCGATATTGCGGCATTCGGTCCAGCAGACGTCGGGAATCATCGCCAGTTGCGGTGAGGCCGACAGACCGTGGGAAATCCCCAGCAGGACGATGCCGGCCATGATCATCTCGGTCTCGCCGGAAATCACCGGCAGAACCAGACCGGCGCCGCCGATCAGCCCACCGACCGCCACCAATCCGGCCTTCCACCCGGTATGGTCGGCCAGCCGCGACGCCAGCGGCGACAGCAGCACCACCGAAATCGGGTAAAGCATCATCAGTCGCGCCACATCGCCAAGATCGGCACGCGGCTGCGCCATCATGGTCAGCGGCACCAGGAAGAAGAAAAAGCCGGTCAACGCCATCTTGCTGGGAATGGCGGCGAACAGGATCAGGGCGGAAAACCGCCAGTTCCGCAGCAGGCCGATGAATTGACGCTTGCGGGGGGCATGGGTTTCCGCCTCGGGCTGCCGGGCATCCATCAGGCGATAGATCAGCAAGCCGGCGACGATCGCCAGGACCGCCGCGATGGAAAAGGTGGCGCGGTAGCCGACCCGTTCGGCCAGGACACCGCCGATACCGGTGCCGCAGACGCTGGCGGTGAGTACGGCGCCGACATAGACCCCCAGGCCCTGGGCCCGGCTGCCCTGCTTCGACACCTGGGCGATATAGCCCTGGCAGGCCATGGTGACCAGGGCATAGCCGATCGCCGTCGCCGACCGCCACACGATGAAGTCGTAGACATTGTGGGCCAACGCCGACATGAAAAAACCCACCGTCGCCGGCACCAGCCCCATCAGGAATACCCGGCGGCTGCCCAGTCGCGCCGAGGTCAGCGCCGCCGACGGCGACACCACGGCGATGAACAGCATGAACACCGCGATGGGCAGGGCGGTCACCATCTCGGGCGACAGGCCGGGAATGGGGGCGTAGAGGTCGCGGATGTACATGGGCATGAACGACCGCGAAATTTCCTCAGCGAACACGAACAGGAACAGCGGCAGCCGGATATCCGTGGCCTGATGCTCGTTGACGATCGCGGGCTGACCATCACGGGCGAAGCGGAACAGGAACCGCACCCGCGACTCGATATCGGTCACCCGCTCCACCACGCCGGGGTCGAAATGGACCGACTTGACCTCGTCGATATAGGCGGACAGACGGCGGAACAATTCATCGACCAGACGGATGGCGGCATTGAATCCGTGGACGAAACGGCCGACCTCGTCGTCGGAGGTGACGCCGCAGACCCGACTGAAATCACCGCGCCGCACCCGATCGATGACGGCGGCGACCACCCGCATCGGGCCGGTGACGTTGAATGTCACCACGAACAGCAGGATCTCCACCGCCACCAGCAGCGACACCAGCGTCACCACCCCCAGGTCGATGATGATGTCGTTCACCAGTCCGCGAACGTAATTCTTGTCGATGCCGACATGGATATGACCGGCCGAACCGGCCTTGCCCGCCAGCGGCAGCGCCAGATCGAAGAAATCGCCGATACTGGACTTGTGGGACCTGCCGCCGCCTTCGTCGAAATCGGCCACGGCGAAATGGGCTTCCAGCACCTCGCGGCCGATGCCGTCGAGGAACAGGATATGGCCGTCGCGGTCGGTGACGGCAAGATAACGGATTTCGGGATTGGCCGCCCTGACCGGGCCGAAGAACTGGTCCATCCCCTGGAGATGGTTGAGCGGAATCCCATAGCCGACGGCGCGCTCGACGCTGGCGGCCAGATCATGGCCCACCGTCTCGGCCTTCTTGTCCATTTCGGGCACCAGCCCCTGGGAGAATTCCCCCAGCGCCTCGTAGGCCAGCAGCGCCACCGGGGGCACCAACACCAGGAAGGCCAGCAGCAACAACCTGACGAACAGCGGACGGGTGTGATCGAGCGTCATCTGCCGGCCCCTCATTGCAGCCGGTCCAACCGACCGACCTCGTCGGTGGCGTCGCGAATGTGGTCCATCGCCTCGCGGGATTTGGCGATGAATTCGGCATAATGCTCCTCGAAATTGTCGGCACCGACCTCGGCCACCGCGTGACCGCCCACCGACATCACCGCGTCAAGCGTGCGCTCCATGCTGCCGAGCTTGCGCCCGACGCTGCCGAACAGGGCGTAAAGCCCCAGCACCGCCAGCACCGAGAACACGGCAAGTTCCTCCAGCACGGTTTTGCTCAACTGGCTCAGCAGTCCGCCCAATCCGCGCTGGATATAGGAACTGGGATAGCGCAGCACCACCCCACCCTCGATCTTGCCCAGGGTATTGACCAGCGGCAGCCCGACAATCAGCATATCCTCGTCGAGGGCGCCAAACGCCTGATTGGCCCCGCCACGGATGGCCGCCACCAGATCGTCCGAGACCCTGGTGCCGATGGCGCCACGATCGGTGTCGAACAGGATCTCGCCATTGGCGCCATAGACCTCGACGGCGACGACCTGGGGATCTCGCAGCTTCTCGCGCTCCAGGATTTCCTGCACTTGGCGCAACTGACGCAGCGCGAAGCCCAGGTTGAGGCTGTCCTCGACACGCTTCTTGATGGTAAAAACAACGAAACTGTAGCGCGACTGCACCAGGGAGGAGTAAACGCTCTCGAACTTGTAATAGGCGAAGAAGGCCGCCACCACCATGGTGCACATCAGGATGGCGACAAGCGCCAGCGAGACCTTGCGCGCCAACGACCAGCGGATCGGCCGGGGGGGCGGAAGGCCACGAGGCGCAACGCCGGTATCGCTTTTTCCTGTCTGCTCCAAGGCCCCCGTCCCTTCCATCGGCGCGCGGCCCCAAACCACAACCACCGAAGCGACACCGGTCAGCTTATAGGATAGACTGGACCATGTCCAAGACTCCGGCGCGACAATTCGCCACATTTCGCCAGACATTTTTCCGGAACTCCAGGCCGGGCCATGTTTAACGACGGAATTCCCATGACCATCGGTGCCGCCCCTACAGGATTTACCTTACACGATGCTGTTACCGCCTCGCTTCCGATCGGTATTTTCGATTCCGGGGTAGGCGGTTTGACGGTGGCGGTGGCCATTCGGCGGGCCATGCCGGCCGAACACCTGCTCTACCTGGGCGATCTCGCCCGCCAGCCCTATGGCACCAAGTCGCCGGCCACGGTGACCCGCTACGCCGTCAAGGCGGCGGAATTCCTGGTCGCTCGCGGTATCAAGGCGCTGGTGGTGGCCTGCAATACCGCTTCGGCGGTGGCGCTGGACGCCATCGCCCGGCGGTTTCCCCATCTACCGCTACTCGGCGTGGTCGAAGCCGGTGCCGCCGGGGCGGCGGCGGCCTCGGCCAGCGGCCGGATCGTGGTCGCGGCCACCGAGGGGACCTGCCGCTCGGGCGCCTACGAACGGGCCATCGGCCTTCGGCGGCCAGAGGCCGGCGTCACCTGCGTGCCCTGTCCGCTGTTCGTCGCCTTGGCCGAGGAGGGACTGACCGACGGCCCCATCGTCGAAAGCGTGGCGCGCCATTACCTGGGGCCGCTGTTCGGCGCCGGCGCCGCGGCTGACTGCCTGGTGCTGGGCTGCACCCACTTCCCCTTGCTGGCCCCGACGCTGGGACGCATCGCCGGGCCGGGGGTGCGATTGGTGGACTGCGCCGAGGCGACCTCGGCCCTGCTGGCCACGGCCCTGGCCGGCTGCCCGGCCCCCGCCGGCGGCACCGGCGGCCTGACCCTGATCGCCACCGATGCCCCCGACCGCTTCGCCCGCATCGCCACCCGGCTGTTTCCCGCGCTGGGGCCGGTGGCCGAAGTCGAACTGGCCGACCTCTGACGCCGAGCCGGTTGATCTTTGCCCCGTCGATGGTCAGACTGGCCGCCCTGTCCACAGGCATCGGGGGCCGCGTCTTGCATCGCCTTTTCATGATCGGATCATTGCTGCTGGCGGCGGTTCCCGCCCTGGCCAAGGCCCCTTGCGCCACCCCCGAGGAACTGCGCGCCGCCCAGGTCCGCCAGCTTCATTACGAGTTGCAGGTGGCGGCGCTCAACTGCCGCGGCGACGACCCGTCCATGCCCGGCAAATGGGCTGCCTATGTCCAGCGCCACGGCGCCACCATGACCGACAACGCCAAGGTGATGCGGGCCTATTTCACCCGCACCGGCAAGGGCGCCGCTGGTTTCGACCGCCACAACACCGTCGTCACCAACCGGGAATCGATCCGCGTCCACGAGGTGGCCGATTACTGCGAGGCCCACGCGCCGCTGTTCGACCGGGCGCTGCGCAGCGGCCCGCACGAACTGGCCGCCCTGGCCGGCGAGACGGTGGGACGGCCCGAGGACTTCACCGCCTGTACCGACGCGGCCAAGGGCGACGGCGCCAAGGCGACGAAAAAGCATAAGAAAACCGCCAAGGCGGAATAGGTCAGTCCTCGTCCTCGGCCTTGCGCCGGGCGGTTTCCCAGTCCCTGGGCAGCACCATGTCGGCGGCCCACAGCCCACGCTTGGCCGCCACCGCCTGCTTCTGCGAGTCGCCATAGGGACCGTCCTTGGCGGCGCGGGCCACCCCGGCCTGAACCAGCAGCCGCCCCAGGTCGCCGTCGGCCACCCGGCAGCGACCCCATAATTGACCCGAACCGACATCGACGACGTCGCAGGCCACCCCCTTGCTCACCAGTTCGGCCATGCGCTTGCGCGTCGGACGGGCGCAGTCGAACTCCTCCTTCGCGGCGCGGCTGGCGCACAGATCCTTGCGTCCCGGTACCGTCAGCCCGGCAAGGACGATGTGCAGGCCGCGGACCTGCACCGCGCCGCCGTCGAAGCCCTCGACCCGGCCCCAGACGCAGGCGCCGCCGTCGGCGTCCTCGGGACACCGCAACGGTCCCGCCGCCCGAACGGACGTGGCGGCAAGCAAAAAGCCGGTTACGAGAAGCAAGGCGCATCGCATCCCGCGATGATAGCATACCGCCCCACCGCTGGACAGCCCGCCGCGCCACGGGTTAAAACCGAGCCCTTCTTCCGGTCAACATCCGTTCGCGTCAGGGTCTCCCCAATGCAGACAGCCAACGACATCCGCAGCACCTTCCTGGACTTCTTCGAGAAGAACGGCCATGCCGTCGTGCCGTCCAGCCCGCTGGTGCCGCGCAACGATCCCACCCTGATGTTCACCAATGCCGGCATGGTGCAGTTCAAGAACGTCTTCACCGGCGTCGAGAAGCGCGACTATGTCCGCGCCACCACCTCGCAGAAATGCGTCCGTGCCGGCGGCAAGCACAACGACCTCGACAATGTCGGCTATACCGCGCGGCATCACACCTTCTTCGAGATGCTGGGCAACTTCTCGTTCGGCGACTACTTCAAGGATCTGGCCATCGAACTGGCCTGGACCCTGATCACCCGGGAATTCGGCATCGACAAGAACCGCCTGCTGGTCACCGTCTATCACGATGACGATCAGGCGGCGGCGGCGTGGAAGAAGATCGCCGGCCTGCCGGACTCGCGCATCATCCGCATCCCGACCTCGGACAATTTCTGGGCGATGGGCGATACCGGCCCGTGCGGTCCCTGCTCGGAGATCTTCTACGACCACGGCGACAAGATCCCCGGCGGCCCACCCGGCAGCGCCGACCAGGACGGCGACCGTTTCATCGAGATCTGGAACCTGGTGTTCATGCAGTTCGAGCAGGTGGACAAGTCCACCCGGGTGCCGTTGCCCAAGCCCAGCATCGACACCGGCATGGGACTGGAACGCCTCGCCGCCCTGTTGCAGGGCAAGCACGACAATTACGACGTCGATCTGCTGCGCTCGCTGATCACCGCCTCGGCCGAAGCCTCGGGCACCGATCCCGACGGCCCCCACCGGGTGTCGCACCGGGTGGTGGCCGACCACCTGCGCTCGTCGGCGTTCCTGATCGCCGACGGGGTGCTGCCCTCCAACGAGGGGCGCGGCTATGTGCTGCGCCGCATCATGAGGCGCGCCATGCGCCACGCCCATCTGATGGGCTGCACCGAACCGCTGCTGTGGAAACTGATGCCCGCCCTGGCGCGCCAGATGGGCGAGGCCTATCCCGAGCTGATCCGCGCCAACGCCCTGATCACCGAGACCCTGAAGCTGGAGGAGACCCGCTTCAAGGTCACCCTCGACAAGGGGCTGAAGCTGCTGGAGGAGGAGACCGCCCGGTTGGGCGGCGGCGGCAAACTGGCGGGCGAGGTCGCCTTCAAGCTCTACGACACCTACGGCTTCCCGCTGGACCTCACCCAGGACGCGCTGAAGGCCAAGGGCATCGGTGTCGATACCGACGGCTTCGCCACCGCCATGGAGCGTCAGCGCGCCGAGGCGCGCAAGGCATGGTCCGGATCGGGCGAGGCCGCCACCGAAACCCTGTGGTTCGAGCTGCGGGAACGGATCGGCGCCAGCGAATTCCTCGGCTACGACGCCGAGCAGGCCGAGGGCAAGATCGTCGCCCTGGTCGAAAACGGCAAGTCGGTGGAAGCCGCCCATCCCGGCCACCACATCGCCATCATCGCCAACCAGACCCCGTTCTACGGCGAATCCGGCGGTCAGGTCGGCGATTGCGGACGCATCACCGTCGCCGGCGGCAAGGCGGTGATCGCGGTTACCGATACGCAAAAGAAGCTGGGCGATCTGATCGTCCACTTCGGCACCGTCGAGGGCGGGCCGGTGACGGTGGGCGAAGATGCCCATTTCGCCATCGACATCGACCGGCGCGATGCCACCCGCGGCCACCACTCGGCCACCCATCTGCTGCATTCGGCGCTGCGCAACGCGCTGGGCGATCACGTCACCCAGAAAGGCAGCCAGGTGGGGCCGGACCGGCTGCGTTTCGACTTCGCCCAGAACCGGGCGCTGACGCCGGGCGAGATCCGCACCGTCGAGGCCGAGGTCAACGCCCACATCCGCGCCAACGCCGAAATCGCCACCAAGGTGATGACCCCCGACGACGCCATCAAGGCCGGCGCCATGGCGCTGTTCGGCGAAAAGTACGGCGACGAGGTCCGCGTCGTCTCCATGGCGACGTTCTCCACCGAACTGTGCGGCGGCACCCACGCCCGCCGCACCGGCGACATCGGCGGCTTCAAGGTGGTGACCGAAAGCGCGGTGGCCTCGGGCGTGCGCCGTATCGAGGCGGTGTGCGGCCCGGCCTTCCTCGCCTGGGCGCAAGGACAGGAGGAATTGCTGGCCCGCGCCGCCGATTCGCTGAAGATCGGCGCCGCCGACCTGCCCGCCCGCATCGCGCAGCTGCTGGACGACCGCCGCCGGCTGGAACGCGAACTGGCCGACACCAGAAAGCAACTTGCCACCGGCGGCGGCCAGGGCGCCGGGACCAAGACCGTCGCCGGCATCACCTTCGCCGGACGGGTGCTCGACGGCGTGCCGGCCAAGGACTTGAAGGGCATGGCCGACGAGATCAAGAAGCAGATCGGCTCGGGCGTCGTCGCCCTGGCCGCCACCGCCGACGGCAAGGCCAGCCTGGTGGTGGCGGTGACCGACGATCTTACGGCGCGCTTCAGCGCCGTCGATCTGGTGCGGGTCGGTTCGGAGGCGCTGGGCGGCAAGGGCGGCGGTGGCCGCCCCGACATGGCCCAGGCCGGCGGCCCCGACGCCGGCGCGGCGGCCACGGCGATCGACAGGATCGAGGCGGCGCTGGCGGGGTGAGATGAATTCTTCCATAGCTGCAAACATACTTTGCAGTGTTTTGCGGCAACGCTGACTGGAAGCATTCAAGCAACACCCGCCAGGGCATTGCCCATACGAGGATCAGGGCCTTTCCCCACCCGGCCCGTCCCACCCGATGGAGTTGGCACGCCATTTGCGGTGATGGCGCTGCACAACCGAGAACAAGAATTTCGGGGCGACACCAGGGAGGGGGAGCGGCCGGGGGAAACATCCCCCGCGCTCGGCATCCAGTGCACCTTCCTTTGGTTCCCCCGACGGTTCTACGGCCCGACGCGCCAGACAAGGTGGGGGACAATGTACGACACCGAGATTTCCCGCGAGATCGCCAACCGGTTCAACCTCGAACGCCGCGACTTCCTCAAGTTCTGCGCCGCCATGGCCGCGACCATGGGCCTGCCCAAGGGCGCCGAGGCCGAGATCGCCAAGGCGATCACCGCCAAGGAACGCCCCAGCGTCATCTGGCTGCACTTCCAGGAGTGTACCGGCTGTACCGAGTCCATGCTCCGCGCCGAGCATCCCACCATCGAGAAGCTGATCCTTGAGATCATCTCGCTGGACTACCACGAGACCCTGTTCGCCGCCGCCGGCCATCAGGTCGAGGCGGCGCGGGAAGCCGCCATGAAGAAGAACTGGGGCAAATACGTCCTGGTCGTCGAAGGCGCCATCCCGGTCAAGAACGACGGCATCTTCTGCAAGATCGGCGGCAAGACCGCCCTGCAGCTGGTCAAGGAATGCGCCGAGGGCGCCGCCGCCGTCATCGCCATCGGCTCGTGCGCGTCGTGGGGCGGCATGCCCTCGACCCCGCCCAACCCGACCGGATCGACCGGCGTGCCCGAGATCCTGGCGCCCAAGCCGGTGGTCACCATTCCCGGCTGCCCGCCGAACCCCTACAATTTCCTGTCCACCGTGGTCCACTTCCTGACCTTCGGCGCCCTGCCGGCGGTCGACGACAAGGGCCGCCCCAAGTTCGCCTATTCCCGCCTGATCCACGAGAACTGCGAACGCCGCGCCCATTTCGACGCCGGCCGCTTCGCCCTGGAATTCGGCGACGAGGGACATCGCAAGGGCTATTGCCTGTACAAGCTGGGCTGCAAGGGTCCCGAGACCTACGCCAACTGCCCGGCGATCCTGTTCAACGACGTCGGCAGCGGCTCGTGGCCGGTGGGCACCGGCCATCCCTGCATCGGCTGCACCGAAAAGCATATCGGCTTTGAAAAGCCGATCCATGCCCTGGCCGAGTTGCAGAACCAGCGCCCGCCCGTAGGCTACGCCCGCGTGGTCGAAGAGCAGGGCACCGGCGCCACGCTGGGGGCCATCGCCACCGTCGCGGCGGTGGGCGGACTGGCCATCGGCGCCGGCTCCAAGCTGGTCGGCAATCTCGGCAAGTCCGAGGACAACCAGGGTTCCGGCAAGCAGGGGTAGCCCGTCATGACCATCACCAGACGCAACTTTCTGCGCTCGGGCGTGGGTGGTACGGCGGCGGTCGCCGCCTGCGCCACCCTTGCCCCGGCGCCCGCCGAGGCCCGGGACAACCACCCGATCCCCGAGAACGCCCTCGGACTGCTCTACGACGCGACGCTGTGCATCGGCTGCAAGGCCTGCATGTCGGGCTGCAAGGACGCCAACAACCTGCCGCCCGAGAACAACGTCGGCGAAAAGCTGTGGGATACGCCGCTGGAACTGTCCGGCTACACCTACAACGTCATCAAGATCTACCAGAACGGCACCATGGAGAATAAGGACAAGGCCGAGAACGGCTTTGCCCATATCAAGCGTTCGTGCCTGCACTGCGGCGATCCCTCGTGCGTCTCGGCCTGCCCGGTCTCGGCCATGACCAAGGACCCCAACACCGGCATCGTCGGCTATAACAAGGACGCCTGCATCGGCTGCCGCTACTGCGTCGCCGCCTGCCCGTTCGGGGTGCCGCAGTTCCAGTACGACACGCCGACGCCGCAGATCGCCAAGTGCCAGCTGTGCAAGCACCGTCTGGCCGAGGGCAAGATCCCGGCCTGTGCCGGCCAGTGCCCGACCGGCGCCACCATCTTCGGCACCTACACCGCGCTGTCGGCCGAGATCGATCGCCGCAAGGCGATGACCCCCGGCCAACCCGCCCTGTTCCCCCGCCGCACCCCGGATTCCGGCGACACCCACGAAAAGGCCGCGGCCGAGTACGTGGATCAGGTCTACGGCCAGAAGGAAGTCGGCGGCACCCAGGTGCGCTACCTGTCCGGCGTTCCGTTCGACAAGCTGGCCCTGCCGGTCGGCCTGCCCGAACGCTCCTACGCCGCGACCTCCGAGACCATGCAGCACACCCTTTATGGCGGCCTGATGCTGCCGGGGGTGGCATTGGCCGGACTGGTGGCGGCGGCGTGGCGCGGTTCCAAGGATCATCATGACGATGACGACCAGCACGGGGGACACTCCCATGGTTAATCACCCCATCCCCAGCGAGGTCGCCAACCGGAATCGCAAGCCGAAGCCCAGGGCCACCGCCCTCGGCGGCAGCCTGGTTTCCCCGGTCACCATCGCCCTGGCGGCGCTGATCGGCATCGCCCTGTTCTTCCTCGCCCAGCGCTTCACCTACGGCCTGGGCGCGGTCACCAACATCAACAACGGCTATCCCTGGGGCATCTGGGTGGTCTGGGATGTGGTCATCGCCACCGGCTTCGCCTGCGGCGGCTACGCCATGGCCCTGGTGGTCTATATCCTCAACAAGGGCGAATACCATCATCTGGTTCGCCCGGCGCTGACCGCCTCGGTGTTCGGCTATTCCCTGGGCGGCCTGTCGGTGCTGATCGACCTCGGCCGTTACTGGAACTTCTGGCACATCCTGTCGCCCAGCTACGCCCAGACCGGCTCGGTCATGTTCGAGGTCGCCGCCTGTATCAGCCTTTACGTCCTGGTGCTGTGGGTCGAGTTCTCGCCCACCTTCCTCGAACACCTGGGCATGACCGGGGTCAGGAAGGCGCTCAACAAGGTGATGTTCGTATTCATCGGCCTGGGTGTGCTGTTGCCGACCATGCACCAATCCTCGCTGGGATCGATGCTGGTGGTCTACGGCTACCAGATCCATCCGCTGTGGCAGACGCCGCTGCTGCCGCTGCTGTTCCTGCTGTCGGCGGTCTGCATGGGCTATGCCATCGTCATCGTCGAAGCGGCGGTGGCGGCGGTCGGGTTCAAGCGCGACATCGCCGACGAACTGCCGCTGTTGTCCAAGCTGGGCAAGATCATCATGGGCGTGCTGGCGGCCTTCCTGATCATCCGCTTCGGCGACCTGATCGTACGCGGCGCGGTGTTCAAGGTGTTCACCTCCGGTATCAAGAGCCTGATGTTCGTCATCGAGATGGCGGCGCTGGTCTATCCGGTGGTGGTGCTGTCCAACCCGGCCAACCGCGCCCGGTTGTCCAAGCTGCTGGCGGCGGCCATGAGCATGCTGACCGGCGCGGTGCTGTACCGCATCGACGCCTTCCTGGTGGCCTACGACACCGGTCCGGGCTGGCACTACTTCCCCAGCGCGCCGGAAATCCTGGTCACCATCGGCGTGATCGCCGTCGAAGTGCTTGCCTACATCGTATTCGTCCGGAAATTCCCCATTCTTCCCGGCCACTCGACCTCGACGGCCGCCGAGTAAGGAGACTTGAGCAGTGTCCAAGAGAATCACCATCGATCCCATCACCCGGATTGAAGGCCATCTGCGCATCGACGTCGAGGTCGACGGGGGCAAGGTCACCAAGGCTTGGTCGTCGGGCCAGATGTGGCGCGGCGTCGAGCTGATCCTGCTCGGCCGCGACCCGCGCGACGCCTGGGCCATCACCCAGCGCATCTGCGGCGTCTGCACCACCGTGCATGCCATCACCTCGGTCCGTGCCGTGGAAAACGCGCTGAACCTGGAGATCCCGGTGAACGCCCAGTTCATCCGGAACATGATCATCTCGGCCCACGCCATCCATGACCACATCGTCCACTTCTATCATCTGGCGGCGCTGGACTGGGTGGACGTGGTCTCGGCGCTGAAGGCCGATCCGCTCAAGACCGCGCAGTTGGCGGAAAGCCTGTCGGACTGGCCGCTCAACAACAAGCACGTCATGACCCAGACGCTGGAGAAGCTGAAGAGCTTCGTCGGCAGCGGGCAGCTGGGGCCGTTCACCAACGGCTACTGGGGCCATCCGGCCATGAAGCTGTCGCCCGAGGTCAACCTGCTGGCGGTGGCCCACTATCTCCAGGCGCTGGACGCCCAGCGTCACGCCAACAAGATCGTCACCTTGCTGGGCTCGAAAAGCCCGCACATCCAGAACGTGGCGGTCGGCGGCGTCTCCAACCCCATCGCCACCGACAGCCAGTCGGTGCTGACGATCGAGCGGTTGCTGGCGGTGAAGGAGCATATGGACGCCCTGGGCGAGTTCATCCGCAAGGTCTATCTGGTGGACATCGCCGCCGTCGGCGCCTTCTACGCCGATTGGACCAAGTATGGCGCCGGTGTCACCAACTACCTGTCGGCGCCCGACTTCCCCATGGACAGCAAGGGCACCCAGTTCCTGACCCCCGGCGGCTACATCCCCGGCGGGGACGTGGGCAAGTACAAGCCGATCACCGCCTTCGGCGACGCCTTCCTGCGCGACGGCGTCGAAGAAAGCGTCAAGCACTCGTGGTACAACTATTCCAAGCCGGGTCCGCTGCATCCCTATAAGGGCGAGACCACCCCCAACTACACCGACTTCCAGGATGACGGCAAATATTCCTGGCTGAAGGCGCCGACCTTCTACGGCAAGCGTGCCCAGGTCGGCCCGTTGGCCAACGTGCTGTGCGGTGTCGCCGCCGGCCACCAGCCGACCATCACCTACGCCAACAAGGTGCTGGACACCGCGTCCAGCCTGCTGGGATCGAAGATCCCGCTGGCGGCGCTGCACTCCACCATCGGTCGTCACGCCGCCCGTGCGGTGCGCTGCGGCGTGATGCACGACGTGTTGCAGCAGAACTGGCAGGCGCTGATCGGCAATATCGGCAAGGGCGACGTCGCCACCTTCAACAAGCCGGTATTCCCCAAGGGCGAGATCATGGGTTTCGGCTTCCACGAGGCCCCGCGCGGCCTGCTGTCCCACTGGACGGTCATCAGGGACGGCAAGATCGCCAACTACCAGTGCGTGGTTCCCAGCACCTGGAACGCCGGCCCGCGCGACGAGACCGACGAGATCGGCCCCTACGAGGCTTCGCTGATGGACAACCCCATCGCCGACCCCGAGCAGCCGCTTGAAGTCCTGCGGACCATCCACTCCTTCGACCCCTGCCTGGCCTGTGCCGTCCATGTGGTCGAGGACAACAAGGAAGTGGTTCAGGTCAAGGCTCTGTAGTAGCCTTTCCGTGCTGCACTCCCTCTCCCACCCGGGAGAGGGAGTTTGTCTTAACAGAGACGGACATCCCATGCGCGTGGTCATCCTTGGCGTCGGCAACATCCTGCTCACCGACGAGGGCGTGGGTGTCCACGCCGTCAACCAGCTCGTCGCCCGCTATCGGCTGCCGCCCGAGGTCGACGTCATCGACGGCGGCACCTCGGGGATGGATTGCCTGGATCAGGTCTCGGGGGCCGATCATCTGCTGATCGCCGACGCCATGCGCTCCAAGCAGGAGCCGGGCACCATCACCCGGCTGTCGGGCGATCAGATCCCCGCCTTCTTCAAGACCAAGATCTCGCCGCATCAGGTCGGCGTCTGCGACATGCTGGCGACGCTGAACTTCCACGGCCTGATGCCGAAAAACATCGTGCTGATCGGGGTCGAGCCGAAATCCTTCGACACCGCCATGGAATTGTCGCCCGAGATCGCCGCCCGACTGTCGGCGGTGGTCGACGCCCTGGTCGCCGAACTGACCAGCATCGGCGTCATCGTAAGCCCCTTGGCGGCCTAGCATGTGCATGGCGGTTCCGTCGCGCATCGTCGCCATCGACGGCGGTACCGCCACCGTCGAGGCGTTCGGCGAGACCCGCACCACCAGCCTGATGCTGCTGGACGAGCCGGTGGCGGTGGGGGACTACCTCATCCTCGGCGCCGGCGGCAACTTCGCCGCCGAGAAGGTCGCCCCCGAGGCGGCGGCCGAGGCATTGGCCTACCTCTCCGAGGTTCTGGCCAGCGGGCAAGCCTGACGGGCATGCCCCCCCTCGACACCGGCATCGCCGTCACCCTCAATGTCTCTGCCGGCGCGGTGGCTTCGGTCCAGATCCGCTCGACCCGGCTGACGCAGGCGTCACGCCTGCTGGCCGGGCGCACCGCCGATCAGGTGGCCACCATCTTGCCCACCGTCTACGCCCTGTGCGGCACCGCCCAGGGGCTGGCCGCCGCCGCCGCGATCGAGGCCGCCGCCGGTGTGGTCCCCAGCCCGGCGCAGCGCATGGCGCGGCGTTTCCTGCTGCAGCTGGAAACCGTGGGCGAGCACGCCCTGGGCATTCTGCGCGACTGGCCCGAATTGCTCGACGAGCCGCCCGAGCTGGCCGCCGCCAAGCCCCTGCGCCCCATGCTCGCCGCCGCCAAGCGGGGCCTCTACCCCGACGGCGACTGGGCGAAGGCGGGGGGCGGCCGGCTGGCGATCAACCCCGGCACGCTGATCGAGTTGATGCGCCAGGTCGAGGATGTGGCCGCGCGGATATTCGCCGGCTCGCCGGAAACCTGGTTGCGGGAACCGGTGCTGTTTCACGCCTGGGTCCGGCGCGGCGAGACTATCGCGGCACGATTGCTGCGGCGGATTCTCGACGGTGGTCTGGCGGGATTCGGCCGCAGCCCGGTGCCGCTGATGCCCGAGGCCGGGCCGCCCGACCTGACGTGGCGGCTGGCCGGCGATCGTGATGGCAGCTACGTCACCCGCCCCGATACCGCCGGCATGCCGCTGGAAACCGGCAGCCTGGCCCGTCAGGCCGATGTGCCGCTGATCGCCGAATTGCTGGTCGAGCACGGCCACGGCCTGATCGCCCGCTTCGCCGCCCGGCTGGTCGAGATCGCCGAGGCGTTGCGCGAACTGGAGGAACTGGTGCTAGATTTGTCCGACGACGCTGGCGCCCCGGGCGCGATCGCGGGCAGCGGCATCGGCTTCGGCCTGATCGATGCCGCCCGAGGCCTGTTGGTCCATCGCGTCGAACTTGAGGAGGGCGTGGTGCGCCGCTACCAGATCCTGGCGCCGACCGAATGGAACTTTCACCCCGATGGGCCGTTGCGCCGGGGATTGGTGGGGGTTGCCGCCGGGCCGGACCTGGCGTGGCGCGCCCGCCTGCTGGCCGCGGCGCTGGACCCCTGCGTCGCCTGCTCCGTCGAGGTGGTCGAGTATGCATGAGATGTCGCTGACCGAGGGGGTGGTCCGCATCCTGGAAGAGCAGGCGGCGACCCACGGCTTCAGCCGGATCAAGACCGTCTGGCTGGAAATCGGCGAGCTGTCCACGGTGGTACCGGATTCCATGGAATTCTGCTTCGGCGCCGTCGCCGCCGGCAATCCCCTCACCAAGGATGCCCGGCTGGAAATCATCCGGGTTCCCGGAACCGCGTGGTGCATGGACTGTAGCGCCAGCGTCGAGATCGCCACGCGCACCGATCCCTGCCCACGATGCGGCGGCTATCAGGTGACGGTGACGGCGGGGACCGAGATGCGGATCAAGGAAGTGGAGGTCGAGTGATGTGCACCGTCTGCGGCTGCGGCGACGCCAAGGTGGAAGGCCACGCCCATTCCCATGATCACGACCACGCCCACCCCCATGATCACGATCACGGACATGACCATGGCCCCGATCACCACCACGACGACGACCGCCATATCCACTATGGCCGGGGTATCGCCGGGGTCCACGTCCCCGGCCTGAGTCAAAGCCGCATCGTCCAGATCGAACGCGACATCCTCGGCCACAACAACGACTTCGCCGGCCGCAACCGCGCCTGGGCCGCCGAGCATGGGGTGCTGGCGCTGAATCTGGTCTCCAGTCCCGGTTCGGGCAAGACCACCCTGCTGTGCCGCACGGCCGAGGCGCTGAAGGCCAAGGTCCCGGTGGCGGTGATCGAGGGCGACCAGCAGACCAGCTTCGACGCCGACCGCATCCGCGCCACCGGTATCCCGGCGTTGCAGGTCAACACCGGCAAGGGCTGTCATCTCGACGCCCACATGGTGGAAAGCGCCATCGCCCGCCTTGCCCCCGCCGACGACTCGGTTCTGTTCATCGAGAATGTCGGCAATCTGGTCTGCCCCGCCGCCTTCGACCTGGGCGAAGCCTACAAGGTGGCGATCCTGTCGGTCACCGAAGGCGAGGACAAGCCGCTCAAATACCCCGACATGTTCGCCGCCGCCGGGCTGATGATCCTCAACAAGATCGACCTGCTGCCCCACACCGATTTCGACGTGGCGCGCTGCATCGACTTTGCCCGGCGGGTCAATCCCGACATCGTGGTGCTGCAACTGTCGGCCCGCACCGGCGAGGGCTTCGACCAGTGGCTGGCCTGGATCACCGAGGGCCGCCGCCGGGCGGTGGCCGAACGGATCACGGCGCTGGAGGCCAAGCTGGCGGCGGCGAAGGCAAGCCTGGGCACGGCATGACCGCCATCGCCGCCACCATCGCCCTGCCCCGCGCGGTGCCGCCGGTGCTGGCGGTGGGGCCATTCCTGAAGAACACCATCTGCGTGACGAGCGGCGCCCGGGCGTACGTCTCGGCGGTTCACGGCGATCTCGGCACCTCCGAGGCGGTCGCGGCGTTCGAGACCTCGGTCGAGGCGCTGGTGGCCGAGTTGGGGGTGAAACCGGTGCGGGTCGCCCACGACCTTCATCCTGATTTCGCCTCGACCCGCTACGCCCTGGCGCTTGATCTGCCCCAGGTCGCGGTGCAGCACCACCACGCCCACGCCGCCGCCATCGCCGCCGAACACGGCCATGACGGCGCGGTGATCGGGCTGGCGCTGGACGGGTTCGGACTGGGACCGGGCAACCAATCGTGGGGCGGCGAGCTGCTGGCCTGCGACGGCCCCCGCTATCGCCGCCTCGGCCACCTCGCCCTTTTGCCCCAGCCGGGCGGCGACCGGGCGGCGCGCGAGCCGTGGCGCATGGCCGCCGCCGCCCTGCATCGCATGGGGCGGGGAGACGAGATCGCGGCACGCTTCAACCCCATTCCCGCCGCCGCGCGGCTGGCCCAGGTGCTGGACAAGGGGCTGAACTGCCCCGAGACCTCCAGCGCCGGCCGGCTGTTCGACGCCGCCTGTGGTCTGCTGGGAATTCACCTTGTCGCCGAATTCGAGGGCCAGGCGCCCATGGCGCTGGAAGCGCTGGCCGACCGGCCGCGCGCCATGGAGGGTGGCTTCACCCTCGACGAGGGCGTGCTTGACCTGCTGCCGCTGCTGGCGCGTCTGGACTCTTGCGGCGATGCCGCCCTGGGTGCCAATCTGTTCCACGGCACCCTGATCGAGGCGCTGGCCCGCTGGGCCGCCGAGGCCGCCGAGGCCACCGGCATCCGGACGGTGGCGCTGGGCGGCGGCTGCTTCCTCAACCGGGTGCTGGCCGGTGGTCTGGTGGCGCGGCTGGGCGAGCTGCGCTTGACGCCTCTGACCGCGGCAAAGGTTTCGCCCGGCGATGCCGGTTTGAGTCTGGGGCAGGCGTGGATCGCCGCCACCACGGAGGACGACTGAAGATGTGCCTTGCCCTTCCCGCCCTGGTCACCGAGCTGTTACCCGACGAGTCCGCCAAGGTCAATCTCGGCGGCGTCGCCAAGACGGTGTCGCTGGCATTGGTGTCTGATGTGGCGGTGGGCGATTACGTCATCGTCCATGTCGGCTATGCCCTGTCGCGCATCGACCCCGACGAGGCGGCCAGGACCCTGGCGCTGTTCGAGGAAATGGGGCAGTTCGCGCCGGAGCCGGCCGAGTGACATACATTCCGGAGCCGAAGGCGTGAAATACATCGACGAGTTCCGCGACGGCGCCGTGGCCCAGGGCATCGCCAAGGCCATCGCCGCCGAGGCCGATCCGGCGCGCGCCTATCACATCATGGAATTCTGCGGCGGCCATACCCACGCCATCAGCCGCTATGGCCTGGAAGACCTGCTGCCGGCCAATGTGCGGATGATCCACGGCCCCGGCTGTCCGGTCTGCGTCCTGCCCATCGGCCGCATCGACGCCGCCATCTGGCTGGCGCGGCAGCCGGGGGTGACGCTGTGCACCTATGGCGACATGCTCCGCGTGCCGGGATCGCAACGGCTGTCGCTGCTGAAGGCCAAGGCCGAGGGCTGCGACGTCCGCATGGTCTATTCCACCCTCGACGCGCTGAAGCTGGCGCAAAGCCTGCCCGCGCGTCAGGTGGTGTTCTTCGCCATCGGCTTCGAGACCACCACGCCGCCCACCGCCGTGGCGATCAAGCAGGCCCAGGCCATGGGGCTGGGCAATTTCAGCGTGTTCTGCAACCATGTGCTGACGCCGTCGGCCATCGCCCAGATCCTCGATTCGCCCGAGGTGCGCGAGTTGGGGACGGTCACGCTGGACGCCTTCATCGGGCCTGCCCACGTCTCCACCGTAATCGGCTCGCGCCCCTACGAATACTTCGCCGAGGAATACCAGCGCCCGGTGGTGATCGCCGGCTTCGAGCCGCTGGACGTCATGCAGGCGGTGCGCATGCTGGTGCGCCAGATCAACCAGGGGCGCTTCGAGGTCGAGAACGAGTTTTCCCGCGCCGTCACCCGCGACGGCAACGAAAAGGCCAAGGCGCTGGTGGCCGAGATGTTCGAGCTGCGCCGCGCCTTCGAGTGGCGCGGCCTTGGCCTGGTGCCCTATTCGGCGCTGCGCCTCAAGGAGGCCTATGCCGCCTGGGACGCCGAACGCCGCTGGGAGGTCCCCCAGGACTCGCCGCCCGACAACAAGGCTTGCGAGTGCGGCGCCATCCTGCGCGGCGTGAAAAAGCCCACCGACTGCAAACTGTTCGGCACCGTCTGCACCCCGGAAAACCCCATGGGATCGTGCATGGTCTCGGCCGAAGGCGCCTGTGCCGCCCACTGGACCTACGGACGGTTCCGGGATCTGGAGAACTCTGAATGACCCTGCCCCGCCGCGCCCATCCCCGCCCGCTGGACATCGCCTCGGGCCGCGTCGATCTCAGCCATGGCGGCGGTGGCCGCGCCATGGCCCAACTGGTCGAGGAGATGTTCATCACCGCCTTCGACAACGACGCACTGAACCAACGCAACGATCAGGCCACCTTCGACGTTCCCCCGGAACTGTTGACGGGCGGACGGATGGTTATGACCACCGACGGCTATGTCATCAGCCCGCTGTTCTTTCCCGGCGGCGACATCGGCAGCCTTGCCGTCCACGGCACCGTCAACGATGTCGCCATGGCCGGGGCGGTGCCGCTGTCGCTGTCGGCCGGCTTCATCATCGAGGAAGGCTTTCTTCTGGCCGACCTCCAGCGCATCGTCCTGTCCATGGCCAAGGCCAGCAAGGACGCCGGCGTGCCGGTGGTCACCGGCGACACCAAGGTGGTGGAAAAAGGCAAGGGTGACGGCCTGTTCATCACCACCGCCGGCATCGGCGTGGTGCCGCCCGGCGTGGCGATTTCCGGCGATAAGGCACGGCCCGGCGACGCCATCTTGATCTCCGGCACCATGGGCGACCACGGCGTCGCGGTGATGAGCCAGCGGGAATCCCTGGGCTTCGAGACCGCCATTCTGTCGGACTCGGCGGCCTTGCACACCATGGTCGCGGCCATGGTCGCCGCCGTGCCCGGCATCAGGGTGCTGCGCGACCCCACCCGGGGCGGTCTGGCGGCGACCCTGAACGAGATCGCCAGCCAATCCGGTGTCGGCATGCTGATCGACGAGGCGGCGGTACCGGTCAAGGCCGAGGTCATGGGCGCCTGCGAATTGCTGGGCCTCGACCCGCTTTACGTCGCCAATGAGGGCAAGCTGATCTGCATCTGCGCCGCTGCCGACGCGGATGTGCTGCTGGCGGTGATGCGGGGCCATCCGCTGGGTGGCGACGCCGCCCGCATCGGCGCCTGCCGCGAAGATTCCCACCACTTCGTCCAGATGCGGACCAACATGGGCGGCAACCGCATCGTCGATTGGCTGGCGGGCGAGCAATTGCCGAGAATCTGCTGATGCGCATCCTGCTGCTTGCCCATTCGTTCAACAGCCTGACCCAGCGCCTGTGGGTCGAGCTGGAAACGCTTGGCCACGACGTCACCGTCGAATTCGACGTCAACGATGCCGTCACCCTCCAGGCGGTCGAGCTGGCCCGGCCCGACCTGATCGTCGCCCCCTTCCTCAAGCGCGCCATCCCCGAGGCGGTGTGGCGCGACCACATCTGTCTGGTGGTGCATCCCGGCCCCGAGGGCGATCGCGGACCGGCGGCACTGGATTGGGCCATCCTGGAGGGCGCCGAGACCTGGGGCGTCACCGTGCTGCAGGCCGAGGCCGAGATGGATGGCGGCCCGGTCTGGGCCAGCCGCGGCTTTGCCATGCGCGATGCCAGCAAATCCAGCCTTTACCGCAACGAGGTCGCCGACGCCGCGCTTGGGGCGGTGCTGGAAGCCATCGACACCCGCCGGCCCCGCCGCCCAGCCTCGTCCACCTGGAAGCCGGCCATGCGTCAGGCCGACCGCGCCATCGACTGGAGCCGCGACGACACCGCCACCGTGCTGCGCAAGATCCGCTCCGCCGACGGTACGCCGGGAGTGCGCGACTCCATCCTGGACCGATCGGTCTACCTGCACGACGCCCACCCCGCCCCCGGGTTCGGCGGTCCTCCCGGAACCCTGCTCGGGCACCACAACGGCGCGATCATGCGCGCCACCACCGACGGCGCGGTGTGGATCGGCCACCTGCGCGCCGACGAGGCGCACGGGCTGAAACTGCCGGCCGCCATGGTGGTGGACGTGGCCCACCTGCCGGAGCAGCCCGGCTATCACGACATCTGGTACGACGAGCGCCACGGCGTCGGCTTTCTGCACTTCCCCTTCGTCAACGGCGCCATGAGTACCGACCAGTGCCGCCGGTTGACCGAGGCCTTCCGTACCGCCGCCGCCCGCCCCACCCGGGTGATCGCCCTGATGGGCGGCCCCGATTTCTGGAGCAACGGCATCCATCTCGGCACCATCGAGGCGGCCCCAAGTCCGGCCGAGGAATCCTGGCGCAACATCAACGCCATGAACGACCTCTGCCGCGAGATCATCACCTGCGGCAGCCATCTGGTGATCGCCGCCATGCAGGGCAATGCCGGCGCCGGCGGGGTCTTCATGGCGTTGGCCGCCGATCTGGTGCTGGCCCGCGAGGGCGTGGTGCTCAATCCTCACTATAAGGGCATGGGCAACCTCTACGGGTCGGAGTACTGGACCTATCTGCTGCCGCGCCGCTGCGGCGAGGACAAGGCCCGCGACGTCACCGCCGCCCGCCTGCCCATGGGAACCGCCGAGGCCGAACGACTGGGGCTGGTGGATTCCCGCTTCGGCCGCGACGTGCCCGAGTTCCGCCGGCTGGTCGAGGAAATGGCGGCGGCGCTGGCCGCCGATCCCGCCCTCGACGAACGCCTGATCGCCAAACGCCTCGCCCGCGCCGCCGACGAGGCCGCCAAGCCCCTGGAGAGCTATCGCGCCGAGGAGTTGGAACACATGAAGCTGAACTTCTACGGCTTCGATCCCAGCTACCACGTGGCGCGCTACAACTTCATCCACAAGGTGGCGAAAAGCCGCACGCCGCTGTATCTGGCGCGGCATCGCCGGAAGTAGCACTCATACCAGATCCCGCTGATCGCAACCGATCAGCGGCGCCCTCATGCGCCGGGCGGGTTTCTCCGAAACCCTTGGCTTCCGCGGCATAAGCCGCGCGTCGCCTTGCTCCTAACCAAATCCCGATGAGT
>CAIUSV010000011.1 GCA_903901915.1 uncultured Rhodospirillaceae bacterium | reverse complement strand
CCCGCCACCATCGGCTCCGGCGGCTTCGGCCCCGCCACCATCGGCTCCGGCGGCTTCGGCCCCGCCACCATCGGCTCCGGCGGCTTCGGCCCCGCCACCACCGGCTCCGGCGGCTTCGGCGCATCCCGGTTCACTTGGTGTGGTTTCCGCCGGCAACGGCGCGGCGACCGAGGCTGAACCGCCGCCTTTGCCGACGTCGCAAGCGGATCTATGGAATTTGTTGGTGGCCAGCAAGAAGAGAAAGACGCGGTAGCCGAAGCCCCCCGCTCCGGCGATTGGGCATCGGCTTTTCGGCGCAGCATGCACGCGCGAAAAAATTTCACACGTCCAATGGCTCCGATGCCGCTTGGCCTTTGGAGTTTGATTCAGTGCAACTGCATCAAACGTCAGAAATCGGCTTCGGTATCCATGTCCGCGGCCAGGAAGGCCAGCGGCCTCGCATCGACGTTGTCGTTGGTCAGGATGCCACAGTATCGGGTATCGACGCCGCGAATGTGACTTTCAATCCATCTGGCAACCAGTCTGGCCAACTTGGCGATCAAGGCTTTGTCGCCGTCGGTTCGATAGCTCTGGACGATGCCGCGCACACGATTGGCGAACGCATCATGTTCGGCCATGTGCTCGGCCAACAGTGGGTAATTGGCCGCCTTCATCGCGGATTCCTCGCGCATGAAGTGTGCCTCTACATATTCTTCAAGAATATTGATCGCGGTATCAATCAAAGGATCCTGGTTCTCCTCAGGAGAGGACAGGATTTCCGTTAACAGTGCCGACAACCGAAAGAATGCCTGATGATCCTCGTCGAGGCATTCCACGCCAACCGACAGATCATCCGTCCATTCCGGAACCGGCTCGTTCGAGTCCATTCGTAGATTCCCACACGCTACCGGTCGTTCGGCGTAGACCAGTCTTCGGTGCAAATGGACTACTTATGCCTCTAAAAGTCAATAGTTGGGGGGCAATTGTCACACTCTTGTGCGGGCAATTCGGACCTCAGCGCGCACGGCAGGCATGAGCTGCGTGAAGCAAGCTTGCCATGGCCCCGACCGTCAGTCCGATGCCAACCGGTGACGCCGCCATGGCCGCCAATCCCAACCCGGCAACCAGTCCTTTGCCTAACCCGGCGGAGATCCCGGCTTTTGTCGCGGCAAGGGCGAATGTCCCCTTGCCGGCAGCGATCATACCGGCGACACCGCCGCCCATTCCAACCGCCGTGGTTTCGGCGGGCCGAAAGTGGGGGGGGCTTGAATCCGATCCGGGAGCAGAACGTGTCATGGCGGCGATCCTCGCTGATATCGATAATCGTTCTCATTATCAGTCGACGGCGCCGTGGAGTCAATGCCGGATTCGTCGATCCGTCAGCTATCGTGCCCGTTCCCGTTTGACTTGCCTTTGGCCGCCGCGCATGAATCGGGGAGCAACATCGAAGGGGCGTTGACGGTGGGATTGAGGGCGCTGGGCGATAGACTGAGGTTGGCCATCGGCTCGAGCGGATGGTTCCAGGCCGGGCTTGCCGCGATTGTGGTTTTGGCCGCCGCCATCCTGTTCGTCCACCTTTTCATGCTGCTGGTGGCGGGGTCTTTGCTAGTGGTTCTGGCCATATGGGCGACGGAGCGGATTCTTGGCCCCGGGACGCGGATCCGGCTGCGCGTGCCACCGGCGCTGTCGCGCAGGATCAGGTCGTGGATGTGGCGGAAAGACTAGCTGTTTCCGTGGCTTGACTTTCGTGACGCGACAGAATTCAATGGGGGAACGGTGGCGGAATCGGGTGAGCGGCGGTGGTCGACTTTCGTGACGAAACAAAACGTCGAGGCCGGCCCCCCAAGGGCGAAGCCGCCATGTCGGCGGCGCAGCGGTCGAGGGAATATCGCCAGCGGCTGAAGGAGCACGCCGTCGATGTCGAGGCGCTGAAGGCGAGAATTCGCGAGTTGGAGGGTGATCCGCTGGCATCGACGCCGTCGGTTGATGCCGAAGGGGGGGGGCACGACCCGGCCGGTGCCAAGCCGCTGGCGGATTTGTTGGATCAATTGGGGGGCGCGGATTATCTCGGGGCGCTCAAGACCTGGAGCCGCGCCACCGGAGGACGGGGGCGGAAGGGGGTTCGCAACGACGGCGATCATCCGGTGCCGCCCCTAATTCCCAAGCCGTGATCCCCGATGGCGGCTGCCGGGCGGCGCGAAGCCGGATTTCAGATCGGCGGGATGGCGAGGGTGGAGCCCTGCTCTCGCGCGCGCTTGGCCAGTGATTTGTCGAGCAGCAGATATCCGCCGAGGCAGGCCGCGCCACAGGCGGCGACAATCGCCACCCCGACGGCGGGGCCAACCGTAAGGGTCAGTGGGACGGCCAGATAGGTCACCAATTTGCTTCCGATGATCGGCGACTCCAGCATGTCTCGTTCCTCTGCAACTAAAAGCATGGCATGCCATGCTCCATATGCCAAAAATATATCCGAGTGACGCCGTTGATCAAGTATCCTGTTCGGCCGGGTCCGCCGCCGCTGCCGGGGTCGCGATCGGGCCGCCGTATCGCGCCGTTGTCGATATAAGCTTTTGAAATTCCAGGTAAGTCGTGTATGGTTAAAGCATGTCAGAGGCTGCGCGATTACTTGTGATGGGAAACGTACACCACCTACAACATCTTGGCCAAGGGGCTGGGGGCTGGAATGCCTGGCGCAAGCAGGAGCCGGACGTGCGCCCAGACCTGACGAGCGCCAATTTGCGGGGGGCCAACCTTGCGGGGATGGACCTCAGTGGGTCGATGCTGTCGCTGGCCAATCTGCGCAAGGCCGTTCTCGCCGGGGCCAATCTCAAGGACTGCAACCTTCCCAGGGCCAATCTCGAAGACGCCGATCTTTCCGGTTCCAACCTTCAGGGGGCCAATTTGGCCGGGGCCTGCCTGATGCGCGCCAACGTCTCGGGCGCCACAATGCGCATGGCCAATTTGGCCGGTGCCAATCTGGCGGGCAAGATGGACCTGTCCGGTGTCGATCTCACCGGCGCCAATCTGGCCGGCGCCAAGCTGATCGGTGCCAATTTCTCCGGCGCCACCCTGGCCGGGGCCAATCTGGCCGGCGTCGATGCCCGCAATGCCAATTTCACCGGTGCCGATCTGACCGATGCGGTGACCGCCGGTGCCCGCCTTGATGGCGCCAATATGTCCGGGGCGATCATCCGCCAGTCCATGAACCGGCCGCAGCCCGCGGTGGCGGTGGATTGGGAGCAATTGGGCCTGGACGGCCCGCCGCCGGCGGCGTCCGATCGATCCTCGTCGGCCGCTGCCGCTCGGGCCGGTTATCTGGACCCAGCCGACGAAGAGCCGATCACCCCCATCGGCCAGCCCCAAGCCGGGTGGACCGACGACGAAATCGAAGCCGCGATCGCGGAAGGGGTCGAGGCCGAGGATTGGGACAACGACGCTGTGGGGGATTTCGGCGGATCGCCCGCGCCTGACGCGGATGGTGCCGAAGGTCCGGAGGGCGAAGCCGAAGCCGAAGCCGAAGCCGAAGCCGAGGCCGAGGCCGAGGTCTTTGGCGAAGAGGTCATTGCCGAAGAAGAGTTCGTCGGCGAAGATCTGGCCGCTGTCGCCGAGGCGCCGCCGCTGGATTTCGAGGCCGAAACCGGGGAACTGATCGGTGAGGTCGCCTCCCAGGCGTCGCTGCTTGGCGAGGAACCCGTCGAGGAGGAGCCGCCAGAGGCCGAGTTCTTCAGCTACGAGACCCGGGACATGGCGATTCTGGCGCTGTATTCCGATCAGGTCTGTCGGAAGACCAAGTCGGAAAAGGCGATGCTGCTGGATCTTCTGGTCCAGTATAACCGTAACTTCTTCGGTCAGGATTCCAGTGTTCCCATGACCATCAGCGGGAATGCCATTCTGGCCGGCTTTGACGACCCAACCAATGCGCTGAAGTGCGGTGGTCTGTACATCAACATGCTGCGGGCCATGGACGTCGAATCGTATGTGGCGATCAATTGGAGCACGGCGGCGGTGCGCATCGACCCCGAAGGGGACGACAAGGACGAACTGATCGCCAACTCCATTTCGCCGTCGGCGCGGCTGATGCCGGTCGGGGTGGTCGGCGAGGTGCTGGTGCTGGAGGAGTTGTATTCCAACCCCTTGACCCAGCGCGATCTGTTCACCTTCGAGCGGGTGGCCCGCAAGTGGAAGGCCGCGTCCGACACCAGGGGTGAAGGCGTCGACGTCATCTGCTACAGCGTCCGCAGCAAGTAGTCTCCTGGGGATAAAGGCCGAATTACGCGGGCACCGCTATCACGGTCGCGCCCCGGCGCGGGCGGGGTCTGCGTTCGCAGTGGCGGCCTTTTTGCCCGCTGCGTATCGGTGGCGCGCCCCGCGCTCATTCGTTCTGTTTATTGCGGCGGAGCAGCGCCAGCACGTCGGCCTGGGTACTGGCCTTGCTCTGGCTCTCAGCCGGTTCCGGTAGCATCTTTTCGACTGGGCTTGCCGACGGGGCGAGCTGGGCCTTCAACTCGGCGGCGCTTACGCCGGGCCCGTCGGGCTTGTCGGCCTCCCCGCCGATTTCCCGTGCCACCTTGGCAACCTGGGTGGCGTCGCTGATGATTCCCCGGATGATGGCCAGGGCGGCCGCCTTGTTATTGTCGCCTGTCATGTGTTTCCCCTTCCTTGCGAAACGCCGCGTCCCGACGCGCGCTTCGACGCCGTTTTCAATTCGTTGAGTTCGACCGCCGCCCGGCCTTCAAGCGCGAAGACCGCAATCGCGGTCTCGGCCGCCTTGGCCACCAGTGTCTTGCACTCGTCGGTCATGGCATTGATACCGACAACCAGCACCAGGGAGTCGATGCGGGCCAGCCGATTCTTGAGAATGGCTCCAACCCCAAGTGGCATTCCCTGCTGTCCGCCCAGGATGGCGGTGCCGTAGTCGATCATTTCCCGAGCGGCGGCCTCCGCCAGGCTGTCGGCGTTACTGGTGATGGCCGATCTGATGTCGCCCAGGCGGCGCAGCTGGAAACGATTGCAACCATGCACCTGGATGCGGGTGTCGGCCAGGGCCATCAGGTTGATGAGGCGGTCGGTCGCTCCGGAGATGTCGTGGAACAAAAGCGTCCGCGCGGCCCGGTCGTCGATGGTCACCAGCTGCAGCGACATCCTCTGGATAAGTTGCGCCGTGGCGTAGGCCTCACCCACCACCAGCGCGGTCTGTGCCGCGTACCGGTCGCCACCCATCGTCCCATCATAGTCGCCCTGCATCTTGGCGACCATGATTCTATCGGTACCGGCGATATGGCCGGTCAGCCAATCCTGGATGAACATCAGCAGCGTTTGCCGCATTTTGCGGCTGGTGAAATTGGCGGCATCCAGCTTCGCGACCCTGGCGGCGAAATCGGCGTGTTCCCGCCGGTGTGCGTCGCGATCGTCATAATCGAAGGTGCGCATGACGCGCTCCTCGTGAGCGAAATGGACCCGAACGTAGTCCTTCAGTCCGGACAGGGCGTTCCGCACGGCGCCCTGTTCGCAGTCTTCACCGCCGGTCACGTTTTTCAGTTCGTTGAGAATCTCGAAGATCCGGCGGTGCTGGATGTCGATTTCGTCGTCGCCGGTGGCAAGCGCCATCGACCACTCAAAGCGCGGGTCCGCCGGCGGGGGCGAGGCGTCGCGCCTTTCCAACGGATCGGACGCACTATCCACCTCGCGGCGGAACGGTCCGTGATAGCCATGAATGCGGGCGGCGCGCCGTTCGACGCCGCGAAAGCCCGGCGTGGAAACAAAGGCCTGATGATCGGAAAGCGCCTTGGACATGGTGGTCTGAAGCAGGTGCAGGGTGATCGGCAGGGTCAGTATCGTCGTCGCACCGGCATCGCGCGCGGCGATCAACTCGTCGCTGGTCCAATTCCCGTCGATGCAGATTACCGGCAATGTGGTTGGCAGCACCGACTGGTCCCAACGGACGAGTTTCAGCAACGCCAAGTGTCCGCGCTCACCCAGCCGGTCACACAGGATAAGCTTGAACGGCTTGGCGGCTTTCCGCACTTGGACGGCGGCTTCGTCGAAGGTCTTCGTCTCGGTGACGTCGGCAACAGTCATTTCCTCGAGCAGGGAAGTAACCGCCTGCCGAACCGTAGAGCTTCCCAACGCAACTAAAACGTCAAGCGCTTCAGACGGCGCCATCGGAGCCAAGCCTCTCGGACATTCCAACGGATTTGCCGCGAGTGTGTTATCACTCGAGCCGTTCCATAGTATCCGTGAAGTCGGGCCAGCCAAATTCAAATTTGGTCCAATGGTTCAACCGATCGGCGGGTGCAGACGGCGATACAGCCGGAATAGCGAGGAACGGTCACGCTCCAACGCCTTGATCATGCGCCGGTGGCGGATGGACTCGGCTTCCCACCGCCGATAGGCCTGCGGATCGGTCGGGCAGTCACCCGGCCGGACGTGCGGCGCGACCAGACGCACGAAGGCGATGGCGGGCGGATAGCCGCGCAACGCCGAGGCCACGGTCATATCCCTCAGCGCCGATCCCATTCCCAGCCAACGTTCCCGCGCCGCCTCCAACACCTTGAGGTTTTCGCCGACGTCGCCGTCATCGATGGCCGAGCCGATGTCAAAGACGGTCTTCGACGAGCCTCCGAGGGGCGGCCGCTGTCCGAGGCGGTGTCGCAGCCGGTCGGCCAGTACTATGGCGATCGCCTGGCGGATATTGCCGACCTCGCGACCGAGCGCGCCGATTATGGCCTGAAGCCAGCCGGGCCGCTGGGACGACAACCGAGGCATCCGGGGAGGCGGGGCAAGGCCGGCCTCCGGGTCGGGAGTCGATATCGCGGCGGCGGCGGCCGGGCCAAAAGCGGCAACGGCGAGACTTGCGTCCCGCCGTGCCAGTGCATCCCGGAAGGCCAGCCCAAGCGGGCGGTTGCCTTGAAACCGCAACGCGGCCCGTTCCCGTCCATCGCGATCGTCGGCGGATCGCGGCGGCCATGCCATCGGGCAGATGGCCGAGGCGACCTTGTCGGCGGCGTGGCCGTCAAGGCCGATCCGCGTCATGACCAACCGCCATTCCTCCTGGCCGCCCACGGCGGCCAGCAGAAACAGATCGCGGTCATCTTGGGACAGATCCTCCCAACCCTTGCCCGCGGTGCCGGTCATATCCTATCGCGAATCCAGACGCGTCCGGCGGATCAGGCCAACTCTTCCTTCAGAATGTCGTCGTCGGACTGTTCGGCGCCGGCCTTGCCCTTGGCCAGTTCGGTTTCGATCAGTTCGACGCCCAGGTCCCAGGCGTATTTGGCGGCGACGCCGGCCACCAGGGCGGTCCCCAGCGACACCACCAACCCGCCGCCGACGGCGGTGGCGGCGACGGCCGAAAGCGCGGTGGCGAGACCGGCACCCACGGTTTCCTTACCGGTGTCGATGGCGGCCTCGGTCCGGGTGATGCGGTTGTCCTTCAGCAGGCGGGCATTCTTGGCCAGGGCGGCGGCACCGCCGACAATCCCGCCGAGAACCCCGATGCCGGGAACCGATTTGGCCAGATAGGGCGCAAGCTGGAAACTCATCGTCATGTTCCTCGCGTTAGATTGAAGGTTCAGTTTTCGGCCGCGGCGGCCAGCAGCATGTCGTCGGAAACATCCGGCGCACCATGGCGCCGTTTCGCCCAGGTATAAAGGGCGGCGGCACCGGCGATGCCGGCGAGACCCAGGGTGACGGGCCCCCAGGCGGCCAGTCCAAGGCCCAGCCCGAGGCCGACGCCCTTGGCGCCCAGCATGGCGCCGCCGGCGGTGGCGGCGGTGATCGGATTGACGGTACCGGCGCCGACGGCCATCAGGGCGGCGGCGGACCCGGCACCGACGGCGGCCGAGCCGACCCCCGCAGTCGCGGCCGGAACGAATTTCGCCGCCATGGCGCCCCCGAGGGCCGCCTTGCCCGCCCCGGCACCGGCCGCCATCGGCTTCAGCACCAGGAACTTGCCGGTGGTGCCGCCGATCACCGGGCTGGGAGCGACGACGAAGCTTTTGCCGACCAGACCGCCGGTCTTGGTCATGGCGCTTTGAATGTTGACGGCAACCATGTCGCCGCCGCCGACCGGATTAAGATAAAGCATCCCTGCCGCCTTGGTGCCGGCGGCGACGGGCGGTTGGGCGACGGTGAAGCCCTTGCCGACTAGGCTAGGGAGCTGCGCGGCGGCGCCGGTGCCCTGCACCTTCATCATCACCATCTGCCCGGTACCGGCCGCACCGGCCGCCGCAGCGCCCGCCTTGGCCGGGGCCAGGGGGCACAGCGTGATCCAATTGCCGATGCCGCCGATGGCGGTGGGCGACTTGCCGACCATCACGGTCTTGCCCAGCAGCGCCTTCATCTCGGCCACCTGGCGGGTGGCGTCGAGCTTGACGATCACCGGCGCCTGTCCCGCTGTCGATGGCGTCAGCGTTACCAGATTGGTGGTGGCCGAAACCTTGGATACCGTGGCCGTCTGTCCGGCGAGGGCGGAAACCTGTGACGCCTGGGCGGCGCTTTCGACCTTGGCAAGGAGAAGGTCCTGCATCGTCATGGCCTTTCTTCAGCAATTAACCCGCCGGAACGACGTCTGTACCGGCGCACGCTTCGCCCGGATGGGCGAATTACCCCGACAGGCAAAAGTGAAGGAGCCCGGACCAGCGCCCCATGGTGCTGCCCGGGCTCCGAAAAATCAACGCAACCTTAGACCAGGTCGGAAACGTAGCTGACCAGCGGCAGCCGCCATGTGCGCCGCAGCGCCACCGAGGCCAGACCGGCCACCGACAGCACCAGCACCGCCATGGAGGAGAACCCGAACAGCCACTTGCCAACCCCCGGCAGGTGCAGGGCGAACATCGCCAGCACGCTCCACATCCACAATACCAGTCCCTGACGGGCGTGGAAATAGACGTACTCGTCATCGCGGCTCATCAGCAGCGGCACGAAGCAGAGAATGCCCAGATAGCTCAGGGCCGCCATCAGATAGGATCGGCAACCACCGGCGGCCGCCTCGTTTTCGATCATCGTCGCTTCAGTCATGGTTCAGCCCTCGTCATCAAACGGTTTCTGCCGACGCATCAGCCTGCGCCTGCCGGTTTTTGTAGTAGCCATACAGGGACACGGCACCCGCCAGACCGGCGACGCCGAGCAACACCGGGCCCCAGGCGCCAAGCCCGAGACCAAGGCCGAGGCAAAGCCCCTTGCTGGCCAACATGGAATTTCCCGCGAACGCGGCGCCCACCGGCGTGGCCACCGATCCGCCGCCTGCACCGAGCGCGGCCGCGCCGGCACCCGCGGCGGCGGCGGCCTTGACCGGAGCTGCTGCCGTCGCCGCCTTGGCGCCGCCAGCCGCGACCTTGGCCGCCGGGGTGATGGAAGCGGCCGCCTTGGCACCGGTGGCGGCCTTGGCCCCACCGGCGGCCATCTTGGTGGCGGCGCCCTTGGTCGCGGCCGCCTGCGCGGCCTCGCGCTCGACCTCGGCGACGGCGGCCTTGGCCGCGCCCCCCTTGGCGGCGGCACCCTTCACGGCGGTCCCCTTCGCCGCGACAGCCTGCGCGCCCTCTCGCTCTACCTCTACGATAGCAGCGGGTGCGGCGGCACCCGTCGCAATCTGTCCACCTGCCTGAGCGGCCATATTCATCTGCCCCCTGTAACACGTACGATGAAGGCATATTAGCCGAATTTGCCAGTTCGGCAATCCGAAACTTGTGAGCTAGTGTGACATATTCCTAAGGCTTTACTTTGCATAGGTACCATACCCACTTGCCGGGCTATGGTAACTGGGGGGGGGGGGGGGGGGGGGTTTTTTTTT
>CAIUSV010000010.1 GCA_903901915.1 uncultured Rhodospirillaceae bacterium | reverse complement strand
GTGTCGGGAGCAAACTGAAGTGACCGACGTAGGTAGCACATCAATTGACCGCTCGTTGATGATCTGATCCCGTTGCCGGGAGCGGTGTCCGGTTGGCGGGAAGCTATTGATATTCCTTGGTTCGATGCAGGGCCATTCCTTCGTCCCGACCTGGGGCCTGCGCCGCCTCGCGCGCAGGGCCGGTCAAGGATGGCCGAAGGCCACCGCCGAAGGCGGCGCGGAGCGTCCTTGACTGGCCCGAGCACGGGGCGAGGCTGGTCCCAGGTCGGGACGAAGGCGAGTTCGATCATGCCGCCGCCTCCTGTCGGTCGATCGGCGTGCCATCGGCGGTGTAGTGGGCCAGGCAGCGCGGTCCGTGGAAGATGGCCAAGGTGCCGTCAAGGTATTCGTGAACGCGCACCGTGGATTTGACGTAATGATGCCGATGGCGATCGGCCGGTATCTGAAGGACCCGCCGGTGATAGCGCACGGTGTTGTCGTTGCCGACGACGCGCTCTTCCTGGACACACAGGATGTCTTCGAGCGGGCGCCCGCGATAGGGAATGAACGCGCTGCCCGGTTCGGCGGGTTCGACGCAGAAGCGCCGGTTATGCTCGGGCAGGAAGGTCTCGGCCAGGAAGCGGTTGGCGGCGGCCATGTCGGTGATGCCGGCCAGACGCAGTTCCTGGGGCAGGCGGTTCTGGAGTGTGCCGAACATGCGCTCGGACCGGCCGCGCGCTTCGGGCGAATAGGCCGGGATCAGTTCGATGTCGAGCTGGCCGAGCGCCCGGCCGACCTGGGTCGGCGCCGTCTCGCTGACCTTGCCGCCGGCCTCGGGCGTCTGCCAGTAGTGGGAGCCGCGGTCGGCATAGAGCGAGCCGAACAGGCCCCAGCCACCGATCACCTCGATCAGGGCCCGGAAGGTGCTGTTCGTCCCTTCCTCCGCGACGAAGAAGGCTGAATAGATGCGGCCGTCGGCGTCGTCCATGGTCACGATCATATCCCAAACCTGTCCCGGCACCCATTCGTGCCGCGAGCCGTCCTGATGCAGCATCATGCCCACCATCGGCTTGCGCGGTCGCTTGCGCCGGTGCTGACCGCGTTTCTTGGCTCGCTCGACCAGCCCCGCCCGCTGGAGTGCCGTCTTCGTCCAGGTGTAGCTGCGGTGGATGCCATGACCGGCCAGTTTCTCGTGGAAGTGCTTGACCGTGAAGTCGAAATACTCGGTCTTGAACAGAGTGATCACCGCCATCGTCTCGTCGACCGGCGCCCGCCGCGCATTCGCCTTGCCGATCCGGCGGTCGACCAGCCCGGCCTCCCCCTCCGCCTCATAGCGACGCCGCCAGCGGAAGAACGAGCTGACCGACATCCCCAGGATGTCCGCAGCCTCCTCGCACGACAGACGGCCGGCCTGGTGCCGGCCCAGAATCTCCTCGAAACGCATGAGCCTGATGTCCCGTAGCGCGGCTGACCGACCCATCGAGCCCTCCATTCGAAGGCTCATGAAATCGGTCAAACCTCGTGCTACCTACGCCGGTCACTTCTCGCGCTCTCGACACGGGCAGGATCGTGGTCTTGACGGCGTCGCCGGCGACATAGACGATCGAGGTGTCGGTCGGATCGATGGCCAGCGCGGTGTTGACCGAGCCCTGGTCGCCGGTGTGGAGGTTGGACGGGACCGCCAGGGCGCTCCAGGTCCGGCCGTTGTCGTTGGACAGGTAGAGCGCCGCCAGCCGGTTGCTCTTCTGGGTGTTGTCCCGGGTATTGGTCTGGATTTCGATGAAGGCGGCGGCGATCGAATTGTTGGGTCCGGAGGCCAGGTGGACCACCAGTTGGCTGGAGACGTCGGTACCGGTTCGGCTCGCCGTGATGATGCCGCCGGTGGTGCCGCCGACCAGGGTGGTCCGATCGAAAATCTTCGACCAACTGGCGCCGGTGTCGTTGCTGACGTAGACTGCGGTGGCGGTCAGGTCGGTCGCCGAAGTGACCGCGGTATAGAACCGTTGGGCGTTGGCGGGATCGCCCACCAACGCGGTGACCGGGGCGACCGGCAGGTCGGCGACCCGGCTGAAGTTGGTGCCGTTGTCGGTGCTGCGATAGAGGCCGTAGTCCCGCCCGGCGGTGGGCGGGACGGTGACCGGCGGGGTGGTCTGGGTGATGGTGGGACTCTGCAGTTCGTAGGTCGCGGCCAGGATGGTGCAGCCCCGGGGCTGGCTGCAGCCGCGCACCGCCACGCCGGCAACGCTTTGGTCGGCCAGGACGCTGGTGCCCACTTGGGTCCAGCTCGAGCCGGCGTTGGTGCTCAGCAGCACGCCGGTCCGCTGGGTGCCCCGCCCGGCCGAGCCGTCGAGGGTAAAGGCATCGAAACTGCCGTTGGAAGCGAAGCCGGTGCCGGCGACCACCGAGCGGCCGGTGGCATCGAACGGGTCGACGTCAAGGCTGCTGATCGACAGCGACGCCTGCCGGTCGGTGAGCGGCGACCAAGTGCTGCCGCCGTTGCCGGTGCTCCAGACCCCGCCGTTGGGCGAGGCCACGAACAGGCTGCCGCGGCCGAGCGCGGTATCGGGCGCGATCGCCTGGATCGCCCCGGTCACCGTGCCGGCCAGCGCCCCGTTGGTCAGCGTGTCGATGCTGTAGCTCACGCCGGGGGGGGCCGACCATGTACAGCGGCCCGCCCCCGGCCACCGCCTGGGCGGCGGCGTC
>CAIUSV010000009.1 GCA_903901915.1 uncultured Rhodospirillaceae bacterium | reverse complement strand
GTCGGCGTCAGAACGGCATTCTGGTGGATGCCCATTCGATCTCTCCCTGGATAGCCAAAGTCTCGCAACTTCAGCTTCCTCGCTTCAGATCGAGTGGGCAACCTCCTGAGACTTCACATCTAGCCGCGCGGCGGGCGGGACCAGTCGCCGGCAAGTGCCTGGAACACCGCCAGGGCGGCGATGGCGGCGGTTTCAGCCCGCAGCACCCGCGGCCCCAGACCGACCGGCCGGGCATAGGGTTTGGCGCCGATCAGGGCACGCTCGGCGGGGTCGAAGCCGCCTTCCGGTCCCACCAGCAGCGCCGCCGGACCGGGCGGCAGGACGGCCAGCGTCTCGGCCAACGGCGGACCGCCGCCGCCTTCGTCTAGGAACAGCAGCGCCCGCTCCGCCGGCCAGCCGGCCAACACCGTCTCCAACGTCGCCGCGTCGGCCAGTTCAGGCACATCGAGCCGCTCGCACTGTTCCGCCGCCTCGATCAGCCGGGCGCGCAGGCGCTCGGCATTGACCCGGCCGGCATTGGTGCGGCGTGTGAACACCGGCCACAGGCGCGACACCCCCAGTTCAGCGGCCTTTTCCGCCACCAGATCGGTCCGTTCCTTCTTCAGCGGCGCCGCCAGCAGCCACAGATCCGGCCCTGTCGCCTGGGAACGGGTAAGCCGCTCCGGCACCAAGGCGGCCCCCGATTTGGCCAGCCGGTCGATGCGGGCCAGCCATTCGCCGTCGCGGCCGTTGAACAGCAGCACCGCCTCGCCCGGCTCGGCCCGCATCACCGAGGCGAGATAGTGGGTCTGGTCGCGCCCCAGCGCCACCGCGATGCCGGCGGCCAGAGGGACTTCGACGAACAGGCGCAGGCGGGGGCGGGAGACTGGATCGATCATGGCATTCTTTTTACGCCGACTGCCGTCGGCGGCCAAGCAAGCTTGACGCTCGCGCCGCCGGAGCCTATCTCGGACGGATGATTGTCGCGACAAGGGTTTCTTCATGGCCATCCTGCCCATCCTCACCGCTCCGGATCCCCGTCTGAAGGCCAAGGCCGCGCGGGTGGCGACGGTGGACGACCGCATCCGCACCCTGATGGCCGACATGCTGGAGACCATGTACAAGGCCCCCGGCATCGGTCTGGCGGCGCCACAGGTCGGCGTCGGCGAGCGGGTGATCGTCATGGATACCGGCAAGACCGAGGAGGACCGCAACCCGCTGCGGATGGCCAACCCCGAGATCGTGTGGGCCTCGGACGAGGACAATACCTACGAGGAAGGCTGCCTGTCGGTGCCCGAGCATTACGGCAACGTGGTGCGGCCCAAGGAGGTCAAGGTCCGCTATCTCGACCAGGACGGCGCCGCCCGCGAGATCCACGCCGACGGCCTGCTGGCCACCGTGGTGCAGCATGAGATGGACCATCTCGACGGCATCTTGTTCATCGACCATCTGTCGTCGCTCAAGCGCAACATGATCCTGCGCAAGCTGCTCAAGACCAAGAGGGAGGCGGAGGCGGAATGAAACTGGTGTTCATGGGAACGCCCGACTTCGCCGTCCCCATCCTGGAGTCGCTGATCGAGGCCGGTCACGACGTCCGGGCGGTATACAGCCAGCCGCCCCGCCCGGCCGGGCGGGGCCACAAGGAGACGCCGTCGCCGGTGCACGCCTTCGCCGCCGGGCGCGGCATCACCGTGCGCACCCCCACCAGCCTGAAATCGGCGGAGGAGCAGGACGCCTTCGCCGCGCTGGACGCCGACGCCGCCGTGGTCGCCGCCTATGGCCTGATCCTGCCGCGCGCCGTCCTTGCCGCCCCCCGGCTGGGCTGCCTCAACGTCCACGCCTCGCTGCTGCCGCGCTGGCGCGGCGCCGCCCCGATCCAACGGGCCATGCTGGCCGGCGATACCGAAACCGGCGTCACCATCATGCAGATGGATGTCGGCCTGGACACCGGCGCGATGCTGCTGCGGGAAAGCATCCTGCTGCTGCCCGACGCCACCGCCTCGTGGCTGCATGACATGCTGGCGGCCATGGGGGCGCGGCTGATCGTCGCCGCCCTGGACGGTCTGGACGAAGGCAGGTTGACGCCGGTGCCGCAGCCGGGCGAGGGCGTCACCTACGCCCACAAGCTGGACAAGAACGAAGGTCGCATCGACTGGAGCCGGCCGGCGGTGGAGTTGGAACGCCAGGTCCGCGCCCTCAACCCATGGCCCGGAGTCTGGTTCGATTTCGGCGCCGAGCGCATCAAGGTGCTGGACGCGGTGCTGTCGCCCGGAACCGGGGCACCCGGCACCGTTCTCGACGACCGGCTTACGGTGGCCTGCGGCCGCTTGGCCTTGCGCCCCACCAGGGTACAGCGGGCCGGCAAGGCCCCCATGACCGCCGGCGACATGCTGCGCGGCCACGCCATCCCCAAGGGAACCCGGCTCGGCTGATGCCCCGCTACCGGCTCCTCGTCGAATACGACGGCACCCCCTTCGTCGGCTGGCAGCGCCAGGACAACGGAGCGTCGGTGCAAGGCGTGCTGGAACACGCCGCCGCCAGACTGTGCGGTGGCACCGCGATCGCCGTCTATGCCGCCGGCCGCACCGATGCCGGGGTGCACGCCCTGGGGCAGGTGGCGCATCTGGATCTGCCTCGGGAGTACGGCGCCGACACCGTGCGCGACGCGCTCAATTTCCACCTCAAGCCGCATCCGGTGACAGTGGTGACGGCCGAGAGGGTGACCGACGCCTTTCACGCCCGCTTTTCCGCCACCGGACGATCCTATCTCTATCGCATCTTCAGCCGCCGGTCGGCACCGGCGCTTGACCGCCACCGCACCTGGTGGGTACCGGTGGATTTGAACGTCGAGGCGATGGCGGCCGGGGCGCGGCAATTGCTGGGCCACCACGACTTCACCACCTTCCGCGCCAGCGAGTGCCAGGCCCAAAGCCCGGTCAAGACCCTGGACCGACTCGATATCGTCCGCCAGGGCGACGAAATCCACATCGTCGCCGAAGCACGCTCGTTCCTGCATCATCAGGTCCGCAACATGGTGGGAACGCTGAAGCTGGTGGGCGACGGCCGCTGGACGCCCGACGACGTCGGCCGCGCCCTGGCCGCCCGCGATCGTTCGCGAGGCGGCCCCACCGCCCCGGCCGGGGGACTGTATCTGACAGGGGTGTCCTATCGCGCCGGTTAAGGCGTGGTGAACTGCCAGCCGAACCAGCGCCAGCGTCCTTCCAGGGCGGGAACGGTACAGTTGATACGGCCGCGCCCGCTGGGAATCGGCTTGGACATCCGCACCTCGACCCGCGGTCCCAGGCGTTCGACCCGAAGTTGGCCCTGGTGCGAGGAGAAACAGGCCAGACCGTCGATGCCCGGAACCTCCTCGGCCAGGGTAAAGCCGAAGGCCGGCGGATTGACCTTCAGCGCCGGATCGTCGGGAGTGATGTCCACCGCCGGCAGCGGCAGCGACCGCGCCGCCAGACGAAAGCGTTCCGGCTCGGCATAGGCGCTGGTCAGGGCGAAGCGCGGCAGAAAGAACGGATCGGCCTTGGCCCAGGCGGCGCCGGAATGCTGGCCGAAAGCGGCGACGAAGCCGGCCTGACGCAGAGTGCCGGCCAGTTGGCGGCTGCCTTCGCCCCATGGCCAGGCGAACAGATCGGGGGCCCTGCCCAGTTCCCGCTCGAAGCGGGCGCGCGCCCGCGCCAGATCGGCCGCCACCGTCTCGGCATCGACCCGGGGCATGTGCAACCGGGCCGCGCCCTGGGAGCCGATGCCGATGCCGGCGGCGGCCAGTTCGCGAAGCTGGGTCCAGGTCATCGAGTCCGGCCCGCCGCGATCGATGTCGTCGGTGGCGACGAACAGAGTGAAGGGCACCCCCGCTTTTTTCAGCAGCGGCCAGGCGCGGGCGAACACCGTGGCGGAACCGTCATCGATGGTAATGGCGACCACCTTGTCCGGCAACGGCCGTCCCGCCGCCATGGCGGCAACGATCTCGGACAGCGGCAGCACGGTGAAACCGCCGGATTTCAGCCCGTCGAGATGAGCGGCCAACTGCGCGCTGGAGGTGTCGAGAGCGGCGACACGGTCGTCATCGAAGCGATGGTAAAGCATCACCACCGCGGAATCGGCGGCGAAAGCCGGCGCCGCCATCGCGGCGCACAGCCACATCAGTGCAGCGGAGACAACACACAGTTTCCCCATGGACCCCTGGTCTCCCCGAAAGACACGGCCTACATTTGGCGCATCCAGGCCGCCCAATTCAAGTGAAAGCGGGGAGAATCACACAATGACCGATGTTTTGGACCAACAGGGCCTCGAACTTCTGTTCCTGGCCGCCCGCACCCACACCGGATTCCGGCCCGAACCGGTCGCCGACGAGACCTTGCGACGCGCCTGGGACCTCGCCCGCATGGGACCGACCAGTGTCAATTGCCAACCCGCCCGCATCGTCTTCGTACGCTCGGCCGAGGCCAAGGAGAAGCTGAAGCCGGCATTGGCCCCCGGCAACGTCGACAAGACCATGGCGGCGCCGGTCACCGCCATCATCGGCCACGACATGGCGTTCCATGACCGGCTGCCGGTGCTGTTCCCCCATGCCGACGCCCGCTCGTGGTTCGTCGGCAACGAGGTGCTGACCCAGGCCACCGCCTTTCGCAACGGCACCCTTCAGGGCGCCTATTTCATTCTGGCGCTACGGGCGGTGGGACTCGATTGCGGCGCCATGAGCGGCTTTGACAACGCCAAGGTCGATCAGGCGTTCTTCGCCGGCACCACCATCAAATCCAACTTCCTGCTCAACATCGGCCACGGCGACGCTACCGCCTTGCATCCACGCGGACCGCGCCTCGATTTCGCCGAGGCCTGCCGGGTGGAATAGGCCCGGCCGGCGTGGAAGACGTGAACAGCCCACGGCAATCGCCTCTCAGCGATTGCCGTGGGCTTGACGCTTGGCCCGGCCAGGCGTTATGAGTCGGGCCGTGGTGATTTGTCCGACCGGATTGCGGCCACGTTAAACAACCCGCTAAAGAGGTTTGCGCGCTCGCTGTTCCGAGCCCTGACCCCTTCGCCATGGTCGGTTTTTTGGGAAGGCCGCCGGATGGTGGCCGGAAGGAGGCGACATGGCCAATGACGAGACTACCAACCCGAAATCCTGGCGGGTTCGCACCCGCGCCGTTCGCGGCGGACTGAACCGCACCGGATTCCACGAGACCTCCGAGGCGCTGTTCATGACCTCGGGCTATGTCTATGACAGCGCGCTGGAGGCCGAACACAGCTTCGACGGCACCCTGGACCGCATGGTCTATTCGCGCTTCAAGAACCCCACCGTCGAGACGTTCGAGCGACGCCTGGCCGAGATCGAAGGCGCCGCCGCCTGCCGCGCCACCGCCTCGGGAATGGCGGCGGTGCATGCCGCCTTGATGTGCCAGCTCAAGGCCGGCGACCGCATCGTGGCATCGCGCGCCTTGTTCGGCTCGTGCCAGTGGATCATCAACGAGCTGTGCCCCAAATTCGGTATCGAGCGCGAGTTCGTCGATGGCGCCGATCTGGCGGCATGGGAACGGGCGCTGGCCAAGCCCACGACCTGCGTCTTCATCGAGACTCCGGCCAACCCGACGCTGGAAATCATCGACATCGCCGCGGTGGCGGCGCTGACCCACAAGGCCGGCGGCCGACTGGTGGTGGACAACGTCTTCGCCACGCCGATGCTGCAAAGCCCGTTGGCGCTGGGCGCCGACGTTGTCGTCTATTCCGCCACCAAGCACATCGACGGCCAGGGGCGCTGCCTGGGCGGCGCGGTGCTGTCCGATTCGACGTTCTGCCAGGACGTGCTCGGCCCCTATCTGCGCAACACCGGCCCGGCGCTGTCGCCGTTCAACGCCTGGCTGCTGCTCAAGGGGTTGGAGACGCTCGACCTGCGGGTCGAGCGCCACTGCGCCAACGCGCTTCGCGTGGCGCGCTTCCTGGAAGGCCGTCCGGAAGTGGCCCGTGTCCTCTACCCCGGCCTGGAAAGCCACCCCCAGCACGCCCTGGCGGCGCGGCAGATGCGGGGCTGGGGCAGCATCGTCGCCTTCGAGCTCAAGGGAGGCAAGGCGGCGGCCTACGGCCTGCTCGACGGCCTCGACCTGATCGATATTTCCAACAATCTGGGCGACGCCAAAAGCCTGATCACCCATCCCTGGACCACCACCCATCAGCGCCTGTCGCCCGAGGACAAACTGGCCATGGGCATCGGCGAAGGGCTGCTGCGGCTGTCGGTCGGAATCGAGGACGCCGACGATCTGATCGAGGACCTGGAACGGGGATTGACGGTCTAACTGCTTTCCAGCGGTGGACATCCGGGCCGGTCGGCCCAATATTCCATCCAGGATCCGGTTTTCAGGACGCATCGCATGTACAGCCAGACCACCCAAGGCATCGTCGTTACGGTCAAGCCGTTCTACCTGGACGACCAGTCGTCGCCGGCCGACAACCACTTCGTCTGGGCCTATCGCGTCCGCATCCAGAACAACGGCGGCGAGACGGTGCAGTTGATGCGCCGCCACTGGGTCATCACCGATGCCATCGGCCGGGTGCAGGAGGTCGAGGGGCCGGGCGTGGTCGGCGAACAGCCGGTGCTGCGTCCCGGCGACGCCTATGAATACACCAGCGGCACGCCGCTCCCCACCGCGTCGGGGATCATGGTGGGGACCTACGAGATGGAGGGCGAGCAGGGTGGCACCTTCAACATCGCCATTCCCGCCTTCTCCCTCGACAGCCCGCACGAGCGGTCGCGGCTGAACTGAACGACGGGATCAACAGCCAGGATGGTTGCCGTGAACGCTGACAACACCAGAAACCGGCCAAGCCGCGCCGAAGCCGAGGCGGCCGTCCGCACCCTGCTGCGCTGGGCCGGCGATGATCCCGGCCGCGAGGGTCTGGTCGGCACTCCCGACCGGGTGGTGCGGGCCTATGAAGAGTTCTTCGCCGGCTACGACCAGGACCCCGGCGAGATCCTGCACCGCACCTTCGAGGAAACCGACGGCTACGACGAGATGGTGCTGTTGCGGGACATCCGCCTGGAATCCCATTGCGAACACCACATGGTGCCGATCATCGGCAAGGCCCATGTCGCCTACCTGCCCGACCGCCGGGTGGTGGGCATCTCCAAGCTGGCCCGCGTCGTCGAGATCTATTCCAGGCGCTTGCAGATCCAGGAGAAACTGACCGCCCAGATCGCCAACACCATCAACGAGGTGCTCCAGCCCAAGGGCGTCGCGGTGGTGATCGAGGCGGCGCACCAGTGCATGACCACACGCGGCATTCACAAGCCCGGCGTCACCATGGTCACCAGCCGCATGCTCGGCGCCTTCCGCGACGACCCCGCCACGCGGCGCGAACTGATGGCCCTGATCCACAACCAGCACGGCGACGGCCTGTCCAACGTCTAACGGCCGCGCCTGCTTCAACACAATCCTTTACACTCCGGACGATTCCTTCCATGAGTCAGCTCTCCAGGGAGAGAGGAAAGACTTGATCGACGTCCGGCCGGTTCTCTTCATCAACGGCTTCGTGCTGCTGGTCCTGGCAGCCGCCATGGGGATTCCGGCGGTGGTCGATCTGTTGTCCGACGATATCGACTGGAAGGTATTCGCCAGTGCCGGCTTGGTCACCGCCTTCTTCGCCCTGGCGCTGATCTTCGGCGGCCGCCCCAAGGTCCGCCAGCCACTGACGGCACGTCAGGCATTCATGCTGGCGTCGATGGCCTGGGTTTCGGCGGCGGGATTCGCCGCCCTGCCCTTCGCTTTCGGTGACCTGCGGCTCGGCCTCACCGACGCGGTGTTCGAGGCCATGAGCGGGCTGACCACCACCGGCGCCACCGTCATCGTCGGCCTCGACCGCGCCCCCCGGGGGGTACTGATGTGGCGGGCGCTGCTCAACTGGCTGGGCGGCGAGGGGATCATCGTCATGGCGGTGGCGATCCTGCCGCTGCTCAGGATCGGCGGCATGCAGGTGTTCCGCATGGAAACCTCGGACAAGAGCGGTGGCGTCAAGCCCCGCATCGCCCAGGTCGCCGCCGCCATCACCATGGTCTACGTCGCCTTCACCGCGCTGGCGGCATTGGCGTTCTGGGCCGCCGGCATGGGCCGCTTCGACGCCATCTGCCATGCCATGGCGGCGATCTCCACCGGCGGCTTCTCCACCTCCGACGCCCGGCTGGCCCATTGGGGCACGGCGGTGCAGTGGGTGGCGGTGTTCGCCATGCTGGTGGGCGGTTCCAGTTTCACCCTGTGGATCGGACCATGGAAAAACTGGCGGCCGCGGGTGCTGGACGACGCCCAGACCCACTGGTATCTGCTGTTCATCGGCACCCTGGCCGGGCTGCTGGCGCTGTGGCAATGGGCGGTCAACGACATGCATCCCGGGGTGGCGCTGCGCCACGCCGCCTTTTCGGTCTCCTCGGTGGTGACCACCACCGGCTTCGTTTCGACCGATTATGGCGCCTGGGGTGGGTTCGCCCATGTGGTGTTCTTCATCCTGGTGTTCATCGGCGGCTGCACCGGATCGGCCTCGGGCGGGGTCAAGATCTTCCGTTGGGAACTGCTGTTCGCCCTGGCCGGCATCCATCTCAAGCGGCTGCTGCATCCCCACGGGGTGTTCGTCATCCATTACAACCAGCGGACGATCGAGTCGCAGGTGCTCGATTCCGTGCTGGGATTCGTGGTGATGTACTTCTTCACCTTCGCCCTGTTCGCCCTGGTATTGACCGTGGTGGGGCTCGACTTCGTCACAGCCCTGTCGGGTTCGGCCTCGGCGCTGGCCAATGTCGGCCCCGGTATCGGCGACATCATCGGGCCGACCGGCAGCTATCGCCCATTGCCGGCGCTGGCCAAGTGGGTGTTGGCGGGGGAAATGATGCTGGGACGGCTGGAACTGTTCACCGTGGCGGTGCTGTTCTCGCGCAGCTATTGGCGGGGGTAGGCGGAATGATCGACCTTCGTCCGGTGTTCCAGGCGGTCGGCACGCTGCTCAGCGTCCTGGCTCTGGCCATGCTGTTGCCGGCCCTGGTGGATCTGCGCGACAATAACGAGGAATGGCGGGTGTTCGCGGTTTCCGCCGGCCTGACCCTGTTCTTCGGGCTGGCGCTGGTGCTGGGCACCCGCACCGAGGGACGCCGCCGCACCGTGCGCCAGACCTATCTGGCCGCCACCTTCGGCTGGGCGGTGCCGGGGCTGTTCGCGGCGCTGCCACTGATCTACGGCCCCCTGCAACTCGACGCCACCGACGCGGTCTTCGAGGCGATCAGCGGCCTGACCTCCACCGGCGCCACCGTCATCCGGGGGCTGGACGGCCTGCCGCGCGGCCTGCTGCTGTGGCGGGTGCTGCTCAACTGGCTGGGGGGGCTGGGGGTCATCGCCATGGCGGTGGCGGTGCTGCCCGAGCTGGCGGTGGGCGGCATGCAGATGTTTCGCCTCGAAGTGCCGGGTCCGGCGGAACGCGCCACCTCGCGGCTGCGGCGGATCGCCGTCACCCTGCTGGGTGCCTATGCCGGAATCACCATGGTGTTGACCTTGCTGTTGTGGTTGGCCGGAATGACCGGCTTCGAGGCACTGGCCCACGCCATGAGCGCCATTTCCACCGGCGGCTTTTCCACCTCGGACGAATCCATCGGCCATTTCGACAGCGCCACCATCGACATCATCGTCACCCTGGGCATGGTTATCGGCGGCATGCCGTTCCTGCTGTTCTTCCATCTCGCTCGCGGCAATCCGGCGGCGATGCTGCGCGACGGCCAGTTGCGCTGGTATTTCGGCCTGCTGGCGCTGGGAACCGCCGGAGTGGCCGGCTGGTTGGCGACCAGCCGGGGACTGGCGCCGTTCGACGCCATCCGCTTCGGCGCCTTCACCGTGGTTTCGGTGATGACCGGAACCGGGCTGTTCACCCTGGAATACGGCAATTGGGGCGGCATGCCGGCGGCAATTCTGTTCTTTCTCGCCTTTGTCGGCGGCTGTGCCGGATCGACCACCGGCGGGGTCAAGGTGTTCCGCTTCCAGTTCCTGTTCGCCGACGCCCTGGTGCAGATGCGCCGGCTGCTGCGGCCGCACGCGGTGTTGATCCCCACCTTCAACCGCCGCCCGATTCCCGAGGAGGTATTGGGCTCGGTGCTGGGCTTCCTGTTCGTCTACGCCCTGTCGTTCGCCCTGCTGGCGATGGCGCTGGCCTTCCTGGGGCTGGATTTCGTCTCGGCGATCAGCGGCGCCGCCTCGGCGCTGGCCAATCTGGGGCCTGGCCTGGGCGGCGAAATCGGCCCCGGCGGCTCCTACGCCGCCCTGCCCGACGCCGCCAAGTGGCTGCTGTCGGCCGGCATGCTGCTGGGCCGGCTCGAACTGTTCACCGTGCTGGTGCTGTTCGTGCCGGCCTTCTGGCGCGAGTGATCAGTTGAGGATCCAGCGGCCGAGATAGTTGGGAATCAGCTGGTTCATCTGCTGGTCGATATCCTTGGCCAGACCTTCGCTGATGTCGTAGAGGATGCGATCACGTTCGTTGAGGGTCAGCCCCTCGGGCACGGTGCGCGACCGGCTGGCACCGGCGACCACGTCACCCACCGGCATGTGGCGGGTATCGAGAATCTGGACCGCCACCTGAAGCGAGGCGTCGTAGCGGGTTTCCTGCTCCTTCTTGAAGGCGCCGGTCAGACCCTTGTCGATGGCCAGCGGCACCTCGACCACCTTCGCATCCTTGATCACCACCCGGGCGAATCCGCTGCCGCGCTGGCCCATGGGCTTGAGCCGGTCCTGCGCCCAACGCTCCATGGCGGCGGACGGCGACACCGGCATCAGATGCTCGATATTGGGACTGCGGCCGGGCGGCACATACTCGGACACGATCTCCAGCTCGGCGACGTCGAGCCGGAAGGGCCTTTCGCCGGCGAAGCTGATCTCGGGCAGCTTCTGCATGGGAGGCTTGGCGTTCTGGCAGGCGGTGGCGCCGAGCGCGGCCACGACCACCACCAGCAGGCGAAGATGCCGTGCGATCATCGGAAAAGGTTCCCTTGCCTGGAGAAAGCTGCGGCCAGTATTGGCACGCCGCCGCACCACGTCAAGATGCGTGCAGGGTTTCCAATTCGGCCGAGCCGAAGATGTGTTCGGTCCGACAGAATTCGCAGGTGACGATGACCCGCCCGGTGTCGTCGATCAGCCCCAGCACGTCGTCGCGGGGAATCGATCGCAGCGTCGTCGCCACCCGCGCGCGCGAACAGCGGCACCGTGCCTCCAGCGCCTTGGGGCCGAACACCTGAAGCTGCTCGGCGTGATAGAGGCGATAAAGCAGCTGCGGCGGCGTCAGGGCGGGATCAAGCATCTCGGCGGCGGTGACGCTGCCCAGCAGAATCTCGGCACGGCGCCAGCCGTCCTCGGCATCCTCGGCCACCAGGATGGGGGCGTTGGCGCCCCCGGCGGGCATGCGCTGGATCATCAGCGCCGAGGCGCCCCAGCCCACCGTTGCCGACGGCACCCGCACCGCCGCCTCGATGGCGGTCTCCAACTGCTCGGACAGACGGAAATAGCTGCGGGCACATTCCTCCAGGGTATCGCCGGTCAGTTCGACGATACCCTGATAGCGTTCGGTATCGGGTCCCTGATCGACGGTGAAGGCAAGGTGGCCACGGCCCAGCAGGCGCGGCACCGAGGCGCGGAGACCGGTCTCGACCCCGGCCAGCCGGGCGGCGTCGAAACGGGCGTGGGCGCGAAGCGCGCCGTCGCTGCCGACATCGGCCACCAGCAGCGACACCGGGCCGTCGCCCTGGGCCTGCAAGGTGAAGACGCCGTCGTATTTCAGCGCCGCCGCCAGCACCACCGTCAGCGCCAAGGTCTCGGCCAGCAGGGCACCGACCGGCTCGGGGTAACCGTGGCGGCGGTCAAGGATGGCGTCCAGCGCCGGCCCCAGCCGGACCAGACGGCCGCGCACGCTACCGCCGCCGACCGAAAAGGCGATGACCTGATCTAAATCTGCGGTCAAGCCAGGCACCAGCAGAGAATGCCCTTCTGGACGTGCAACCGGTTCTCGGCCTCGTCCCAGACCACCGATTGCGGCCCGTCCATCACCGCGTCGGTGACCTCTTCGCCGCGATGGGCGGGCAGGCAATGCATGAACAGCGCATCGGGCGCCGCCCCGGCCATCAGCGCCTCGTTGACCTGATAGGGCGCCAGCAGCTCGTGGCGGTTATCGTCACGGCAGCCCATGGATACCCAGGTGTCGGTCAGCACCAGATGGGCGCCCGTAACCGCCTTGGCCGGATCGTCCGTCAGTTCCACCCTGGCGCCGCGGGCGCGCGCCCAATCCATCGCCTTGGCCGAAGGCCGAAGCGAGGGCGGGCAGGCCAGCCGGATCTCGCAACCGAAATGGCCGGCGGCATGCAGCCAGCTGGCGGCGACATTGTTGCCGTCGCCCACCCAGGCCACCACCTTGCCGGCCAGTGGCCCGCGGTGCTCCTCGAAGGTCATCACGTCGGCCATCACCTGACAGGGATGCGAGGCGTCGGTCAGCCCGTTGATCACCGGGACGCTGGCGTATTGGGCCAGATCGGCAAGTTTGTCGGGTGTATCGGTGCGGATCATGATGGCATCGACGAAGCGTGACAGCACGCGGGCGGTGTCGGCCACGGTCTCGCCACGCCCCAGCTGGGTATCGCCGCGCGCCAGATTGATGACGTCGCCGCCCAACTGCTTCATCCCCGCTTCGAACGACACCCGGGTGCGGGTGGACGGCTTCTCGAAGATCATGGCCAGCATCTTGCCGGCCAGGGGGGCCGTGGCGCCACGGCCCTTCTTGAACTCGGCGCCCAGGTCGAGGATGTGGCGCAACGTCCCGGTGTCGAAACGGTCGAGGTCGAGGAAATGGCGGGGTTGCGGCCGGGTCACGGTGTCACCGCCTCGCCGAGGGTATGCGACAGGATGGTCATGGCATCATCAATCTGGGTCTCGGTAATGGTCAGCGGCGGCACCAGCCGCACCACATTATCGCCGGCACCGACCGTAAGCAGGCCGTTGGCACGCAGTTTCGCCACCATCTCGGTGTTGGGCATGCGGGGCTTGAACCCCAGCATCAGGCCAAGGCCGCGCACCTCTTCGACCATCGCCGGGAATGCGGCGGCGACCGCGTCAAGGCGCCGGCGCAGCAGAGCGCCGATGCGGTCCACCTCGTCCAGGAAGCCGGGTTCCAGCACCACGTCCAGCACCGCATCGGCGGCGGCCATGGCCAGCGGATTGCCGCCGAAGGTCGATCCGTGGGTGCCGGCGGTCATGCCGCGTGCCGCCGCCTCGGTGGCGAGGCAGGCGCCGACCGGGAAGCCGCCGCCAAGGCCCTTGGCCACGCCCATGATGTCGGGGGCGATGCCCGAATGTTCGTAGGCGAACAGCCGACCGGTACGCCCGACCCCGGTCTGCACCTCGTCGAGGATCAGCAGCAGACCGAATTCGTCGGCGGCGGCGCGCAATCGGCGCAGATAGTCGGGATCGCCGGGAATGATGCCGCCCTCGCCCTGGACCGGCTCCACCAGGATGGCGGCGGTGTCGGGACGAATGGCGTCGCGCAGGGCATTGAGATTGCCGTAGGGCACATGGTCGAAGCCCTCGACCACCGGCGCGAAGCCCTCCAGATGCTTCTTCTGGCCGCCGGCGGCGATGGTCGCCAGCGTCCGGCCATGAAAAGCGCCGTCGGCGCAGATGACGCGGAACCGCTCGGGATGACCGCCGGCATGGTGGTACTTGCGCGCCACCTTGATGCAGCATTCCATCGCCTCGGCGCCGGAATTGCAGAAGAAGGCGGTGTCGGCAAAGCTGTTGGCGACCAGCCGGGCCGCCACCCGTTCCTGTCCCGGCACCCGGTAGAGGTTGGAACAATGCCACAGTTTGCCGGCCTGTTCGACCAGCGCCGCCACCAGACGAGGATGACCATGTCCCAGCGAATTGACGGCGACGCCAGCGGCGAAATCCAGGTAGCGCCGACCGTCGGTGGCGAACAGGTACGCCCCCTCGCCCCGCTCGAAAGCGAGGTCGGCACGCGCATAAGTCGGCATCACCACAGGAATCACCACGGCTCCCCCGAACGCTTCTCGCAAATGCCGGAGACCTCGCTGAAAGAGCGATAGACACCGGCGCGCTCATGGAAAGCGTCGAAATATCTGTGGAAAACCCGCGCTTGTCAACCGCCCTTGCCTAAATTCCGCCCTTTCCACCCGCATTTGGCCGCCGCATTCTCTTCGGCTGAATCACGAACACGACCCATTCATCACTCGTTCACATTCACCCATATCTACAGTCACGGGCCTTTGGTATGGCTGTGCGGGTGCGATACACTTGATGTCCTGCGAGCTCAATCAAGGGAGGTTGGTGATGATGATGATGATGAGGTCGATCCTGGTGCTCGTGGCCGTGGCACTGGGGACCGCGGCCAATGCCGCTGAACAGGGAAGCGCCGATGAAGCCGTGGCCATGGCCAAGCGGGCGGTGGCCCACATCAAGACGGCGGGGCCGGAAAAGGCCTATGGCGAGATCAGCGCCAAGGACCCCCGTTTCGCCGACCGCGATCTCTACGTCATCGTCTACGACCTGCAAGGCAAATGCCTCGCCCATGGCGCCAACCCCAAGCTGGTGGGCAAGGACCTGCTGGAAAACCAGGACGCCGACGGAAAATTCTACGTCAAGGATCGGGTGGAAAAAGCCAAGGCCGGAGCCCCTTTCTGGCAGGATTACAAGTTCACCGATCCGGTGACCCGCAAGGTCGAGCCGAAATCGACCTATTGTGAACGGTTCAACGATACCGCGGTCTGCGTCGGCATCTACAAGCGCTGACCGAAGGCCGGACCGGGCGACGCCCCGGTCCGGCCTTCGCACGACAATACGAACGACGACGAGGATAATGGCATCATGTCCGTGGTTGAGAATCTTTCGGTTCGGTTCAAGATCGCCATCGCCCCCGCGGTTCTTATCGTCGTCCTGCTGGGACTGGGAACGATGTCCACGATCCTGCTGGCCGCCAACGCCCGCAGCATCGAGGCGTTGGAAAACGAGGTCATTACCCGGCTCGACGTGATCGAACGGTTCGATACCCAGCTCGACAACACCATGTCGTCGCTCTACCAGCTGACCTCGGTGGCCGCCAACGAGAGCGACGAGGCCAAGATAACCCGCATGGCCAAGGACGTGGCCGCCCAGGTCGCGGAGGGACAGGAGTCGTTTACCGCGGTGCGAAACACCTTGGCCACCGGGTCGGTCGGTGTGGAATCGCTGGAGGGACTGGGCCCCGATCTGGCGAAATTCTTCAAGGCGGCGGCCGGTGTCGCCGACATGGCCGACACCGATGCCGGCATGGCCCTGACGATGATGACGGCGACCGAGCGGAATTTCCGGACGGTCAAGACCGTGGTCGCCCATCTGGTCGATGGCTACCGCGCCCTGAAGATCCAGCGCGAGTCCGAGCTGATCCAGTCGCTGGACAGCGTACGGATGACCTTCATGACCATCATCATCGTCGTCGGGGCTCTCTCCATCATCCTGGTGGTGGTGATGGTCAACAAGGTGGCGACGCCGGTTGCCGCGCTGACCCGGACCCTCGACCGCCTCGGCCACGGTGACTATGACCTCACGGTGCCCGGACAGGAGGCCGGCGACGAGTTGGGCCAGATGGCCCGCTCGGTCGAGTTTCTTCGCCGAACCGCCATCGATGCCGAGGCGATGAAGCAAACCCATCAGCAGGAAGAGCGCCACGCCCAAGAGCATCTGCGCAACGAGATGCTGACCCTGACCGAGGTTCTGGAAGGCGAGATCCAGGAAACCGTCGGCGACATATCGTCACAGACCAACCGCCTGAGCGACGGCGCCGCCAAGCTGTCGCGGGTGGCGACGTCGCTGCACGAGGCCGCCAGGGCGGTCAGCGACTCGGTCGAAACCACGTCGCAGAACGTCCAGACCGTGGCCAGCGCCACGGCGGAACTGGAAGCATCGTCGCGCGAGATCCTGTCCCAGGTCGCCAATTCGTCGCGTCTGGCCGATACCGCCCGGCAACGCGCCGACGAGGCCAGCCTGCGGGTCGCCGGCCTGACCGAATCGGCGGCCAGCATCGGCAACGTCGTCAAGCTGATCCAGAACATCGCGGGACAGACCCGCATGCTGGCGCTCAACGCCACCATCGAAGCCGCCAGGGCCGGCGAGGCGGGCAAGGGCTTCGCCGTCGTCGCCGACGAGGTCAAGGGCCTGGCCCGTCAGACCGAAAGCGGCATCGCCGATGTCAGCGCCCAGGCCGACGATATCGGCCGCACCACCCACGACACCGTCGAGACCGTGGAATCGGTAACCGCCGCCATCCGCGACATCGATGCGATCAGCAGCGAAGTCGCCCGCGCCGCCGACCAACAGCGTCAGGCGACCGGTGAGATCATGGCCAGCGCCGCCCAAGCCGCCGATCACACCAGTTCGGTGGCGGAACGGATGCGCTCGATGCTGCAAGGCGTGGACGCCACCAGTTCGACGGCACAGCGGGTCAACGATCTGTCCGCCATGGTCAATCGGGAGATCGAGGCGCTCCAGCGCCGGCTGGGCATCATCTTGCGCGCATCCGTCGGCGGCGACCGCCGCGAGGCCATGCGGGCCCCCGCCGCCATCAGCTTCGTCGCCCGCTTCGATGGCCAGACCTTTACCGGATATACCGGCGACATCTCCACCCGCGGTGCGCTGCTGGTGTTTCCGTCCAAGGACTTTCCCCACGGCGGTGATGGCACTTTGGAACTGGACGGCCTGGCGCCGCTGGCGGTGCAATTCCTCACCGACAGCGTCATGGGCATCCATATCCGCTTCCTCAATCTGGACGAAGAGGCGGTCAAGACACTCGCCGAACGGGTTGCGGTCGCCCGCGCCTCCGATCAGGCTTATGTCGATATCGTCCAGGAGGTGGCGGCCCAGGCATCGCAAGCCGCCGAGGAGGCCTTGCGGAATGGTCGCATCACCCAGGAAGACCTGTTCAACCTCGACTACGAACCCATTCCCAACACCGATCCGAAGCAATTCATGGCGCCGCACACCGATCTGGCCGACCGGGTGTTCCGCCCGCTGATCGAACCGCCGCTGGAGCGCGACGCCCGCATCGTCTTTTGCTGCATCACCGATCGAAGCGGCTATATCGCCGCCCACAACAAGAAGTATTCGCACCCCCAGCGGGCGGACGACCCGATCTGGAACGCCGCCAACAGCCGCAACCGCCGCATATTCGACGACCGTGCCGGCATTCTGGCGGCGCGCAACACCAAGGCGGTGCTATCGCAGACCTACGCCCGCGACATGGGCGGCGGCACCTTCATCCTGCTCAAGGAGGTGGATGCCCCCATCACCGTCGCCGGCACCCACTGGGGCGCCGTGCGCATGGCGCTGAAGCTGACCTGAGAAAGAAGAGGCTCCTTACGCCTTCAGCTTGTAGCCCGTCGCCAGCATCCGCCATGTGACGGCAAGCAACAGCAGATCGGCCACCGCCACCACCGCCGCCCCCACCACGATCGACCCGTCGGCGTGGCCGATGAAGCCGGCGCGGAAGCCATCGATCATGTAGAAGAACGGATTGGCCAGGGCGAAGGCGTGGAAGCCCTCGGGCAGGCGGTCGATGGAATAGAAGGTGCCCGACAGGAACGACAGCGGCGTGACAATGAAATTGGTCACCGCCGCCATGTGGTCGAACTTGTCCGCCCAGATGCCGCCGACCATGCCCAGCAGTGACAGCATCAGCGACCCCATCGCCGCGTGATACACGATCAGGCCGGCATTGTGGACGTGCATGGGCACGAACAGCGCCATGGCCAACCCGACCGCCAGTCCCACCGTCAGCCCACGGGCGACGCCGCCGCCCGCCACCGCCACGGTCTGCTCGGCACCGGTCAGCGGCGGCATCAGCATGTCGACGATATTGCCCTGGACCTTGGCGATGATGATGGAGGACGAGGTATTGGCGAAAGCGTTCTGCACCATGGCCATCATGATCAGACCGGGGGCGAGGAATTCGACGAAGGGCACGCCCTTGATGTCGGCCGCCACCCGCCCCAGCGCCAGGGCGAACACCGCCAGGAACAGCAAGGTGGTGACCACCGGCGCCAGCACCGTCTGGAAATAGACCTTGAGGAAGCGGCGGACCTCCTTCATGAACAGGGTCCAGGCGCCCAGCCAGTTGACCGCGCCGTAGCTGCGCGGCACCGGAGGCAGGATACCGGTCTCGTCCCTCATGCTATCCTCCATCGCCATGAACCGTCGCCCGCCCCCCAGACTCACCGCATCCTATCTCGAAAATGCCGCGCTGCATTACCTCGAACGCTTCGCCTCGTCCAGGGCCAACCTGCGGCGGATACTGCTGCGCAAGGTCGATCGTTCGCTCAACGCCCATGGCGGCGACCGCGACGAAGCCGCCGCCATGGCCGACGCCGTCATCGCCAAGCTGGCCGGCCTGGGCTATCTCGACGACGGCGCCTACGCCGAGACCAAGGCCCGCAGCCTGCACCGGCGGGGCGGCTCGCTGCGCACCATCCGTGCCAGCCTCGCCGCCAGGGGGGTCGAGGCCGAAACGGTCGCCCGCGCGCTGGAGACCCTGGCCGAGGCCGCGCCCGACCCCGACCTCACCGCCGCCGCGGCACTGGCGCGACGGCGCAAGCTGGGGCCGTTCCGTCCGGCGGACAAGCGCGCCGAGTTCCGCGCCCGCGATCTTGCCGCCCTGGGGCGCGCCGGCTTCTCCTGGGAAATCGCCCGCGCGGTGATCGAGGCCGATTCGGTCGAGGCCCTATTCTCCGGTTGACCCCTTGGCGTCTCCGATCCACACCCTGGTCTGGGGCAGCGGCATCTCGATGCCCAGGGCGTCGAACCGCTGCTTGAGGCGGCGGTTGAATTCACAGGTCAAGGCTTGACGGTCGCCCGGTGTGGTCTTGATCCGCGCCCGCATCACCACCGCCGACGGGTCGAAGCGTTCGATGCCCGGCACCTCGATGGCCTCGACCATCATCGCTCCCCAATGGGCATCCGCCCGCAATTCGCCCCCCAGCTCGGCCAGCACCGCCGCCACCCGGTCGATATCCTCGCCATAGCCGACGCCGATGTCGAAAACCGCGTAATTGAACCCGCGCGAGGAATTGATCACGGTGGTCACGGCGCTGAACGGCACGGTGTGCAGCGCGCCGTTGCCGTCACGCAGGCGGATGGCGCGGATCGAGATCGCCTCGACCGTGCCGGCATGCTCGCCCAGCTTGACCGCGTCACCGACGGCAATGGTGTCCTCGAACAAGATGAAGGCACCGGTGATAACGTCTTGCACCAGCTTCTGCGACCCGAAGCCGATGGCGATGCCCAGTACACCGGCACCGGCCAGCAGCGGGGCGATGTTGATGCCCAGTTCCGACAGCACGATCAGCCCGACCATCACCACCAGCGCCACCAGCGCGGCGTTGCGCACCAGCGGCAACAAGGTCCGGGCGCGGCCGGAACGCTGCACCTGATTGCCGTCGGCATCGGTGGCGGTCAGGTAACGTTCGATCGAGCGGTGCAGCAACGTCCACGCCACCAGCGCGGCGCTCAGCACCATGGCGATGCTGGCGGCGGCGGACAGAGCGTGGCGCAGCCATTCGGCCCAGACCAGGCCGGCGGCGCCGGTGGCGGCATCCTCGGCAGCGGCGGGTGAAACGGCGGAGATCAGGGTGGCCAGGACCACGGCGGCCGGGCCATAGTGGGCAAAGCGTTTCATGGCTCTCCAACGATTGCGGGGAACAAGGCATGTCGGATCAGGTGACCATCTACCACAATCCGCGCTGCGGCAAGTCGCGCGATACCCTAAAGCTGATCGAGGACCGGGGCTTGGCCCCCACGGTGGTCGAATACCTCAAGCACCCGCCCTCGGCGGCGGAACTGACCCGCATCCTCGGGCTGCTGGGCAAGCGGCCGGTGGAGATCGTGCGCCGCAAGGAGGCCGCCGAGGCCGGCATCGATCCGGCCGCGCTGGACGACACGGCGCTGATCGCCGCCCTGGTCGCCAACCCCATCGCCATCGAACGCCCCATCGTGGTCAAGGGCGGCAAGGCGGTGCTGGGGCGCCCGCCGGAAAACGTGCTGACGATTCTTTAGGCCGCCCGCTGCCCTTGGTCCAGCAGGTCGACGATATCGCCCATGATGGCGGTGATGTCGTAGTCCTTGGGGGTATAGATGCGGGCGCAGCCGGCGGCCAGCAGGGTCTTTTCGTCCTCGGGCGGAATGATGCCGCCGGCCACAACCGGAATATCGCCCAGGCCGGCGGCGCGCATGCGCTCCAGTACCTCGGTGATCAGCGGCACGTGGCTGCCCGACAGGATCGACAGGCCGACCACATGGACGCCTTCCTCCAGCGCGGCATTGACGATCTGGGCGGGAGTCAGGCGGATGCCCTCGTAAACCACCTCCATGCCGGCGTCGCGGGCACGTACCGCGATCTGTTCGGCCCCGTTGGAATGACCGTCGAGACCGGGCTTGCCCACCAGGATCTTGACCCGGCGGCCCAGCTTGGCAGAGACCTGCTCGACCCGGGCACGCACGGCGTCCATCCTGCCGCCCCGGACTCCGGCGGCGGCGCGGGCAACCCCGGTGGGGGCGCGGTATTCGCCGAACACCTCGCGCAGTGTCTGTGCCCATTCGCCGGTGGTGATGCCGGCATGGGCGCAGGCGATGGACGGTTCCATGATGTTGCGGCCCTCGCTGGCGGCGGCCTTCAGCCCGGCGATGGCCTTGTCCGCCGCGCCCTGGTCGCGGGCGGCGCGGAAGGCCTTCAGACGCTCGATCTGTTCGGCCTCGGCCGCCGGATCGACGGTGAGGATGGCGCCGTCGGCGGTGGTCAGCGGACTTGGCTCGGTTTCGGTCCACTTGTTGACGCCGACCACAATCTGCTCGCCCGATTCGATGGCACCGATGCGCCGGGCATTGGATTCCACCAGCTTCTGTTTCATATAGCTGGAATCCACTGCGGCGACGGCGCCGCCCATGTCGTCGATACGCTTCAACTCGTCGCGGGCGCCGGCCTTCAGCGCCTCGACCTTGGCGGCGATGGCGGTGGAGCCGTCGAAGATATCACCGTATTCCAGCAGGTCGGTCTCGTAGGCGACGATCTGCTGCAGACGCAGCGACCATTGCTGGTCCCACGGACGCGGCAGGCCCAGCGCCTCGTTCCAGGCCGGCAGTTGCACGGCACGGGCACGGGCGTTCTTCGACAGAACCACCGACAGCATCTCGATCAGGATACGATAAACATTGTTCTCGGGCTGCTGCTCGGTCAGGCCCAGGCTGTTGACCTGGACGCCGTAGCGAAAACGCCGCGCCTTCTCGTCCTTGATGCCATAGCGGTCACGGCAGATCTCGTCCCACAGTTCGGTGAAGGCGCGCATCTTGCACAGCTCGGTGACGAAGCGGATACCGGCGTTGACGAAGAAACTGATGCGTCCCACCACCTGCTCGAAATCGGCGTCCGGCACCGTCGGCCGCACGGTGTCGAGCACGGCGACGGCGGTGGCCAGGGCATAGGCCAGTTCCTGTTCCGGCGTCGCCCCCGCCTCCTGAAGATGGTACGAGCAGACGTTCATGGGATTCCACTTGGGAACCTCGCGGTAGGTGAAGGCGATAACGTCGCCGGTCAGCTTCAGCGACGGCTGCGGCGCGAAGATATAGGTGCCGCGCGACAGGTATTCCTTGATGACGTCGTTCTGAGTGGTGCCGTTGAGGCTGGACCGGTTGGCGCCCTGGCGCTCGGCCGCCGCGATATAAAGCGACAGCAGCCACGCGGCCGGCGCGTTGATGGTCATCGAGGTGTTCATCTTTTCCAGCGGGATGCCCTCGAAAAGGGTCATCATGTCGCCAATATGACAGACGGGCACTCCGACCTTGCCCACCTCGCCCCGGGCCAGCGGATGGTCGCTGTCGTAGCCGGTCTGGGTCGGCAGGTCGAAGGCGATGGACAGGCCGGTTTGTCCCTTGGCCAGATTGGTGCGGTAGAGCCGGTTCGACTCGGCCGCCGAACTGTGGCCCGAATAGGTGCGGATCAGCCAGGGCTTCTCGCGGGCGGCGGTCTGGTCGGTCATGGGACGCTCCACATTGGATTCTTTCAAAAAATCTGCCGTTCCGCCGGGGGTCGGGGGGCCTCCCGCGACCTAAAATTTCACCCAGGAACGACTTCACGAAACAAACTATCATTTTGTGCATTGCGAAGAAAGCAACAAAACGCTAAAAGGCGATATGCCGATTGGTCGGACCGGATCGTCGGCGGCAAAGCGTCCGTCCCAGGGGTCTTGAAGGAGTTCTCACATGAGCGAAGCGGCGAAGCCGGTCGATATTCGTCCCGGCCAAGTGGTCAAGGATCTCTATGAGCTGGGCGAGATTCCGCCGCTTGGACACGTACCGGCACAGATGTACGCCTGGGCCATCCGGCGCGAACGCCACGGCTCGCCCGACACCGCCATGCAGGTCGAGGTGGTCCCCACCCCCGAGATCGACCCCCACGAGGTGTTGATCATGGTGATGGCGGCCGGCGTCAACTACAACGGCGTCTGGGCCTGCCTGGGCAAGCCGATCTCGCCGTTCGACTATCACAAGGCCGACTACCACGTCGCCGGGTCCGACGCCGCCGGCATCGTCTACAAGGTCGGCTCCAAGGTAAAGCGCTGGAAGATCGGCGACGAGGTCGTGGTCCACTGCAACCAGACCGACGGCGACGACGAGGAATGCAACGGCGGCGACCCGATGAACTCGCCCAGCCAGCGCATCTGGGGCTACGAGACCCCGGACGGTTCCTTCGCCCAGTTCGCCCGTGTCCAGGCGCAACAGGTGATGGAGCGGCCCAAGCACCTGACCTGGGAGGAAAGCGCCTGCTATACCCTGACGCTGGCCACCGCCTATCGCATGCTGTTCGGCCATCGGCCGCATGTGCTGCGTCCCGGCCACAACGTGTTGGTATGGGGCGCCGCCGGCGGCCTCGGCTCCATGGCGATCCAGCTGGTCGCGGTGTCGGGTGCCAACGCCATCGGCGTCATCTCGGAAGAGGACAAGCGCGATTTCGTCCTTGGACTCGGCGCCAAGGGGGTGATCAACCGCAAGAACTTCGACTGCTGGGGTCAGTTGCCGGATGTGGACGGCGACCCCAAGGTGTTTTCCGACTACATGAAGAAGACCCGCGAATTCGGCAAGGCCATCTGGGACATCACCGGCAAGGGCAACGATGTCGATTTCGTCTTCGAGCATCCCGGCGAGGCCACCTTCCCGGTGTCGTGCAACGTGGTCAAGCGCGGCGGCATGGTGGTGTTCTGCGCCGGCACCACCGGCTACAACCTGACCTTCGACGCCCGCTTCGTGTGGATGCGCCAAAAGCGCATCCAGGGCAGCCACTTCGCCAACCTGCTCCAGGCGTCCCAGGCCAATCAGCTGGTGATCGAACGCCGCATCGATCCCTGCATGTCCGAGGTCTACTCCTGGGACGACATCCCCCAGGCCCACGTCAAGATGCTGAGAAACGAGCACAAGCCCGGCAACATGGCGGTGCTGGTCCAGGCGTTGAAGCCCGGCCGCTACACCATCGAAGACTGCATCGAGGGATAAGACCGAAAGCCCCCCTCCCCCCCGTAACGGGGGGGAGGGGGGCTGGACGGGGAATACCCCGCCATCCGCCTGCGAGGAAAACGCCCATGACCATCCTGCTTCCCGACCTGATCCCCACCTGCGACAAGGCGCTGGCCGTCGTCGATCGCCTGCGGGCCGCCGCCAAGGAATCGGTCACCGCCCTGGTCAGCCGGAACGGCAAGATCGACGGCGCCCTGTTCGAGGCCAATCAGACCGCCGCCCATGGCTATGCCTGGCTGGCGACCTACGTGGCGGCGCTGGAACAGCTGCTGGGCTGGGCGAAACGACTGACGGACGCCGGCAGGCTGGGCGAGCTGGAGACCCTGATCCTTCAGGCCGGGTTCGGCGAATACCTCGCCCAGATCTATGGCGGCATCCCCATGAGCCAGGGCGAGATCGTGCGGCCGGCCGACCTGGGGCTGGACTCCAAGACGGTTCACGGCTTCATGTCGGCCGAGACCTCGCTGCTGGGCAAATCGGGCTGCACGGCGGCGGTGCGCGGGCGCATCGCCGAGCTGATCGCCGACGGCCATCACTTTGGCGAAGCCGGTCTTGACGACGAGACCCTGGTGCTGATCCGCGATCAGTTCCATCGCTTCGCCGAGGACGAGGTGGTTCCCCACGCCCACGAATGGCACCTGAAGGACCAGTTGATTCCCATCGAGGTGGTGAACCATGTCGCCGAGATGGGAGTGTTCGGCCTGACCCTGCCCGAGGAATACGGCGGCCTGGGCCTGGGCAAGATGTCGATGTGCGTCGTCACCGAGGAACTGAGCCGGGGCTATATCGGCGTCGGCTCGCTCGGCACCCGCTCCGAAATCGCCGGTGAATTGATCCGCTTGGGCGGCACCCCGGAGCAGAAGGCCGAATGGCTGCCGAAGATCGCTTCGGGCGAGATCCTGCCCACCGCCGTGTTCACCGAACCCAACACCGGCTCGGACCTGGGGTCCTTGCGCACCCGCGCCGTCCGCGACGGCGAGTCCTACGTCGTCACCGGCAACAAGACCTGGATCACCCACGCGGCGCGCACCGACGTGATGACGCTGCTGGTACGTACCGACCCGGCCACCAAGGACTACCGCGGCCTGTCGATGATGCTGGCGCCCAAGCCGCGCGGCACCGAGGCCGATCCCTTCCCGGCCGAGGGCATGACCGGCGGCGAGATCAAGGTGCTGGGCTATCGCGGCATGAAGGAATACGAACTGGGCTTCGACGGCTTCAAGGTGCCGGCGGCCAACCTGCTGGGGGGCGTCGAGGGCCAGGGCTTCAAGCAGTTGATGGAGACCTTCGAGTCGGCGCGCATCCAGACCGCCGCCCGCGCCGTCGGCGTCGCCCAATGCGCCATGGAGACCGGCCTTAAATACGCCAACGAGCGCGTCCAGTTCGGCAAGGCGATCTACAACTTCCCCCGTGTCGGCGGCAAGATCGCCTGGATGGCGGTGGAAACCATGATCGCCCGCCAGCTTACCTATTTCTCGGCCCGCGAGAAGGACCAGGGCCACCGCTGCGACATCGAGGCCGGCATGGCCAAGCTGCTGGCGGCACGCGTCGCCTGGGCCAATGCCGACAACGCTCTTCAGGTCCATGGCGGCAACGGCTATGCCGAGGAATATCCCATCAGCCGCATCCTGTGCGACGCCCGCATCCTCAACATCTTCGAGGGTGCCGCCGAGATTCAGGCGCAGGTCATCGCCCGTGGCCTGCTGGGCGGCGCGCGGGGCTGATGCATTTCCGTCACCGTCTGCTGGCACTGCGTGACGCCGAACTAGCGCTGAGGGCGGAACTGGCCCAGTCGGGCGAGACCGATGGCGGCTATCATCCCCGCTTGCGGCGGCTGCACGAGGCCAACGCCCGCGAGCTGGAACTGATCGTCGACGACGACGGCTGGCCGATCGCCGACGTGGACGGCGACGACATCTCGGGCGCCGACGGCGCCGAGGCGGCATGGCTGGTGGCCATGCACGCGGTGTCGCGACCATCCTTCATGCGCCGCTGCCTCGGCCTGCTCAAGGCCGCCGCCAACCGGGGCGAGGTGCCGCCACGCCAGGCCGCCCTGCTGGAAGATCGCATCCGCATCCTCGAAGGCCGGCCGCAGCGCTTCGGCACCCAGTTGGACTGGATCGGCGGCGTATTGTCGCCGCTGCCCATCGAGGCCCCTGGGCAGGTGGACGCGCGCCGCGCCGCCGTCGGCCTGTCGCCCCTGGCCGAAACCGTCGCCACCGCCCGCGCCGCCGCCCAATCCGACGGCGCCCCGCCGCCCGAAGAATGGGAAGCCGGCTCGCGGGCGCTGACCGTCCTGGCCCGCGAGGTGGGGTGGCGGGAGTAGGCGACGAGAGCCACGGCGCCATCCGCGAGGCCTCTTGGTGTTCTTGGTGGTGAATAACCTGTGCCTCGATGAGAATTGCCGCCAACTCCGTTGCATCGGCCGCGATCGGTGTATGCTGTCGGAGATTGGACCAAGGGAAGGCGGCACGGCATGTACAGCGAGGATGACCTGAATTCGGCGGTGGCGGCCGGCGCCATCGGCGCCGAGGCGGCGGAGGGACTGCGGGACTTCGTGGCACGGCGGCGGGCGGCGCCCGCCGCCGACGAGGAAAGCTTCCGTCTGGTCACCGGCTTCAACGACATCTTCGTCGCCATCGCCGCCGTGCTGCTGCTGTCGGCGCTGGGCTGGCTAGGCGCGCGGATCGAATCGGTCCTGGGCGGGGCGTCGGTGGCGGCGGCAAGCTGGCTGTTCGCCGAGTATTTCACCCGCCGCCGACGCATGGCGCTGCCCAGCATCGTGCTGCTGTGCGCCTTCGTCGGCGGCGTGTATGCCGCCGGGGTGGCGCTGGTCGTCCGCTACAATGTCGATGCCATGTCGTTCTGGGGAATGATACGGGATATGGACACCGCCGGCAGGCTGGTCGGCCTGGAATTCGCCGCCTGCGGCGCGGTCGCCGCCCTGGCCGCCTATGCTCACTGGCGACGGTTCATGGTGCCCATCACCGTCGCCGCCGGGGCCGCCGCCGCGGTGGCCATGGCGTTGGCGTTGGCGTTGACGCTGGCGCCCGGCCTGCGCGGACACGTCCTGCCGCTGGTGTTCCTGGCCGGCATCGCCCTGTTCGCCCTGGCGCTGCGCTGGGATGCCAGCGACCGCGAGCGCCGGACGCGGCGGTCGGACGTCGCCTTCTGGCTGCACCTGACGGCGGCGCCGTTGATCGTGCACCCGGCCTTTTCCATGCTGGCGACCCGTGACGCCACCGTCGGCCACGCAATGGCGGCGGTGGCGATCTACCTGGGATTGGCGCTGGTGGCCTTGGCGGTGGATCGCCGCGCGCTGCTGGTGTCGGCGCTGATCTATCTGCTGTACGCCATGAAGACGCTGTTCGAGGCGGTGGGCTCGGCGGGCGAAAGTTTCGCCGTCACCGCGCTGGTGATCGGCTCGGTACTGCTGCTGCTGTCGGCGCTGTGGCATCACGTCCGCCGGCTGGTGGTGGCGGTGTTGCCCAAGGGAGTGCGAAGCCGCCTGCCGGCGACCGAAATCCGGGCCGTGACCTCGCCCGGGGTTTCGGTATAGTCTGCCTTTCCAATCCTTCCTTTGGCCCAATCCTTCCTTTGGCAGTGACCGTCATGACCAGCGCCAACCGCCCCCGCCCGCTTGTGCTCTGCATCCTCGACGGCTGGGGCTGGCGCCGCGAGCGGGCCGACAACGCCATCGCCCAGGCCAACACCCCCAACTGGAACCGCTTCCTCACCGGCTATCCCCATGCCCTGTTGCAGACCTCCGGCCTCGAGGTCGGCCTGCCCGACGGCCAGATGGGCAATTCCGAGGTCGGCCACATGAATCTGGGAGCCGGACGGGTGGTGATGCAGGATCTGCCCCGCATCGACCGGGCGGTGGCCGACGGCTCGCTGGCGGTCAATCCCGAACTGCGCAAGCTGATCGGGGCGGTGAAGGCCGGTGGCGGCACCTGCCACCTGCTGGGCCTGCTCAGCCCCGGCGGCGTCCATTCCCACCAGGACCATCTCGCCGCCCTGGCGCGGACCGTCGCCGATGCCGGAGTGCCGGTGGCGGTGCATGCCTTCCTCGACGGCCGCGACGTGCCGCCCAGCAGCGCCAAGGATTACCTCGAACGCTTCCAGGCCGACATCGCCGGCCACGACGCCCGCATCGCCACGGTGTCGGGCCGCTATTACGCCATGGACCGCGACAAGCGCTGGGACCGGGTCGGGCTGGCCTGGAACGCCCTGGTCGAGGCCAAGGGCATTGCCGCCGCCGACCCGATCGCGGCGGTGACGCAGTCCTATGCCGCCGGTAAGACCGACGAGTTCGTGCTGCCCTCGGTGGTAGCCGGCTATGGCGGCATGAAGGACGGCGACGGCCTGCTGATGGGCAATTTCCGCGCCGACCGCGCCCGCGAGATCCTGGCCTGTCTGGTCGATTCCGCCTTCGACGGCTTCGCCCGCCCCCGTCAGGTCGCTTTCGCCGCCCGCCTCGGCCTGACCGAGTATTCCAAGGACCTCAACGCCTTCCTCGGCACGATATTCCCGCCGGAACCGCTGACCCACATCCTGGGCGAGGTGCTGTCCGAGGCCGGGTTGCGGCAACTGCGCATCGCCGAGACCGAGAAGTACGCCCACGTCACCTTCTTCTTCAACGGCGGCCGCGAGATGGTGTTCCCCGGCGAGGAACGTATCCTGGTGCCCAGCCCCAAGGTCGCCACCTACGATCTTCAGCCGGAGATGTCGGCGACGGAGGTCACCGACAAGCTGGTCGCCGCCATCGAGGGCGCCACCTTCGACGTGGTGGTGGTCAACTACGCCAACGGCGACATGGTCGGCCACACCGGCTTCCTGGACGCCGCCGTCAAGGCGGTGGAAACGGTGGATGCCTGCCTGGGCCGGCTGGAGGCAGCGGTGGTCGGAGCCGGCGGCACCATGCTGGTCACCGCCGACCATGGCAATGCCGAACAGATGAAGGACCCCGTCACCGGCGAGCCCCACACCGCCCATACCACCGGCCCGGTGCCGCTGGTGGCGGTGGCGCCGCCAGCCGGCGTTTCCGGTCTTAGGGACGGACGGTTGGCCGACGTGGCGCCCACCATGCTGGCGCTGCTGGGTCTGGCGCAGCCCGCCGAGATGGGGGGGCGCTCGCTGCTGCTCCCCGATGCGTCGGACCCCCGTGCTGCGGTTTAGGGATTTCTGCGTCCTCTTCGTCCTGCTCGCGGGCGGGATCGCGCCGGCCATGGCGACATGGAACCAGCCGGTGGATGCCGACCAGCGCCTGCGCGAACTGGAAGGGCAGTTGGAACAGTCGCGGGCCGAGCAGGAGGAGATCAAGCGCAAGGCGGCAGCCCTGGCGGGCGAGACGGCGCAATTGCGCGCCGACATGGTGCGCGCCGCCCGCGCCGCCCAGGAAAGCGAGGACCTGCTGTCGGAACTGGAATCCCAGTTGGAGGATCTGCGCGCCCGCGAGGTCAGCCGGTCCGAGGCGCTGGGACGACGCTCGCAGCAGATGGTCGGGGTGCTGACCGCGCTGCAACGCCTGGCCTGGCGCCCGACCGAAGCCCTGATCGCCCAGCCGCAGACCCCCGCCGATACCGTCCGCTCCGCTATCCTGCTGCGCGCCGCCGTGCCGCAGATCGAACAGTCGGCGCGCGAACTCAAGGTCGAGATCGATACCGTGACCCACCTGCGGGCCGACATCGGCGAGCAGAAGAAGCGCATCGCCTCCACCACCGGCCGCCTGGAGGACGAACACCTCCGCCTCAAGGACATGCTCGACCGCAAAAGCCAAGTGCAGCGGGAAGCCGAGCAGGAGGGTCGCGCCGCCGAACTGCGGGTCGAGGATCTGGCCGGACGGGCCGAGGATTTGCGCGACCTGCTGGTGCGCCTGGAACAGGAACGTGAACGCCGCCTAGCCGAAACCGCCGCCAAGATCGCCGCCGAAAAGGCCGCCCGCGAGGCCGAGGCCACTGCCCGACGCATCGCCCGCGAGGCGGAACTGGCGGCCGAAAAGGCCGCCCGCGAAGCCGAACTTGCCGCCCGCAAGGCCGAGCAACAGGCCGCCGCCGAAGCCCATCAACGCGAACTGGCCCAGGCCCGCGCCGCCCACGAGGCCGAACTCAAGGCCCAGGCCGAGGCCAAGGAAAAGCAATTGGCGGCGCAGCAAGCGATCAAGGAGGCGGAACAGGCGTCGCGCGTCGCCGCCGCCACCAGACCGGCCAACACCGAGCGGCCCTTCAGCCAATCCCACGGCAAACTGCCCTATCCGGCGCGCGGCCGGGTGATCGAAGCCTTCGGCCAGACCAACGACGTCGGCCACATCGCCAAGGGCATCACCATCCAGACCCGCAAGGAGGCCCAGGTCATCGCTCCCCACGACGGACAGGTGGCGTTCGCCGGACCGTTCCGGGGCTATGGCCTTCTCTTGATCATCGAACACAGCGAGGGCTATCATACGCTGCTGGCGGGGATGGCCCAGATCGACTGCTCGGTCGGACAGCGTTTGCTTGCTGGGGAGCCCGTCGGCGTAATGGGGCAGGACGATACCAAGCCCAACCTCTATGTCGAGCTGCGCCATAATGGCCAGCCGGTCAACCCGTTGCCTTGGCTCACGGCACAAAAACATAAGGCTAGTGGATGATTCGCAAGATTCTGATCGCGGCGGGTACCTTCGCCCTGCTGTCGACGACCGCTTTGAGTCCGGCCAACGTCGCGGCCGCCGAGCGCAAGGAAACCTACAAGCTGCTCGACCTGTTCGCCGAGGTCTTCGACAAGGTGCGAACCGACTATGTCGAGCCGGTCAACGACGAGGAACTGATCGAGGCGGCGCTGAACGGCATGCTGACCTCGCTCGACCCCCATTCGAGTTACCTCAACCCGAAGAACTCGAAGGACATGGACATCCAGACCAGGGGCGAGTTCGGCGGCCTCGGCCTCGAAGTCACCATGGAGAACGGCTGGGTCAAAGTGGTCTCGCCCATCGACGACACCCCCGCCTTCCGTGCCGGCATGCAGCCGGGCGACCTCATCACCCATCTCGACGGCGAGCCGGTGCAGGGATTGTCGCTGTCCGACGCGGTCGACCGCATGCGCGGCGCCCCCAACACCGACATCCGCATCACCGTGCGCCGGGCGGCGCTGGAGCCGTTCGAGGTCAAGCTGACGCGGGCGGTGATCAAGGTCCAGACCGTCAAGGGCCAGACCCAGGGCGAAATCGGCTATATCCGCATTTCCCAGTTCAGCGCCACCACCGACACCGACCTGCGGCGCATCCTGGCCCAGCTCAAGAAGGATATCGGCAAGCCGCCGATCGGCTATGTCCTCGACCTGCGCAACAACCCCGGCGGCCTGCTGGATCAGGCGGTGGCGGTGTCCGACGACTTCCTCGACAAGGGCGAGATCGTCTCCACCCGCTCGCGGCGGCCCGAGGACACCCAGCGCTTCAACGCCCGGCCCGGCGATATCGCCGAGGGCCTGCCGCTGGTGGTGCTGATCAACGACGGTTCGGCCTCGGCGTCCGAGATCGTGGCCGGCGCGCTTCAGGATCATCACCGCGCCGTCATCCTAGGGACCCGCTCGTTCGGCAAGGGCTCGGTGCAGACCCTGATGCCGCTGCCCGGCCACGGCCAGTTGCGGCTGACCACGGCGCGCTACTACACGCCGTCGGGCCGCTCGATCCAGGCGGTGGGCATCGAACCCGACATCAAGGTGCAGCAGTCCAAGGTCGAACCCATCGCCGGGGCCGAACGGGAACGCCGCAGCGAGGCCTCGTTGCGCAAGGCGCTGCCCAACCCCAACGGCCAGGTGGTCAAGGACCAGGAAAAGCCGGCGGACCCCCATGCCGCCAAGCCGGCACCGGAAGCCTCGGCCCCCGCCACCGGCGGCAAGCCCGACACCCCGGCGGTGATCAAGCTGGGCGACCCGGCGCAGGACTACCAGTTGGCACGGGCGCTCGACCTGTTGCGTGGCCTGGCGCTCTATCGCCCGGCGACGCGGTAGGGCGGCGTAGCGCCCGGGCGGATGGCAATGGACGAGGAGCGCCACGACGATCTCGACGAGCTTGACGAAGAGCCGTCGTTCGAGATCGTCGTGGACGAGCCACCGCCCGAACGCAAGCCGTTCAACCTCAAGCCGTTCCTGATCGGCTTGCTGGTTCTGGTGCTGGGCGGCGGTCTTGGTACCGCCGTCTATCTTTTCACCGCCTTCGATGCCCGCGACCTGATCGGGCTGCTTGATGTCGCCGACACCGCGCCGCGTCTGACCATGGCCCTGCCGGGCGCCGGCGAGGGGCAAAAGGCCGAAGAGCCCCCCAAGGGGGTCGGAGGCGGCCTGCTGACGCCGCCGGGGGTTCCCGGGGCGGCTGGCAACGGCGAGGCCGCCGCGCCCGCCGGTGGGGAAACGCCGCCGCCGGCCGCACCCACCGCGCCGTCCGCCGCCGCCGAGATGCCGCAGGCGGCGGCGCCGGAATCGGCTCCACCCGCCGAGGCCCCGCCGGAGCCCAAATCCCCGGCAAAGCCGGCGGCCAAGGCGCCCTCGGTGGATGCCTCGGGCGTGCCGTTGCAACCGTCGCCGCGGTCGGCCGACAAGCCACCCACCTTCGAGGCCCTGCCGGCCCGCACCGGCGAGACCAAGCCGTTGCCCGCCGCGCCGGTCAAGGAAATGCTGCGCAAGACCCAGGTCGGCGAGTTGCCCTATCCCAACGCCGAGGGCCGCCAGCCTTGGCAAGCCTATGCCCGGCCGTGGTCCGGCCCGGCCGACAAGGGCAAGGTCGCGGTGGTGGTGGTTGATCTGGGCCTCGACAAGACCGCCACCGAAGCCGCCATCGCCAAACTGCCGGCCGAGGTGACGCTGGCCTTCAGCCCCTATGCCCCCAGCCTGGACAAATGGATCAAGAAGGCCCGCGACTTCGGCCACGAGGTGTTGCTGGGCCTGCCGGCCGAGGGTGCCGGCTTTCCCGCCCGCGACCCCGGACCCTATGCCCTGATGTCGTCACTGTCGCCCGAAGCCAACCTCGGGCGGCTGGAAACGGTGATGAGCAAGGCCGCCGGCTATGCCGGGCTGGTGTCGCTGGGCGACGTCTACGGCGCCTCGCCGCAGATTGCCGCCACCCTGGCGGCGATCAAGGATCACGGTCTGCTTTACCTCGGCGACGGCGCTGCCGCCAGCTCCGACCGCTCGCCGCCGCTGGCCCAGATCACCGCCATCGTCGATCGCGACCTGTTCCGCGAGGCCATCGACATGCGCCTCAATCAGGTTTCCATCGCCGCCCGCACCAAGGGCCGCGCCATCGCCGTGGTCGGAGGACGGCCGCTGTCGTTCGGCCGCCTGCTGGCCTGGATCAACGATCTTGACGGCCAGGGCGTGGTGCTCGCCCCGGTTTCCACCCTGGTGCAGAGTCCGGCCGCGCCGGCCGCGGGAAAATCATGAGCAAAAGCAAGGATAAGAAGAAGAAAAAGAAGGTCGAACGCCTCCCCTACGACCAGCGACCCTATCGCCCGGGTATCGGCTTGGTGCTGCTCAACCCGGCGGGGCTGGCCTTTGTCGCCCAGCGGATCGATACCCCCGGCGACGCCTGGCAGTTCCCCCAGGGCGGCATCGACGAGGGCGAGGACCCGCGCCGGACGGCATTGCGCGAAATGGAAGAGGAGATCGGCACCGACAAGGCCGAGATCGTAGCGGAATCAACCGAATGGATCGCCTACGACCTGCCGCCCGATATCGCCGACATCAGTTGGAAGGGCCGCTTTCGCGGCCAGCGGCAGAAATGGTTCTGCGCCCGCTTCACCGGCACCGACGCCGATATCGACCTCGCCACCGCCCATCCGGAATTCAGTCGCTGGCAATGGATGGCGCTGGATCTGGTTCCGCCACTGATCGTGCCGTTCAAACGCCCGCTTTATGACCGGGTGGTGGCCGAGTTCCTGCCCATCGCCCGGGCGATGGCGACGGCCCCCTGACGTCAGGAAAGGCGCACCCCTCCGGCAATTATGCTTTTCTCAGCATGAAATACGAATATCTTCAGGATAGAGCATGGATTCGAAAGGCTAGGCTAGCCGTCCCAAACGCTCATCCTTCAATGAATCCGGTTAGAACCACTCGATTATACCGTGGAGCGCGAATCCAATGCCGGTCACCGACGACGTGGTCCTGGGACAGGACGTCAGGATTTTTCAGAAAGATCTCGTCAACATCTATGGCTGCACCATCGGTGACGAGACCAAGGTCGGCGCTTTCGTGGAAATTCAACGCGGCGCCGTCATCGGCGCCCGCTGCAAGATCTCGTCGCACAGCTTCATCTGCGACGGCGTCACCATCGAGGACGGCGTCTTTATCGGTCACGGAGTCATGTTCACCAACGACCTTTACCCGCGCGCAGTCAATCCCGACGGGTCGCTGCAAGGGGGCGAGGACTGGGTCACGGTGCCGACCCGGATCAAGGCGCGGGCCTCCATCGGCAGTAACGCCACCATCGTCTGCGGCATCACCATCGGCGAGGGTGCCCTGATCGCCGCCGGCGCGGTGGTTACCCGGGATGTGCCGGACCACGCCATCGTCGCCGGCGTTCCGGCCCGAGTGATCGGCGACGCGCGCGACACGACGTCTCGGATTTGACCGCGGCCGGGGAGAAACCGGATCCATGGGATCAACAGCCACGATGCGGCGGCTATCGATGTTGCCGGACAGGCGCATTCCTCGTCCGGCGTCCGCAAAAGCGTGTGAGCTCCCTGGCGTCAGGACCTTATGACCACAAAGGGAATGGCGTTGCATCGCGAGAAGCGATTTCTTTATAGTCTTCAGACATTTCCACTCAGGATGCCTGATCTCTATGGATAAACCTCAAGCGACAGCCAAGCCGATCTTCATGGCGCAGCAGAAGGAAGTCGCGTTGCCGCCGTCGGCGCCGTCAACCTTCCTCGTCGGTGAAGGCACGCCCTACGGGTTGTCGCCGGTTTCCCAATGTAACGTCCTGCTGATCAATCCGGCGGTCAACCGGCGGACTCAGACTCCGATCCTGAAGAAAATCATCAGATCCATGTTCCCGACCGGCTTGGGGTACATCGCCAGCTATCTCGACAAGATGCAGATATGCAAGACCTACATCGTCGATGAGATGCTTGACGACATTGATGACGCGACCCTGGCCCGGTTGATCAACTCCATGCCCAAGCCGCGTGTCGTCGGCCTCGGCGTGGTGACCGCCAGCGTTGGCCCCGCCTTCGATATCGGGCGGCGGGTCATGCAGATCGATCCCGATGCGCTGGTGGTGATGGGCGGCATCCATGTCAGTGTGCTGCCGCACGAGGCGCTGGAGCAAAAGGCCGCCCATGTCGTGGTCCGTGGCGAGGGCGAGGAAATCTTCGCCGACTTCATGCGCGCCGTGCTGGCCGGCGACGATTGGCGGGGCGGGGCGGGGCTGAGTTGGATCGACGCAAACGGCAGGATCGTCGACAATCCCAATCGGTCGCTGGTCAAGGAACTCGACGAACTGCCGCCGTTTCCGTTCCACTATTTCGCCCATAACCGCCATCGCTACAACGTCGGATTCTATTCGATTCTGTCGTCGCGCGGATGTCCCTACAAATGCACTTTCTGCTCGACCCGCAGCATGACGGCGCTCAGCTATCGCTATCACAGCGAGGAGCGGGTGATCGAGGAGATCGAAACCCTGGTCGAACAGTACGGCGCTCAATCCATCTACCTGATCGATGATAATTTCGCGGTCAACAAGAAGCGGCTGAACCGTCTGTGCGACGCCATTATCGCCAAGGGACTGCACAAGAAGGTGTCGTTCGAGGGTTCCATGCGGGCCGACAACGCCGACCCGTCCATTTTCGCCAAGCTGCGCGAGGCCAATTTCCAGGTTTTGTCCTATGGACTGGAGACGGGAAGCGAACGCCTGATGAAGATGATCATGAAGGGCGAAACCGTGCAGCAGGTGGTTGACGGCATCGAACTGGCCACCAGCTACGGCTTCAAGGTCTGCACCACCATCATCTTCGGTTTTCCCACCGAGACTTCGAAGGACCGCTGGGACGCCATCAAGTTGGTCTATGCCCTGCCGTTGGACAGCGTTCGCTTCAATATCCTGACACCCTATCCCGGCACGCCGTTGTTCGATCAGGTCAAGGCCGAGGGCAAGTGCAAGATCGCTCCCGATTGGGCCAATTTCTCGGTGCAATACATGTGGAAGGGCAGCGATCTGCCCTATATTCCCGACGGTACCAACCGCTACGCCTTGATGTTCACCACCATGTTCGCCAATCTCGGCTACTATCTGCGGCCGGCGGGCATCAAACGGATGCTGACCAGCAAGGTGGCCGGCGGCAATGTCATCATCCTGCCCAAGGGCTGGATCGCTTCGGGCTACGCACTCAGCGTCGCGCGCATCGCCCTCTATCTTCTGAGCCGGTTCTGCGAAGTCGCCGTCATGGCGGCGCTTACCCTGCCGGTTACTCTGGTGGGCCGGCTGTTCCAAGCCAAACGGCCCGCCGCTCCGGCGGAGTGATGCCTGTGGGCGCAAGCCCCCGCGACAGTTAAGCCCGTCTACTCCTTGACATAGATCTCGTGGGCAACCAACGTCTCGACGTAACGGTAGTGGCTAAAGGCCTCGCGTACCGCTGGCCGAGCCAACAGATCCGATACAATCGGTGTCTTGTCCAGGCCCTCGGCCACCACCACGACCTTAACGTCGGCGGCGGCCATGTCGTAAGCGACAGCCTCGGACAGCGGCCCGATCAAGCGGACTTGCAGGCTTGGCTCCAGAATGCCGGTGACGAAGCCCAGTGTCTGGAACCTCAGGCCGCTGTAAAGCCTGGTCTGGGCCAGAACGGGATAGAACGGATAGTGGTTGACGGAAAGGAACAGCACCTTGCCGCCTCGCGCCAGCTCGGCGACCCTGGGGGCCAGGATGTCGACCTGCTTCGCCATGCCGTATTCGCGTTCGGCGAAAATTTCGGCTCGGACCACGGCCAGCAGGACCTGCACCGCGGTCAGCGCGCCGACGGCCCATTTACGCCAGCCGGTGGATGTCGCCGTTCCCCATGCCAGCGTCATGGCGGCGAAGGCGATGGCCGGGTACCAGTTGTAATCATGCCCCCTCATCTGGGCGATGGACGCCACCACGCCGCCGAAAGTGGCCAACAGCCAGACCCTTACCCCCGGCCCGCGAACCAGCAGCACCACCGGAAAGGCCAGAAGCCACAGCAGGGACAGCTTGCGGATCAGCTGATCGTGCAGGGTATGGGTCATGAAGCGGTGGGTCAGCAGCGCCCCGATTTCCAGCTGTGACTCGGGGATGCGGTACACCCACACAATGGTGGCGAGCAATCCGCCGTACACCACGCAGTACGCGGTGACCAGCGCCGTGTTCTCCCAACGGATCACCGGCCGCAGGCTGCGGGCGGCAACCATCCGGTGCAGTTCCACCAGCCCCCATATCACCAGGAAATAGGGTTTGACCAGAAACCCGGCAACCATCATGGCCGAGGTAATCCCCCTGGGTAGCGGCAGGTTCTCCCGGCCCTCGGCCTCGGCGACGCGGGCGAGAATCCAGGGGAGCACCAACAGAATGAACAGGTGCTCGCGCTGGGCGTACATTTCGACCGGAAACGCCGCCAAGGCGAAGGCGCCGGCCGGCAGCAGCAGCGGCAGTCCCGGCCAGACGGCCCGCCCGACGCGGCAGAAGCGGATCAGGGCGAAGCCCGCCACCACCAGTAGAACCGCCGTCTCGGTCTTGATGCCCAGCGCCGGGGTCACGCCGGGCAGAACCGCCAGGGCCGCCGCCGGCAAATACAACAGGTTGTTGGACCCCATGGACAGCAGAATGGCGGTGTTGAAGCCCGTCTCCGCGAAATGCATCACCAGCGGCATGCCGGCCAGCAGCCGCGACGTGCCATGGGTCAGGTTGGCGGCATCGCGATTGACAGAGAGAGTTCCCTCGATGCCAATACCGGCGACCAGCAACACCCCGGCCAGGATCAGGCAGGCGTTCCAGAATTTGGACTCTGATCCGAACATTCGTAGGACCTTAAGTCATGCGGTTGCGCAGGCTGCCATGAACGGACGAGCTTATGCCGCGGTGTCGGCAGAATCAGCGTCATCGAATGAACACGCCTCGATCAGATAGCGGGGACGCCGGCGCGATTCATCGAGACCGCGCCAGACATACTCGCCCAGCACCCCCAGCATCAGCATCTGCGCCCCGCCCAGCACCAGAACAGCGACCATCAACGACGACCACCCCTCGGCCGGGTGACCGAACAGGGCATTGACCACCACGACGGCGGAATACAGCAGGCCGCAGACGGCGACGCAAAGACCGAGCAGCGACATCGCCCGGATCGGCAGATAGCTGAAGGAGGTCAGGGAATCGACCACCAGCTTGATCTTCTTGGTCAGGGTCCACCCCGACTCTCCTTCGGTCCGCGCACGCTTGTCATAACGGATCTCGTCCTGGCGGAATCCCATCCAGGCGATCAGGGCCAGGATGCTCATATTGCGCTCGCCATGGGCGCGCACCGCCGCCATCACCCGCTTGTCCAGCAGGACGAAATCCGCTCCGGTCGCCGGCAGGGCGTTCAGACCGACCACCCGGCGCATCATCAGGTAGTAAAGGCCGGCAAAGACCAGGGTTCCCGCCGCCTCGCCCGGCCGGCTGGCCCGAACCGCCCAGACCACCTGAGCCCCGGCCCGCCACTTGGCGACCAGCCCGGAAATGGCTTCGGGAGGGTCCTGAAGATCGGCGGCCATGACGACGCAGCAATCGCCCCGGGCATGGTCGATGCCGCAGGCGATTCCCACGTGGCTGCCGAAATTGCGCGAAAACCGCAGCACCCTTACCCGGGAATCGGCCTTGGCGATGGCCTCGGCGACGGCGAAAGTGCCGTCGGCGGAGTGGTCGTCGATGACGATCCATTCCCAGTCGACCGCCGTCAGCGCCGGATCGGCAAACGCCGCCTTCAGCCGTTCGTAGAGGGCCGGCAGGTTGCGTTCCTCGTTATAGGAGGGCGTGACCACGCTGATCAGGGGACGCGCTTCGGTCATCATCCGCATAAAACCTCCGCCAGGGCCTCGATCACCCGGTCCTGCTCCACCTCGGTCATCTGGACGTAGAGCGGCAGCAAGATGCAATGGTCCTGGGCCGCCTCGGACCGGATCAGGCAATGGCGCGACTCCAGATCGGCACAGGCCTCCTCGCGATGGCTGCACATGATGCCCCGCCGCGTGGCGACGCCACGGTCCAGCATGGCCTGCATCACCGTTCCCTGATCGGCACCGGCAGGCAGACGGACGCAATAGCTCTGCCAATTGGAGCGGGCCCAGTCCGGCTCGGCTGGCGGAGCAAGGCCGGGAATCGCCGCCAGCAGCCGGCCGTAGCGGCTGGCCAGCTCGCGTCGGCGCGCCACGATCATGGGCAGGCGCTCCAGTTGCTTGCGCCCCACCGCCGCCTGGATATCGGTCATGCGATAGTTGAAGCCCAGTACGGGATAGCTTTCGTTCACCACCTTGGCCGAGGCGTGCCGCACCGTGTCGGGAACGCTCATGCCATGCTGGCGCCACAGGCGGAACAGCCGGTCATACTCGGCATTGGCGGTGGTGATCATGCCGCCGTCGCCGGTGGTGATCACCTTGCGGGGGTGGAACGAGAAGCAGGCGACATCGCCATGGGGAGCGCCGATCTTTCGCCACTGGCCATCCACCCGGATTTCCGAGCCAATGGCGCAAGCCGCGTCCTCGACCACCATAAGGCCGTGGCCGCGGGCAATCTCCAGGATACGGGCCATGTCGCCGGGCATGCCGATCTGGTGGACCAGCAGCACCGCCTTGGTCCGAGGCGTGATCGCCGCCGCCATCGCCTCGGGATCCATGTTGAAGCTGACCGGATCGATATCGACGAAGACCGGAGCCGCGCCGCAATAGCGGACCGCATTGGCGGTGGCGATGAAGGAATGGCTGACGGTGATCACTTCGTCGCCCGGCACCACCCCCACCGCCAGCAGGGCCAGATGCAGCGCGGTGGTGCAGTTGGAGACGGCGCAGGCGAACGGCGCGCCGACCAGGGCGGCGAATTCGGCTTCGAACGCCGCCACCTGCGGTCCTTGGGTGACCCAGCCGGACAGGACGGCGGCGCGGGCGGCCTCGGCCTCCTCCTCGCCCAGCAGCGGTTTGGCGATGGGGATCATCAGGCGCTCTTGGCCGCGTCGAAACGGCTGCGCTCGGCCCGCCACCAGTCCACCAGACCGCGCAGGCCGTCCTCCAGCGTCACCTTCGCCTCGAAGCCCAGCAGGGTCCGGGCCTTGGCGGTGTCGGCCAGACGGCGCGGCACCGGATTGACGGCGCGTTCGGGGCCGTATTCCGGTTCCAGCCCCTCGCGGCCCATCACCTTGCACAGCATGTCGGACAACTGCCGCAGGCTGGTCTCGGTCTGACTGGCGACGTTGAACGCCTCGTCGGTGACGTTGGCCTTGGCGGCCAGCACATTGGCCCGGGCGATATCGTCCACATGCACGAAATCCATGGTCTGCTTGCCGTCGCCGAAGATCAACGGCTGTTGGCCCGCTTCGATGCGCTCCATCCAGCGGATCAGCACCTCGGTATACTTGCCGTGAATGTCCATGCGCGGGCCATAGGCGTTGAAATAGCGCATGGCGGTATAATTGAGGCCGTACATATCGGCGAAGGATCGCAGCATGCCCTCGTTGAACACCTTGGCGGCGCCGTAGAAGGTGCGGTTGTCGTAGGGATTTTCTTTCTCGGTGGTGGGGAAGTGCTCGGCCAGACCGTAGACCGAGGCCGAAGAGGCGGCCACCACCTTCTCCACCTTGTGCTCGACGCACAGCTCCAGCAGGTCGAACACCGCATCCACCATCACCTGAAGCGCCAGACGCGGCTCGGCGGCGCAATGGGTGATGCGCAGCGCCGCCATGTGGAACACCAGATCGCTGCCCTCGACCAGACGCGCCATCAGCTCGCGATCGCGAATGTCGCCCTCGACCAGCCGGACATTGCCGCGCCTCAGCGCGGAGGTCAGGTTGTCGGCGCGGCCGCGTACCATGTTGTCGACGGCGACGATCTCGCCGGTACCTTCGGCCGCCAGTTGATCGATGATGGCCGAGCCGATGAAGCCGGCACCACCGGTCACCAGAACGCGCTTACCCCTGAGATCCATGTCGATCCTATCGCTCTGAGACTGAGTATGATGGTAAGGACAGAGCCTGTTGGCAACGGAATGTCAAGCCGGAGTATCCAAACTTTTGCCATTTCCTCATGTCTGGACCTGGGCTATATGCGGGGACCGCATGGGACCATCAACTCCAGCAGGAGATCGTTTCACATGTCCGACGTCAAGAGCTTCTGGTCCGGCCGGGCCGCCGATGCCGCCATTGACGATATTTCCGTCACGCATCGGGATGTCTGGCAACGCTGGCTTGAGATAGAGCGGATCAAAGATCTGTTGAAGCCGTCGGACACGGTGCTTGATATCGGCTGTGGCGCCGGCTACGCGACCAAGCTGCTGGCCCCCCTGGTCACCCGCATCCGGGGCGTCGATTTCTCGCCGGAGATGATTGACCGCGCGGCCCAGAACGCCCCCGCCAACGCCGATTTCAAGGTTCAGGACGTGTTGGAGCTTGGCCCCGACTCTCACGGCATGTTCGATGTGGTGATGACCATCCGCTGCCTGATCAACATCCTGGATGTGGAAAAGCAGAAGCTGGCACTGGAAAACATCCGCTCGGTGCTCAAGCCCGGTGGCCGTCTGATCTTTATCGAAGGCTCGGCGCAGGGGCGCACCCATTTGAACGCGCTCCGCGAACAGTCGGGCCTCGCGGCGATGCCGCCGGTCTGGCACAATCTCGACTTTGATGAGGACGAGACCCTCGCTTTCTTCCAGGACAAGTATGATGTCGTGGAGAGGATCTCATTCGGAACCTACGACTTCGTCTCGCGGATCGTGCATCCGCTGGCGGTGCGGCCCGCCGAGCCCGATTACCAAGGCGTCCTCAACGAGGTTGGCGCGCGCCTCGCGCTGATCCGCAACGATATGCCCGATATCAGCCGGGTGCTGGGTCTGGTCCTGCGCAAGCGGTAGCGGAAAGCGGTCAGCCGGCCAAGGCGACCGGCTGGCCGCGCAACGCCATGGACTGGCTGGCGGCTTCCAGGATCTCGACCACGCCGAGGCCCATCATGCCATCGGTCACCGGCTTGCCCTTGCTTTCTATGCACTCGATGAAGTGGCGGATCTCCAGGCCCAACGCCTCGGCCCCCGACAGTTGCGGCGCCCACATGTCGCCCGAGCGATAGCCCACCAGCATCTGATAGATCTGCTCGGAGCTGGGGGTGGTGGTGATGCCCTTGTCGTAGACCTTGATCTTCTCCGACGGCTCCAGATCGTCGTAAACCACCATCTTGCGGCTGCCGCCCAGCAGGGTCTGACGCACCTTGACCGGCGCCAGCCAGTTGACGTTGATATGGGCGACGAAGGGTGTGTCGTAGAATACGGTGATATAGGCGATGTTTTCCGGCGAGCCGGGGACGTGGCTCATCCCCACCGCCGACACCGCCTGCGGCCGGTGCGGCACGATGAATTCCAGGATCGACAGGTCATGAACCGCCAGATCCCAGATGACATTGACGTCGTGCTGGAACAGACCCAGGTTCACCCTGAGCGAGTCGTAATAGTAAAGGTCGCCCAGGTCGCCCTGCTCCACCAACTCCTTCATCTTGCGCACCGCGCCGGTGTAGCAGAAGGTGTGGTCGACCATCAGGGTCAGGCCGCGCTTGTCCGCCACCTCGATCAGATGACGGGCCTGTTCGGCGCTGGCGGTCATGGGCTTTTCCACCATGACATGCTTGCCGGCCTGGAGCGCCGCCAGGGCCAGTTCGTAATGCGAACCCACCGGCGTGGCGATGGCCACCGCGTCGATATCGGTGGCGTTGATCAGCTCGGCGGCATCGGCCACCGCCCGCACGCCGGGATAGCGCCGCGTCACCAGGGCGCGCTTGTCCTCGCGCAGGTCACTGACCGCCACCAGCTTGGCGCCATTCGCCTCGGCGAAATTGCGCACGATGTTCGGCCCCCAATAGCCGTAGCCGACGACACCGATCCTGACCGACATGACCTACTCCTCGGGATACCGACTCCCCGCGCGAGCGGGTGTGGGCCGTTTATAGAGCCCGTCTCGGAATTTGTCACGCCACCCCAGGCAGCTATTCCTGAAGAATTTTCCCCAAGGTGGTGGCGACATGATCCACCATATCGCGGGTGATCTCGGGATAGATGGGCAAGGACAGGATGCGGCCACACAGACGGTGAGTCACCGGCAGGTCCTCGGCGGCGATGGCACGGTCCGCCAAGGCGGGCTGTAGGTGGACCGGCACCGGATAGTGAATGCTGGCGCCGATCCCCTGCTCGTTGAGGCGAGCGAGGACGCGGTCACGGTCTTCCACCTGGATCACGAACAGGTGGTAGACATGGTAGGCATCGGGGGCCACCGCCGGCAACACGATGCGGTCGCCGCAGGTCTTGGCCAACGCCTCGCCATACCAGCCGGCGGCGCGCCGACGCTCCTCGGTCCAGGTCGGCAGATGGCGCAGCTTGACCCGCAGAACCGCGGCCTGAAGCCCATCCAAGCGCGAGTTCACCGCCAGCACGCGATGGCGGAACTTGTCGATGCGCCCGTGGAAGCAATAGCTTTCCATGGCCTTGGCGAGGTCGGCGTCATGAACCAGCGCGGCGCCACCATCGCCCCAGGCCCCCAGGTTCTTGCCAGGGTAGAAGCTGAAGCCGGCGCCGGCGCCCCACTGGCCGGGTCCCTTGCCCTGCCAAGCGGCTCCGTGAGCCTGGGCGGCATCCTCCACCACCTTGAGTCCATGGCGGCCGGCGATGTCGGCGATGCGATCCATGGCCGCCATCTGACCGTAGAGATGTACAGGCACCACCGCCACCGTGCGCGGGGTGATGGCCCGCTCGAACGCCGCCGGGTCCATGGTGTAGGTGGCGGCGTCCACATCCACCAGCACCGGCCGATAGCCGGCGGTGGCGATGGCCTCCACGGTGGCGATGAAGGTGTGGGAAACCGTGATGATCTCGCCGGTGCCGTCCCCCTGCCCCAACAGGTTCACCAGCAGGATGGACAGGGCATCGGTGCCGTTGCCGCAGGGAACGGTGATGCCGCCGCCGCAATAGGAGGCGAACTCCTTGGCGAAGGCATCATGATCCGGCCCGCCGATGAAGCTGGTCCGGTCCAAACATTGGACCACCGCCTGATCGAACTCGGACTGGCAGCGGAGGTATTGGGCCCGCAGATCAACGAGAGGAATACGCATGACAGGGAAACTCTCATCAGTACAAGGCGCGCGGGGTCGGCTGCCATCCGGATACAGATTAGCGGCTCACGCGGCCAGATCAAGGCATTTGCGGACGGGAATGGCGACGGAAAGACGGGGCATGGCGTTCTTATCCGAAAGAGGTCAACCCGGCGAAAGAGCGGCGCGCACACTGGCCGCGATCTTGTCCGCCGTCAGGCCGAAGGTGTCGAACATGGTGTCCTGCGAGCCGTATTCCTTGGTGAAGGCATCGGGAATTCCTAGGCGCAGCACCTTGGGCAAGGAAATGCCGCCGTCCACCAGGCATTCCAGCACCGCCGACCCCAACCCCCCGGCCAGCAGGTGTTCCTCGACCGTCACCAGCAGATCGCGGCCCGGCACCAGGCGTCGAAGCGCCTCGCCATCCAGCGGCTTGATGGTATGCATGTGGAGAACGCCGCTTTCGATTCCGGCCGCCGCCAGCGACTCCGCCGCTTGCAGACAGCGATGGGTGGTGGCGCCGGTGGACACCATCAGCACCCGGCCCGGTTCGCGACGCAGGATGGCCTTGCCGATGCGGAAATCGTCCGACGGGCTCGACACCACCGGATCGCCGCCCTTGGCGAGGCGGATGTAAAGCGGCCCCGGCCAGTCCAGCGAGGCGTCCATCAGCCGCTTCATCTCCTCGGCGTCGGACACCGCCACCACCGCCATGTTGGGCAGCGGCCGCAGGATGGCGAAATCCTCGATGGCGAGATGGGTCGGTCCCAGCGGGGCATAGACCACGCCGCCGCCGTTGGCGATCAGGCGGACCGGCAGGTTGTGGACGCAAAGGTCCACCGCCACCTGCTCGTAACAGCGCCGGGTAATGAAGGGGGCGATGGTGTTGACGTAGGGGATCAGCCCGTCCAGCGCCATGCCGGCGGCCATGCCGATGATGTTCTGCTCGGCGACGCCTTCCATGAAGAAGCGCTCGGGCATCTCGGCCTTCATCGCCTTCAAGGTGCCATGGCCGAGGTCGGAGCCGATGAACACCACCCTGGGGTCGTGCTTGGCCAGTTCATGGACCTTGTTCAGACTGGTATTGCGCATCAGACATCCTCCAGCGCGGCGGCGATGGCGCGCACTTCGTCTTCACTCAGCTTGTTCTTGTGATGCCAGGACGGCTGGTGCTCGGCGAAGGGAATGCCGCGCCCCTTGACGGTGTGGGCGATGATGGCGGTCGGCCGCTCGTCTTCCAACGGCAGCCGCCGGAACAGCGCCGACAGGGCATCGACGTCGTGGCCATCGACCTCGACGGCGGCGAAACCGAAGCTGGCCCACTTCTCGGGCAACGGGTCCAGCGGCTGGACCTCGTCGGTTTGGTCATAGGACTGGATCTTGTTGTAATCGACGATGGCGACCAGATTGGACAGACGGTGCTTGCCGGCGCTCATGGCCGCTTCCCACACGCTGCCCTCATTGATCTCGCCGTCGCCCATCACCACGAACACGCGGGACGGGCGGCTTTGCAACCTTGCCGCCAGCGCCATGCCCAGCCCGATGGACAAGCCATGACCCAGCGCGCCGGTCGAGGCCTCGACGCCGGGGATCTTGCCGGCCTCGGGATGGCCGCCCAGGATCGAGTCACGCTTGCAGAAGGTCTTCAGCGTCTCGCGGGGGAAAAAGCCCTTGTCGGCCAGCAGGGCGTACTGGGCAAGGCAGCCATGGCCCTTGGACAGGATGAAGCGGTCGCGCTCGGGCCATTTCGGATTGGCGGGGTCGAAGCGCAGCACCTCATCATAAAGCACCCGCAGGATCTCGATGGGCGACATGGAAGAGCCGATATGGCCGCGCCCACCGCCCAGCAGCCCTTCCACCACCAGCCGGCGCAGATGCTTCGAGCGGTTGTCGAGCGGCCGCGCCTCGGCTTGGGCGGCGGCCTGACGGATAGCGGAAATCTTGGTCATTCACTCACTCACTTTCGCCAGCAAGGTCCGGGCCTTGTCCAACTGCCGGGCACGGGCGGCCTCGGCATCGGTCGCTCCCGCCGCCTGGCGCCGCGCCCAACGTTCGGGCAGGAACTCGTTCAACACGATCAACGCCCAGCGCAGCGCGAACAACGGCCGGAACGCCGCCAGCCGCCGGTCGAAGCCGGGCACGTCGTCATACACCGCACCGATGCCGTCGCGCCAGCGCGCGGAAAGCTCCGGCGGCAGACTCATGCCGGGATGAAGATCGAACTCGGCCGCCAGCTTCACCGGATCATCCCAGCCGAAATACTCGAAATCGAGAAAGACCAGACCGCCATCCGGCCGTCGCAGCGCATTATGAAAGCCGAAATCAGCCGGCGACAGGGTGCGCGCCTCGTCCGCCAGATCGCCGAAGCCCAGGGCCGCGCCCCGATACGTCGCCAGATCGCCACCAGCCCGGTCCAGCACCTCGCCCAGACCCCGGTGCCGGGTCGCCACCTCGCCCAGGCGCCGCAGCCGGGTCTCGGTCTGATGCACCAGCCGGGCACCGCCGGTGCAGGCTTCCGACGCCCAGCCCAGCGCCTCGGCCCCCGCCGACCGCCGCAGCCGATGCAGCCGGCCGGCAAAGCAAAGCGCCGCGTCGATGTCGGCCGCCGTCGGCGCCGTCACCGGCTCGCCCTCGATCCATTCGTAAAGAGCCTCACCCGTCCGGTCGTCGCGTGCCAGGGCTGTCGGCACCTCGGCCACTCCGTGGCGCTTCAGGAAGGTCAGCGCCGCGAATTCGACCCCCAGGCGGTCGCGATCGTCACCGGCGGTGGCGGGATAGGACTTCAACGCGAAGCGCCGCCCGTCCACGGCTTCGACCCGGGACAGACGATTGTTGCCGCCCCGCCCGCCGGGCGCGACCGCCCGCACCGGCGCGCCGACCAGACGTTCAGCCGAGCCGCTGGAACAGGTGGGCGCCAAGGGAGCTCCAGTCGGCGAAGGGAAGGAAGGCGCCCGAGGGCAGCGGCTTGGCCGGATGATAGAGGTAACGCTCGACCCCGACGGGGAAGTCGGGTTCGGCGAACACCTCTTCCAGGTCATCGACAAAGGCGGCGGGGGCAAGTTGGCCGATACGGGCGATCTTTTCCGCCCTGGTGGCGCAGAAATGCACGTCCTTGCGCTTGAGAGCGAAACCGTCGGCGGCGAAAAAGCCCTGGGCGTCCATCCACGCCATGGCGGCATGGCGCAGATTGATCCGTTCCGGGTCCAGGGGCGCGGTCTCGGTCTTGTGACTGACCACCACCACCTCCCAGCCACGTTCGCGACAGTGTCGAAGGAAATCGCCGACACCATCGACCAATTCGGCCTCGGGCATCCGCTTGCCATAGACCTCGGCCTGCAACCGCTGCCAGGCGACATCACCTTCGATCGACAGCCGCACCAGATCGCGCACCTGCTTCTTGGTGACGGCGCGAGCGGCGCCGGGAAAACCGGCGGCGGCGGCGCGGAACACCCGGTCATAGCCGGCGATGGTGTTGTCGAAGTCGAGTCCGATGCGCAAGGCCCAGTCCCTTATGTCAATTTCACCTGTTGCATCAGCTTGATGTTGAAATAGTCCGGGTTGTTCAGCGGATCGACCAGCTTGCCGGTCTTCATCGCCTCGGCCAGACCGCGCACCGCGTCCTCGATGGTGTATTTCAGCTCGAAACCGATGTCGTCGCGGATCTTCTTGCCCGAGACGTGGTACGAGCGCGGATCGTTGGTCGGCAGGGTCTCGATGGCGACATGCTCGCCCACCACCCGCCGCACGATCTCGGCCAGTTCCGAAATGGGGTAATTGGTGTCGCCGGCATTCCAGATCTTGCCGTCGATGGCGGCATCGTCCTGCTGCAGCAGGTGAAGATAGCAGCGCACCATATCCTGGATATGGATGTTGGGGCGCTTCTGCGGTCCGCCGGTGACACGGATCTTGCCGGTGTTGACCGCCTGATTGGTGAAGATGTTGACCACCACGTCGAGACGCTGACGGCGGCCATAGCCGCACACGGTCGAGGGACGGATGGTGCAGACGGTGAAGCCGGGATGGCGCTCTTCCTCCAGTTCCCGCTCGCACAGCGCCTTGAACTTGGAATAATCGGTCAGCGGCTCCAGGGCCAGATCCTCGGTGACCTCGGGCTCGTCCTTGACGCCATAGACCGACGACGACGAGGCGTAGATGAAGCGCCGGATCCCGGCCCGTTTGGCCGCCTTGACCAGCGGGCGGAAGGCGTCGTGGTTGATCGACTTGCCCAGCGCCGGATCGAGGTCGTAGCTGGGGTCGTTGGAGATGCAGGCGAGATGGATGACGCAGTCGCAGCCCTTCAACGCCCCCTCGACCGTGGCGACGTCGCGAATATCGCCCTTGACCTCGCGCAGGTTGGGGTTACCGGCCAGATCGGCGAAGACCTCGCCATAGAGGTAGAGGTCCAGCACCGTGACCTTGTGGCCCTCATTGATCAGCGCCGGCACCAGTTCGCTGCCGACATAGCCGGCGCCGCCGGTGACCAGCACGTTCCACACCTTCTTGGCCAAGCCCGTCCTCCTCGAATGTGGCCGTTACCCCGGCCGGACGCGCGCGAAGCTACGCCATTCGCCGGTCCGGCGCAATCCGCTCCGCCCGCGTCAGCGCAGGCTGGCCTCGATGTTGCCACCATCGACGGTGACGGTGCAGGCGGTGACCTTGCCGGCCTTGGCCAGCCAGACGAAGGCATCGGCGACATCGGCGGCGGTGACCTCGCGACCCAGCAGGTTGCCGCCCATGTAGTCCTTTTCCGACAGGCCGCGCGCCGACGAGCGGCTTTTGATCATGTCGTCGGTCAGCAGGCCCGAACGGATACGGTCGGCGTTGACCGCGTTGGAGCGGATGCCGTCCTGACCGTGATCAAGGGCGTACTGCTTCATCAGGAATAAGGTCGAGGCCTTGGGCAGACCATAGGGGCCGAAGTTCTTGCCGGGGTTGACCGCCTGCTTGGAGGCATTGAACAGCAGCACGCCCCCGGTGCCCTGGGCCTTGAACACCCGGACCGCGTTCTGGGCGACGCTTTGGTGGGCGAAGAAATTCAGCTCGAACGACCGGCGCAGCGTGTCGTCACCGACCTCGCCCACCGTGCCTTGCCATGCGGCGCCGGCATTGCTGACGACGATATCGACGCCGCCGAAGCGCGCGACCACGGCGTCGACGGCGGCCCGCACCGCCCCGGCATCGGTGACGTCGCAGCCCAGGCCCATCGCCCTGCCGCCGCAGCCCTTGGCCGTCGCCTGAGCGGCCTCGGCCGACAGATCCAGCACCGCCACCTCGGCGCCCTCGGCGGCGAACGCCCGGGCGGTAGCGGCGCCGATGCCGGAACCGCCGCCGGTCACCACCACCACCTGACGGGCCAGCGGCTTCTCGCCGCCCTTGCCCAGCTTGGCCTGTTCCAGCGACCAGTATTCCAGGTCGAACAGATCGGCCTCGCCCACCGGCTCGAAGCGGCCGATGGCCTCGGCATCGGCGACGCATTCCACCGTGTTGACGGCAAGATCGGCGGCGATGGCCGCATCCTTGGCACTGGCGCCGATACCGAACAGCCCCAGCCCCGGCACCAGGGCGACGCGGGGCATGGGGTCAAGTTCGGTCTTGATCCCGCCCAGACGCTGATTGTTGCGGGCGAAATAGGCGTCGTAGCGATTGACGAAGGTATCGACCGCCGCTTGGGCCGCCTTGGCCCACTCGTCCAGCCTGCCCGCCTCGGGGGCCGGCAGCACCACCGGCCAGTTCTTGGTGCGGATGGTGTGATCGGGGGTGACCACGCCGGCCTGCGAATAGCGCCCAAGCTCGGCACCGTCCACATAGGCGCGGATCGCCGGACCGGTACGGAAATCCATCACCCAGCGGCGATAGGCGCCGTCGCCCCGGTCCAGCGCCAGCAGGCCGCGCAGGATGGGTGCCACCTCGGCCACGCTTGCCGCGACCTTGGGCAGGCCGGCGGCGGCCACCAGCGGCTTGCGCCCCTTTTCCAGCCGCTGTTCCGCCAGGGTGACCATCTCGATCATGCGGTCATAGGCCTGACGCGCGGTCTCGGCGAAAGTGAAGATACCGTGCTTGAACAGGATCAGCCCTTCCACCGACGGATCCTGCTCGTAGATTTCCGCCGCCTTCTTCGCCAGGGCGAAGCCCGGCATGATGTAGGGGACATAGCCCATCCTGGCGCCATAGACCTCGCGGCAGATCGCCTCGCCATTGGGCTGGTCGGTCAGCGCCAGCACCGCGGTGGAATGGGTGTGGTCGATGAACGTGTGCGGCAGGAAGGCGTGCAGCAGCGCCTCGACCGACGGGTTGGGCGAGGACGAGGTCATCAGGTTGCCGCGCTGGAAATCCACCATGTCCTCGTCGGACAGCCGCTCCAGCCGGCGCAGCTTCAGCAGCGGCGCCAACCGCACCGCCGGCAGCCCCGCCGGTTCGATGTCGCCCATGTCCCAGCCCGAGCCCTTGACGCACAGCACCTCGACCGCCTCGCCCAAAAGGTCGGTCAGCGTGGTCTTGCACGAGGTATTGCCGCCGCCGTGCAGCACCAGCCGGGGATCGCCACCCAGCAGCCGGGTGGTATAGACCCTGAGCGCCACGTCCCGGCTGATCCCCTGGGAGGCGTATCGGGTAACGAAGGATTCGGCGTCGGCGTCTGACCACAGGGACTTCATCGCGGGACCTCGAAGAAATGCGGGACGGAATTATTAGGCCAAGGCGGGTGGGGTCCGAAAGGATAATTGCGCGGGGGGTCGACAGCGGCGTCAATCGTGGCACTCTATGAGGAATGGATAGGCAGGGCCGCCCCCAATGATCGACAGCATGAATACCGCCATCCTGATCGTCTCGGGACTGGTGGCGCTCAGTATCTTTTCCAGCCTGCTGTCGCTGCGCATCGGCGCGCCGCTGCTGCTGGTATTCCTCGGCGTCGGGCTGGTGGCCGGCGAGGATGGCATCGGCCTCAGGTTCGATGACGTCCATGCCGCCTACCTGATCGGCAGCGTGGCTCTGGCGGTGATCCTGTTCGATTCCGGCTTCCACACCAGCGTTCGCGCCTTTCGCGCCGCCGCCTGGCCGGCGATGGCCCTGGCCAGTGTCGGCGTGCTGGTCACCACCGCCGTGGTGGCGGTGCCGGTCCATTTGCTGCTTGATCTGGGGTGGCTGGAATCGGCGCTGATGGGAGCGATCGTCAGTTCCACCGACGCGGCGGCGGTGTTCTTCCTGCTGCGGGTCGGCGGCATCCAGATCCGCGATCGCGTCCGCTCGACCCTGGAAGTGGAATCGGGCAGCAACGATCCCATGGCGATCTTCCTGACCCTGACCCTGGTCACCCTGCTGGCCGGACAGCGCCAGATCTCGGCGGCGCACGTCATCGCCGAATTCGGCGCCCAGTTCGGCATCGGCACCATGATCGGCCTGGCCGGCGGCGGCTTGATCGTGCTGGCGGTCAACCGCATGGGCTTCGAGCGGGGGCTGCAGCCGCTGGCGGCGCTCAGCCTGGCCATGGTGGTGTTCGCCGCCGCCGGGACGCTGCATGGCAGCGGCTTCCTCGCGGTCTATGTCGCCGGACTGGTCGCCGGCAATGCCAGCATCGCCGCGCCGGTCACCATGCGCCGCTTCCAGGACGGGCTGACCTGGCTGGCCCAGATCGTCATGTTCCTGACCCTGGGGCTGCTGGCGACGCCATCGGAGTTTCCCCCCTTCGCCCCGGCGGCCCTGGCGGTGGCGGTGGTGCTGATGGTCGTCGCCCGACCATTGGCGGTGTGGCTGTGCCTGCTGCCGTTCCGCTTCAACCGCAACGAGACCGCCTTCGTCGCCTGGGTGGGGCTGCGCGGGTCGGTGTCGGTGCTGCTGTCCATCGTGCCGATGCTGGTGGGCCTGCCCCAGGGGCGGGCCTATTTCATCGTCAGCTTCCTGGTGGTGCTGTCCAGTCTGGCCTTGCAGGGCTGGACCATCGGCGCCATCGCCCGCTTCCTCGGACAGATCGTCCCCCGGCGCATCGGTCCGGTGGAGCGCCTGGAGCTGGAGATTCCCGGCGCTCGCCACGAACTGATCACCTATCGCGTCGCCCCCGATTCGCTGGTGGCGCGGGGCCACCGCCTGCCGCGCTGGGCCGAACCGTCGCTGGTGCTGCGCGGCGAGAAATCCTATTCCGCCCACGCCGCCGGCCAGATCCGGGCGGGCGACACCGCCTATCTGTTCGCCCGGCCCGAGCGGCTGCCCCACCTCGACCGCCTGTTCGCCAGCCCCGCCCCGGCGGCCGAGGCCGACCGCCAGTTCTTCGGCGATTTCGGGTTGACGCCGGGTATCCATATGCGCGAACTGGCGTTGTCCTACGGACTGCCGGTGGCCGAAGCCGATCACGAGCTGACGGTGGCCGAATGGCTGGTCCGCCGGTTGGGCCACGCGCCGGGCATCGGCGACAGGGTACCGCTGGGGGAGGTCGAACTGATCGTCCGCACCATGGAATGGGACGACAGCATTTCCGAAATCGGCTTGGCGGTGGAGCCGACGCCGATCGACAAACCCAAACTGCCGCTGTTCCAGGACCGCGCCGAATTGAAGGCGCTGATCAAACGTTTTACCGGGAGAAAGAGATGACCCTGATCAAGACCCACCGCCAATTGATCGACGAGGCCATGGCCGCGATCGAGACCATTCCCACCGCCCAGGCGATCGCCCTGCACGACGACGCGCAGGTGGTGTTCGTCGATCTGCGCGACGTGCGCGAGCTGGAGCGCGAAGGCATGATCCCCGGCGCCTTCCACGCGCCACGGGGCATGCTGGAATTCTGGGTCGATCCCACCAGCCCCTATTTCAAGGAGGTGTTCGGCTCGGGCAGACGCTTCGTGTTCTATTGCCAGTCGGGCTGGCGCTCGGCCCTGGCCACCAGGGCGGTCCAGGATATGGGCCTTACCCCGGTCGCCCATGTCGAGGGCGGATACAAGGCGTGGAAGGAAGCTGGCGGCCCCACCGGTGAAAAGCCGGCGCACAAGAAGAGCTAGCTATCCCGGCGGCGGCCCCGGTCTAATATCCACACAGCCGGTGCGGGCCGATGTCCAGGTGCAGGTGATCGGCGTGCAGGGCATTGTGATTGGGGGTCAGCACCACGTTGAAATGCTCGCACGACGCCCGCGCCAATTCCTGAAGGAACTCGCTTTTCCTCCCGGCGCCGCTCCAGTCCTTCTTGACCGAAACGACGGTGCCGTCGGCCAACTCGAAACCGCCGAGGTCGATGGCCTGCCCCTTGCCGTGTTCCGACAGGCGGCCACCGGCAACCCCGCCGTTGCCGGCGGCGGCGACCTTGGTGTCGGTTCGCCGGGTACGGCAGGCGTAGGTCCCCATGTGCACCAGCCGGGCCACCCGCTGGCCCAACACCCGCAACGCCACCGGTTGGACCACCTGCTGCTCGAAGCGTTCGACGGTCCGGGCCATGGCGCAGGACAGCACCCCCGGCCGGTTCCAGACGGCCTGGGAATCGCCCGACACCTTGACCGGATTGGCGACGCTGCACGACCCCGGCGCGCCGACCGGCGGCTGACGCTCGAACGTCACATGCATGTCGTGCAGATCCTTGAGGCAGGCGCTGTCGGGATCGAGTATCGGCGGTGGCGGCGGACGCGACGCGACCAGCGGCGGCGGCGCGGCGCAGGCACCGAGCGACAGCACAATCAGGGTTGCGACGGCAAGGCGACGGGGCAAATCCGTTCATCCGCTAGACCGGAATCCTATGTTCTAGCGGAAACAGCGTGAAAAAGTTCTTAACCCAGCTTCACCGCCGTGCCGTTAGCCGAGACGATCAGCATGGTCTTGCTGTCGCCCCCCACCACCTCGTAATCGAGATCGACGCCGACCACGGCATCGGCGCCCAGTTGCGCCGCCCGCTCCTGAAGATCGGCGACGGCGGCATCCTTGGCTTCACGCAGAATCTGTTCATAGCTGCCGCTGCGGCCGCCGACGATATCGCGGACACTGGCCAGCATGTCGCGGAAGATGTTGGTTCCCATCACGGCGTCGCCTGACACGAGGCCGAGATAGGCGGTGACGCGGCGCCCATCGACGCCGTCGGTGGTGGTGATGATCATGGGGCCTCCTTTGCCGGGCGGTTGCGGTACTATATCGTCGTTGACCTGCGAAATGCGATAGATAGCCCCCCAACCGCGACAGGACCCTTGCCATGACCCAGCCCGTGCCCATCGGCGTCGTCACCATCTCGGACCGCGCCAGCCAGGGCGTCTACCAGGACCTGGGCGGTCCGGCGATGATTGCCGAGCTGACGCGCTTTCTTTCGACGCCATGGCGGGCGGTGGCCCGGGTCATTCCCGACGAACGCGACGTGATCGAGGCGACGCTGCGGGACCTGGCCGATATCGAGGGCTGCGCCCTGATCGTCACCACCGGTGGCACCGGCCCGGCGCCGCGCGACGTCACCCCCGAGGCCACCGAGGCGGTCTGCGACAAGATGATGCCGGGCTTCGGCGAACTGATGCGCCAGGAAAGCCTGAAGGTGGTTCCCACCGCCATCCTGTCGCGCCAGACCGCCGGCATCCGCGGCCACAGCCTGATCGTCAACCTGCCGGGCAAACCGTCGGCCATCGCCGATTGTCTGGCGGCGGTGATGCCGGCGGTACCCTATTGCATCGATCTGATCGGCGGCCCGTTCCTCGATACCGATCCGGCGGTATGCAAGGCATTCCGGCCCAAGGTGAAATAACGCCGCCCGCCCGCCGTCACGCCACCGTGCCCGCGTCCATCGCCCGCCGCCCCCCGGCCGGCGGGGAGACGCCAGCCATCTCGGCCGACGTCACCTCGGGACGCTTGGCGATGATGATCCGGACGATGGCCTTGGCGAACATCCGGATCTTGGCAACCCGGTAGTGCTCGGACAATTCGGGGGCCTGAAGAATACCGAGGCAGAAACGCGACACCTCGGCCAGCATGTCGTCGCGCAGGCGGCGATCCTCTGATCGCTTCAGCAGCAGGTTGACGATGTTCTGAGCCACATGCATCAACGCCAGCCCGTCGGCGGCGGCGTCAACGGTCATATCCAGTTCGTCAAACAGCCGCTGTTGCGCCGGATCAAGCTCGGCATCCCTGACGGCATCCGCCATTGCCGGGTCCCCCCACGATTACGGAGTCCGACTTTATCGCCCGAAAGCTTTCATTTTCGTTGCCGTCCCATCCGATCCTCGGCCAACGGGGCGTCAAGCCGGAGCGGGCGGGTCAGCAACCGGTCGCGCAGGACGCTGCCATCCACCGCCACCGGCAGATCGTCGATGAATTCGATCCGTCGCGGCACCTCGGGGGCACCACGGCGAACCGTCAGCCACTGCCGGAGGTCGCGGGCCAATTCGGGGCCGGCGGCGGTCCTGGTCTCGACGAAGGCGCGCAGCTCCCCCGATGGCAGCGCCACCACCCCGGCGGCGGCCACGGCGGGATGGGTGGCCAGGGCCGCTTCGATCTCGTCGGGTCGCACCCTGACGCCGCCAACGACGACAACCCCCGTCTCCACCGCCGGCGGCTCGGGCCACAGGTAGTTGTCCAGGTCGCGCCGCCCCGCCCGTCCGGTCAGCAACCACCCCTGGGCGCGGCGCGCCGGTCCACTGGCGCCGTCCCCCCAATAACCGAGAAAGCTGCCCGGCGCATTGGGCGACACCGCCAGGATGCCACGCTCGCCCGCCGGCAGGATACGGCCGCGCTCGTCCACCGCCTCGACCGTCAGTCCCGGCGCCGAGCGGCCGGGAGACGGCGGCCGCAGATCCATCATGCCGGCCAGATTGGCGGCGACGGCACCGCTTTCCAATACGCCCCACGCCTCGTTGGCGTGAATGCCGAACACCTTCAGCACCTGTTCATGCAACGCGGCGTCCAGCGGCTCGGGACCGCTGGCCAGGGCGCGCGGCGTGGCATGGGGGCGTCCCGCCGCCGCCTCGGTCAGCCAGGCGAGGTGCCGGGACGGCAGGTAGGCGGCGCGCACTCCATGACGCGACATCAGTTCCAGCGCCTGACCGGGATCGATGGTCCCCGGCCGCGCCACCACCGGCACGCCGTGATGCCACGCCGGCAGCACGGCGCGAAACAGCGCCTCGCCGGTCATCCAGTCGGCCGAGGTCCACATCACGTCGCCGAACTGAGGAAAGCAGCCCAGCGCCAGTTCCACCGCCGGTAGTCCGCCCGCCATGGCGCGGTGAGGCAGGATGGCGCCGGGCGGCTTGCCGACGCCGTCACCGGGATAGAACAGGAAGGCGGGATGGCCCGACGGCGTCACCAGCGGCGCGAACGAATCCGAGGCCGCCTCCAGCGCCGACCATAATTCGATGCCGCCCGAGCCGGGATCGCCCGCCACCAGCACCGCGTCGAGATGGGCCAGGCGATGACGGGCTTCGTCCAGCGCCGGCAGCGCCGCCGGAGCGACCACGGCGACGCGGGCGCCGCTGTCGGCCAGGCGCCAGGCCAGCGGCTCGGCCCCCATTTCCACCGGAACCGGCACCAGCGCCGCCCCCATGCGGGGAATGGCAAGCAACGCCACCGCCGCCGCCGCCCCCGCCGGCAGCATCACCGCGACCCGATCGCCGGGAGTGACACCCAGTCCGGTCAGCACATTGGCCAGCCGGTTGGACAGCAGCCGCAGGACGTGGAAGGTATAGCGCTCGACCGAACCGTCGGCTTCCTCGACGATCAGGGCGGTGCGATGGCCGTCGGCCCCGCCCATGGTCTGGCGGTCGCAGACGTCGAACGCCAGATTGTAGCGATCGGGAATGCGCCAGCGGAAGGTCCGGCACGCCTCCTCGTAGCTGCGGGGATTGTTCAGCATCGGGTCTCAGCCATCCAGCGGCATCAGCTCCTCGAACCACAGATAGGTCCCGACGTCGTCGAACATCACCCCGTCGAAGCCCAGATCCATCACCCCGGCGAGGTACTTGCCCAGGACGCCCTTCCAGTCGGCGTTGCCCAGGTCGGTGATGAAGACCCCGGGGCTATCGTCGTGGGCGAAGAGGAAGGGGGGATTGCCCACATCCCAGTCCTTCTGCCAGTACCAGCGCCAATCGAAGGCGCGGCCGATGGGCATCACCGCCAGCACCAGTCGGCGCGGCCCCAGCTTCTTGAATTTCAGCCGCTCGATGTCGGCCTTGACCAGCAGATCGGCGCTGCGGTGGGCGACATCGACCACCACCACGTCGTAATTGGTGTTGGCGATGGCCTCGATGAACTTGCCCTTGGTGCCGAACCGGTCGGAACGCAGGATCGGCAGCCAGTTCCGGGCGTTGGCGACGGTCATGACCTCGACCGGGTTCTCGAAGGCGGGATGGGCGCGCGGCGCTTCGTCCAGCGGGCCGTTGCCGGCCTTGGCGAAGGTCGGAACCCGGTCGCGTTGGCCGACGCGATAGGCGGCCTCGACCTCGGCCTGGTCGGCGCACCGCTCGACCGCCAGCACGTTACGGCCGTCGGCGCGCATGGCGTCGATGGCATAGATCTCGCGGCGCTGCAATTCGGCCCGCATCTGCATCTGCTTGATCTCGGCAGCCTTGCGCAATTCCACCTTGGGGTCATTGCTGAACGGCCCCATCTGCAACGGCACCGCCGGCCGATGGATGCCCTGGAGGCGTTCGTGTTCCAGTTCGGCGTCCAGATCCTTGCGCGCCTGGATCACCTCGGCCAGCGGCTTGTCGAATCGATAGGGGCCACACGCCAGGCCGTCGATGACGATACCGTCCAGCGCCTTGATCAGCGGCCGGAACGCCGCGCGCAACGGCAGTCGCTTGATGAAGTTGACCCCGGCGGGGTCGTGCAGTTCGTCCCAGGCAATCTCGGCCTCGCCCTTGACCAGCAACTCGATGCCACCGCGCATCAGCACCTGGAAATTGGGATTGCGCCGCTTGGCGTAGCTCGCCAGTTCGGTGACCACGGTGCGGGTCTGTTCGCGGAAATTGGGGATCAGTTCAGGGCGCGGCGGGATGAAGTCGCGTGGCCGATCCAGCGCCACGGCCGGCGAGGCCAGCAGCAACACCCCCAGCAGGGCGGAAACCATCTTCATGCCAGCAACTCCCCCACATGCCGGGCGATGGCAAGGCAGGACGTCAGCCCCGGACTCTCGATACCATAAAGTGCCGCCACCCCGGCCGCGCCGGTCTCGGCGGGACCGTGGATGGCGAAATCGCGCGCGGGCTCGCCCGGCGCCTGAATTTTCGGCCGGATGCCGGCATAGGCCGGCTCCAGCGCGCCGTCGGCCAGACCCGGCCAATAACGGCGGATGGCGGCGTAGAACGATTCCCCCCGGCGGGGATCGACGGTGTAATCCTCGTGCGGGGTCCATTCCACGTCGGGACCGAAGCGGCCCTGCCCCCCCAGATCGAGGGTGAAATGCACCCCCAGGCCGGCGGCCACCGGCACCGGATAGACCAGCCGTGAAAACGGACAGCGGCCGGTCATTCCGAAATAGTTGCCCTTGCACAGATAGCCCTTCGGCACGTTGACCAGCCCCAGGGCCGCCCCCACCGCCGGCGCGGCCAGACCGGCCGCGACCACCACACGCCCGGCCAGCAGGGTCATGGGTTCGGCGCCGCCCACCGCCACCAGGGTACCACCGCCCTCGGCGGACCGGCCGCCCGTTACCGGCGACCTGAAGGCGATCGAGGCTCCCGCCGCCTCGGCCTCGCCCTGCAAGGCCAGCATCAGGGCATGGCTGTCGATGATGCCGGTGGATGGCGACCACAGCGCGGCGGTGCAGGACAGGTGCGGTTCCATGGCCCTAGCCTCGGCCGCCGGAATCGCCGCCAGATCCTCGACGCCGTTGGCTCGGCCACGGGCAAGGATGGCTGCCAACTGCGCCTCTTCCTCGGCCGAGGTGGCGACGATCAGCTTGCCCACCATGCGGAACGGCACACCCCGGTCGGCGGCGAAATCACGCAGCATCCGGTTACCGGCGACGCACAGCCGCGCCTTCAGGCTACCTTCCGGATAGTACATGCCGGCGTGGATGACCTCGGAATTGCGCGACGATATGCCGGTGCCGATGGCGCCGGCCGCCTCCAGCACCACGACCTCGCGCCCGGAGCCCGCCAGATGGCGCGCCACCGCCAGCCCGACGACGCCGGCGCCGATGACGACGCATTCGACCCGTTCGGCGGCCGCTTCCGTCAACACGTTGTTCCACCCCTACCGTTCGACCTCAAGATGTCGCGGAGCATAGCATCGGCGGCCGAGGCGCGGAAGCCCGCTGGGCAGTTCAAGCCTCGGCGGGGCGCGGGCCGGGGGGCTGGGAAACCTGCACGCGCAGACCGCCGAGATCGGAGCGGCTGAACGCCAGGGTCAACCCCATCATCCCCACCAGATCGGCGACGATCGCCAGCCCCAGTCCCGACCCCGGCGCGCTTTCGTCCAGGCGAAATCCCCGCCGCATGACCGCTTCCGCCTGCTGGGGCGAAAGGCCGGGGCCGTCATCCTCGACGGCAAAGGACACCGCGTCAGCCGAGACGACCACCCGGCCGGCGGCCCATTTACAGGCGTTGTCCATGAGATTGCCGAGAATTTCCGCGATATCGTCGGAATTGCCGGCAATGCGGGCCGCGGCGGCGCAATCCACCACGATGGTCAGGCGGCGTTCGGCGTAGATCTTGCGCAAGGCGGCGGCGATGTCGGAGGCCACCTCCCCCACCGCGGTTACCGGCGCTCCGGGCTCCGCCGCCATCGCCGCGGCGCGGGCGCGGCTGAGGTGGATATCGACCAGCCGGTTGAGCCGCTCCAACTGCCCGCCCAGGACCAAGGAATCCGGGGCGCCGCTGGCCAGCTCGGCCTCCAGCACCGCCAGCGGCGTCTTCAGCCCATGGGCGAGATTGCCGACATGGGCGCGGGCGCGCTCGATCAGTTGGGAATCGTGATCCAACACCTGATTCATGGCCGTGACCAGCGGCGCGACCTCGGCGGGGTAGTCGCCGAGAATACGCCCGCCCGACGACCGCAGCGTCTCCAGCTCGCCCACCAACCGCTTCAGCGGCCGCAAGCCATAGCCTACCTGCAACGCGATGGCACCCAGCAGCCCCAGGCCGAGCACGCCCAGCGCCACCGCCAGCAGCAGATCGAAGCGGCCGACCTCGGCGTCGATCTCCTGACGGCTGGCCGCGATGATCAGGTGCAATGGCCTTGTGCCACCGGAAAACAGCAGATCGCGCTCGACCATTTCCAATCTTTCGCCGCGCGGCCCCATGTCCTGACGGATCCGCACCCCGCCAAGGGCCGCCTCGCCGCCCACCGGCAAGGCGAAATCCCACAGGGAACGTGACCGCGTCCGGACCTCCGTGCCGTCGGAAACCTGCCAATACCAACCGGAATAGGCCTGCTCGAAACGTGGCTCCCCCACCGGCCGGCCCACGGTGACGCTGCCGTCGGACGCAACCTCCACCACCGCCGACAGCGCCCGCAGATACGCCCCCAGCCGTTCGTGAAAGCTGTTCTCGACCGCGTCGCGGAAAGTATGGCCCAGCACCACCGCGCCGGTACCCAACGCCACGGTCAGCCACAGCGTCGCCCCCAGGATCAGGCGCCGCCGAAGCGAGCTAGCCGGCATCGGACGGTGGCTCCATGCGCCAGCCCTGGCCACGCAGGGTATGGATGATGTCGAGCTTCAGCTTGCGGCGAATGCGGGCCACCAGCACGTCAAGCACGTTGGAGTCAGGGTCGGCGTTGCGGTCATAGACATGCTCGACCAGTTCGCCCCGCCCCACCACCCGCCCCTGATGATGGGCGAGATAAGAGAGGATGCGGAACTCCTGGGCGGTCAGGTGCACCGGAATGCCGTCCAGACTGACCTTGCCGGCCAGGGTGTCGAGACGCAGCGGCCCGCAGCGGATTTCCGGCGATGAATGGCCGGCGGCGCGACGGATCAGCGCGCGGACGCGGGTGACGACCTCCTCCATCTCGAACGGCTTGGTGACATAGTCGTCGGCTCCGGCGGCGAACGCCGCCGATTTCTCGCTCCACCGGTTGCGTGCGGTCAGCACCAGCACCGGCATGGTGCGCCTGGCGTCGCGCCAGCGCCCCAGCACGCTGATGCCGTCCAACTTGGGCAGGCCCAGATCCAGCACCGCCGCGTCATAGGATTCGGTCTCGCCGAGATAGAATCCCTCCTCGCCGTCATAGGCGCAATCCACGGCGAAGCCCGCCGCCTCCAGCGACTGTTGCAGGCGAAGGGTCAATTGCGGCTCGTCCTCGACCACCAGGACCTTCATGGCCGCTCCTTTGCCGAAATACGACCGGCGGTACGGGCGTCATAGTACAGCTTCAACAGCCGGCCGTCCTTGGTCAGCAGCTTGATTTCATAGACCGCTTGGCCGTGCTTGCGTTCCAGTTCAGCTTCGATCAGGTCGCCGGAATATTCGGCGTTGACCCGCTCCAGCACCGCCGACAGCGGCAGAATCTCGCCGCTCTGCACCGCGCGGCGGACATCGTCGTGATCACGGCGCTCGTCGGCCGAAACCGGGACGCTCAGCAGCAGAGCAAGAAGGACGATCGCGTATTTCATTGGGCCAACCTGATCTTGTTTCGATGAACGGTCCATGAATGGCTTCGTCACCATCGGTTCAGTCGCCGTTTCCTAAGGTTGCCGTGAACGGACAGCCCAAGCGGGAGATTTTCCATGATCGGCAGGATGATACTACAGGGTCTGGCGGCGACGGTGATCGTCGCGATTTTCGCCTTCGGTTACGCCGCCTCGGCCAAGGTCCCCGTCCAGGACACCAACTATTCGGAGGCGTCGCGATGATTCGCCTCTCTCCGCGGATGGAGTTCACCTTGTTGCGGCTGTGGCATGCCGCCTTGGCCGGAGGCTTCGTGGTCGCCTATGTCACCGGCGACGAAGACACTTACCGGATGCATGTCTTCGCCGGATATTGGGTGCTGACCGCCCTCGCCTCCAGGCTGATCCTGGCGCTGCTCGGCTCCGCCACCGGCCCGCTGCGGCTGCCGCGCCCGTCGTTGAGCGCCATCCGCGCCAAGCTGGCGGGCAAGCCGGGGCGCAATCCCTTGTTCGCCATCATGGCCGCCTTGCTGTTGCCGGCGCTGGCGCTGGGGGCGATATCCGGGGTGATCGCCGATGGCCTTCCCGCCGCCGAGGATCTGCACGAAGGCATGGTCCAGCTCGGTCTGTGGCTGATTATCGCCCACACCGCCATCATCGCCTGGATCTTCCAGGGAAAACGTATCCGCGATTACCTGAGCGGCGGAGCGGCGGCGGCGATCATGGCCATGCTCATGCTGCCGGCATCGGCGCAGGCGCAGGCCCAGGCCGCCGACCCGGCCCGCGCGGCGATCCTGGCCGCCTATGCCCAGCAGGCCCCGGCGCCGTTTTCGGCCGCGCGCGGCGAGGCGCTCTATCTCTCCCGGAACAGCGCCAGTCCCGATTTCGCCTCCTGCGCCACCTGCCACACCACCAACCCCACCGCCAGCGGCCGTCACGCCAAGACCGGCCGGCTGATCGACCCGGTGGCGGTCTCGGCCAATCCCAAACGTTTCACCGACGCGGCCAAGGTCGAGGAACGCTTTGCCCGCGACTGCCAAACGGTCCTGGGCCGTGCCTGCACCGCCCAGGAAAAGGGTGATTACATCACCTTCCTGGCGTCCAGATAAGGAATCGCCATCATGAAGAAACTCGTTCTCGCCCTGGGCCTCGCCCTCCTCGCCGGTCCCGCCCGCGCCGGATATGCCCCGCCGGTGACCGACCCCCTGACCGTCAAAGCCTGCGGCGAGTGCCACATGGTCTTCCAGCCCGCCTTCCTGCCCGCACGGTCATGGGGGGGGATCATGGACACGCTCGCCGACCATTTCGGCGACAACGCCACCATGGCGCCCGACAAGGCGGCGCATATCCGCAAGGTGCTGATGGAAGGGGCCGCCGATACCGGCGGCGGCAGGATGGGGGCCAAGGTGATGCGCCGGCTGGATCCGGGCTCGACACCGCTGCGCATTACCCAAACCGCCCCGTTTCTGCGCAAGCACGATCTGCCCGCCAGTATCTGGAAGCGACCCGATGTGGTGACCAGATCCAATTGTCCCGCCTGCCATGCCGCGGCCGACAAGGGCGACTACGAAGACCACTGACGGGACAGGGGCAAGCGCCCCCCCGATTCATCCAAAAGGGGGAAATGCCGGGAGAGATGAGCAAACGGCGGCTCCTTCCAAAGTGAAGGCCGGGGTGACGACCGTGATCGGCTAGAGTCGTGTCTTGTGCACCAACCGCATGAGGCGCGGACCATGAGGGTCGCCATCATCGATGACAGCGAAAGTTCGCTTTCGTTCATGGCCGGGCTGGTCAAGAGCATCCCCGACTGCGATGTGGTGACGTTTCGCCAATCTGCCGTGGCATTGCCCTGGTGTATCAATAACGATAACGATATCGATCTCATCGTCGTCGATTACTGCATGCCCGCTCCGGACGGGCTTCACTTCATCGAAGCCTTTCGTGATCATCAGGCCAAATCCGAGATTCCGATCATCATGGTGACGTCGTCCGAGGTCCGCGACGTCCGCTACATGGCCCTGCAACTGGGAGCGACCGACTTTCTCAACAAGCCGGTCGATGCCGTGGAGTTCCTGGCACGGGTGCGCAACGTGCTGGGCGCCTATCAGGCCCACAAAGCGCTCGGCGACCAGTCGCAATGGCTGGCCGCCGAGGTCCGCAGGGCCACCCGCCAACTGGTCGAACGGGAGCGCGAGGCCATTTTGTTCCTGGCTCGGGCCGCCGAACATCGCGACCCCGAGACAGGCAGCCATCTGGTCCGCATGGCCCGCTATTCACGCCTCATCGCCGAGCGGCTGGGACTGTCGTCCGCGGAGGTGGAATTCATCTTCACCGCCGCGCCGTTGCATGACGTCGGCAAAGTGGGCATCCCCGATATGATCCTGCTCAAACCCGGGCCGCTGGACGAGGACGAATTGCAGGTGATGAAGCGCCACAGCCGCTACGGCCGCGAGATCCTTGACGGCAGTACGTCTCCGCTGCTCCAACTCGCGGCGGAAATCGCGCATTGCCACCACGAAAGGGTGGATGGGACCGGCTATCCCCGCGGCCTGCGCGGCAACGACATCCCCCTGGCCGGACGGATCGTGGCCCTGGCCGACGTCTTCGATGCCCTGACCTCTCCCCGCCCCTACAAGGCGGCATGGCCGCCCGAGCGGGCCTGGGATTACGTCAACGACAATCGCGGCCGCCACTTCGACCCCTCCTGCGTCGATGCCCTATTCGCGGCGGCGGAGGATATCGGCCAGATCCTCGACCTCATAGCGGTCGGACTTGATTTTCCGAGGCCGACCATCCCGCCCCTGCCGCCGAAATGAAATCGGCGGATCGAATCGGATCGCTTTCGGACACGATGACGACGCCGTCGGGAACCATATCGGCGCTCATGCCGCACGACGGGTAGTGGCCCGAAACGTCGGTCATGAACACGACGACCCCACGCCCATGCGGCTTGATGGTGTAGAGGTACCAGCCGCAGCCTTCCGCGGTCTTGTGGGCAAGCATGATGTCACGGCCGCGGCCCGACCCCAGGACCTCGGCGCAACGCCGCAGGACGCTCCAGTCCCCAAGGGGCGGCGGCGGACGATGCAGCAAGGCGAGATTGTCCTTGCTCAGATCGAGAAAGTTGGCCGCCCGGGCATTGGCGAACAGACAGCGGAAGTCGTCGGGGTCGGCGGCACCATCTCGCCGACTCAGCCGTCGCAGCACGACGATGCCATACGGGGCGACATCGGCAATCGAACTCAACCAGCCGTCGTCGGCCAAGGGGGCCTTCGGCGCGGCGACATCCGGCCGGACGACGGCACCCCGTCCCGAATGGGGGGTGATCGCCCCACAGATGCCAAGCAGGGTTCCATCCTCGCGTCGCACCGGCTGAAGGCCGCACGTCCACCGGCATATCCGCCGGCCCGATCCGACCGGCGACATTCCGGCAAGCTCGATGACGTCGGCCCCCACGCCGCTCGCGACGACGCCGGGCAGCCACGCCTCCAATCTGGTCCCCATCTCGCCCAGAACTTCGGACAGGCGGCGCCCGGCATGACCATCGGTCGCCCGACCGATGATCTCGGACAGGCGGGCATTGACGGTGACCAGGCGGAAATCGAGATCGAGGAGAAAAAGAGCCACCGGCGCGGCGGCGAAGGCGGCCGATGCCATGAACGAGCCGAACGCCTCGGCCGCGCGCGAGCCAAGGTCCGGCCTGCCGCCTTCGGCGGGAGCGGAGGCGCCTTCAAACAGATAAAGCAGCACCTCGCGATAGGGGGATGCCGGAACCTGCCGGCCGTTCTCCCAACGGGAAACGGTAGCCTGATCGACCCCCAGATGCTGCGCGAAGGTGTATTGCTTCTCCTGATAGGTCTTGCGGAGAAGCCGAACGATGTGTGGCCAGTCCATGACGTATTTCCAGCCCCATGATGTGCCCCCATCGTGAAGCTCAACCCAAAAAGTGTTCGCCATATCTCCGGCGAAGGCAATAGCGCTCAACGGTTAGGATGCCGGCGGACACGATCACGAATGATGGGGGCGAACGGCCGGAACCGCTCGCCCCCCGAAATCCCTCGTCCTATTGCATGTCGCGGGAATGATGCGCCGATGACGCCGCCGACATGCCGTCCACCGCGAGGCCGGCGAACATGGCCTTGCGCGCGGCCTGGGTCCGGGTGGTAACGCCCAGGGTGCGATAGATGGCGCGCAGGTGCGACTTGACCGTCACTTCATGCACCGAAAGGGCGCGGGCAATCACCTTGTTGGGAGCGCCACCCGCCACCATCCCCAGTATCTGCTGACGCCGGGGCGACAACGAGGCGATGGGCGCGGAAGGCTCGGCCCCCCCCCACTGGGGCGACACCGCCTCGCCCGCCGCCGCATGCAGACCAACGGCAAACGCCGGCATGAATTCCTCTCCCGACAGGACAAGCCGAAGCGCCTGAAGGATGGCCTCGCCCCGCATGGTTCTGGGGATATAGCCGGCGGCGCCGAAATTGTGGGCGGTCACCGCCACCTCGGCGGTTGCCGGACCGCCGATGATGATGACCGGCGCATCGGCATAGCGACTCGCCAAAGCGGGAAGGCGCGAGAGGGAACCGCCGCCGACCATCTCGAAATCGACAATGACGAGATCGGGCGGCGTGGCGTCGTCGCCGGACGCCGACATCGGGTCGAAAGCAGTGCACTCGATGATGTCGACCGCCGACAGTCCCTGCCGCAGCATCTGGACATACCCCTCTCGTACCAGGGAATGGTCTTCGATCAGCATGATTCTCATGGCACCCTCCTGCGTTCACCCTCGGGCGTATATCGCCTCCCGCCGTATGGCTGTGGGGCGGGAGGTTCATCAGGCTATCCCAACGCCATATCCAGGATGATCGGGTGATGGCCCTATCCTTTCGCATAAAAAAATGTGCGCCACAGCAAACGGTTGGGTAAAGGCGCCAGTCTGCGACGGCGAAGCCAAGACGGCATGCGGCTTTGACCACCAAGAGGAGGCGCCAAAACGGCCGAGCGGTTAGCACTTAGGGCATATGCACATAGCGCGTCAGGCATAGATCAGCCAGGGCAGGGAAGTGTCGATGGCGGTGCAAGCCACGGCACCCCGGGATATGAAGGTCCGGTGAACCGCCAAAGGGTACAGTTCGACACTCCCGGCACGGTCCATTGGTCGCCCATGACCACGCCGGCGTCGTCACGAAGGTCACATTGACGGAGACCGTGCCCGACGGACTATCGTTACCTCGACACATCGATTCCGTCGAAGACGAAGGGAGGGAGGCATGGCCCACCACGGTTCGCGGTCGATCCGCCAGGATCTCGCATTGGAAATTTCCAGCCGGCTGTCCGAAGCCGCCGACCGGTTGGAGTTCGCCGACAATCCCGAGGCGTTCACCGCCGCCGTCGAGGGCAACCGGGCGGTATGGCTGAGGTTGAGCCACATGTCCCAGCGCGTCGGCTACGTCGTTCCCGAACGCCTGATGCGGGCCTCCCTTTCCGTTCCCTCGGGCGGGCGCGGCCTGGACGATCACCGAATCGAGCTTTTGATCAAAATCGACCGGCATGTATCGGCGGCCATCGCCGAATCCGCCACCGTCTGATCCCTGCGGTATCCCGACGGGATCGGACGGCAAGGGAGGACGACATGAACTGGAGCCAAAGCCTCGAATGCGGCTACGAGCGCTTCGACGCCTCGAATCAGTGCCTGCTTTTCGTCTTGCAGCAGATCTTCGACACCGATGCCGAGTGCGGCGACCGCGTCGGCTGCGGCCCGCGCGCCGACTGCGGCAGGGTCAGATCCCTGCTGCACTTCGCGCGGCGCAAATTCGCCTTCGAGGAAAGAATCATGCGCCGGGTCGGGTTTCCCGGTTTGGCCGACCATGCCGAGGATCACCGGCACCTGCTGTCGAGGATCGAGAGCCGCTCCCTATCCAGGAATTGCGAAGACGGGATGTTCGAGGTCCGCCAGATCGCCGATCTCTGGATGCCATGGCATGTGGTCGAATTCGACCGCATGTTCGCCCAATGGGCCGGTGGTCTTTTCCTGGAAATCTAGGAATTACGGCAAGCCACCAAGACAAAATGTCTGAACGAATACGCAATAACACCTAAATCGCCGTACCGTCATACCGGCGGTATCGCGGCATTTTCGCCATACCGAGAAATACCTATTCATACCGACAGACAATATCCTTTTGGCGGCCTGCGCACGCAATAGGGCGTCATCCTTAATGAAAGTTGTAGCAACCGTCCGTTGTCCCTCATTATTTCTCATCTTCATCGCCCAAAAGGAGGGTGTGCCGTGGCCACATCGAATCCTGACGCAAAAGTCATCCGCCTCGTCTTCGCCGGACCGCTGACGGTCGCCGTCGATCGGGATGTCCATGCCCGGCTTCGTCAGGCGCTGGAGGCCGACGGAGAACTGGAAATCGATGCGTCGGGCGCCACCGACATGGACATCAGCTTTCTGCAAATGCTGCTGGCCGCGCGTCGAACCGCCTTGCTCCGGGGACGATCGGTAAGGCTGGTGCCGCCCGCCGGGGGCATTTTGCTCGACACCCTGCGCCGAGCGGGTCTGGTCGCCGCCGATCCCGAGCTGAGCTATTCCGGCGAAGGCTTTTGGAGAGGAGAATCGGCATGAACAAGCAGATCCTCAGCGTCGATGATTCGGCCAGCATGCGCCAGATGGTGAAGCTGACCCTGGCCGGAGCCGGCTACGACGTGGTGGAAGCCAGCAACGGCGACGAAGCCCTGACGGTGGCCAAGGGCCAGGCGGTCAACATGGTGGTGACCGACCTCAACATGCCGGTGATGGACGGACTGTCCCTGATCCGCGAATTGCGCAAGCTTCCCGCCTACAAGGGCATCCCCATCGTCTTCCTGACCACCGAAAGCGAGGACGACAAGAAGCGCCAGGCCAAGGAGGCCGGCGCCACCGGCTGGATCACCAAGCCGTTCCAGCAGGTCCAGTTGCTGGCGGTGGTCAGGAAGGTGCTCGGCTGATGGCCCAGGATGCCGCGCAGTGCTTCCGTCAGGAAGCCCAGGATCTGTTCGAGCAGCTGGAAGGCGCCCTGCTGGACCTGGAACAGACTCCCGACGATCACGATCTGATCGACACCGCCTTCCGGGCCTTGCACACCATCAAGGGGTCGGGGGCGATGTTCGGATTCGATGCCCTGGCCGGCTTCGCCCATCACCTGGAATCGGCGTTCGACCGGGTCCGTAGCGGCAAGATCGCCGCCAGCGCCGAGCTGATAGGGCTGGCCCTGGCCGCCAAGGATCACATGCGAGGCCTGCTGGACGCCGCCACCGGTTCCCCCGATCCCGCCGGTGCCCGTCTGATCGCCAGCCTGGAAGCCACCCTGGGCGAGGCGGCGGCCTCGGCGGCCATGCGCGGCCCCGCCGCGCCGGAAAGCGAAGCCGACGCCGGCCCCGGCGAAACCACCACCTATCGTCTGCGTTTCCGCCTCGGCCAGGATGCCCTGCGCCGGGGAATCAACCCGCTGCTGCTGCTCGACCAGCTGCGGGATTTGGGTGCCTGCACCGTCGTCGGCTTGACCGACGCCATCCCGCCGTTCGACGAGATGGAGTCCGACGGGTGCTACATCGCCTGGGATGTGGTCCTGACCACCGCGGCGCGGCGCAACGCCATCGACGATGTGTTCATTTTCGTCATCGACGACATGGAACTGACGGTCCAGCGGGTCAGCGACGGCGAAGCGAGCAGCCGGATCGGCGACATCCTGGTCAATCGCGGCGACGTGGCACCGGACGCCATCGCCGCCGCCCTCGGCCAGATCCCGCGCCTCGGCGAACTCCTGGTCGCCGACGGCGCCATCACCGACGGTGCGTTGACGTCGGCCCTGGCGGAACAACAGCATCTGCGCGAGGAAACCTCGGCCCACGCCCCGGCGCGAGTCAGCGACAGCATCCGCATCCAGGCCCAGCACCTCGACGACCTGATGGACCGGGTCGGCGAACTGGTGATCGCCCAGGCCCGGCTCAAGCAACTGGCGACGGGCCTCGACGACAGTCACCTGAAATCGGTCGCCGAGGAGATCGAGCGGCTGTCCAACGAACTGCGCGATACCACCATGGGCATCCGCATGGTGCCGATCGCCTCGCTGTTCGGGCGGTTTCGCCGGCTGGTGCGCGACCTGTCGCAGGAATTGGGAAAGTCCGTACTGCTGACCACCGCCGGCGAGGATACCGAACTCGACAATACGGTGATCGAACGGCTTGCCGACCCGCTGGTCCATCTCATCCGCAATTCCGTCGATCATGGCCTGGAGCCGGCGGCGCAGCGCCGGGCCGCCGGTAAGTCAGAACACGGCACCGTCCATCTCTCGGCCGTGCATTCCGGCGCCGAGGTGCTGATTTCGGTCAAGGACGATGGCGGCGGGCTGGATCGCGCCCGCATCCGCGCCCGCGCCGAGGAGCGCGGCCTGATCCCCGCCGGGGCCAAACTCAGCGACGGCGAATTGTTCCAGTGCATCTTCCTGCCCGGCTTCTCCACCGCCCAAACGGTGACCAGCGTTTCGGGCCGAGGCGTCGGCATGGATGTGGTCAAGCGCGCCATCGAGGCGCTGCGGGGCCAGATCGACATCGCCAGCCACACCGGCCAGGGTACCGAGGTGACCCTGCGGCTGCCGCTGACCCTGGCCATCATCGACGGTCTGCTGGTGCGGGTGGGCCGGGGCCGCTATGTCATCCCGCTGTCGGCGGTGGAGGAATGCGTCGAACTGTCGCCCGAGGACGATCTGCGCCATACCGGGCGTAACTTCCTCGACATCCGTGGCGATCTCGTTCCCTTCCTGCGCCTGCGCGAGGAATTCCGCTCGGCGGCACCCGCCGATCCCTACCAGAAGGTGGTGATCGTCGCCACCGGCGACCGCCGGATCGGTCTGGTGGTCGATCAGGTCATCGGCGACCACCAGACCGTCATCAAGTCGCTGTCCAAGCTGCATGCCGACGTCGACAGCTTTTCCGGCGCCACCATCCTGGGCGACGGCACCGTGGCGCTGATCCTCGATGTCGGCCATCTGGTCGAGCGCGGCCAGACCGTCGAGCCCACCCGCCAGGCGTCGTGAAACCCCAGACGTCGTGAAACCCCGGGCGTCGTGAAACCCCGGGCGTCGTGAAACCAAGGAGACCGCCATGGCCGCCGTCACCAGCGACACCAGCAGCTTCCAGGCGCTGACCTTCGGCTTGCAGGGCGAAATCTTCGCCCTGGACGCCGACAGCGTGCGCGAGATCCTCGACGTCATCCCGGTCACCGAGGTTCCGGGCGCCGGCGACTTCGTCGGCGGGCTGATCAACGTGCGCGGCAAGGTGGCGCCGCTGGCCGACCTGCGGGTCAAGTTCGGCATGGAGCAGCAGCCCCACACCACCGACACCCGCTTCGTGGTGGTCGAGATCGAATTGGCGGGCGAGCCCACCATCGTCGCCTTGCTGGCCGACAAGGCCTACGAGGTCACCGAGATCGGCGCCGCCTCCATCGAGGAGGCCCCCGCCATCGGCATGCGATGGCGCGCCGATTACGTCAAGGGCATCGCCAAGCGCGACGGCGAATTCATCATCATCCCGGACATGGGGCGTATTTTCGCCGCGGGCTGACCGGGCCGGAACTCATCGCAGGAGGATCGCGATCATGGCCGCACTGCGCACGATCAGGGGCAAGATGATGGCCTTGGCGGTATTGACCGTCGCCGCCCTCGTCACCCTGGCGGGGGTTGGATACTACTCGCTGACGTCATTGCGCGATCTCGCCGAGATCAGCCGGCGGATCGACGTCATCCCCGGCCGGGTCCTCGACCTGCGCCGCCACGAGAAGGATTTCCTCGGGCGCCGGGAGGAAGCGTCCGTCGCCGGATTCCGGGACAGCGCCGCCGCCACCCTGGCCGACCTCGATCGCCTGGACATCCTGGCCGCCGGGGTCGGGGGGCTGGAGGATCTTCACGGCGGCATCGCCGGCCTGGCGACCCTGTTGAAGACCTATGGCGCCGCGTTCGATCGCCTGGTCGCCAACGAAATCGCCATCGGTCTCAGCGAGGACAAGGGGTTGCAAGGGGCGCTGCGCGATTCTGTCCATCATGTCGAAAAGCTGTTCGCCGACAGCCGAAGCGATCGTCTGCTGAAGGACATGCTGATGCTTCGGCGCCACGAGAAGGACTTCATGCTGCGCCGGAATGAAAAATACCTCCAGGCGTTCGAGGCCAGCGCCGCCGACATGCGGACCGACCTCGCGGCCAGCGGCCTCGACGCGACGAGCCGGGCCGACGCCAGGGCGGCGCTGGACACCTATATCGCCCGCTTCCACGATTACGCCGACGGAATCAGGCGCGCCGGCCTGACTCTTTCCGACGGCATGATCGGCGCGTTGCGGGCCGAGGTTCATCGCACCGATGCCGCCGTCGTCGATCTGCGGACCAAGGCGGCGGCGGCGACCGAAGCCGGCACCCGGCGGCTGCTGCTGACCATGGTGTCGCTGCTGCTGCTGGTCTCGGCGGCCCTGGTGGCGGGAATGGCCGCCATCGCCCGGTATGTCAACCACGGCCTGCGCAAGTCGGTCGAACTGGCCAACGCGGTGGCCATCGGCGACCTGGACCACACCGTCGCCGTCACCTCACGCGACGAAATCCGCGATCTGGTCGATGCCCTCAACGGCATGACCGCCAACCTGCGCGCCACCACCCGGGTCGCCGACGAGATCGCCAAGGGCAACCTGACCGTCCAGGCCAAACGGCTGTCCGACAAGGATGCCCTGGGCATCGCCCTGGAAAGCATGCTGGGAAAGCTGCGCCTGGTGGTCGCCGATGCCGGCAGCGCCGCCGCCAATGTCTCGTCGGGCAGCGAGGAACTGTCTTCCAGCGCCGAGGAACTGTCCCAGGGCGCCACCGAACAGGCGTCGGCAACCGAGGAGGCATCGGCCTCGATGGAGCAGATGGCGGCCAACATCAAGCAGAACGCCGAGAACGCCAGCCAGACCGAGAAGATCGCCCGCCAGTCGGCCAAGGATGCCCAGGCCTCGGGCGAGGCGGTGGACAAGGCGGTGACGGCGATGCGCACCATCGCCGAGAAGATCCTGGTGGTGCAGGAAATCGCGCGCCAGACCGACCTGCTGGCGCTCAACGCCGCCGTCGAGGCGGCCAGGGCCGGCGAACACGGCCGGGGCTTCGCCGTGGTCGCCTCCGAGGTGCGCAAGCTG
>CAIUSV010000008.1 GCA_903901915.1 uncultured Rhodospirillaceae bacterium | reverse complement strand
GTTCGCCACCGCGCCGACGGCCGGCAGCCGCGTTACCCTGCGGCGCAAACAGACCTATGCCCGCACCGGCGATTTCCTCGACGAGCGTGCCCCCACCCCGCACGAACTCAACGACGCCGTCGACGAGGCGGTGGCGGCGATCCAGGAACTGGCCGAACAGGCGTCGCGCAGTGTCCGGCGGCCGCTGTCGGCCGACCTGTCGCAGCCGGTCGATCTGTCGCTGCCCGATCCCGAGGCCGGCAAGCTGCTGGGCTGGAACGGCTCGGCCAATGCCCTGGTCAACGTCGCCCAGGTCGATACCTCCGACGTGCTGCGCAAGTCGCAGAACCTGGCCGACCTGCCCGACAAGGCCCAGGCGCGGATCAATCTGGGCCTCGGTTCGGCGGCGACCAAGGATAGCGGCGATTTCGCCACCGCCGCCCAGGGGGCCAAGGCCGATTCCGCCCTGCAGGCGTCCGATATCGGGGTCTCGGTTCAGGCCCACGACGCCGACCTCGATTGGCTGGCCGCCAATCTGTCTTCCGCCGGTCGGGCGCTGATCGACGATGCCGACGCCGCCGCCCAGCGCGCCACCTTGGGGCTGGCCGCCGTCGCCGCCTCGGGCTCCTACACCGACCTCAGCAACAAGCCGACGCTGGGCACCGCCGCCGCTTTGGCGGTGGATACCGACGGCACGCTGGCGGCCAACAGTGATGCGGTGGTGCCGAGCCAGAAGGCGGTGAAGACTTACGCGGATGCCAAATTTGCCGGCATTCTTTCCTCGGACAGCTTTGCCAGCCTGGAACAGGATCTGGCCCAGACCTATCTGCTGAGCGCCATGGCCGGCGGCTGGAGCGCCGGGGCTTTGCATAATGGCGGCTACGACGCCTTCAACAGCGACACCATCGGCGCCAATTCGATCGGCCAAGCCTATGAGAGCGGAAATTACTACCATGGCATAGATGGTTATGAGCAAATACTACAGGGAGAAGGAACTCACTTCGGAAATATGACTGGAAATAGCGGTATCACAGCATCCTTTGATGGGAATACATCACAGGATGATGTATATGGATCGAGTTATGGCGCTATTAATGGATACATCGGAACGCACTACGGATCGGCGCAGTCGATCGGTAGGGTAAAAGTATACCCGACGACCCAATCCGGATGGGGAGGAACTACCGGAAGCACAGTCACCTTGAGTGTGTATCACAGCTCTACCGTGCCATCGAATTACTCGAATGGTACGTTGGCGGCCTCTATATCATTTGCGAACGACATGCTCGCCCGTACGATTTCATTCGCTCCTGCAAGCGATACATATTGGTGGGTGGTAATTAGTACAGACAGTATGTCTCGCTGCTGCGAGGTTCAGTTCTATTATCCGCCTACCCCTGGCAACATGACCCTTATCTCCAACGTTCTGTCTCCGGCCCCGGTCAACTTCCCCTCCCAGGTTAAGTTGCTGGTGTTGTGGAAGGGCGTCGACGGTGCCACCCTCAACACCGACTTCACTGCCGAGGTCACCCGCGACGGCGGCACCACCTGGGCTTCCGCGAGTCTGTCCGATACCGGTTACAGCGCCAATGGCTACAAGGTGCTGTGGGCGGTGGCCGACGTCTCGGCCCAGCCCGGCGGCACCAGCGTCAAGTACCGCCTCGGGACCTTCAACAACAAGGCCCAGCAGGTCAAGGGCGTGGCGATGATGACGGCGTAGATCGCCCCCGTTCCCTTCCCCCGCCGGTCACCCCGACCGGCGGGGTTTTTCGTGTCCACATGAAAGGACTGACACATGACGACCCATATTCGCATTCCCGATGTTTCGCCGATGATCCAGGCCGTCGCCGACGGTTCGAGAACGATCTTCACCTTCCCGTTTCCGGTCTTCGAGGCTGCCGATCTGGAGGTTCATGTCGGCACCGGCGTGATGACCTCCGGCTACACCGTCGTCGGTGAAGGCTCGTCCACCGGCGGTGCCGTGGCGTTCGCCACCGCGCCGACGGCCGGCAGCCGCGTTACCCTGCGGCGCAAACAGACCTATGCCCGCACCGGCGATTTCCTCGACGAGCGTGCCCCCACCCCGCACGAACTCAACGACGCCGTCGACGAGGCGGTGGCGGCGAT
>CAIUSV010000007.1 GCA_903901915.1 uncultured Rhodospirillaceae bacterium | reverse complement strand
TCGGGCAAGGCCTTGAAGAGATCGGCGACGAGGCCGTAATCGGCGACCTGGAAGATGGGAGCCTCTTCGTCCTTGTTGATGGCGACGATGACCTTTGAATCCTTCATGCCGGCGAGGTGCTGGATGGCGCCGGAGATGCCGACGGCGATATAGAGGTCGGGGGCGACGATCTTGCCGGTCTGGCCGACCTGGAGGTCGTTGGCGACGAAGCCGGCATCGACGGCGGCGCGGCTGGCGCCGACGGCGGCGCCCAGCTGGTCGGCGATGGTTTCCAGCAGGTGGAAGTTGTCGCCCGACTGCATGCCGCGACCGCCCGAGACGATGATGCGGGCGCTGGTCAGCTCGGGCCGTTCCGACTTGCTCAGCTGCTGGCCGACGAACGACGACAGGCCGGGATCGGCGGCGGGGCCGACGCTCTCGACGGCGGCCGAGCCGCCCTCGGCGGCGGCGGCCTCGAAGCCGGTGCCGCGCACGGTGATCACCTTGACCGCGTCCCGGCTTTGCACCGTCGCCAGGGCGTTGCCGGCATAGATCGGCCGCACGAAGGTGTCGGCCGACACCACCCGGACGATCTCGGAAATCTGCGCCACGTCCAGCAGCGCCGCCACGCGCGGGCCGACGTTCTTGCCGGCGGTGGTCGCCGGCGCCACGATGTGGGAATAGCCCGACGCCAGCGACACCACCAGCGCCGCCAGCGGCTCGGCCAGCCCGTGGGCGTAAAGGGCGGCGTCCGCCGCCAGAACCTTGGACACCCCCTCGACCCTCGACGCGGCGGCGGCCACGGCGGCGATGCCGCTTCCGGCCACCAGCACATGAACCTCGGCGCCGCTGGATTGGGCGATGCGGCTGGCGGCGGTGACGGTGTTCAGCGTCGCCGGCTTCAGCGCGCCGCCTTCGTGCTCGGCAAGTACCAGAACAGCCATGATCAGATCACCTTCGCTTCGGTCTTCAGCTTGTCCACCAGGGCGGCGACGTCGGCCACCTTGACCCCGGCGCCGCGCCTGGGCGGCTCTTCCACCTTCACCGTGATCAGCCGCGGGCTGACGTCGACGCCGAGATCGTCCGGCGACACCACCTCGATCGGCTTCTTCTTCGCCTTCATGATGTTGGGCAGGCTGGCATAGCGCGGTTCGTTCAGCCGCAGGTCGCTGGTCACCACCGCCGGAAGCCGCAGCGCCACCGTCTCCAGCCCGCCGTCCACTTCCCGCGTCACCGTGATCCCGCCGTCGCCCAGCTCGATCTTCGAGGCGAACGTCCCCTGCGCCACCCCCAGCAGAGCCGCCAGCATCTGACCGGTCTGGTTGCTGTCGTCGTCGATCGCCTGCTTGCCCAGCAGGATCAGGCCAGGCTGTTCCTTCTCCGCCAGCGCCCGCAAAACCTTGGCTACGCCCAAAGGTTGAACCTCGGCGTCGGTCTGCACCAGGACCCCCCGGTCCGCGCCCATCGCCAGGGCGGTGCGCAGCGTCTCCTGCGCACCTTGCGGCCCCACCGACACCACCACGATCTCCGACGCCTTGCCGGCCTCCTTCAGCCGGACCGCCTCCTCGACCGCGATCTCGTCGAACGGATTCATCGAGAACTTGACGTTGGCCGTCTCTACCCCGGTCTGGTCGCCCTTGACCCGGATCTTGACGTTGTAGTCGATTACCCGCTTGATCGAGACGAG
>CAIUSV010000006.1 GCA_903901915.1 uncultured Rhodospirillaceae bacterium | reverse complement strand
ATCACCGGCGCCGGTTTGGTGCCGTCCTTGCGGGGACGACCTCGGCCCTTTTTCTCAACCTTGACCGCCGTCGTGACCCAGACGTGGGCGTGCGGCACGGATTCGTCGAGATGGAGGGTGACAGTGACGACATTGGCACCGAACTCCTCCCGGAGAAATGCAACAGTCTCCGTCTTCCAGGCCGTGAGCCGATCCTGATCCCAGTCGCCGTCGCGGCCAGTCTGACCGGGACCGGCGAAGTAGGTATGGGAGGCACTGACCAGCAGCTCGCGGGCGACGACCTGGCCGACCTTTGGTTCCAGGCCGACGGCGGCCAGTCGCACCCGCACATCCTCGACGACATCGCCGGTGCCCACCAGCGTCTCATTGAGGGCGGTGCGGGCCGGATCGATGTTCTCGCCCAACCACGAAACCGACGGATCGCGCATGGTGTGCTGGGCGGCCTGTCGCAGCGTCCCCCAGGTGTGACTCTTCCGCCCATGCCGAAGAATGCAGAACGGTCCGCTGCCGTTGCTGTCGTTGTCATTCGTCGCGATCACCATGACACCCTCCCCTGTAATCGACCCGCCGTCGACATGTCGCAGAAAAAGCCAAGGTCAAGGGGCGAAAGGCCGGAAAGTGCAGCTCGGTCTTACATACCGGCACCTACGCCGTCGGGTTTCCCGTTGGGAAAGCCGACCTGTAGGCAAGGGCGCCGCCCTTAACCCGAAGTGTCGAACCGTGCTGACCGAAAGACCGGAATCGTCGGCGCGAGCCCATGTCCGGTTCGCCGGCATTGGGCCGAGCAGCAGACCGACGGAGATCAGCATGACCATCAACACCGAGTCCCTGGCGCGCCAGGCCAGCACCCTTCAGCGTACCCAGGCCATTGCCGCCCTGGAGGCGGCGGAAACGGCCTTGGTTCATATCCGCCACGCCATCACCGCCCTGGAGCATGGCCCCCGTCCCCGGCATGGCCTGAGCCAGGCGCGCGAGGTCGAGATCGCGGTCCGTGAGCGGCGGGCGATGGCGTGCTGCCGGGCGGTCGGGGTCGGCGTGCCGTCGGCCGAGGCCGAAGCGGCGCTGGAGCGCGGCGCACGGGCAGCCTTGACCTGGTGACGCCCTCCACGGGCGATCACCGGGCGGATGAAAGGTTCAGCAGGGGGAGAGGGACCATGAAGAACGCAGAGATGAAAGCGGTCACCACCGAGATCGAGGCGGCTGGTCTTGACTGGTACGTGAACACCAAGGGCCGCCACCCGAAGGTGATCTTCACCATCAACGGACGGAGCTGCCAGATGACGGTGAGCAGCACGCCCTCGGATTGGCGAGGGCCGTTGAATGCACGCGCCCAGGTACGCCGTGTCATCCGCCAGGCCCGAAGTGCCGCCGTCTCGCGGCACTGAACCAACCCTACCACACCGAGGAGACCGACATGACCGACCATACCGACGACGACATCGACGACATCAGCATCGACACCTGGGTGAACCAGTGGAACAGGGGGCTGAGCGTCATTCTGGTAGTCCAGCCTGACGCCCCCGGCACGCCGTTCGAATTCACCATCAGCCGGGTGATCTGCATCATGACCGTGCTGTTCAATGCGTTCGACGATCCCACCCTGTCGGACAAGCAGCGCGAATTCCGGGCTGGGCTGCGTCGTGACATCGAGGAATGGGCGCCGGTGCTCATTCCCGCCTACCTGAAGAAGCAGGCGGAGCATGAGCTCAATGAGGCACGGAAGCGGCTGAAGCAGGGCAAGGCGATGACGAAGCGGCATCGCCGGCCCAAGGCGTGATGCCCAGCCAGTGCCGACGGAGTGCCGACGCCCTGCTGACGCCTCCAAATCGGCCCGAGAGGCCCGGATTTCCTAGGGTTTCCGGGGAACGTGCCGACGCTGACGCCGGGGTGGCCACGCCCCGGCGGCACGGCCGGTGCCGACGAGGTGCCGACGCCCTGCTGACGCCTCCAGTTCGGCCCCAGGGGCGCGGATTTCCTGGGGTTTCCGGGCGATGTGCCGACGCTGACGCCGGGGTCGCCATGGAGCCGAAAAGAATTCGCCGAAACCACTTGATGGCCGCCGACGGGGGCCTAGGTCAACGAAAGCGGACGATGGTGTCCGTCCCATCGGGAGCCCTGCCATGCCCAAGCCTGCCCGCCCGAAACGCCCCAAGGCGCCGGCCGCCGATCCGCGCCAGATGGACCTGCTCGACTTCATCGCCGCCGGCAAGCTGAACGGCGAACGGGGCGAGACCCTGCGCGGCCTGATGGCCGCCAAACCTGAGCCGCGCAGTTGGCGGGGCGACACCATGGTTCCGCCGGGCACCCTGTTGGACCGGGTGGTGGCCCTGTTCCAGCGGACCACGGATTTTCCGCTGGAGCTTCCGGCCTTCCTTGTGCTCCACAGCTTGGCGGCCTATCTGCTGGAGCGCGAGGTGGAGATCGAGGTGGCGGGAACCAGGCTGAAGCCGGATCTGTGGTCCACCCTGCTCGCCACCAGCGGGGCGGGCAAGACCAAGACTGCCTCGGTGCTCAAGCGGGTGATGCCCATGCGGCTGTTTCCCGAAACCACCTCGGCCGCCCGCTTCATCGACGAAATGGAGACCCACAACAAGTGCCTGTGGCTGCAGGACGAATGGGCGCAGCTCCTCAAGCGCATGGAAAGCCAGACCTGGGCGGAGGAGATGCGGGGCTACCTTCTCACCCTGCATGACAACCAGGAACTGTCGAGGCGGACCAAGACGGGGTCTCTGGTCATCGAGGATCCGGCCTTGGTCATCTTCGGTACGACGGTTCTGGAGACCTTCAACCAGAACGTTTCGGTTGAATCCATGCTGGACGGCTTCATGCAGAGGTTCGGCATCGTCATCGGCGATGTCGATCCGAAGCGCACGCCCGACATGTTCCCCATCTACCGGGTGGAGGAGCCGGGCAACCTCGCCCCGCTGCATGCGGCCTGGGCGGAGATCGCCGGCGTGCCGCTGCACCGGACCTATACGGTGACGCCGGAGGCCGAGGCGGAATTCGAGGCCGGCTTCCGCCATCATTTCCAGCAGCACAATTCCATCCCCCCGTCGTTCTTTCGCCGCGTGATGTGGCGGACCTTCAAGTATGCCGCCGTCTACCATGTCTTGCTGGGCAAGGCCGACAGCATGATCGACGCCGAGGACATCGGCTGGGCGCTGCGGGTGGCGCTGCTGCACCTGACCGACGCGCGGCGCCTGCTGGATGGGTATCACCTGACCGAGTTGGAGGACATCGTGGTCAAGGCCGAAGCCTACCAGGCCAAGATCGGCCACCGCCCCACCAAGCGGGAGCTGATCTCCGGGGTTCGCGGCATCCGCAACAATGCCATGGCGGAGTTCGTGCTGGAGCTGATGGCACCGCTGCCGGGAGCCAATGACAACACCGGCCCGGCCGATGACCAGGCCGCCGCGTGAGCGCTCACGAACGGCTGGAGCGGGAGATGGCCATCGCCGAGGGCCGGGCCTGGCTGGAAGGCCGGCCCGCCGCTCCCACGGCGGCGGATCGGGTGGCCGGGGCTTGGTACTATCCCGGCGCCTACCTGGACGGGGCTGGCCATGGCGACATCCTGATGGCCCTCCGGGAGCCCGACAATCCCCACGACGAGAACGCCATCGCCCTGTGGTCGGCCCAGGCCCAGGTCGGGCATGTCCCGGCCTGCACCGCCGCCATGCTGGCGCCGGTGATGGATGCCGGACATGCCCTGTGGGCGCGGATCGTCCGGGAGGCGACGGTGAACCATCCCAGCACGGTGCTGGTGGAGTATTACGGCCCGGCCATCACCGCCCGGCCAGCGGTGGGGCCGACGTGGTAGCGGTTTGGCACGGCGGGAAAACGGCGTTACCGAGCAGCCTCGTCGAGGGTGGCTCCGCCATCCTCGACTGCCCCGGCGGCGGCAACCGGCGGAGTGCTGGGGCCGAGCCCCCCTCTTCCGCCTGGCCCCTGCAGCAGGGGGAAAAAGACCAATGGCGGCACCCTTGCGGGTGCCGCCACGGTCTCAATGGATTAGGGGAACTGGTGCCAAACCTGTCCATTGATGGTCGGCGGGTATTCGGTCTGGGTTTTGGGCGACCGAGCCGACCATTGCTTGAGGAACACGGGCACGCCGTAGCGCTGGCACTGCTGCCAGATATCCTCGACCCACTTCTTGTCCATGGGGCGGAAGCGGGGGCCGGACTCGCCTCCGACCACGACCCAGGACAGGGTGCCATCGGCAAGCCATGGCGTGAGATCGAGTGGCCCCAGCAGCGGCTCGCACGACACCCATCGCACCGCCGCCTTGACCTGGCGCAACGCGTCGAGACGGTGCAGTGACTTCTTGCACCCGACGGTGACGCCACACCACACCTTGTCGGGGATGGCATAGCCCTGGCTGAACTTGGCCATCCGCGTGGCCCGCTTGGTGAGGATTTGGAACCGGGTGCCGAACGGGTTGGCCGCCATGGCGTCGAACACCGCCTTGACCGCCGAGTCGGGAACCCTGGAGTGATAGGTGTCACTCATGGAATTGACGAAGACTAGGTCGGTGTTGATTTTGGCCAGCCGGTCGATTTCATCGGGGACGATACCGATGACACCGGTGAACTTCCCGTCCTTGACAGTGCCAGCGTAGCCCCGGCTGCCCTTGGCCTGATGACGAACCGCCCACTGGATCGCGTAGCATCCTTGGCATTCCGGGGAGCACTGGCTGCAACCCTTGAAGGGATTCACCGTCTTTGTGGTCCAGGCGATGCCGGTGTGGTTGACCGGCTCCTTCCGTCCGAACGGCGCGAGGGAAGCCGGCGGGACCGCTTTGTCATCGGCCTTATCGGCGGAGCGGATGAGCCGCACCATCCAGTGCAGCAGGGCGGCGACGGCGATGGCGGTGATGACGGTCGCGATGGCGAGGGTCGATGTAGGCATGCTGATTTCTCCTTTTGGCGCCTTTGTCGGGCCTGTCCCGACCATCTTCCGTCGCTCTCTCATTTGGGCTCCGGTGCGCTCGCCAACGGCGCGCCGGACCCCTTATTCCCCTTTGTCATTTTTCTGTTGGTCCGGCGAAGCCGGATCGGGCATGCGAAAAGGACCGGGGCCGAAGCCCCGGTCCCCTCGCCCATTTGGCGGCTCTATCCTACTTGGCCGTGACACCGCCTCGCAGAACATCGACCTGGACAGTCTGACCGACGATGGCCTTCACATCGGCGGTGCTGGCGCTATCGATGAATGCGGCCAAAGTCCTTGCCGCCGACTGTATGACATCGGCCGGATGTCCGACTTCGTCATGGGTCATGAACGGCTGACGCTTTCCGCTCACCGGACTGACGATGACATCGGCCACCTCGATGTCGACCTGGTAGCACCACAAGTGCGCGGCGTGGGGGCTGTGCTTTTTCATTGCTTGCTCTCCTTCCGGCGCCGCCTGAACTGGACGGGCTCATCCCGTCCTTCGGTTCCTTTTCATCCCTCTGGGGACCGGCGCGCTCACCATCAGCGCGCCCGGCCCCCACCTTCCCCCTTTGCCGACGGATCGTCGGCCTCCATAGAGAATGGGCCGGGGCTTTCGCCCCGGCCCATTCCCCTCACGCCGCCACTTGGAGGTTCGGCCACACCGCATGAACCTGACGGTAGTGGTGGGCCTGCTCCTCGGTAAGGTAGCCGAGGCTGAGCAGTTCATCGACCAGGCGGCCGAGGAAGTCCTTGGTCTTGGTGCCCTTGCCGATGACAACCAGGGTGTTGCCCCTGATGGTCTCGACGATGTTCTCTTCGATGGAGCCATCCTTGCGCTCCTTCCTCTTCATGAAGAAGGGCAACCGTTCGGACAGTTCGATGCGATAGGCGTTCTCATCGAACATGTGGCGGATGTGCGGGCCATAGGTGTCCATGGGCACCAGGGCGACGACGATGCCAGCACGGTCGGCCGCCACCTCTCTCGCCGCCTTCTCGAGGAACACTGCCCAAGCACGGCGGCTGTAGGGCGGGTTCAACCAGATGAAATCGCCGTCCCACGGGAGCAGCAGCGAGCCCATCTCGGTGTCGTCTTTGGTCATGTGGCGCTTCGCCGGAACCGCCCCGACGACCTGGAGCAGTTTCTCGGGATTGACCGGAGACGGCCAGGTCGCCCCCTTGATGATGGCCGGGTCGAGGTCCAGGTCGTAGCGGCCATCGCTCCGCATGGAGCAACAGTCGATGTCGAACATCTCCCGCATGGCGGCCCGCAGGATGGCCCTGACAAAGAAGATGGGCGTGTAGCACTGGTCGCCGGCCGAGGTGGTCGCTTTCTCCTGCTGCTCGTTGTCATTGGCGGCGAGGAAGGCGCGACGCATTTGTCCGGCATAGCCATTCAAGCTCTTAAAGTCGTGGAGGAAGGAGAGCGGGAAGGCCTGCCCCTCCCCCGTCTTCATCACCCCACGCCGGACCAGGACGCCGCCGTCTTCGGCCAAGGACAGGTTGATGGATTCGGCCGAGCGAATTTCGGCGCCAGGGACGCTCACCCGGACCAAGAGCGAGGTCTTGGTCTGGACGATGGTCGCCCCCTTGTCCGCGTGCCGGATGATGAAGTCCTGCCCGACCGGCTGGATCGCAACGCGGTCTCCAGCCTTCAGGCCGTGAGCGGCGGCCTCGACGGGGCAAAGGTGGAAGTTGGCGACGCGCCCGGCCTCGCCGAGAGGATAGATGGCCAATTTCGAGCCGGCGCGGCGGGGCTTCAGCCCCTTGCCGCCGCTCGGCGCCT
>CAIUSV010000005.1 GCA_903901915.1 uncultured Rhodospirillaceae bacterium | reverse complement strand
GGTCTCGGTTCAGGCCCACGACGCCGACCTCTATTGGCTGGCCGCCAATCTGTCTTCCGCCGGTCGGGCGCTGATCGACGATGCCGACGCCGCCGCCCAGCGCGCCACCTTGGGGCTGGCCGCCGTCGCCGCCTCGGGCTCCTACACCGATTTGTCGGACAAGCCCAGCCTGGGCAAGAATACCGGTGTTACCGTTATCGACCCCGGCACGAGTTGCCTGGAAGTTGCCGCCCCCTTTGTCGGCGGTGTCAACGCTATTACCGGCGACGCTCGGACCTGCGTTGCCACCGACCGAGGCCAGGTCGTCCGCCGCTCGAATGGCGGTGCCGCCATGACCGATACTCTTCCGGGGACGTCCTCCGGTATATTGGCGGCGGGGTGGTTCGCCTGCATCAGCAACAGCGACGCGCTGGCGAACCTCACCATCGCGGCGGGGGCTGGGGCCACCCTGGACGATGGGGCCTCGCTCGTCATCGGTCCCGGCCAGAACGTCACCGTCAATTGCGACGGTGCCGCCTACTGGTCCGAACGCGGCATCGGCCGCAAGCAGCTCCATGCCGATCTGACGCTTTACGTCGCCACTACCGGCAGTGATACCGCCAACACCGGCCTGACCTCGGCGAGTCCCTTCGCCACGCTTCAGCGCGCCTACAACCTGCTTCAGTCGCAGTATGACCTCAATGGACATGCGGTGACCATCCAGCTCGCCGACGGTACGTACACCAGCGGGCTTTACGCCAATGGCCCGATTGTCGGGCAGGCGGGCGCGACGGGCGTGATCATTCAGGGCAACGCCAGCGACATGTCCAGCGTCGCCGTCAATTCGGGCACTTTGTCCGCCATCAACCTGAAGGCAGGCGCCGCCCTGAGCGTGAGGTACATCTTTGCGGCGGCATCGGGTACGAACACGTTTCAGAGCGCCGACGCGGGCAGCATCCTGCACTATTCGCACATCAATTTTGGCGCGACCAATTCGTCGCACGTTGCGGCCGCCTACGGTGGCGCCGCTCTTTGGGACGGCCCTTCCACCATATCGGGTGGGGCTTCGTACCATTGGTATGCCCTGGGAAACTCGGCGATCATGTCGAATTCCAACACCACGTTCACCGTTACCGGCACGCCCACCTTCCTCCAGTCTTTTGCGGGTGTTTTCAACGGGAGCATTCTCGCCGCGCAGGCACTGACCTTTTCCGGATCGGCCACCGGCAAGCGCTACGTTGTCAACAACAACGGCGTGATCGACGCAGGAAGCGGCGGGGCGGACTACTTCCCTGGCAGTTCCCCGGGCTCCACCTCTTTCGGTGGCCAATACATCGGCTGAGTTCTCACCCGCCATCTTTCGTGAAGCCCCCCGCCGGTCGTCCCGACCGGCGGGGTTTTCCCCTTTCGTTTCCCATCACGGAGAACCGCCATGGCCGAAGATCTCGCCGGGTTGCGCCGGCGGCTGGCCGGTCTGTTGCCGGCCCGCATCGAGGCGGCGCTGGCCGGATATCACGATTTCGCCGGGACGGCTCCGCCCGACGATGCCAAGGGCTTCGCCGCCTGGCACGCCGCCGCCAAGGCGGCGTTGGCCCATGTCGATCTGCTGGTCAAGCTGGCGCGGTGGGCCGAGGGTTCCGCCGATTCCGTCGACGAAGCCGATGGTATCGGCGGTCTGCTGTCCCAGGCCCGTGCCGCGCTGGCCGCCCTCGACGAGGAGGACGCGCCGTGACCGGCATCGACTTTCCCGAATTCGTCTGGGTGTGGAACCGGCGCATGGGTCAGGGCACGCCGCGACACCACCTGCGCATGGCGCGCTGGCTGGCGGCGCGCTGGCATGGCCGCGAGCGCGAATTGCTGCTGATGGCGTTCCGATCAAGCGGCAAGTCCACCATCGTCGGCCTGTTCTGCGCCTGGGTGCTGGGCCAAGATCCCAACCTGCGCATCATGGTGCTGGCCGCCGACCTCGCCCTGGCCAAGAAGATGGTCAGGAACGTCAAGCGCATCGTCGAACGCCACCCGCTGACCCAGGGGCTGAAGCCCCACCGCCGCGATCAATGGGCCGCCGACCAGTTCACCGTCAACCGTCCGGTCGAGTTGCGCGACCCGTCGATGGTGGCCAAGGGCATCGGCGCCAACATCACCGGTTCGCGCGCCGAGATCGTCATCTGCGACGATGTCGAGGTGCCCAACACCTGCGATTCGGCGCCCAAGCGGGCCGATCTGCGCGAGCGTCTGGCCGAGATCGAATACGTCATGGTGCCGGGCGGTACCCAACTTTACGTCGGCACGCCACATTCCTATTACACCATCTACGCCGACCGCCCCCGGCTGGAGGCGGGGGAGGCGCGGCCGTTTCTCGACGGCTTTTCCCGGCTGGAAATCCCGCTGATCGACGGCCACGGCCGCAGCGCCTGGCCCGAACGTTTCCCGTCCGAGCGCGTCGGCGCCCTGCGTAAGCGATCCGGCCCCAACAAATTCGACAGCCAGATGATGCTGCGCCCGGTCAACATCGCCGATGGCCGGCTCGATCCCGACCGGCTGCGGTTCTACGAGGCCGAACTGGTCTATGCCGAGGGCAACGGCCTGCCGCTGCTGACGCTGGACGGCAAGCGGCTGGTGTCGGCGTCGTGCTGGTGGGACCCGTCCTACGGTTCGCCCGGCAAGGGCGATGCCTCGGTGGTGGCCGCCGTCTTTACCGACGAGGGCGGCGGCTATTGGCTGCACCGGGTCCGCTACCTCACCTTTGATCCGGCGCTGACCGAGGTGGACGAGGCGACCCAGCTTTGCCGTCAGGTCGCCGCCTTCGCCGCCGACCTGCACGTGCCGGCGATCCAACTGGAGACCAACGGGCTGGGCCGTTTCCTGCCCGGCCTGTTGCGCCGCGAACTGGCCGCTGCCGCCATCGCCTGCGCCGTGGTCGAGGTCGCCTCGAAGCGGGCCAAGGACCAGCGCATCGTCGATGCCTTCGACGCGGTGCTGGCGGCCGGCGCCCTGCATGCCCATCGCAGCGTCTGGACCACGCCGTTCATCGGCGAGATGCGCGATTGGCTGCCGGGCGGCAAGGCGCGAGACGATGGCCTCGACGCCGTCGCCGGCTGCCTGTTGTCCCAGCCGGTGCGCCTGTCGCGCGCCGCCGCCGCCGCCGGTCGTCCCGACTGGCGGCCCGGTACCGGCGGCATCGTCGCCGAGTCCAATTTCGTTTTCTGAAGGAGCCCCATCATGGACCACCTCGCCTTCGATCCCGTGTGGTGGATCACCGCCGTCGAGCTGCCCACCCTGGGCGGCATGGCCCTGATCATCTGGCGGTCGCGCCAGGATTCCGACCGGCGCATCGATGAACTGGAACACCGGCTTGACGTCGGCCTGGGCCAAAGCCGCGATGCCCTGGCCGCCTACAAGCTGGAAGTGGCCAAAAGCTATGCCACCACCGGCTATCTCAAGGACGTCGAGCAGCGTCTGACCGAGCATCTGCTGCGCATCGAAACCAAGCTGGATGCCGTTCAGGGCGTCGGCAAATAGGAAGGAGAACGGTCATGGACCCCATTTCCATCGCCCTGGGCCTGGCCCAGTTCGTTCCCACCATCATCCGGTGGATCAGCGGCGACGATCAGTCCAAGGCCGCCTCGGTGGCTGACCGCGTCGTCGCGGTTGCCCGGGACGTCACCGGCGCCGCCAATGGCGACGCCGCCCTGGCCGCCATCCAGGCCAATCCCGATCTGGCGTTGAAGCTGCAACAGGCGTGGCTGGCCCACGACGCCGATCTGGCCCGCGCCGAGGCCGACGAACTGGCGGCGATCAACGCCACCATGCGCGCCGAAGCCGCCAGCACCGACGCCTATGTCCGGCGCTGGCGCCCCACCTTCGGCTATGCGGTGGCGCTGACCTGGACCGCCACCATGGCGGCGGTGTCCTGGGCCATCGTCGCCGAACCGGCCCAGGCGCCGGCCATCATCGCCGCCCTGGTCAACACCTCGCCAATCTGGGGGATCGCCCTGGCGGTCCTTGGCGTCTCGGTGGTCAAACGCAGCCAGGACAAGGCGCTGTCCGCAGGCGTCCGGCAGCCCGACGGGCCACTGGACGCGCTGGGCGCGGCGTTGAAGGCGGGGCGTTAGTCCACCGCCTGGGCCGGATCGGAGTCTTCCTGCCAACTGGTGGACGGCCGGGGCGTCATCGCGATCCACTTGTCCAGCGCGGCGACATGCTCGGACTCTTCGGTGGCGAAGTCGTTGCCCAGCCGCTTGACCTCCGGGTCGGCGCCGTCGTTGGCGGCGGCGCGGTAATACTCCATCCCCCGGATTTCGTTGTCGCGGGCGTAGGTCAGCGCGTGATAGGGCGTCATCAGGTAATGGATTTCGTCGTCGCCGCCAACCTCGGGCGGGGTCGTCCAGCGGTACTGCCACGATTGCAGCTTGGGCAGTTCCAGCGCTCGGGCGCGCTGCTTGATTTCGTCGCCATGCAGTGTCGAGAAGCGCGCCATGTCGCGGAATACCGACGCGGTTTCCAGGTTGTTATGCGCCTCCATCATGTCGGCCAGTTCGAGATAACGCTCGGCGGCCTCCTGTTCGAGGGCAATGGCGTGCGCCAGGAATTCTGCCAATGAATATCCCATGTGAACCTCTCGTTCGGAAATTTCCCGTCATCGGCGACGTGGCCGCCTCGATCCGGGGCGGCAATCCGCCGTTTTTCCCATATGGGCAGGCGGAAATTTAAATGAAAGGGGGCATTGCCCCCATTTCCGTCCTTCCCGGCAAAAAACCGGAGAAAAATTATGGTCGATTCCGTCTTGCGGCCACCGCTGCCGCCGGTGCCGATTCCAGCCGCGACCTATCGCGACATGGTGTGGGTCCACCTTAAAACCTTTGAGGGCGCGGTGGGCCGCATCTATACCGACGGCAAGGGCATTCCCACCATGGGGGCGGGTAACGCCCTGGCGGTCATCGGGCGGGGCGGACTCTGGCAATTGCGCCCTGCCGCCGAAATCGGCGCCGAGATCGCCGCCCCGCCATACCGCTTCACCGCCGAGGAATGGCAGCGCCTGACCGCCTGCCTTCGCGCGGCGGCGGCCGGAGCGGTGGCCATCGCCCAGGCGCTGGTTCCACCGTTCGATCCCGCCCGCGAAACGTCCGAGCGCAACCGCTTCGGCTTTGCCCTGAACGATGCCGCCATGCAGGCCCAGGCGCTGGCCAAATGGTCGGTGGCGCGCGGCGCGGTACGGAACGGCCTGTTGGCCGAGGCGGCGCGGCGCGGCTGGCCCAGCGCCGAGGCCGCTGCCTATGCCGAGGCCTTCGCCTTGTCGCGTCAGGAACTGGGGCTGGCGTCGGTGCGTTACAACATCGGGTCCGGCCGCGCCACACCCCGGTCCGATGCGGCGGTTCTGGACGGCGACCGCGCCGCGCTGTGGTACGAGATCGCCTACGATACCAACCCGCCCGGCAACGGGGCCAGCCGCGAGGGCATTGCCCGGCGGCGTCTGGCCGAGGCCCGTTTAGCCTGCGGCGATCCCACCGGCTGGAGTACGGCCGAGCGTACCCGGCTCGACGCTATTCTGGCCGCCAATTCCGATCGGGTGGCGGCCTATCGCCGTGCCGTTCCCGGTGCCTTCGCCGACCCGTCCCCCGACGACGACCCACCCCCCGGCGGCGCGGCGGCGCTGGCCGCCTAACCCCAACCTCGGAGACCTCTCATGTCCGGATTCAGTTCCATCATCCCGCTGGCCTCGTCGATGGCGGGCAGCGCCCTGGGCGCGGCGCGGAGCGCCAATTCCCAGGCGGTGGCCCAGGCCCAGCTCGACGCCCAGAACCAGGCGATCGATCGCCAGAATCAGTTGCTTGCCACCCAGCAGGCGCAACAGGATCAGCAGCAGCTTACCCTGCTGAACCAGCAGGAAGCGGCGGCGCGTGCCCAGATGGGCGCCGCCGGTACCGGGGCCGGCGGCGGTTCGGCCGATGCCATTCTTCAGGGCATGGCTCAGCGCGCCGCCGACACTATCGGCTATATCGACCAGGGCGCGGCGCTGCGTACGAGTCCGCGACGGGCCAACCTGCTGGATAGCGCCAACACCCTGCAATGGGCCAACGGCGGCCTTGGCGTCTTCAACAGCTTCTACGACACCATCGGACGCGGCGGCGGCAGTGACGCCCTCAGCCTGCTGGGCTGAAGCGGCCTTAAGCCGCCGCGCCCCGCTTTCTCAGCAGCGCCAGAATCTCCGCCGCCGCCTTGGGGATGTTGGTGCCGGGGCCGTAGACCGCCGCGACTCCGGCGTTGTAGAGGAAGTCATAGTCCTGGGGCGGAATGACGCCGCCGGTCACCACCAGGATGTCTCCGGCGCCCTGGGCCTTCAGTTCGGCGATCAGGGATGGCACCAGGGTCTTGTGCCCGGCGGCCAGCGACGAGGCGGCGACGATGTGGACATCGTTTTCCACCGCCTGGCGGGCGGCTTCCTCCGGGGTCTGGAACAGCGGCCCGATATCCACGTCGAAGCCGAGATCGGCGAAGGCGGTGGCGATCACCTTGGCGCCGCGGTCGTGGCCGTCCTGGCCCATCTTGCACACCAGGATCCGGGGGCGGCGGCCCTCGGTCTTGGCGAAGTCGTCGATGTCGGCCTTCAGCTTGGCGAACGCCTCGTCACCCTGATAGACGCCGCCATACACCCCCGAGATCGAGCGGATGACGGCGCGGTGGCGGGTGAACGACTTTTCCAGCGCATCGGAAATCTCGCCGACCGTGGCCCGCGCCCGGGTGGCGTCGACCGCCAGTTCCAGCAGGTTGCCGGTGCCCGAGGCGCCGGCCTCGGCCAGCGCCGCCAGCGCCGCCGCGACCTTGGCGGCGTCGCGGGTGGCCTTGATGTGATTGAGCCGGGCGATCTGGGACTCGCGGACCTTGGCGTTGTCCACGTCGAGGATCTCGATGGGGGTCTCTTCCTTGGGCTGGTACTTGTTGACGCCGACCACCACTTCCTCGCCCCGGTCGATGCGGGCCTGGCGGCGGGCGGCGGCCTCCTCGATCTTCATCTTGGGCATGCCGGATTCCACCGCCTTGGTCATGCCGCCCAATTCCTCGACCTCCTGGATCAGCTTCCAGGCTTCCTCGGCCAGGCTGTTGGTCAGGCTTTCAACGTAATACGACCCGGCCAGGGGGTCGACCACGTGGGGAATCCCGGTCTCTTCCTGGATGATCAACTGGGTATTGCGGGCGATACGGGCCGAGAACGGGGTGGGCAGGGCGATGGCCTCGTCCAGCGCGTTGGTGTGCAGGCTTTGGGTGCCGCCCAGCACCGCCGCCATGGCCTCGATGGTGGTGCGCACGACGTTGTTGTAGGCGTCCTTTTCGGTCAGCGACACGCCCGAGGTCTGGCAGTGGGTGCGCAGCGCCATCGAGCCGGGGTTGGCCGGATTGAACTGCTTGATCATCCGGGCCCACAGCAGGCGGCCGGCGCGCAGCTTGGCCACCTCCATGAAGAAGTTCATGCCGATGGCCCAGAAGAACGACAGCCGCCCGGCGAAATCGTCGATCGCAAGGCCGCTGGCCAGCGCGGTGCGGACGTATTCCAGCCCGTCGGCCAGGGTGAAGGCCAGTTCCTGCACCGCCGTCGCCCCGGCTTCCTGCATGTGGTAGCCCGAGATCGAGATGGAGTTGAACTTGGGCATGTTCTTCGAGGTGTAGGAGATGATGTCCGACACGATCCGCATGCTGGGCGCCGGCGGGTAGATATAGGTGTTGCGGACCATGAACTCCTTGAGGATGTCGTTCTGGATGGTGCCCGATAGCTTGTCCTGCGGGACGCCCTGCTCCTCGGCGGCGACGATATAGCCGGCCAGCACCGGCAGCACCGCGCCGTTCATGGTCATCGACACGCTCATCTTGTCGAGCGGGATGCCGTCGAACAGGATCTTCATGTCTTCCACCGAATCGATGGCGACGCCGGCCTTGCCCACGTCGCCGACCACGCGGGGGTGGTCGCTGTCATAGCCGCGATGGGTGGCGAGGTCGAACGCCACCGACAGTCCCATCTGGCCGGCGGCGAGATTGGCGCGGTAGAAGCGGTTGGAATCCTCGGCGGTGGAGAAGCCGGCATACTGGCGGATGGTCCATGGCCGGTGGGAATACATGGTGGCGCGCGGGCCGCGGGTGAACGGCGGGAAGCCGGGCAGACCGCCCAGATGTTCCAGCCCTTCCAGGTCGGCGGCGGTGTAAAGCGGCTTGACCCGGATGCCTTCCGGCGTCTCCCAGGTCAGGGTTTCGGGCGAGGCGCCCTTGAGGTCCTTCGACGCCAGGGCATCCCAGTCCGCCAGGGTCTTCTTGGGGAACTCGCTCATCGACCGTCTCCGTTATCTAGAAAGCGCCGCGCATCAGGTATGACGCGCCCAGTTCATCAAACGACTTCAATCCCGCCACACTCGGCCCCAGCGTCCGCACCAGCCCGTCGGCCAAGCCGTAGACCCAGGAATGCAGTGCCAGCTTCTGGCCCCGCCGCCAGGCGTCCTGGACGATGGGGGTGCGGCAGAGGTTGCGTACCTGCTGCATGACGTTGAGTTCGCACAGCCGGTCGATGCGGGCGGATTCGGTGGGCAACTGGTCCAGTTCCTGGCGGTGGCATTCGCATACGTCGCGCACCGGTCGGATCCAGTGCTCGGCGACACCCAGCCGGGTATCGCGCAACGCGGCGTAGACCCCGCTACAGCCGTAGTGGCCGCAGACGATGATATGCTTGACCTTGAGCACGTCGACGGCGAATTGCAGAACCGACAGGCCGTTGAGGTCGGCGTGGTGGACCAGATTGGCGACGTTGCGATGAACGAACAGCTCGCCCGGTTCCAACCCGACGATCTCGTTGGCGGGAACGCGGGAATCGGCGCAGCCGATCCACAGATAGGCGGGGGATTGCTGCTTGGCCAGATGGGCGAAGAAGCCCGGCCGGGTGCGCTCGACCTCGGCGGCCCAGGCCCGGTTGTTGGCAAGCAGGCGATCGATCCCCGCCGCCCTGGTCATTCACCGAATTCCAGGATCTTCTGATCGACCGACAGCGAGTCGCCGGCCTTGGCGTGGAGGACGGCGACGGTGGAATCGCGTTCGGCCTTCAAGATATTTTCCATCTTCATCGCCTCGACCACCGCCAGCGGCTGACCGGCCTTGACCTCGGTTCCGGCCTCGACCAGCAGCTTGACCAGCAGGCCGGGCATGGGCGACAGCAGGAACTTGGACAGGTCCGGCGGCGCCTTGTAGGGCATCAGCCGGTGCATGTGGGCGGTGGCCCGCGTCATCACCAGGGCGTCGGCGCAGGTGCCGGCATGGGTGAGGCGATAGGTGATGCCCAGGCGATCGACCTGCACCGCCACCGGAACGCCGTCGATGGTGGCCACCAGCAGTGGCTGGACGACATGCCAGTCGGTGAGAATCTCCGAGTCGCGACCGTCGAGGTGAACGCGGTAGCCGCCGTCGACCAGAGTGGTCGCGATCTCGTGATAACGGCCGTCCATGGCCACCGTCCACTCTTCCGGCGAGCGGATCTCGTGGCCGGGGAACTGGCCGGAAATCTTGTTGTTGCGCTCGTTGATGCGGCGCTTGACCGCGGCGGCAACCACCACCAGGGTGCGCAGCACCTGCTCGGAAGGCTCGGCGCCCTTGAAGCCGCCCTCGTATTCCTCGGCGATGAAGTTGGTGGTAAGGCGGCCCTCGGCAAAGCGCGGCTTGCCCAGCAGCGACGCCAGGAACGGAATGTTGTGGGAAACGCCGCGAATACGGTACTCGTCCAGCGCCCGCTGGATGTGGCCGATGGCCTCGTCGCGGGTGGTGCCGTAGGCGATCAGCTTGGCGATCATGGGATCATAGTACATGCTGATCTCGCCGCCCTCGTAGACGCCGGTATCGACCCGGACATGGGCGCTTTCCACCGGCGGCTGATAGCTGACCAGACGGCCGGTCGAGGGCAGGAAGTTGCGGAAGGGGTCCTCGGCATAGACCCGGGCCTCGATGGCCCAGCCGTTCAGCTTGATGTCCTTCTGCGCGAACGGCAGCTTCTCGCCATAGGCGACCCGGATCATCCATTCCACCAGATCGAGGCCGGTCACCATCTCGGTCACCGGATGCTCGACCTGGAGGCGGGTGTTCATCTCCAGGAAGTAGAACTCGCCGGTGGCGCCGCCGACGATGAATTCCACCGTGCCGGCCGATTTGTAGTTGACCGACCGGGCCAGGGCGCAAGCCTGCTCGCCCATGGCCTTGCGGGTCTCGGGGGTGAGGAACGGGCTGGGCGCCTCTTCGATCACTTTCTGGTGCCGGCGCTGGATCGAGCATTCGCGCTCGCCCAGGTAGAGCACGGTGCCCTGGCCGTCGGCCAGCACCTGGATCTCGATGTGGCGCGGCTGCTCGATGAACTTCTCGACGAACACCCGATCGTCGCCGAAGCTGGTGATGGCCTCGTTGGTGGCGCTGGTGAAGCCTTCATGCGCCTCGGCGTCGTTCCATGCCAGTCGCATGCCCTTGCCGCCACCGCCGGCCGACGCCTTCAACATCACCGGATAGCCGATGTCGCGGGCGATCTTCACCGCCTCGTCGGCGTCCTTGATCACGCCCAGATGGCCCGGCACGGTGTTGACCTTGGCTTCGCGGGCCAGCTTCTTGCTTTCGATCTTGTCGCCCATGGCGAAGATGGCGTGGGCGTCGGGGCCGATGAACTTGATGCCGGCTTCGGCCAGCGCCTCCTGGAATTCGCGCTTTTCCGACAGGAAGCCGTAACCGGGATGCACCGCCTCGGCCCCGGTCTGGCGGCAGGCCGCCACGATCTTCTCGATCACCAGATAGGACTGCGCCGACGCCGGCGGGCCGATATGCACCGCTTCGTCGGCCATGGCCACATGCAGCGCGTCCTTGTCGGCGTCGGAATATACCGCCACCGTCTTGATGCCCATCTTGCGCGCGGTCTTGATGACCCGGCAGGCGATCTCGCCACGATTGGCGATCAGGATCTTCTTGAACATTCCTCTATCCCCCATTGGAGACCCGCGCCCGGCGCGATATCAGTTCATCCGTGGTCGAATAATGCCTAGAGCGGAATATTGCCGTGCTTGCGCCACGGGTTCTTCACGTCCTTGTCCTTCAGCATCGCCAGCGAACGGCACACCCGCTGGCGGGTGGTGCGCGGCATGATCACGTCGTCGATGAAGCCGCGATGGCCGGCGATGAACGGATTGGCGAACTTCTGGCGGTATTCCTCGGTCCTGAGTGCGGTCTTGGCGGCATCGCCGATGTCCGAGCGGAAGATGATCTCCACCGCCCCCTTGGGACCCATCACCGCGATTTCGGCGGTGGGCCAGGCGAAGTTGACGTCGCCGCGCAGGTGCTTGGAACTCATGACGTCGTAGGCGCCGCCATAGGCCTTGCGGGTGATGATGGTGATCTTGGGCACGGTGCATTCGGCGTAGGCGTACAGCAGCTTGGCGCCGTGCTTGATGATGCCGCCGTATTCCTGCGCCGTGCCCGGCAGGAAGCCGGGGACGTCGACCAGGGTGACGATCGGAATATTGAAGGCGTCGCAGAAGCGCACGAAGCGCGCCCCCTTGATGCTGGACGCGATGTCGAGACAGCCGGCCAGTACCATGGGCTGGTTGGCGACGATGCCGACGGTGCGGCCCTCCATGCGCCCGAAGCCGACGATGATGTTGCCGGCGTAGCCCGGCGCCACCTCGAAGAAGTCGGCCTCGTCGACGATCTTCAGGATCAGCTCGCGCATGTCGTAGGGCTTGTTGGGGTTGTCCGGAATCAGGGTATCCAGACTGGCCTCGATGCGGTCGGGGCTGTCGGCGGTCGGCCGCGCCGGCGGCTTCTCGCGGTTGGAGGCCGGCAGGAAGTCGATGAAGCGGCGCAGTTGCAACAGCGCCTCGACATCGTTCTCGAACGCCAGGTCGCATACCCCCGACCGGGTCGAGTGGCTGACCGCGCCGCCCAGTTCCTCGGCGGTGACGCTTTCATGGGTCACCGTCTTGACCACCTCGGGTCCGGTGACGAACATGTATGACGAATCCTTCACCATGAAGATGAAGTCGGTCATTGCCGGCGAATACACCGCGCCGCCGGCGCATGGCCCCATGATCAGCGAAATCTGTGGCACCACCCCCGACGCCATCACGTTGCGCTGGAACACCTCGGCATAGCCGGCCAGCGAGGCGACGCCTTCCTGGATGCGGGCGCCGCCGGAATCGTTGAGGCCGATCACCGGCGCCCCCACCTGGACCGCCTTGTCCATGATCTTACAGATCTTCTCGGCGTGGGCCTCGCTCAGGCTGCCGCCGAAGACGGTGAAATCCTGGCTGAACACGAACACCAGGCGGCCGTTGACGGTGCCATAGCCGGTGACGACGCCGTCGCCGGGGATCGACTGCTCCGCCATGCCGAAATCGGTGCAGCGGTGCTCGACGAACATGTCCCATTCCTCGAACGAGCCCGGATCGAGCAGAAGTTCGATCCGTTCGCGTGCCGCCAGCTTGCCCTTGGCATGTTGGCTGGCGATCCGGCCGGCGCCTCCGCCAAGGCGGGCCCGAGAGCGCTTCTCTTCAAGCTGGCGTACGATCTCTTGCATGGAACGGGGCCTCCGACAGGCAGGGTGACAGGCATCGTCCGTCATATTCGCAAAGTCGGTGGTGACGCAACAGAAAGCCTGGGGAAAAGGGCGGCGGTGCGAATGGATTCGCAACGTGGCGGTGCAAATTTGCGAATCTTGCGAAGGGGTGGGTTGGAGGGTATAAGTCTGGGGTCATGAGCAAGAAACTTTTCCTGGGCTACAAGCTGCGGCGTCTGCGCGAGCAAAAGAAGCTGTCCCAGGCGGCGCTGGCGGTGCTGCTCGAGGTTTCGCCCAGCTATCTCAATCAGATCGAGAACAACCAGCGGCCGCTGACGGTGCCGGTGCTGTTGCGCATCGCCAAGGTGCTGGATGTGGACCTTGCCACCCTGGTGGAGGACGAGGAGTCCCGGCTGGTCGCCGACCTGCGCGAGGCAATGAACGATCCGGTCTTCGGCCAGGGGTCCATCGGGCTGTCGGAGCTGCGTAACGCCGCTTCGGCCTCGCCCGATCTGGCCAAGCGGGTATTGACGCTGTACCAAGCGTTCCGCCAGATGGACGAGCGGCTGCAATCGCTGACCGAAAACCTGTCCAGCGCCGCTGGTGAGGAACGGGCCGGCAGCGCCCATTTTCCCTATGAAGAGGTCCGCGACTTCTTTTATTACTGCAACAACTACTTCGGCTCACTCGACGAGGCCGCCGAGGCGCTGGTGGCGAAGGAAGGCTTCCGCCTCGGCCAGATGCACAACGATCTGGCAACCTATCTGGAGAACCGTCACGGCGTGCGCATCCGCGTCAATGCCGTCGATGAGGCCGTGGGCATGCGCAGCTTCGATCCCGCCAGCGGCTCGCTGTCGTTGTCGGCGCTGCTGTCGGTGCCCAGCCGCACCTTCCAACTGGCGCATCAGGTGGCACTGTTGGCCTATCACGGCCTGATCGACGAGGTGGTGGCCGGAGCCAAGCTGTCGTCCGAGGATGCCCGGTCCATCTGCCGGGTCGGACTCGCCAATTATTTCGCCGGCGCCTTGGTAATGCCCTATCTGGCCTTTGCCGATCAGGCGCGGACGTTGCGTCACGACATCGAGCAACTGCAAAGCCGGTTCGGCGCCGGCTTCGAGCAGGTCTGCCACCGCCTGTCCACCCTGCAACGGCCGGGCGCCCGCGGTGTGCCGTTCTATTTCGTCCGGGTCGATATGGCCGGCAACATCACCAAGCGCCATTCCGCCACCCGCTTCCACTTCACCCGTTTCGGCGGTGCCTGCCCACTGTGGAACGTCCATGAGGCCTTTGCCCAGCCCGGCAAGATCCTGGTGCAGCTGGCCCGCATGCCCGACGGCATCTCGTACATCTGTCTGGCCCGCACCGTCGCCAAGCGCGGCGGTTCGTACCTGCGGCCCGACCGCCAGTTCGCCGTCGGGCTGGGCTGCGAGACCGGCTATGCCGGCGAGGTGGTGTATTCCGCCGGCCTCGACCTCGCTCACGAACCGGCGGCGGTCCCCATCGGCGTCAACTGCCGCATCTGCGAGCGCGACGACTGCCGCCAGCGCGCCTTCCCCCCCATCGGCAGTCACATCAGCGTCGACGAAAACAACCGCAGCTTCGTGCCGTACCTGTTTTCATAAGCCGCGGTCAGCCGCCGAAGACCTTCTTCAGCAGATCGGTCGAGCGTTGGGCGGGGTTGGCGCGGATGCCGGCCTCTTCCTTGCCGAGATAGTCGAAGATCCCCGACAGCGCCCGCTCCAGCACATGGTCGGTCAGCATGGACGGGCCGGATTGCAGCGCGTCGCCGACCATGGGCAACCCCTTGGCGGCACCGGTCATGCCCTGGTAGGACTGCACCGCCCCCGACTGGGCCACGGTCTTGTCCACCAGTGGCCGCATGGCGGTTTTGAGGTCGGGGGTCATGGCGCGCTTGAAGTACTGGGTGGCGGCGTCCTGGGGGCCGTTGAGGATGCCGCGTGCGTCGTCCAGGCTCATCTTCTGCACCGCGTCGAAGAAGATCTGTTTCGCCGCCGGCGTCGCCGCCTCGGCGGCGCGGTTGAGCTTGAGCTCCAGGTCGTCGACCATGGCCGACTTGCCCACCAGGGCGAGGCCCTTGCGCACCGTCTCCAACCGTTCCGGTAGCGGAATGTGCACCGCAGGGTCGGCGTTGAAGCCATCGGTGCGGCCCAGCTGGCCGGTGACCTTGTCGGTGGCCACCCGCAGCGCCTCTTTCAATCCCGAGCCGATTTCGCCGCTCGACAGCGACGATCCCAGGGAACTTCCAGCACCGCCGCCGCCGGCTTGGGTGCGGCTTTCGACCTGATCGCGCAACAGGTTCTTGCCCATGTCCATCAGGTTGCCCTGGGCCATTACGGTGGTGGAAAGACCCAGGATCAGGGCGGTGGCGGTCAGGGTGGTGCGCATGGTTCAGGCCTCGATCATTTGCAAGATGTTGCCGTCGGTGCCGAAGCAGGCGGCGGTCAAGGGGCCGCCCAGGCCCGATCCGGAATCCAGGGTGGCGACATGGGGGCCTAACTTGACGCCGCCATGGCGGCGGTCGGAGCCGCGGACCACCAGCTTGAATCCGGAATAGGGCTCGGCCAGTCCGGCGAAATCGCCCGATCCCCACCAGAAGGCATCGACCTGGGCCGACAGCGGTCGCGTCGGGTCAAGCCCGGCATGGGTGAACAACAGCAGGTTGTCGTCGGTGAAGGCGGCGTGGCGCAGCACGCTCATCAAGGTGGTATGACCGTCGAAATTGCGCATGGTCTGGCGCAGTTGGCTGGTCCAACGGGTCAGTGCCAGGATGCCGTCGCGCACCGCGTTGAGACCGTCATCGACAGTGCCGCCATAGGCGGCGATGGTGGGGGCGATGCCGTGATCGACCATCCAGCGCAGCACCTCGGCCGGATTGGGGGCGAACTGCAATTGCAGCAGTTTCTGCCACATCTCTTCCTGGACGCCGCGCAGATAGACCATGTCGTCCATCTCGACCCCCGGTCGGGCGATGAAGGCGCGACGGAACAGCAGCAGTTCGTCGATGGTTTCCAGCACCGCGGTGCCGTGGCCGAGATAATCGCCGAGATAGACCACCTGATCACCCGGCCGGCATTCGCCGGCCAGACGGGCGTGCAGGGCACGCAGCCGGTCCACTTCGCCCCGGATGGCGGCAACCGCCCAAATGCGGCCGCCACCCCTCAGGGTGGCGAAGACATTGGGTTCGGCGGCATTGGTGGATGTTCGTTCGGCTTCCACGCTCATCGGGCTGCTCGGTTTATCCCGCTAGTCGGGCATGGTCGCAGCCGTCGCGGCGGACGTCAACGCCGCAATGCAATACGCGGGGCTGCCGCCGCCGATATCAGGCGGCTTCCAGCAATCCCTGAAGCTTTTCGGTGGCCGCCTGGGTATCGATGCGCTCGACCGCCGCCAGTTCCGACGCCAGGCGTTCCAGCGCCGCCTCGTAGATCTGGCGTTCACTGTAGGACTGGTCGGGCTGGTTGGCGTTGCGGTGCAGGTCGCGCACCACTTCGGCGATGGACACCGGATCGCCGGAATTGATCTTGGCCTCGTATTCCTGGGCGCGGCGGCTCCACATGGTGCGCTTGACCTTGGCGCGGCCCTTCAGCGTCGACAGCGCGGTTTCCATAACCGAACTGGGGCTGAGCTTCCGCAGGCCCGACTTCTGCGCCTTGGTTACCGGAACCCGAAGCGTCATGCGGTCGCGGTCGAAGGTGATGACGAACAATTGCAGCTTCATGCCGCCGATTTCCTGGGTCTCGACGGCGACGACCTGGCCGACGCCATGGGTGGGGTAGACCACGTAATCGCCTTGAGTGAAAGAAACGATCGTCATCTCTTCGGATTCCCTCAAAATGGTCTCATAAACGCCAAAGACACCGCCCTCGCGTTCCGTACGGAGCGCAACACTCTACCCGGCCTGTCCTTGACGGGCTGGTCGAATAAGTCCAGTTTGTCTTGGTGGGCGAACTTTCGCCCGGCGGGCCTTTTGCCGACTACCTTTCCGTCGGCACAGCTCGACGGACGTGCCCTTATACCACAGAAGCCTCTGTGAAGAACAGAAAAAAACCCGGCCCGCCGGAGTCCCAGGCGGGCCGGGCTGTTCGCTCGGTTCGGGATGGGCGGCGGTTCAGCGGCCCGGCTTGGGCGACAGCATCGCCTTCTTACCCGGCTTGCCCTTCCAATCGTCGGCATCGGCGGGCGCGGCTCCCTTGCGGGTGATGTTGGGCCATTGGCCGGCATAGTCGCGGTTGATCCCGGTCCAATCGGCGGCCTTGGGATCGGAATCGGGGAAGATCGCCTCGGCCGGGCATTCCGGCTCGCAGACGCCGCAGTCGATGCATTCATCGGGGTTGATCACCAGGAAGTTCTCGCCCTCGTAGAAGCAGTCGACGGGACAAACCTCGACGCAATCCTGGTACTTGCACTTGACGCAGTTCTCGGTGACGACGTAGGCCATGCGGCTCTCCACTTACCTAAGGGAATCCGGCGCGGAATTGGCGAGAGCGATAGCACAGCGGCCCCCGCCGCTCAACCCTATGACGGCAAGGGCTATTATGGCAGCGGCGTGCGCAGGCGTACCGGCCGCCGCCGGCCACGGCGGGCCAGCAGGTTGATGACCTCGATGGCCAGCGAGAAGCCCATGGCGAAATAGAGATAGCCCTTGGGCAGCGGAAAGCCGGTTCCATCGGCCACCAAGGCGACGCCCACCAGCAACAGGAAGGCCAGCGCCAGCATCTTGATGGTGGGGTGGCGGGCGATCAGGGCGGCCAGCGGCCCGGCCGCCGCCATCATCACCGCCGCCGCCAGCACCACCGCCGCCACCATGACCCACAGGTCGCGGGCCATGCCGATGGCGGTGATCACCGAATCCAGCGAGAAGATGATGTCGAGCACGGCGATCTGGGCGATGGCGGCGACCAGGCCGGTTGTCGCCGTGGCGGGCGGCGCGGCGCCGCTGTCCGGCTGATCGTCCTCGCCTTCCAGGCTGCCGTGGATCTCGTGGGTGGCCTTGGCCACCAGGAAGACACCGCCGCCGATCAGGATGATGTCGCGCCAGCTCACCGCGTGATCCCAGATCACGAAGACCGGATCGATCAGGCCGATGATCCAGCTCAGGCTGCCCAGCAGGGCGATGCGGCTGAGCAGGGCGAAGGCGAGGCCGAGGCGCCGTCCCTTGGGCCGCAGAGCCTCGGGCAACCGGTCGGAGACGATGGCGAGATAGACCAGATTGTCGATGCCCAGCACGATCTCGAGTGCCGACAGCGACAGCAGGGCCAGCCAGATTTCGGGGTCGGAAAGCCACGCCATGCTCTGATCCTCGTCGCCGGTGATGGGCGGGCAGAGTGTAAGGATTTTTGCGGCGGATTCCAGTCGTTGTAGAGAGGTGTGGGCGGCGCCGGTATCGATTGCCACGGCGGGGGCCAGTCGATACCATGCCGCGATTCGGCATGGCATGAGGTCTCAGGTTGAGCAGCGAGGACGGGTCGGCGGGCGCCTCGGGTGTGGCCGTTCAAGGGGCTGGCGGGACAGCGACTCCGGAAGCGGAGCTCCGGCTTCGCGGATTGGCGGCCGGCCTGCCCGGCTTTATTTTCCAGCGCGTCCTGGCCCCCGGCGGCGCCATCTCCTATCCCTGGTTCAGTGACGGCGTCGCCAGGGTGCTGGGCTTTGTTCCCGCCGCCATGGGGGTCAATGCCAAGGGTTGTCTTCACGCCATCCATTGGGCCGATCGCGATGCCCATCTGGACGAGATCCGCCGTTCCGCCGCCGCCATGGACGCCTGCCGCGAAGAGTTCCGCGCCATCACCGCCTCGGCCGAGGTTCGCTGGATGAAGGGCAGCTCGCAACCGCGCCGTCTGGCCGACGGCACCGTGGTCTGGGATGGCGTGGTGGTGGACGTCACCGAAGGCCGCCGCGCCGAACAGCGCCTCGACATGCTGATGGATCACGCCGATGACGCCATCATCGTGATCGACTCGTTTGGCGATATCGATTCGGCCAACACCGCCGCCGTGCGGCTGTTCGGATATTCCGTATCCGAAATGATGGGCCGACCGTTCGTCATGTTGCTGCCCGAAAACCGGCATGGCCCCGAGATGCTAGACCCGCCGGAAACGTCGCCATCGAGCATTGTCGGCGGCGGGCCGCGCCAACTGACCGGCTTGCGCCGCGACGGTTCGACCTTCGCGCTGGAACTGTCCACCAGCGAGGTGCGGATGGAAGGCCAGCGCCTGTTCGTGTGCATCGGCCGCGATGTTACCCGACGTCAGCACACCGAGGCGGCGTTGCTGGAAAGCGAACAGCGGCTGCGCGCCATCGCCGCCAATCTGCCGGGGGTGGTGTTTCAGCGCGTCCTGCGCCATGGCGGGGCGCTGGAATTCTCGTATGTCAGCGACGGCGTCCGGGTCATGCTGGGCGTCGACCCCCAGGATCTGATGGCCGATCCACAGCGCTTCCTGGCGATGCTGCCGGCCGACGAGCGCCGGGATTTTCTGACGTCGCTCGACCGCTCGGCGCGGACCATGGAACCGTTCGACGAGGAAATGTCGGTGGTTGCCGCCGATCGTCGCCGCCGCTGGCTGCGCGGCCAATCCCGCCCGATCCGGCGCGATAACGGCGACGTGGTGTGGGACGGCGTGCTGCTCGACGTCACCGACCGCAAAAGCGCGGAGGAGCGGTTGTCGTTCCTGGCCTATTACGACCCGCTGACCCGGCTGCCCAACCGCGCCGCCTTCCTCGACCGTTTCGTCGCCGCCCGCGACGAGGCCTGTCGGCGCTCCACCATGCTGGCGGTGGTCAGCATGGGTATCGATCGTTTCGGCATCATCAACGCCACCATGGGTCACGCCATCGGCGATCAGGTGCTGGCCGCCGCCGCCGATCTGGTGCGGGCCGCCGTCGGTCCCCATGACGTGATGGCCAGGGCGTCGGGTGACCGTTTCCTGCTGCTGCTGACCGGTCACGCCGCCCGCCGGGAGGTGCAGGAAGCGCTGGAGGCGCTGCACACCGCCGCCCAGGCCACCGTCTCGGTCGCCGGCCAGGAGTTCGACATTTCGGCCAGCATGGGAGTCGCGGTCTTCCCCCGTGACGGCGAGGATCCGGAACACCTGATCCGCAACGCCGACGCCGCCCTGGAGCGGGCCAAGGGCCAGGGACCGGCGACGCTGCAACTGTTCACCAAGGAGATGAACACCAGGGCCGCCAAGACCCTGTCGCTGCAAGGCCGCTTGCGCCGCGCCATCGATCACGGCGAACTGATCGCCCATTACCAGCCGCAGGTTGATCTGCTTGGCGGCCAAGTGGTCGGCATGGAGGCGCTGGTCCGCTGGAACAGCCCTGAGCTGGGTATGGTCTCGCCCGGCGACTTTATTCCGGTGGCCGAGGAATCCGGCCTGATCGACGCCATCTGCGAATTCATGCTGGGGGTGTGTACCCGGCAGGCCAAGGCGTGGCAGGATCAGGGGCTGCCGGCCATTCCGGTGGCGGTCAACGTGTCCGGACGGCAGTTTCAGTACGCCCGCCGGTTGATGGCGGCGTGCGAGCGGGCGCTGGCGGATAGCGGTCTCGACAGCCGCTGGCTGGAACTGGAGCTGACCGAAAGCTCGGCGATGAAGGATGCCGACAACGCCATCGCCGTGGTCCAGCGGCTGAAGGGCATGGGCATCGGCTGTTCCATCGACGATTTCGGCACCGGCTATTCCTCGCTGTCGGTGCTGAAGCGGTTTCCCATCGATAAGCTCAAGATCGACCGCTCGTTCGTCATGGATATCACCACCGATCCCAACGACGCCGCCATCGTCGATGCCATCGTCGCCATGGCCAAGGCGTTGAATCTCAAGGTGGTGGCCGAGGGGGTCGAGACCCAGGAACATCTCGATTTCCTGCGCTGCCTGGGGTGCAATCAGATCCAGGGATACTTCTTCAGCCGGCCGCTGCCGGCCGACGGCATGCGGGATTTGCTTGCCGCCGGCCGTCGGTTGGACATGGGGGCGGCGGCGATCTGCTGCGTTATTCCAGCAGTTTCAACATGATATGGCGGCATTCCTCATGTTTTTTGCGAACGGCCAACATCGGTAGTTGACGACGGCCGTCGCCTGAGCATATTCGTTTCGTGTGGGAAAGGGCATCCCCGTCATTCACCGCACGGCCGCCATGAGAGATAACGTCGAAACCGCCACCGCCACCACCGTCAAGCATTCCTATACCGTGCCGTGCGCCAGTATTTTTCGCGATGCGGTCGATACCTTGGCGACACGCCGCCGGGTCAATGTGGGCGATATCGCCCGCTCGGTGCTGTTGGTGATGCCGCCCGAGACCATTGCCGCCTTTCCCGATCCGGGCGAGCCGCCCGCCGACGACCGCGAGACCGTGATTCTCAAATCCGGTCCGGCGGAAGGACGGCCGTGGCGGCGCAAGCCCCGGCTTCAGGTGCGCATGGCGCCGGGCTATCCGGTGGAAATCATCCGCCGGGCGCTGGGAATGGCGCTGGCCATGGAGGGCGGACGCCTGCGGGTACGACTGGAGGACCCCAACGCTCCGCCGCCGCCGCCGCCGCCCCAGCCGGCGGCCGAGACCTATCCCAAGGTGGAGCGGCGCCGGGGCGTGCGCGAGCAGAATCAGGAACTGGCCGCGGTGAGCGAGGAAATCGACCGTCTGCGCGCCATCATCAACGTGCTGTCGTTCGAGCCGTTGCCCGACGGAGTCCAGACCCGCGAGGAGGCGCTGCATATCCTCGGCTTCCCACCCGGCGCCAGCCCGGACCGCCGCACCCTGCGGGCCAAGTTCCGCATGCTGGCCACCATCCACCATCCCGACAGCAACCATGGCAATCACCACCGCATGAGCCAGCTCAATGCCGCCATGGAAGTGCTCCAGGACGATATCTGACGAAAAAGGGCCCCCTCTCGCGAGGGGGCCCCAGCTGGTCCGCGCGGAGGGCCGGCGGTCAGTCGTCGCGGCGAACACCCAGGAATTGCAGCATGAACATGAACAGGTTGATGAAGTCGAGATAGAGCGTCAGGGCGCCCATGATCGACTTCTTGGCGGCGACGTCGGATTGGTCGCCTTCCCAGTACAGTTCCTTGATCTTCTGGGTGTCGTAGGCGGTCAGGCCGGCGAAGATCAGCACCCCGGCGGCCGAGATGACGAACTGCATCGCCGAGCTTTGCAGGAAGATATTGACCAGGCCGGCGATCAGGATGCCCCACACCCCCATGATCAGGAAGCTGCCGAAGCCCGACAGGCTTTTCCTGGTGGTGTAGCCGTAAAGGCTGAGGCCAGCGAAGGCGGCGGCGGTGATGAAGAATGTCCGAGCCACCGATTCACCGGTGAACACCAGCAGCACCGAGGCCAGCGAAGCCCCCATCAGCGCCGAGTAGACCCAGAACAGGGCGGAGGCGGTGGACGGCTGCATGCGGTCGATGCGGGCACCGAGAAAGAATACCAGCCCCAACGGGGCCAGCATCACCACCCACTTCAGCGGGGTAAGGAAGATCGCCTGGGTCAGCGCCGGGCTGGAGGCGACCAGAAGCGCGACGATGCCGGTCAGCGCCAAGCCGGAGGCCATGTAGTTGTAGACGCTGAGCATGTACTGCCGCAGCCCCACATCGATCTCGGCCGCCTCCGCCTGGGCGGCGCTCATGTATCTGCGGTCGGGTCCGAAAGCCATTGCGATTCCTCTGACTGATCGGGTTGAAGGTGCATCCAATATGGAGGAGTCCACGAAGGAATCAAGTTACCGCGATTTCACAATCCGGACCCCATTCGTTTGGGTAGGCTTATTCGTTTCGCAACAGCGGTGCCGCCTTGGCGCCCAATGCCCGCCAGGTCCCGGCAAAGCCGGCGATCAGGCTGGCGGTGACGCCGAGTCCCAGGGTGACCAGGGTGGTGCCGGGCAGGAAGACCCATTCGGCCTTCATGACATGGATCAGGATCGCCCTGGCCGCCAGCGATCCGGCGCAAGCGGCGGTGGCGCCGGTGACCACGCCGATGGCGGCGAATTCGGCGAGATAGGCCCGCCACAGCTGCCGCCGGGTGGCGCCCAGCACCTTCATCACCACCGCTTCCCACACCCGGCGGCGATGTCCCGCCATCACCGCGCCGGCCAGCACCAGGATGCCGGCGGCCAGGGTTACGGTTCCGGCGAGGCGCACCGCCAGATCGGCTTGGGCGATGATGCCGCGCACCGCCTCCAGCGCCTCCTTGACCCGGATGGAAGAAACGTTGGGCAGCCGGTCGGTCACCGCCTTCTCGACGGCGTTATCTTGCTCGGGCCGGGCGCGCACCGTGGCGATGACGGTGAAGGGCGCCCCGTCCAGGGTCCCGGGTGACAGCAGAATGGCGAAGTTCATGGACAGGCTGGACCAGTCGATGTCGCGAAGACTGGTCACCTCGGCGTCGATCTCGCGGCCCAGCACGTTGAGTCCCAGGCGGTCGCCGACTTTGAGGCCGAAGCCGCGCGCCACCCGCGAATCCACCGAGGCCAGTGCCGGCCCCCGGTAGTCGGCGGGCCACCAACGTCCTTCGACGACCTTCGATCCCGCCGGCGGCAAGGCTGCGGTGGACAGGCCGCGATCGCCGCGCGCCGCCCACTCGGCATCGGGGGCGATGCGGGCCTCGCCCACCGGCACCCCGGCGATGGCGGTGATGCGCCCGCGTACCATGGTGGCCCGCTCCAGCTCCGCTCCGGGGGCGGTGCGGGCCACTTCCTCCTCCAGCGCCGCTACCTGATCGGGCTGCACGTCGATGAAGTAGAACGACGGCGCCGTCCGGGGCAGCCGTTCGCCGAACTGGGCGGCGAGATTGCCTTCGACCAGGGCGATGGTCACCAGCACCGTCAATCCCAGCCCCAGCGACAGCACCATTCCCACCACCGCCGACCCCGGGCGGTGCAGATTGGCCAGCGCCAGCCGCCATGCCGGTCCGACGGCGCGGCCATGGCGGGCGGCGACGGACGCGGCCAGCCGCGCCACCCCCCAGGCCAGGGCGCGAAACAGTGCCAACACGGCGGCGGCGGCGGCAACGAACCCGGCGGCCAGCGGCCGGTTGCCGGCCGAGCCCACCGTCAGCGCCGCCAGCGCGGCGACCGCCAGCGCCAGCGCCAGCAGGCTGCCCCGATCGATGCGTCCCGCTATCGGGGCCATCCGCCGACGGAACAGCACCGTCGCCGGTACCGCCCGGGCACGGGCCAGCGGCCACAGGGTGAACACCGCCGCCGACAGGGCGCCAAAGCCGGCAGCCACCAGCAGCGGGCCGGGAAAGATGCCGGAATGGGCGGGCAGCGGCAGGCGGTCGCCGGCCAGTCCCAGCGCCAGCGGTACCAGGGCCGCCCCCACTCCGAGGCCCAGCGCGATGCCGGCGGCCGCCATCAGTCCCACCAGCAGAAGATAGGTGGCGAGGATCAGTCGCGACGGCGCCCCCAGGCATTTCAGGACGGCGATGGTGGCGATTCTGCCATCGAGATAGGCGGTGACGGCGTTGGCGACGCCGATGCCGCCGACCAGCAATGCCGTCAGACCCACCAGGGTGAGAAAAGCGGCGAGGATGTCGAGAAAGCGCCCCACCCCCGGCGCGGCATCGCCGGTGTCGCGTACCTGCCAGGCGGCGTCGGGGAAGTGTTCGGCCAGAGCCTTGCGCGCCGCCGCCACGCCAAGGTCCGGCCGCAGCACCAGCCGGGAGGTAAAGCGGATCAGGCTGCCGGGCAGGATCAGGCCGGTATCGGCCACAGCCCGGGTCGCCACCATCAGGCGAGGCCCGAATGCCAGCGCGGTGGCCACCCGGTCGGGTTCGCGCACGATGACGGCGCGGATCTCGAAGTCGCCGTCGCCTACCCGCAGCCGTCCGCCCAGCCCGAGGCCGAGACGCTCCAACAGGTTGGCGTCGGCCACCGCCCCCCACACCCCGTTTCGCTGCTCCAGCGCCTCCGTCGGACTCAGGGGGGGTGACAAGTCCAGCCGCCCCACCAGCGGATAGGCGCCGTCCACTCCCTTCAGCTCGACCAGGGCGCGGGCGCGGTTGCCGTCGATGGTGGCCATCGCCCGCATCTCGATGCCGTCGCTGACCGCGCCCATCTCCGCCAGGGCGGCGCGCTGGGCCGGTTCCAGCGGCCGCTGATTCTGGCGCAAATCGAGATCGCCGCCCAGCAGGGCGCGGGAATCCTCGGACAGGGCGACATCGACGGCGGCGCGCAAGGACCCGGCGGCGGCGATGGCCGCCACTCCCAGCGCCAGACAGGCGACCAGGACGCGAAACCCCTTGAGTCCACCGCGCAACTCACGCCGGGCGAAAGTGACGGCGAGAACGAAGGAGTTCACGGAATCACCCGTCCATCCTCGACCCTGACCACCCGACGGCAGCGGGCGGCCAGACCGTCGTCGTGGGTGACCAGCACCAAGGTGGTGCCCAGTTCGGCGTTCAGCTCGAACAGCAGGTCGATGACGGCGCGGCCGGTGGCGCCGTCGAGATTGCCGGTGGGTTCGTCGGCCAGCAGCAGCCGGGGCCGCGCCACCGAGGCCCGCGCCAGGGCGACGCGTTGCTGTTCTCCACCCGACAACTGGCCAGGGGTGTGATCGAGGCGATGGGCCAGCCCCACCCGTCCCAGCGCGGCGGCGGCGGCGGCAAAGGCATCGCCTCGGCCCGCCAGTTCCAGCGGCACCGCCACGTTCTCCACCGCCGTCATGGTCGGCACCAGATGGAAGGACTGGAAAACGATGCCGACGCCGTCGCGGCGGAACCGGGCCAGGGCGTCCTCGTTCATGGCGGTCAGGTCGTGGCCGGCGACGCGGACGCCGCCCGAGGTGGGGCGTTCCAGACCCGCCATCACCATCAGCAGGGTGGACTTGCCCGAGCCCGAGGGGCCTACCACCCCCAGGGTCTCACCCTCGGCCACTTCCAGGTCGAGACCGCGCAGGACATTGACCTGGCCGGCGGAGCTAGCCAAGTTGAGATGAATGGAGTCCAATACGACGAGCGGCGGCCGGACGGCGGAAGGCGGGATCATGGGCTTGCGGTCTTTTCCCTGGACGACGATCTGGCGATTTGGGCTGCTGGGACTGCTGCTTGTCAATGTCATTGCGGGAGAGGCCATGGCCGCCGCACCGGTTCGCATCCTGGCGCTGGGCGATTCGCTGACCGCCGGCTACGGCCTGCCCGCCGAGGCGGCCTTTCCGGCGCGGCTGGAAAAGGCGTTGCGCGCCGAGGGCCGCGACGTCCGGCTGATCAATGCCGGCATATCCGGCGACACCACCGCCGGCGGGCTGGCGCGGCTGGATCGGGCGCTTGCGGAAAGGCCCGATCTCGCCATCGTCGAACTGGGCGCCAACGACGGCCTGCGTGGGCTCGATCCGCAGGCGATGCGGGCCAATCTCGACGCCATCCTGAAGCGGCTGGGGGCCGGGCGGGTCGGCGTGCTGCTGGCCGGCATGCTGGCGCCGGCCAATTACGGCCGGGCCTACGAGGCCGAGTTCAAGGCGGTGTTCTTAAGCCTCGCCGCCGAACACGGCGTGGTGTTCTATCCCTTCTTCCTGGACGGCGTCGCCGGCAATCCCGGCCTTTGCCTGCCCGACGGCCTGCATCCCAATCCCGGCGGGGTCGATGTCATCGTCCAGCGCATCCTGCCGTCGGTGCGGACGCTGCTGGACCGGCGCGGCCGGGCGGCGGCGGGAGCCGGGCGATGAGCGCCGACCGCTTTACCCAGGCCCATGCCCGCGCCGCGCATTGGGGCGTCGCCGCCAAGGCGTGCGCGGTGGGGCTGGGCTCCGCGGCGGCCGGCGCCAATATCGGCTTTCTCTACGCCACCGAGGAGTTCGGCCCCCATCTGTCCAGCATTCTCACCTTCCTGCGCGGAACCACCGGCATCGCCCACTGGGTTGGCGGCGCCGCCCCGGGGTTGTGCGCCGGCGACGAGGAAATCCGTGACGGCGGTGCTCTGACGGTGATGGTGGGGACGCTGCCCAAGGGGCATTTCCACGTCTTCGCCGGCGATCCCGGTGCTTGGCCGGCCGAGCATTTCCCCAGCGTCGGCCTGGTTCACGGCGATCCGCGCGATCCCGGCCTGCCCGACACGGTGGAAGAGGTCGCCGCCGCCGCCGGCTTCCTGGTCGGCGGCCTGTTGTCCACCGCCGGACCACCGGTGCAACTGGCCGATCAGGTGATGGCGGGGGGGCTGGCCGGCGTATTGATGGACGGCGGCATCGACATCCTGACCGGCATGACCCAGGGCTGTTCGCCCATCGGTCCGGTCCATACCGTCACCGAGGCCTGGGATGGGGTGGTGATGGCGCTGGACGGCCATCCCGCCATCGAGGCCTTGCGCCGGGACGTGGGCGAACTGCTGGCCCGCGACCTGCGCCGCGTCGCCGGCTATATCCACGTCGGCCTGCCGGTGGCGGAAGGTGACGATCACGACTATCTGGTCCGCAGTCTGGTCGGCATCGATCCGGCTCATGGCTGGCTGGCCATCGGCGGCCAGGTGGCGGAGGGCGATCGGCTGATGTTCGTGCGGCGCGATGCCAATTCGGCCCGCGCCGACATGACCCGGATGCTGGACGGGATCAAGGCGCGGCTGGACAACCGGCCGATCCGCGCCGGCTTTTACGTCTCGTGCGTCGGCCGTGGCGAACACATGTTCGGTGTTCCGGGGGCCGAGACCGCGCTGTTGCGCCGCGAACTGGGCGACTTTCCGCTGATCGGCTTCTTCGCCAACGGCGAGATCTGCCGCGACCGCCTCTACGGCTTTACCGGAGTGCTGGCGCTGCTGCCGGGGAATGGGAAATGATCCGCCTGTTCGTCGGGCTGGAACTGCCGTCCGAATTGGCCGAGCGCGTCGCCGCGCTGGGTTTCGGCCTGCCCGGCGCCCGCTGGGTTTCCGCCCGCAACCTGCACCTGACGCTGTGCTTCGTCGGCGAGGTCGACGAGGGCGTCGCCGAGGATATCCACCACGCCCTCGCCGATCTCAGTCTACCGGCCTTCGCCATGAATCCGGAGGGCTTCGGCATGTTCGGCGACCGCCACCGCGCCCACACCTTGTGGCTGGGGGTCGAGCGTTCCGAGGCATTGGACCGTCTCGCCGCCAAGGCGGTGTCGGCGGTGACTCTGGCCGGGGTTCGCCCCGACGGGCGCAAGTTCAATCCTCATATCACCCTGGCCCGGCTCAAAGACTCGCGGCCCGACCGCATTCAGGCGTTCGTCGCCGCCAATGCCGGCTTCACCGCCCCGCCGGTGGCGGTGGACCATGTCGCCCTGTTTCGCAGCACCCTGACCCGCCAAGGCGCCGAATACGACGTGCTGGAACGCTACCCCCTGACGCGGCTGTAGTGGCGGAAAGTCCGGAAGGGCGCTATACACGTCGGGCCGCATCGCGTGTCAGAGGTCCTCCCCATGACCGTTCCGTCCATTGCTTTCGTCGCCGCCGACTCCGAGGCCGCGAAGGCGGCATTCGACCGGCTGACCGACCGTTATCCCAACCTCCCGCCCGAACAGGCCGAGGTGATCGTGGCCCTGGGCGGCGACGGCTTCATGCTGGAGACCCTGCACCGCTTCGTCGAGCGCAAGGTGCCGATCTTCGGCATGAACCGCGGCAGCGTCGGCTTCCTGATGAACAGTTTTCGCGAAGACGGGTTGCTGGAGCGCCTGGGCGAGGCCCAGAAGGTGATCCTGCACCCCTTGCGCATGCGGGCGCGCACCGCGGGTGGCGGGCTGGTCGAGGCCCTGGCCATGAACGAGGTGTCGCTGCTGCGCCAGACTCACCAGACCGCCAAGCTGCGCATCCGCATCGACGGCAAGGTCCGCCTGGAAGAACTGATCTGTGACGGCATCTTGCTGTCCACCCCGGCCGGCAGCACCGCCTACAATCTCTCGGCTCACGGCCCGATCATCCCGCTGGGCGCCGACATCACCGCGCTGACCCCGATTTCGGCGTTCCGGCCGCGGCGCTGGCGCGGCGCGCTGTTGCCCCATACCGCCCGGGTGATGTTCGAGATCCAGGACTCGGCCAAACGTCCGGTCAGCGCCGTCGCCGACTTCACCGAAGTCCGCGACGTCATCGAGGTCGAGGTGTGGGAAGACCGCACCATCGAACTGGCATTGCTGTTCGATCCCGAACACAACCTCGACGAACGCATCATCGCCGAGCAGTTCCTGCAATGATGCCGCTGCCCGGGCCCCGGATGCTCCGGTCGTGGGCATTGGGACTTGGCCTCGGCGCCGGTGGTGGCTCGCTGTTCGCCCTGCTCGATCTGCCGCTGCCGTGGATGCTGGGGGCGCTGTCGGCCACCATCGCCGCCTCGTTGTCGGGCGGACAGCCCGAGATTTCCGCGTCGCTGCGCACCGCCATGATCGCGGTGCTGGGGTTGATGCTGGGCAGTGCCTTCACCCCGGAACTGCTGGACCGGGTTGGGCGCTGGAGCGGCAGTCTGGCGGTTCTGCTGGCGGCGATGGCGGCGACCACCGCCCTGGTGATGGCCTATCTCCGCCGGGTCGGTCACATGAGTGTGGTCACCGCCTTCTTCGCCGGCGCTCCCGGCGGCGTCAACGAGATGGTGGTTACCGGCGCGGCGCTGGGCGGCGACGAACGGACCATCGCCCTGTCGCACAGCCTGCGCATCCTGCTGATCGTCTTCACCGTACCGTTCGGCTATCGCCTGATCGCCCACGTTCATTCGGTCCCCATGGCCGAGAGCATGGGACGTCTGGCCGACATCTCCGCCATCGACGCGCTGATGTTGGCCGGCTGCGCCGTCGCCGGTTCGTTGCTTGCCCGCCTGCTGCGGTTGCCGGCCTGGGCGTTGACCGGGCCGATGTTGACCAGCGCCGGCCTGCATCTTGCCGGTCTGACCGCCTCGAAGCCGCCGGCCGAGTTGGTGATTCTCGCTCAGGTGATCACCGGTGCCGCCATCGGCTCGCGCTTTCGCGGGCTTCGGTGGCGCGATGTCGGCGCCATGGCCCGGCCGGCGGTGGGTGCCACCGCCATCATGCTGGCGGTTTCCGCCTCGGCCGCCGCCCTGCTGGCGTGGGGATCGGGACTACCGTTCCCGGCGCTGCTGCTGTCGTTCGTACCGGGTGGCATCGCCGAGATGTGTCTTGTGGCTCTGGCGCTGGGCCAGGACGTCGCCTTCGTCTCCACCCATCATGTCGTCCGGGTGGTGCTGGTGATCATGCTGGCGCCGCTCGTGTTCCGGCTGCTGCTGGGGCGGTCTCAGGGGTAGCGGGCGGGAATGCGCTTGCCGGGATAGTCGAACTGGTCGAACACGGTCCAGCTGCCGCCCTCGCGGTGGATCAGCAGCGACGCGGTGTTGGGCTCCAGGCCCATGCGGGCCTGTCCCGATACCACATAGGCCCAGTCCACCGAGCGAGCGTTCAGCCAGGGCAGCGGTTCGACCGGGCTGAACGCCGACAGCCCGTAGGTGTATTTGAGCTTGCCGTCCCATTCGTATCCGGCCATCACCCAGGACAGGCCGCTGCCGCTCATGTCGATCACCGCCATGGCCTCGCCGCGCGGCACCTCTTGGGCGATCAGTCGCAGCGACTGGCGGATATGCGTCTTCATGGGATCGACGTCGAATCGCAGCTGCGGCAGCAGCGCCGGCGGTCCGGCGACGACCAGGACCATGGCCAGCCAGCCCAGCCCCCGCATCCAGCCACGCCCCTTGAACCGCCCCAGCAGCCGTCCGGCCACCATGGCGGCCGGCACCATGAGGGCAAGGCCGACATGGGTATTGTAGCGCCAGAACGACACCACCTTGACGGCATCGACGGGGCCGAACACCGCCACATAGGTGGACAGCAGGAACAGGTTGTAGCCGACGAACAGCAGCCCGGCGACCGCCGCCAGGCGGTCCAGCCGGTCGCGACACCGGACAAAACCGATCAGGCCCAGCGCGAGGACGATCAGGCCGAGACCGAAATGGCCGCCCTTCTGGCTGGCGACGTCGGCCATGGCCCGGACGATGTCGGGAATCAGTCCCAGGTTCCAGGTGCCCAGGGGGCGGATGGTCAGTTCCTGGCCGGTCAGGTAGCGGCCGACATGCCAGCGCCACAGCCCGGCGCAGATCAGCGGCAGCAAAATCGCCGCCAGCCACTGCCGCTGTCCCAGCACGGCCCAGCCACCCCGACGCAGCCCGACCAGGGCGCTGCCGCCGAGGATGCAGCCGAACAGGGCGGCGTTGCCCGGTTTTACCGCCAGCAGCGCGGCTCCGGTCAGACCGAACGCCACGGCCCAGCGCACCGCTTCGTCCGAATCCTTCTCGTTCGACTTGGACGAGGGGGGGGCGATCATCCGTTCCCCCGCCACCGCCAGGACCGCGACCAGGAAGGCGGTGGCGATGTCGGCATAGGCGGAAAAGGCCAATTTGTGGACGAAGGATGGCGAGGCCACCGTGGCCGCCAACAGACCGGCGGCCAGCAGGCCGGGACCGGCCCGCTCCATCCCCGCCTCGCGGCGGGCGGCCTCGACCAGCAGGATGGCGAACAGCGCCAGGACCAGGATGTTGAGCATCACCGGCACCGCCTCGGAAAAGCCGGCCAGCTTCATGGCGGCATAACCGATCATCGGCCAGGCATAGGGATAGGCGGCGCAGCAACTGCCCATCGGTGGGGCATCGGGTCCGCCCGGCAGCGCGTTGTTGGCGGCCAGATAGCGGAAGGCGTGAAGCCAGTGGCTGAACTCGTCCCATTCCGACCCCTGGCGGTCGGACAGCAGCAGCAGCAGCGGCAGGGCGGCAAGCCCCATCAGCGCCAGCGTTCCGCCCCAGCGGTGCAGCCAGTCCCGCCGCGCCGCGCCAGCCGCCACCACGGCGGCTACGGCAAGGCCGAGGGCCACCCGCAGATCGACGCCGAAGACCCCAAGCAGGGTGGACAGCAAGACATAGCCGCCCATGCCGGCGGCGAAAGTCGCGGCCGGGTCGCCCCGGCGCAGCACGCTCGATCCCGCCACGGCGCCGGCCAGCATGACCGCCGCCGAGGCCAGGATCACGCCCGGCTCGACCGACAGGCCGGCGAACAACTCGCCATAGGGGGCGGTGAACTTGGGCGCGTTCACCGGTTCTCCAGCCCGTCCGGTTCGTAGACCACGATCTTGCTGCCCGAGCGGTCGATGTCGAAGTCGACGTGAATCAGCGAGTTCAGCTTTTCCCGGACTCTGGGCTGGATCTCGGGTTCGACGTAGAACAGCATGAAGCCGCCGCCGCCGGCGCCAAGCAGCTTGCCGCCGGTCGCGCCGGCGTCCATCGCCGCCTGATAGATGGCGTCGATCTCGGGCGTGGTCACCGCGTCGGCCAGTTCCCGCTTGAGCCGCCAGCCGTCGTGCAGCAGCCGCCCCAGATCGGACAATGGCCGCTTGTCGTCACCCAGGATCGACTGGGACTCGTCGACCATGGCGATCATCTTGCGGATATGGGATTCGCGGGCGTCGAGATTGGCGATCTTCTTGGCCGCCACCTGGTCGGCGTAACGCGAGAAGCCGGTGAACACCAGCATCAGCGAATCGATCAGCCGCGCGCTGCGGTCGGGCGGCACGATCAGCGGCGTGACGTCGATGGTGTCGTCGCGATGGAAGTCAATGCGGTTCATGCCGCCATAGGCCGCCCACATCTGGTCCTGCGAGCCGACGTTCTCGCCGATCACCTGCTGTTCGATGCGGATGGCCTCGGCGGCCAGCTGCTGTTTGGTGGTCATGCGGCCACGCTTGGCCATCAGGGCGTTGATCAGTCCGACGGTGAAGGATGAACTCGACCCCATGCCCGACCGCGCCGGCAGGTCGCCGTCGTGATGGATCTCGATCCCGTCGGTCACCTTCATTTCCGACAGCACGGCGCGCACCGCCGGATGCTGGATCTCGGCAATGTCGTTGACCGTCTCGACGCGGGAATAGGCGATGCGGTGCTTGTGGGCGAAGAACGGCGGCAGGGTGCGCAGCGTGATATAGCAATACTTGTTGATGGTGAAGCCCAGCACCGACCCGCCGTGGCGGCGGTACCAGTGGGGATAGTCCGATCCGCCGCCGAACAGCGATATGCGGAAGGGGGTGCGGCTGATGATCATGCGTCGCCCTTTCGTCTGGCGATGACGGCGCCGGCTTCGGCCAGGCTGGCCGGCGTGCCGATGTCGATGAAGCCGGCGCCTTCGGCGCGCCAGCCGGAAATCCATCCCGGCGGCAGGCTCGCCAGGAAATCACGTTCCAACGAAGGCCCACCGCTCGCCGCCAGCCGGTCCAACGCCTTCCGCGACAGCAGGCAGGCGCCACCGTTGATCAGGCCGGGGCCGGCGGCGGAGGTGTCCTTTTCGGCGAAGCGGGTCAGTACGCCGTCGCCGTCCAGGTCCACATGACCATAACGCGAGATGTCGGCGACCTCGACGCACAGCAGCGACACCGGCAGCCCGATGCGGCGATGCTCGGCCAGGAAGGCGGTGAAATCGGCATCCAGCCAGGTGTCGCCGTTCAGGACCATGACCGGGTCGCCGGTCAGGGAGGGCAGGACGTGGCGCAGCGCCCCGGCTGTGCCCAGCGGTGCTGCCTCGACCACCGGCAGTACCGGCAGCGGCGCGGTTCCCCGGGCGAGGTGATCGACCACCTGTCCGGCGCCCACACCCAGCGACAGCACGGCGCGTCCTGCGCCGAGGGCGGCGAGATGATCGAGCAGATGATCGAGGAACGGGCGGCCGTCGATCGGCGCCAGCACCTTGGGGGTGTCGCCCAGTACGTCCCGGATACGGGTGCCCAGGCCACCGGCCAGCACCACCACGTCGATTCCCTCAAGCCCCGGCATCACCCGACCGCATTCCTGCATAATCCGCCCGGAGTGTTACCAGAAGCGGGGCCGCTTCCCAAGCTGTCTCTCATTCCTCGCAGCGCCACAGGTCGAAATAGCGGCCCGACGCGACCTTGTGATGGTGGGCCATGAAGGCGTCGCGGAAGGCGGCATCGAAAATGGTCTGGTCGTAATAGCCCTTGAGGGTGAACGGGGACTCGCCGCCCGGAATCAGCCACAGGCGGGTTTCGCAGGCGGCCATGCGCCTTGTCGCCTCGGCCGGCATGGGCACGCCCAGCTTGGTCATCTCCATGACGATGCCGGCGTCCATGGTGTAGGGACCGCCGGCGAATACCGGCAGATCACGCCAGGAGTAGAGATAGAATCGCTGCGGAATGTCGCCGACCCCCATCTGCATGGGGAGTCCGGGATTGGCCCGGATCAGCGCCTCGATCTCGGCGGTGACGTCGCGCGCCTGGGTCCATTCCAGCGACTTGAAGAAACGCCGCTCGGTCTGGGCCGCCAGCAGCAACACCAAGGCGGCGAACCCCACCAGCGCCCGGGCCAGGACCACCCGGCGGCGGCCGGCCCGGAATGCTCGCAGCGACAGGTCCACCAGCAGCGGCAGGAACGGCATGTAATAGTGGTGGCTGGCGCCGTTCTTGGTGGCGGGGAACAGTGCCACCAGCACGCAGGCGACGTAGGCCGCGAGATAGGTCCGTTCGCGTCCGGCCAGGGCTTGGCGCCCGGCCAGCGCCCAGGCAGCCACTGGTACGCCGAGATAAAGGGCGAACTTCATCCACAACACGCGAAAGCCGTTCCAGGTGTTTTCCTTGGCCGAGATCGGGCCGAACCACGACAGATAGTCCCCCAGCGGGAACAGCGGTGACAGGAACGGCGCCGCCAGGGCGACGGACCCCGCCGCCGCCATGGGCAGCAGCCGCCGCCAGTCGCCGGCCAGATGCAGCAGCGCCACCGGCGCGAAATACAGCCCGGCGTGAATCTTGATGTTGGCGGCGACACCGCCGGCGATACCGATGGCCAACGATTCGGCCCAGGCCCAGCCGGGGCCTTCGGTCCTGGCCGCCGCCCAGGTCGCCAGGGCGACCAGCGCCGTCAGCAGCGCGTCGGGCCGGACGGTGACGGGAAAACCCAGATGCATGATGATGAAGCCGGCGGCCAAAGCCACCGCCACCGCCTCGCCGAAGCGGCCAAAGCGGCGGCCCACCGCCCAGGCACCGGTGATCACCAGGACCGGCCCGGTCAGGGCGGCGATCTTGCTGGTGGTCAGGGTGGCGCCGAACAGGGCCAGCGGGACGGCGTGCCACAGATAGGTCCATGGCCCGTAGATGTTGGTGATGCGTTCGGGGGCGTCGAAGGCGTAATAGGCCGGCATGCCGTGCAGCAGGCGGAAGGCGGTGGCGGCGATGGCGGCTTCGCCGTGTTCGAGATAGCCGGGATAAAGGCCATAGGCCACCATCGCGGCCGCGACACCGAATACGGCGACGGCTGCCAGGACGGCGGCCATTCCGGTGGCGGTGATCCTCAATCGGCCCCCATCACCGCCCGGTCCGGCACGATCTCCAGGCCCTCGGCCTCGGCGATCAGCCAGCGCGGCCGGCCGCGAACATCCTTATAGACCCGCGCCACATAGACGCCGGTGATGCCGATCGCCGCCATCAGGCTGCCCCATAGGAAGAACGCCAGCGCCGCGACCAGCCAGCCCGACACCGTCGCCCCCAGGCCCAGCGCGACCAGCCCGCACAGCAGCAGCAGCGGCGCCAGCGCCAGCCCGGCCAGCCCGGCCCAGAACACCACATAGACCGGCAGGAACGAGAACGAGGTCACCCCCGCCACCATGGTCTTCACCGCGTTGCGGTGGATACCGGAGAACTTGCTTTCGCCGCAGTGGCGGGCCTGGCGCTCGTAATCGACGAACACCTGATTGAATCCCATCCACACCGCCAGGCCGCGAATGTAGGGGTCGTGTTCGCGCAGCGACAGCATGTGGCCGGCGGCGCGACGCGACAGCAGCTTGAAATCGCCCGATTCGATCGGCATCTGCCCGCGCGAGGTCCAGTTGATCGCCTCGTAGGCGCGCCGGGTCAGCCACATGCGCAGCGGGTCCTCGCCATGGCGGGCGATGCGTCGGGTATGGACGACGTCGCAGCCCGAGCGCCAGTGCTCCAGCAGGGTGGGAATCAGCTCGGGTGGGTCCTGGAGGTCGCAATCCATGTAGATCATGGCGTCGCCGCTGGCGGCGGCCAGACCGGCCAGCACGCCTTCGCTGGGGCCGGCGCGCCGCGCCGTGGTCAGGAAGCGGACGCGCGGGTCGGTGGCCCGCGCCGCCATCAGGATCTCGCGCGAACGGTCGGTGGAACAGTCGTTGACGAAGATGAACTCGAAGTCCTCGGCACGGCCGTCGGCGACCAGCCGCAACCGGCGGATCAACTCGGGCAGGTTGTCCTCCTCGTTGCGGAACGAGAGGATGATGGAAACCGAATCGGACTTCATGCCAAACCGCCCCAGCCTTGCGAACGCGGCCGCACTGTAGGCAATGAAGCGGCGCAGTTCAACAGCGGGTGGCATTCTCCCGCCACGATAATGTTGCTTTTGCCGTCCCGAAGACGCTATCTCCCCTTCGGGAGACAATGACCGGCGAGGCGTGGCGTGGCCAAGATCCTGTTCATCAGCGACAACCTGCTCAACGAGGGGCTGGGGATCATGTATCTCAGCTCCTACGTCAAGGCCAAGGGCCATGCGGTCGATCTCACCATGCTGACCGACCACGCCTCCACCGAATCGCTGCTGGCCTACATTCGGGCCGCCAAGCCCGACATCGTCGGCTTTTCCGTGATGACGCCGCAGGTCGACGCTTTCCGGCCGCTGACCCGGATCATCAAGGACAAGCTGGGTCTGCCGGTGATCTGGGGCGGCGCCCATTGCATGTTCATGTCCGATCAGGTGGTGGACTATCCCGGCGTCGATTACATCTGCATCGGCGAGGGCGAGGAAGCCCTGCTGGAGGTCATGGACCGCCTCGATTCCGGGGCGCCCGCCACCGATATTCCCGGCCTGTGGGCCAAGGACGCCGCTGGCAACTGGCTGCGCAATCCGGTGGGAAACCTGGAGCCGCTGGACCAATATCCGCCGCCGGACCGCGAGCTGTATTACGACAAATATCCGCTGCTGGCCGGCTTTGGCGTCAAACGCTTCATGACCCAGCGCGGCTGCCCCTACAAGTGCTCGTACTGCTTCGAGCCGGCGCTGGCCGAACTGTACGACGGCAAGGGCAAGCTGGTGCGCCGCCGCAGCGTCGAACTGGTGATCGAGGAAATCAAGGCCACCATCGCCAAATATCCCACCCGGCAGGTCCATTTCTCCGATGACACCTTCAATCTCAACAAGAAATGGGTCCACGAGTTCTGCCGCCGCTACAAGGAAGAGATCGACCTGCCGTTCTCCTGCAACTGCACCGTCCAGATCATGGACGAGGAACTGGTGGTGGCCATGAAGGCCGCCGGCCTCAGGGGCGTGGTGTTCGGACTGGAGACCGGGGTCGAGCACACCCGCATGGTCACGCTGAGGAAGCCGATCTCCAACGCGGTCTATGAAGACGCCTGCCGTCTGCTGCGCAAGCACGGCGTCTATTTCATGACCAACATCATGTTCGCCCTGCCTAACGAAACCCTGGACCACGCGGTGGAAAGCATCCGTTTCAACCGTAAGCTCCGGCCCCTGGGGACCAAGACCTGCATTCTCAAGATGTACAAGGGCACCCAGCTGGCGGCCGAGGCGGTGGCCAACAACTGGTGCGAGGCCCAGGGCGAATTTACCTACAAATCCCGTGACGTCGATGGCAGCCATGCCCACCTGGAGAACATCCTGTGGGCCGGCTATCTGATCGTGATGATTCCGGGCCTGGCTCGCTTCGCCCGTCCGCTGCTATCGAGCTGGTGGTCGAAATACCTGAAGTTCATGATTCTGGTGCAGCATTTCCAGGACCTGATCTTCTTCAACATCACCCCGATCCAGGCGCTGGTGTTCTTCTGGAAGTCGCGCAAAGCGTTCATGCACGGCGTCGCCGGCCGTCAGGAAGACACCTACGAGGCGCGGGAGGTGTAGCCTTTTCCGGCGGACTCGACTGAGCTTAGTCCATTTCGCTGGAATGGCAGGACCGCCCATGCAAACCGTCGACGTCCATGCCGCCAAGACCCACCTGTCCCGTCTGGTCGAGGCGGCAGCGGGCAATGATATCGTCGTTGCCCGGTACGGCAAGCCGGTGGCCCGGCCGAGATCCGAGGCAGCCAGGGATAGCGGTTGCACCGAACTGCCGGTTCACGCCGCCGCCGCCCAGTTGACACCGTATTCGGAACTGGTGCGCCTGATTTAACCCAAGTCCTCGACCAGCTTGCGCTTGAGGCGATGCACCGCCATGTCCTCGATGTGGCGGCGGGTGTCCCAGCCGAAGCGTTGCGCCACCATGTCGAGGTAGCGTTGGTCGGCGAAGTATTCGTGGAAGGCGTCGTCGCGGAACTTCAGCACCTGGGCGGCGCTGCAATGCTCGGTCGGCAACGGCTTGCAATCGTAGGAATGCTGCGAGAAGCCGGCCCAACCGTCGGGCAAGGGCCATCCCCTCTCCACCGCCTGGAGATAGAGCGCCGAACCGGGATAGGCCATCGCCGAATAGAAATTGGCGAATTCGCAGTTCAGTTCCTTGGCCAGGTCCAGGGTTTCGCGCATGGTCGCCAGGGAATCGTCGGGCAGGCCGAAGATGTAGTTGCCGATGACGTTGATGCCGGCCTTCTGGATGTCGCGGACGATGCCGACGATGTCTTCGTAACGCAGGGCCTTGTCGGCACCGTCGCGCACATGCTTGGATCCCGATTCGATGCCCAGCGCCAGCCAGCGGATGCCGGCCCGGCGCAGCTTGGCCAGCATGGCCGGCTTGACGGTATCGACCCGGGCGTAGGCCCAGAAATTGAGCTGATCGGAATAGCCCAATTCGATCAGCCCGTCACAGATGGCGGTGACGTGGCGGTCATTGAGCACGAACATCTCGTCGATGATCTTGAAGGTTCTGATGCCGTAGGTGCGATACAGCCGGTCCACCTCGGCCACCACCTGCACCGGCGAGCGCATGCGGTAGCGGTTGGCGTCGAACGGGGCGTTGATGCAGCAGAAACTGCAACGGTAGGGGCAGCCGAGCGAGGTATAGATGCTGGCGTAGGGCATGCGCGAACCCAGGTCGCCGAAGCACTGCCAGTTATGGGCGCGGTACTTCTCCATGGGCAGCAGGTGCCAGACGTTGCCGTGCAGGTCGGCGTCGAGATCGTGGATCAGCGGTGCCGACGGGTTGACGACGATGCGGTCCTCGCCGTCGCGCCACACCAGACCGGCGACCTCGGTCGGGTCCTCGGGAGCACCGGACTCCAGCCATTCCAGCAGTTGTACCACGGTGACCGGCCCCTCGCCCTTGCAGGCGAAGTCCACCGGCTCTTCGGCCAGGGTGCGTTCGGGCAGGGCGGACACATGGCCGCCGACGATCAGGATCGGGATCTCGGGCGCGGCCTCCCGGATGGCGGCCGAGCATTCGCCGGCGGCGACCATCTGCTGGGTCGAGGCCGACGGCTGGTGGCCGAACACCACCATCACCGCCAGGGTGGGGCCAAGGGTGCGGATGCGGTCCGCCACCGCCGCCGGTCCCATCTCCTCGGCCTCGGAATCGATGATCGTCACCCGCCGGCCGCGGTCGATGGCGTAGCCGGCGATCAGCCGGCACCACAGCGGCGGCTCGATGGCGGTCAGCTCGCCGCCGAGCTGCTGGTAGATACGCTCGCGACCGCCGGGATTGATCAGGACGAGGTCGGCTCCGGCGTTTGATTCGTCAGACGTTTCCATAGATCGAATTCTTGATCATGGTGAAGCCCTTGATCAGGTCTTGAATACCCTTGTCCAGGGAATAGGCCGGCGCGAAGCCGGTGCGTTCGATCTTCTCGTTGGAGACGATGTAGTCGCGCTTGTCGGGGTCCTCGCCGATGGGCGCCTCGACGAAGACGAACTTGGGCAGATGCTTGGCGATCACCTCGCACAGTTCCCACTTGGACAGGTTGGCGTCGGACAGGCCGACATTGTAGGGCTGGTCCTTCATGGTGTCGAAATTGGCCAGCCCGTGCATGAAGGCCCGCGTCACGTCGCGGACATGAACGTAGTTGCGCTTGAAGTGCGGCTCGAACAGCACCACGGCGCGGTCGTTGACGGCGCGATAGACGAAGTCGTTGACCAAGAGGTCGAGGCGCATGCGCGGCGCCATGCCGAACACGGTGGCGAGGCGGAAGCTGATGGCGTTGCCGCGCTCCATCAGCGCCTGTTCGACCTCGACCTTGTGGATGCCGTACAGCGAGATCGGCCGCATCGGCGTTTCCTCGGTGCAGAACTTGCCCTTCTCGCCGACGCCATAGCCGGAATTGGTGATGGGCATCAGCACCCGCTGGCTGGGCGACAGGATCTTGAACAGCATCTTCTGGGCGTCGAGGTTGGTGGTGGTGGCACCGATCGGATCCTGGGCGCACAGAGGCGCGCCGACCAGGGCGGCCAGCGGAATCACCACGTCCTTGTCGGCGATCAGGCGTTTCATCACCGTCTCGTCGCGGCAGTCGCCCCGCACCACCTCGAAATTGGGATCGGCGCAGCACTGGTTGAGCGACGCCTGCTTGAACATGAAGCTGTCGAGCACGGTGACCTTGTGCCCCGCCGCCAGCAGTTCGGGAACCATGATCGAGCCGAGATAGCCGGCACCGCCGGTGACGAGGATATTGAAGGTCATATGTGTATCTCCCGAAACGCCTAGCGGCAGGCCTTGTCCAGAACGTCGCGCAGACAGGTGATCTGGGGCGAAAGGTCGAAGGGGTGGTTGCCGACGAAAAAGCCATGGTCGTGGGCGGTGTCGGCATTGGGCACCGCGCCGCTCACCACCTCGTAGTCATAGTGCCGGATCACGTCGTGGCGCAGGAAATTGCCGCCGGTGATGATGCGATAGCCGATGTCGGCCGCCTTCAGTGCCTCGAAGGCCCGGATCCGGTCGATCCTGCGGGCCGGATTAAGGATCAGGGTGAAGGAAAAAGCCGAACTGCGGCCGTTTTCCCGCTGGATGATGAAGCGGTCGTCGTCGCCGAACAGGCTTTGGAACAGCGCCAGATTCTTGCGCCGCTGAGCGGTGAAGCCCGGCAGCTTCTTCAACTGCTCGCGGCCGATGGCGGCCTCGATCTCCAACGGCCGCACGTTGTAGCCGGGCAGGATGAAGCGATAGGCCTCGTAGAAATCGTTACCCTTCCTTTGGAATACCGGGCTGTCCTCGGGCAGGTCGCGTGTCCAGCCGTGGGCGCGCAAGGACCGGCACAGATGCGCCAGCTCGGTGTCGTCGGTCAGGATCATCCCGCCTTCCATGGTCGAGATGTGGTGAGAGAAGAAGAAGCTGAAGGTGTTGAGGTGGCCGAAGGTGCCGCACTTCCTGCCGCCCAGCTCGGCGTCCATGCTTTCGCAATTGTCTTCGAGCAGATAGAGGCCGTGGGCGTCGGCGAAGGCGCGGATGGTGTCCAGCGCCGCCGGATTGCCCAGGATCGAGACCGCGACGATGGCCCGTGTCCGGGGCGTCAGCGCCTTTTCCAGCAATGAGGGGTCGAGGTTCAGCGTCTCCAGCTCGACATCGACGAAGCGAAGCTTCAGGCCGTATTGCTGGAGCGGATGATAGGTGGTGGCCCACGAAATCGCCGGTACGATCACCTCGTCGCCACGGCTCAACGGCCGGTCGGCCTTGTAGGCCATCGCCGCCACGGCGATCAGATTGGCCGACGAGCCTGAGTTGACCATGATGCCGTGCTTCGCGCCGTGATAGGCGGCGAACTCCCCCTCGAACGCCTTGACATGGGCGCCCATGGTATAAAGGCCCGACTCGATGACGCCCTTGGCTGCGGCGGCCTCTTCGGGACCCCAGGTCGGGGCGGCGAGTTCGTAGAACATGCTGTTTCCTTAAAACGGTCCCTTGAACTGGACCTGATAGGCGAGCTTGGTGGACTGGGGACTGGGCGCCCACGGCTTTTCCGCCGGACGGGCCAGGGTCCAGGCGGCCGCGGCGATGGTGCCGGGGTTGGGGTAGAAGTGTTCCTCCAGCCACGGCGAGGTCGGGCAGGTGGTCGGCGCAAAGCCCATGCGCCGGGCGCGCACGCCGTCCACCCGTTCCGCCACCCCGGCGATGATCTCGGCCGAGGCGCCGGCCATGGTCCAGCCGTTGTCCACCACCAGCAGCCGGCCGGTGCGCTTCGCCGAGGCGGCGATGGTCTCGATGTCCAGCGGTGCCAGCCAGATGGGATCGATCACCTCGGCCGCTACCCCCACCTCGTGCAGCAGCTCGGCGGCGCGGATGGCCTCCTGGGCCATGTTGGAGATGCCCACCACGGTGAGGTCGTCGCCCCGGGTGCAGATGCGCGCCTTGCCCGGCTCCACCGTGAACGGTTCGGCCGCCACCTCGGACTGGGTGGGATAAAGCAGCCGGTGTTCCATGAAGATCACCGGGTTGTCGTCGCGGATGGCGGCGATCATGCACCCCTTGGCGTCGTGGGCGTTGCTGGGCGCCACCACCTTGAGGCCGGGAACGTGCATGAACATGGAATGCAGTCCCTGGCTGTGCTGGGCGCCCTGGCCCCACGACTTGCCGATCATCGAGCGCACCACCAGCGGGACCTTGACCTGACCGCCCCACATGTAATGGGCCTTGGCGGCGATGTTGACCAACTGGTTCATGGCCAGCAGCAGGAAGTCCATGCGGATGTGGACATGGACGGGACGCATTCCGGCCATGGCGGCGCCGATGGCGATGCCGGTCATGGCGTCTTCCGACAGGGGGGTGGTGAACACCCGCTCGGGGCCGAACTTGGCCAACAGGCCCTTGGTCGAGCCCTGGATGGCCTTATGATCGTCCACATCCAGGCCGAACACGAACACCGACGGGTCGCGCGCCATCTCCTGGTCGAACGCCTCGCACAGGGCCTCGACGTAGCGCAGCTGGCGGGGAGGGGCCTCAGGCGAAGACATCGGCATACAACTCCTCGGGCGCGGGCGCCGGGCTTTCCTCGGCGAAACGGACGGCGGCGGCGATCTCGGCCTCGATTTCGCCGTCGATGCGCTGGCGGGTGGCGGGATCGATCAGCGCGGCCAGTCGGGCGACCTCGTCACCCGCCATCCATGGCTCGGCCTCGGAACGGCAGCGGTAGTCCTGATCGAAATCCTCGTTGGGTCCGACATGTTCGCGCCAGCGATAGACCTGGACCTCGATGAATTCCGGCCCGCCGCCCTCGCGGATGCGCGCGATGGCGGCGGCGGCGGCATCACGCACCGCGAAGGTGTTGCCGTCGGTGATCTTGCGGGCGGGAACGCCGATGGCCTCGGCGACGGCGCACAGCCCATCGGGCCGGGCGCGGCGCTTGGCGATGGGTTCGTGGATGGCGTAGCCGTTGTTCTCGCAGACCAGCAGCAGCGGCAGCTTGGCCAGGGCGGCGAAATTCAGCGTCTCGTAGAAGCAGCCCTCCTCGGTGGCGCCGTCGCCGAGGAACACCACCGCCACCCGACCCTTGCCTTCCCGCTTCAGCGCCAGGGCGAAGCCGGCCAGCATGGGAATCTGGGTCGCCACCACCGCCGACGATCCCGCCACCCCCACGGCGGCGTCGCCGATATGCATGGAACCGCCCTTGCCGCGGCAACAGCCGGTGTCCTTGCCGTACATCTCGGCCATCATGGCGTTGAGATCGCCGCCTTTGGCGAGGAAGACGGCATGGCTGCGGTACGAACCGCCGGCGACATCGTCGGGACGAAGCGCATCACAGACGCCCACCGATACCAGTTCCTGGCCGATGGCGAGGTGAACCGGGCTCTTGATCTTGTCCGACGGATAGATTTCGGCGGTGACTTCCTCGACGCGACGGATACGCCGGATGGCGCGGTAGATGCGTTCGATGTCGGATCGCGAAGCCGCAAAGGCCTTCGGCATGCCTGGACAGCCTCCGGAAAGAGGGGGGAGAAGGAAACGAGTCGGAGCAGTTCTAGCAAACCTTCCGCGGCACCGCCACCCTGTTGGGCACCCGGTCCATCGCCTCGTCGGATCAATCTTCGGTCCGGTTGGATTGCGCCCGTTGGCGGACCTCGGCGGCCTCGTCGGGGCGGCCGAGATCGTTCAGCGCCCGTTCAAGATTGTGCTGCGCCGCCGGTTGGTCCGGCTGGATCGCCACCGCCTTGCGCCATGCCTCCACCGCCTGTTCGGTTTGCCCCATCAGGATCAGCACATTGCCCAGGTTGGCGTGGGCCTGGGGATCGCGCGGCCGCAGGGACACCGTCCGCCGCAGCACGGACTCGGCCTCGTCCAGCCGTCCCAGCAATTGCAGCGCGGCGCCGAGATTGACCAGGGCGTCGGGGTGGTTGGGTTTCAGCCCCAGGGACTGGCGGCAGGCGGCTTCGGCGGCGGCGGCCTGTCCCACCGACAGCAGCACCAGGGCGAGGTTGTTGTACCAGTCGGCGTGCCGTCCGTCCGCCGCTACCGCCTTGGCCAGCAGATCGACGGCGGCGGCGGTGTGGCCGAACTGGTGGGCGATGAGCCCCAGATTGTGCAGGCTGCCGGCATGGCCGGGATCGAGGACGAGGATGCGGCGATACACCGCCTCGGCGTCGGTGATACGCCCGGCCCGGTGATACCGCAGCGCCGAGGCGAACCACCCGGCCGAAGGGTCGGTCCGGGTCGCCGCCGGCATGCCGTGTTGTCCCGATGCACGTCGTTGCCTGCGATTCATGGCCGATCCGATGTCGGTGAGGATCGGGGGATGGTAGCAGCGACGGGCGGGATTGATAAGGGGCTGCCTACTCCAATCCCGCTCGCCGCAGGCTGTGATCGATCCAGCTCTTCGACAACTTCTCCCAGGCGGAATTCTGCGACAGGCGTTCGCCCAGCGAGATGAAATCCACATGATCCAGCGGCTGGTCCTGGTCAAAGCAGGTGAAGACGATCTTTTCCTCGCCGGTGACAGGATCGCGATGGCGTTGCAGGCACTGGGCGCAGACCTCCTTCAGCATGCACTGCATCGGCGAATTGATCGAGCCGATACCGGCATGCCCGGCCTTGAGGAACGGGGCCAGCCGGTCGTGCCGGGCCTTGGCCACCGCCGCCATCATGCGGTCCGAGCCGATGGCGACCACCCGATCGACGGCATCGAGTCCGATGATCTGTTCGCCCAGCCGGCCCTCGCCATAGGCCACCATGGCATCGACGATATTGCCGACGAAGCTTCGGTCCTGGGGCCGGTTGGGGGTGAAGGGGGCGCCGGAATCGACGCACCACACCACCACATCGGCGGCGGTCTCGATATCGGCGGCCTTGAAGCGGTCCGCCGCGCTTTTGTAGCCGGCGAAATACAGCACCTTCGACCCGGCGGCGCGGAAGGCGTGGCCGATGGAGAACAGCACCGCGTTGCCCAGGCCGCCGCCGGCCAGCAGTACCGTCTCGTGGCCACAGACATGGGTGGGAGCGCCGGTCGGCCCCATCAGCACCACCGGCTCGCCGGGGCGGAGATGGGCGACCAGATCGGACGATCCGCCCATTTCCAGTACGATCAGGCCGACCAGGCCACGGTCGGCATCGACCCAAGCGCCGGTCAGCGCCAGCCCCTCCATGGCCAGCGAGGCCCGAGCCAGGGTCTCGAAGTTCTGGAGGCGGAAGAACTGGCCGGGCTGGAAGGCGCGGGCGGCGGCGGGGGCGCGCACCACCACCTCGACGATGGTCGATGTCAGGCGGTTAACCGCGTGGACGCTGGCCCGCAGTTCGTCGTCGAGCCGGGCGAACAGCCGGGCGGCGGTCACGGTCGAGGCCGGGCGCCGCGCCATGGCCCGCGTCACCAGCGGATGGCCTTGCTTGGCCGACGCCATGGCCGACACCACGTTGCCGGCATAGGAAGGATGAAGGTCGCCGAAGAAGCTGACGGCGCGGTCCAGGCCTTCGACCTGCATCAGCACCTGGGGGGTTCCGGGCTTGGCGAGGCGTTCCGGACTGACCGGGTTGCCCTCCTCGTCCACCGCCTGGAAAAAGCGGCCATCCAACGCGATGCCGGCGCGCTCCCGCGCCAGGGTGGTGTTGGGCACCGTGCCGGCGGCGACCAGCACGGCGCGCGCCGGCAACAGGTATTCGGTCCCGGCGGCATCCTTGACCCGAAGGCCGTGGGCGGCGCCGAATTCGTCGGTTTCCACCGCCAGCGGCGTCAGTCCCTCGGCGAAACGGATGCCTTCCTCCAGCGCCTTGGCGACCTCCTCGTGGTTGCGGTAGGCCGGGCTGTCGATCAGGCGGCGGCGGTAGACCACGGTGGCGCCGCCCCACGAGCGCAACAGGTCGAGAATGCGCGGCGCGCGACCCTCGGTCGCCGCCGCCAGGCGTTCGGCGCGGATGGCGCGGGCGTGGGTGATGAACTCGTCGGCGATGTCACGGTCCTCGGCCGGCCAGCCGGCCCGGACCGCGTCCTCGCCACGCTCGGCGCTCAGCATTTCGTGGCGGGCCAGGAATTTCTCGACCTGGACCGGGTAATAAGCCAGCGCCTCGGTGCAGGTATCGACGGCGGTCAGGCCACCGCCGATCACCACCGCCGGCAGCCGTAATTGCAGGTTGGCCAGACTGTCCGAACGGGCGGCGCCGGTCAGTTGCAGCGTCATCAGGAAATCCGACGCCTGGCGCACCCCGCGCGCCAGGGCGCCGGGAATGTCGAGGATGGTGGGTTTGCCGGCACCGGTGGCCAGGGCGACGTGATCGAAGCCCATGGCGAAGGCGCCTTCCAGGGTGATGGCGCCGCCGAAGCGCACGCCGCCGTAAAGGGCGAATTCGGCCCGGCGTTCCAGCAGCAGGCGGATGATGTCCAGGAAGTTCTTGTCCCAGCGCACGGTGATGCCGTATTCGGCGACGCCGCCGAAGCCGCCCATCACCCGGGCGCTCAGGGGCTTTTGCAGGGCGCGCACGTCGCGGACGGGGCGGAATGGTACACGGCGGCCGTCGGCTTCGACCCCCGACAGATCGACCGGCAGCGGCTCGATCTTCAGGCCGTCGATGGCGACGACGTGGTGGCCGTCCTGCATCAGGTGATGGGCCAGGGTATATCCGGCCGGTCCCAACCCCACCACCAGCACCTTGCGGCCCGAAGCTGGACGCGGCAGCGGCCGACGGAGGTTGAGCGGATTCCAGCGGGTCAGCAGCGAATAGATCTCGAAGCCCCAGGGCAGCTCCAGCACGTCCTTGAGGGCGCGGCTTTCGACCTGGGGCACGTCCACCGGGTCGCGGTTCTGGTTCTGGTAGACGCAGGCCGCCATGCAGTCGTTGCAGATGCGGTGGCCGGTGCCGGCGGCCATGGGGTTGTCGATGGTGATCACCGCCAGTGCCGCCAGGGCGTGCCCGGCACCCTTGATCTCGTGCATTTCCGAGATCTTCTCTTCCAGCGGGCAGCCTTCCAGGACGACGCCGACGGCGTTGCGGGCCAGTCCGCCGGCCTTGCGGTCGGTCAGGCCCTTGGAGCAGGAATCGCGGCCCTGATGGTGGCATAGGATGCAGGCGTTGATTTCGTCCAACGCTCCCCGCAGATCGGTGCCGCAGTCGGTGAGGTTGAAGCCGTCGCGTTGATGCAGATGGTCGGCCGCGGCCTCCAGGGCGACGGTGCCGCCGTGGGGCGCCGGCCGGGCCGGTACCCGCGCCAACGGATCGTGCCGGCGCGGCATCTTGAACAGCACGCCCGTGGGGTGGGGGGCCTTGTCGGTGGCGGCCACCCACGCCGCCGCGAGGCGGGCGGCGAAGGCGAGGTCGTCACCGTGGGCGGCCTCGTCGTCCATCCAGCCCAGCACCCGGGTGGCAAAGCCCAACTCGTCGAACGGTTCGCCGGTACGGGCGGCGTATTGCCCGGCCAGCGCCTCGGCGTCGAGACCGGCGGCGTCTTCGGCGGATACGTCCTTGAGGGCGCGGCGCTGCACGAACTGTCGCTTGGCCCGGTACAACGGCGCCAGGGCATGGTGGCGCCCGGCCAGCTCGGCGGTGGCGACGCGGATGCCGAACAGCTCCGCCAGAAAGTCGTCCAGATGCGGCGCCAGGGCGACGATCAGGTCGGATTCGTCCTTGGCCGAGACGGCGGCGGGGGCTGCGCGCGAGGTCAGCAGGCGCTGATGCAGGGCGGGGGCGCTCCGCGCCAGCTCCGCCAGGAAGGTCCGATCGATACGCTCCTGCCCACCGCGCTCGTACAGATCGGTAAAGGCAATGCCGTGGCCGAGGGAAGGCGGCGTCATATCCACACTCATGGCTTTTCATTCTCATTATCTGTTCGCACGGCTCATATGGGGGCCGTCCGCGGTCCGGACAACTCCAAAATGGTCGCGGCGGCGAAAGGGGGCGTAACGCATCCTTAACCGCGCGGCGCCCAGACTTGCCGGGGGACTGGCGCTGGAAACGACGATCGGATCATGCCGTGAGCAAGCCGGCTACCGCCGAGGAGCAGGAAGCCCTGTTTCAGGCCATCATTCGGAAGATCCCTTCCGTGGACACTCCGGCGCGGCTTCAGGAGGTCGCGACGCTGGCGCTGGCGCTGATGCTGCGCCGTCCGGCCGATCACGAGTTGAAGGCGGAACTGACGCGCAAGATCAAGGAGATCGTCGGCGGGGTCAGGTCGGATCATCCCCCCGATTCCCTGCGCGCCGCGGCACGTGGTTGTATCCAGGTGCTGCAACTCGCCAAGGCGCGGCGATTGCCGCGAAGCGCCCAGCAGGGCACCGCCGGCAATTGGGCCAAGGCCGGGGGCAAGCCGCGTCGTCCCACCCGTAGCGAACCCGAAAAGGAGGCGGGGCGGAAGGCGCCCATGGTGCTCGCCGTCGCCGCGGTCCTGATCACCGTGATCGGCGGTTATGTCTGGTGGCGGGGTGCGCGCTCGGACGAGGGCGAGAGTTCCACCGATATCGCCCGCTTCATCGAACAGGTGATCCAGGCGGGTCAGGGCAGTGCCGAGCCCACGCATGTGTTCGGCGGCGCGCTTCGGCTTCAGTCCTTGGGCGGTCGGCCGGTGGTGGTCGCCGAAGGGGTACCGCCGCGGGTCTGTGCCGCCGCGGGTTGGGGGCTGGTGCGCAAGGGCATCCTGACCATCAACGGCATCACGCCCAATCGGGTTTCCGCCACCAGGATCACCGAGCTGTGCAACAGTGAGGACGGAAACGCCGTCATCATGTGGATGCCGAAGTAGCCGACGGATGCGTCTTCTGCTCGCCATCCTGCTTATCCTGGCGGCTAGTCCGGTTGTCGCCGCGACCCGTCTGGACGGCCGGGCGGAGCAGGGCGGCATCATTCTGGGACGGACCGAGCCGGCGGCGACCGTCACCCTCGACGGCCGGGCGGTGCCGGTGGATCGTGACGGACGCTTCCTGTTGGGGTTCGGCCGCGATGCCGCCGAACGGGCCATCCTGGAGGTACGCCATGCCGATGGCGGTCTCGAACGGCGGATTCTGGACATTTCGCGCCGCGACTGGCCGATCCAGCGCATCGAGGGCTTGCCCCGCGACAAGGCCGAACCCGACGCGGCGGCGGTAGCCCGGATCAGGGCGGAAAGCGACATGCTGCGAGGCCTGCGGGCAGAGATCACACCCGACGCCCGGTTTCTCACCGGCCTGATCCGGCCCGCCGAAGGCATCGTTTCCGGCCGATTCGGCAGCCAGCGCGTCTATAACGGCCATGCCGGCGCGCCCCATTCCGGTCTCGACATCGCCGCCCCCGGCGGCACGCCGGTGGCCGCCGCCGCCGCCGGTGTGGTGGTGCTGGCGGCACCGGATCTGTTTCTGACCGGTGCCACGGTCATGATCGATCACGGGCTGGGGTTGATGTCCAGCTATGCCCACCTGTCGCGCATCGACGTCGCATCCGGTCGCGGCGTCGCCCGGGGCGACGTCATTGGCGCTGTCGGGGCCAGCGGTCTCGCCAGCGGCTCCCATCTGCACTGGGGGGTGTCCTGGCTCGATGTCCGCCTTGATCCCGAAACGGTGCTGAGGGTCTTGTCCGGCGATGGCGGCTAAGCCTTTGGTATGCAGTGGTGCATAGGGAGTAGAAACCCTATTCGTTAGTATGATAATCCTGTCGTGCGGGTAGGGATTTCAGTTGGGGTGGAAGATATGCTGGCGCGGCTGTCGATCATTGAGACCGGCC
>CAIUSV010000004.1 GCA_903901915.1 uncultured Rhodospirillaceae bacterium | reverse complement strand
GGTCAGCATCCGGTGAGCACCGCAGGTGAATACTGCTTTGATCAGGCTGCCTGACTGTCGGCGACGCGCGGCAGTGGACGCCAGTTCCAAGGCAGGAGTTCATCGATCCGGCTGGCGGGATGGCCGGCGATGCGGGCCAGCACGTCGGCCAGCCAGGCTTGGGGATCGACATCGTTTATCTTGGCGGTGACGATCAGACTGTACATGGCGGCGGCGCGCTGGCCACCGCGATCGGAGCCAGCAAACAGCCACGACTTCCGGCCCAAGGCGATGCCGCGCAGGGCGCGTTCGGCGGAATTGTTCGACAGGCAGACCCGGCCGTCGTCGAGGAAGCGGGTGAAGGCCGGCCAGCGCTTGAGCATGTAGTCCATGGCCTTGGCGAGATCGTTGCCGCGCGACAGCTTGGCGCGCTGTTCGCGCATCCAGCCTTCCAGATCGGCGACCAGGGGAGCGCTCAGCTCCTGGCGAATGGCGCGACGCTGCTCGGCGGTGTGGCCATTGATGCTGCGTTCAATTTCGAACAGAGCGTCGATGCGTTGGACTGCCTCCAGGGCCAGCGGCGAGATCGGCGCCGTGGTCTTGCTGCGTGCCTTGCGCCGCGCGTTCTCGGCGAGATCGGCCATGATGAAGAACGGGCGCCGCGCATGGACCCAGCACGCCGCTTCTAGGATCGGACCCGGCTTACGGTCAGGCAGGTAGACCTTGGCGTAGCCGCCATAGGCGTCGGCCTGGAACAGCCCGGCATAGCTGGCGAGATGCTTCTGGGGATGTTCGCCGCCCCGGTCGCGCGAGTAGTAGAACATCGCCGCCGGTGGTGCTGGCCCACCAAAGGGTCGGTCGTCACGGACATAGACCCAGCATCGCCCGGTGTCAGTCTTGCCCTTGGCCAGAACCGGCACGGTAGTGTCGTCGCCGTGCAGCCGCTCGGCGGCGAAGACATGGTCCTCGATGCGGCGGATCAGCGGCTCCAGCACCGCGCAGCCGGCCCCCACCTGATCGGCCAGCGTGGACAGGCTGAGCGGCACGCCTTCCTTGGCATAGCGTTCGGCTTGGCGGTTGAGTGGTTGATGCTGACCGAACTTCTCGAACAGGATCATCGCCAGCAGTGCTGGACCGGCCCAGCCACGAGGGGTGACATGGAACGGCGCCGGAGCCTGGCTGATCTTCTCGCAGTCCCGGCAGGTAAACTTCTCCCGGACCCGCTGGATCACCTTCCACTGCCGGGGGATCACCTCCAGCGTCTCGGTGACGTCCTCGCCCAGCTTGCGCAGCCGGTCGCTGCCGCAGCATGAGCAGGTGGTCGGCGCCGGCTCGACGATCCGCTCACGCGGCAGATGGTCGGGGAAGGGCTTGCGTGCTGGCCGCAGGCGGGTGAAGGCCACCACATTGGTGGTCTTGGCCACAGCTTGTTCGGCGGCGATCTCGTCCTCGGTGGCGGTTGCTGCTAGGTCCTCGAACGCCATTTCCATCTGGTCGATCAGCCGCGCGGTGCGTTCGGCGCGGGGGCCGTACAGCGCACGGTTCAGCTTCTCGATCTGCAGTTTCTGGTGGGCGATCACGGCTTGGTCATCGGCGGCCTTGGCCCGTGCCACCGCCAGTTCCGCCTCGACCCGAAGCAGCGCGGCCTTCAGCGCGGCGACATCATCGGGTGGGGTTTGGCGGCGAGTCTTCATGCCCCAATGGAATCATAAATTCGGGCCGATGACTCCCGAAAAATGAAGGCGGGACAGCCTATCCGGCGCTTTTCGGGCGGAAGGTGTGGCGCGGGCTGCGCCAGTCGATCCCGTCCAACATATAGGCCAACTGGGCCGACGAAATCGCCACCACGCC
>CAIUSV010000003.1 GCA_903901915.1 uncultured Rhodospirillaceae bacterium | reverse complement strand
CGCACGGAAGATGTGGTTGAGATCCGGCCGAACGGCTCCTATCATCGCCGCCATGACGACCATAGCCCCGCCCAAGACCTGTGAGTTGCCCTGCGCCGGCTGCGCCGAAGCCATAGCCGACCGCTGCCGCATCGACGGCCACGACCTCAGCCGCTCGGCGTCGGACGGCTGCTGGGTGGTCAGCATCGGGTCGGCGGAAAAGCTGCGCAGCGACGACCCCTGCCTCGCCTGCTCCTACTTCCGCAACAAGGCCGACCTGCTGGCCGGTTAAAGCGGCCGGGTGGCTGCCTCCAGCCAATGCCGCGCCGCCGGTTCGACCGACGGTGCGATCTCGGCGGCGATGCGGGCGTGATAGGCGTTCAGCCACGCCAGCTCTCCGGCATCAAGCAATCCGGGATCGATCAGGGTGCGGTCGATGGGCACCAGGGTCAGGATCTCGAACCCCCGCAACGGCCGCTCCGCCCCCGGCGGGGCCGGCACATCGGTCACGGCAATCAGGTTCTCGATGCGAATGCCGTAGGCCCCGGCCTTGTAGTAGCCCGGTTCGTCGGACACGATCATCCCCGGCCGGAGCGCGACCGAATTACCCACCTTGGAGATGCGCTGCGGCCCTTCATGCACCGACAGGAAGGCCCCGACGCCGTGGCCGGTGCCATGGTCATAGTCCAACCCCTCGGCCCAGAGCGCCCGCCGCGCCAACACGTCGAGCTGGCTGCCGGTGGTGCCGGCGGGAAAGACCGCCGCCGCCAAGGCGATATGGCCTTTCAGCACCAGGGTGAAACGACGGCGTTCCTCGTCCCCCGGCGCGCCAATGGCGACGGTGCGAGTGACGTCGGTGGTTCCGTCCAGGTACTGGGCGCCGGAATCCACAAGATACAGCTCGCCCGGAGCCAACGGCCGGTTGGTGGCGGCGGTCGAGTGGTAATGGACGATGGCGCCGTTGGCGCCGGCGCCGGAAATGGTGGGAAAGGACAGGCCCCGGAAATGCTCGCCGTCGCGGCGGAACGCCTCCAGCCGGGCGGCGGCGGTCAATTCATCCACTCCACCGCCCTTGACCTCGGCCGCCAGCCAGGCGAGGAAGCGAACCATGGCGGCGCCATCGCGGCGATGGGCAGCGCGACTTCCCTCCAGTTCGATCGCGTTCTTGCAGGCGCGCGGCAGAGCGCAGGGATCGGAACCGCGATCGACACGGGCACCCGAGCGGCGCAACCGCTCGACCACCCGGAATGGCGCCATGGCGGCATCGACCCGGACCCGCTTGCCGTCGCGCCCCAGCCGATCAAGTGCGATGTCGAGCGCCGCGGGCTGTGCCAGCCGGACCCCGGCCCCCAGCAGCGCCGGCACCCCGGCCGGCACCTTGCGCCCGTCAATGAACAGGTCGACCGACCCATCCCGGTGAACGATGGCGAAGCTGAGCGGCAACGGCGTATAGGCGACGTCGCCGCCCCGAAGGTTAAGCAGCCATGCCACCGATTCCGGCGACGTCAACACCGCCGCGTCAAGCCGGTCGGCGGCGAGTGCCCCGGCGATCTCGGCCAGCTTGTCGGCGGCGCCCCGCCCGGCCACGGCGTCGGGCCAGACCTCCACCGGCGCCAGCGGCGGCGGCGGCCGGTCAAGCCAGACCGCGTCCAACGGGTTGTCGGCGCACACCACCAACTCGGCGCCGCATCGTTCACAAGCGTTTTTGAGCGTTTCCACCTGATCGGCGGTATGCAGCCAGGGATCGATGCCCAGTCGATCACCGGCGGCCAGGGTCTCGCCCAACCAGCGTGCCGGCGGCTGCTCGATCAGATGGCGCACCTGGAAGCGGGCGCAATCGACCTCGGCCTGAACCTGCAAGGTGTAGCGTCCATCGACGAAGATGGCGGCGCAATCGCGCAATACCACCGCCGCCCCCGCCGAGCCGGTGAACCCGGTCAGCCATGCCAGACGTTGCGCCGATGGCGGCACGTACTCGCCCTGATGCTCGTCGGCGCGCGGCACCATGAAGCCCGACAGCCCCCGTCGGGCCAACTCGGTACGCAGGGCGTCCAGTCGCTCCGGGCCGGCGGGACCGGCAATGGCGTCGGCATTGGTCATTCGCTTCTCGCTTATATACTTGGCCGACCAAGGCTAGTGCATGCCACGTCCCGGTGAAAGGCCGGTTTTCCGGCCACGGGCGGGGCAAGATCACTCCAAACAATTTTACACAAATTCTTTTCACTGAGGCCTATTTGGGCCTTGATAACAAATATCGCAATGCAACAAGGCGATACCATGGCGCGGCGCGAGAATCACGCCATGCGACAGACAAGAACTCTTCATTATTTTCACACATTCGTGTATGATTTTAGTCAATTGCGCGTTGCGATTTTTACATGCAATTTTCAGGGTTGGTCGACATGGAAGGGCAGGATCTGGCGCCGGAGGTCGAACCGGGAGGCGAACCGGAATCCGCCATGCTGCTGCGGGAACCGGGCGGCAAGCGGTGCCGCGGCGTCGCCGGAATCGCCATCCGCGCCCTGATCGACCTTCTCGACGAATCCGCCACCGACGGCGTCGTCACCATGGATGTGGTCCGGCGCATCGCCGGCGCGGTGCTGTCGGCGCAAGGGCCGCTGTCGGACTATTACGCCCACTGGGAAGAGGGCTGTGATTCCGCCTTTACCATGCGCCGCATCGAACGGCTGCGCATCGACTACATCGGGCGGATCATTACCCGGCCGTTCTCGGAACTGCTGGACGATCGCGATGCCGGCATCGACCGCAAGCACCTGCCGCAGTTCTTCGCCGCCGTCAGGATGATCGTCGGCGACGAGCCGTTCGACGGTTTGCGCACCCGCGCCAATCACGCGGCCGAGCGCCACCGGACGCCGGAAGGCATGGTCGCCTGGGAGGAGTTCTACCGCGACGACGACGTGATGCAGATGTTCGAGACCATAGCGGTCGCCATCGCCCGCAGCTTCCGCCGATTCGAGCCGAGGCGGGACTGGTTCCTGATCATCATGAATTCCAGCCCGTCGTCGATCTCGACCTCATCCAACGCCTTCATTCCGAAGAAGGCCGAAGACAAGGCGGTGCGCGAGTTCAGCGAAGTCCAGATGACCCGGATGTTCCAGGCATTGTTCGCCGATTTCCGCGTCGAGACATTCACCCCCGAACGCAAGGCGGCGTTCGTGGAACGCTGGGGCAGCGAACCGGAAAAGGTGTTCGGACCGCTGTTCGTCAACCTGCTGGCCATGGCCCAGCAGGCGGCGTGACCGTCAGATATTCGGATTGACCAGCTTGCAGTTCTTGCCCGCGCGTTCCAGGCGCTTGCAGGCGGCGCGGGCCTGACCCTCGCTGAAGCCCGAGATGCGGGCACGATAAAGGTTCTTCTTGCCGGCACCGCCCTTGTCGATGTCGATCGAACCCTCGCTGATCAGGCCGCCCAGTTTTTTGGCGGCATCGGTTGCCGCCTTGTGGGCCGGACGATAGGCGTTGAAGGCCCCGACCTGAATCGACCAGGCCCCCGGATCGGCGTCACCGACCGCATCATCCTCGTCATCATCGCGCGAAGTCGCACCGCGCGCCGGCGCCCGCATCGCCACCTTGGCGGAAGCCTTGGCCGGTGGCTTGAGGATGACGGTCTTGGCCTTGGCCGGTGGCGCCTTGGCGGCGTGGGCCGCGGCGATGATCTCGTCCAGGTCGGGCGTATCGTCGGCGTCCGCCTCGGCGACCTCGACGCTTTCGCCCCGCCGCAGCATGGCGAAACCCTTGTCGAGCAACTGACCCATGTGATTGTCGCGCGACGCGGCGGTGGCGCCGCCGAACACCACGCCGATGATGCGCTTGTCGCCGCGCTTGGCCGACGAGATCAGATTGAAGCCGGAGGCGTGGATGTAACCGGTCTTGATGCCGTCGGCGCCGGGATAGCGCAACATCAGCCGGTTATGGGTATTGATCGGCTGGCCTTCGTAGACGAACTGGCGGGTCGAGAAATACTTGTAATAGCCGGCGTGGCGGTTGATCAGGGCGCGGGCCAGGGTGGCCTGATCGCGCACCGTTGACCTTTGGCCGGTATCGGGCAGGCCCGAGGCGTTGCGATAGGTGGTGCTGCGCATGCCGAGCGCATGCGCCTTGCGGGTCATCATCTGGGCGAAGCCCGATTCGCTGCCGCCGATACCCTCGGCGATCACCACGGCGGCGTCATTGGCCGATTTGGTGACCAGCGCCAGGATCAGGCTCTGCACCGAAATACGCTCGCCCGGTTCCAGACCCAGCTTGGATGGCGCCTGACCGGCGGCGTGGGCCGAAACCGGCAGGGTGCTGTCGAGACGAAGGCGGCCCGATTCCAATTCATCGAACAGCAGGAACAGGGTCATCACCTTGGTCAGCGATGCCGGATAGGACCGCGCGTCAGGGTTGGCGGCATGCAGGATCGCCCCGGTCTCGGCGTCGATAACGATGGACGCGTAGCGGCCCGCCGCCGCTGGCGAGGGTGCCGCCACCAGGGCGACCAGGGCACAGGCCACGCCCAGAAGGGCAAGACGAAGGGAGTGGAGGAATCCGGTGCGGGCCAGGTGCAACGTATCGACCTTCCTGTCAGTCTCGGGTTTCGTTGTAAGGTAACGGAACAACCTTAAAGATTTTGCGAATCCGTGTCCAGCATGGCAGCGCCCCAATTTCGCCATTATCATCGGCCATCAGGTTCCTGGAGGCGCCAGTGGAATAACCGACAGGTCGAATCACCCCGCCCCCCCGGTCCGACATCAATGCCGCCCCCCCTCTCGGAAGGACTCACGATGAAACGCTTTTCGCGAACCGCCATCCTGCTCGCCGGACTCTCCCTGGCCTCGGGGTGCGCCTACGTCGATGGCGATATCGGCAACCCGATTCACCGCAAGTTTCATTGGCAGTCCTTCGTTGCCGGCGACGATATCGCCGCCTCGTGCAGCAGTGGAAATCCCGACCGGGTGCGGCTGGTCTACAATGCCATCTGGGACAAGCAGGTGCGGATCTACGAGATCGATTCGATCAAGCGTTCGCTGCGGGTCCGGGTATTCGGCCAGGGCAACCTGACCGACGTCAAACTGACCGACCCCATCGCGCCGTGGCGGGCCGACGAGACCAAGGCCCAGCTTGACGAGGCCGGCTACGAACAATTGGCGGCGACGTTGGCGGAGTCCGGCGCCTTCGGGCCGCCGGCGGTCGGGCTGGAGCTGCCGTCGCATTCGTATTATTGGACCGCCGCCACCTGCCGCCAGGGCAAGTTCACCTTTACCGGCTGGGCCTATCCTTCCGCCGCCTTTGACGCCTCCCGCATCCCCGCCGCCCTGTTCGCCCTCGATCCCGGCCGCGACGGCGTGGTCGCCCCCGGACCGATACCCTATGACGTGATGTGGGAATACCGCCGCAAACAGGGACAGGTCACCGACTTCACCTTCAAGGTCGGCGCGAACGGCATGGTACGATGACAAAAATGCTGCACTGCAAAAACCAGCATTGACTCGGCATCGCCGGCTGGCTCATAGTGCGCCCATGTTGCAATGCAGCATGGGCGCTTTCGCGCATCCTGCTGCGCCACCCGTGAACGCAGAGGAGCCCATCCCATGACCACCGTCAAAGCCAAGACCGCCACCGTGAAGGCCAAGGCCGCCGTCGCCACCCCCGCCGCCGCCGTCAAGGCGACCCCGGTTGCCGCCACCACCGTCAAGGCGACCCCGATCGCCACCAAGGCCACCGCCGCCATCGTCGCCCCGATCGCCGCCGCCCAGGCCGACGCGGTCAAGACCATCGAACAGGCGGTCGCCGTCGGCAAGGAGACCATCGAGACCGTGGTCAAGGCCTCGACCGACGCGGCGGTGAAGGGGTACGACAAGGCCGCCAAGGGCTATGACAAGGCTGTCGCCATCGGCAAGGAACACGTCGAGACCGCCGTGGCCGTCGGCAAGGAAACCATCGAGAGCGTGGTCAAGGCCTCGACCGATGTCGCCGCCAAGGGCTACGACAAGGCCGTCGCCCTGTCCAAGGAGCAGGTCGACGTCGCCGTCGCCGCCGGCAAGGAAACCATCGACAGCGTGGTCAAGGCTTCGACCGCCGCCGCCGCCAAGGGCTACGACAAGGCCGTCGCCCTGTCCAAGGAGCAGGTCGACGCCGCCGTCAAGGCCCAGACCGCCGCCGTCCGGGGCTACGAGGACATCCTGTCGTTCAACAAGGACAACATGGAAGCCCTGGTCAAGGCCGGCAACATTCTCGCCAAGGGCCTTCAGGATCTCGGCAAGGCGGTGCTCGGTCTGACCCAGGACGCCGTCGAGGAGAGCGTCTCCGCCTCCAAGGCGCTGCTGTCGGCCAAGACCCTGAACGAATTGATCGACCTTCAGACCAGCGTCGCCAAATCCACCGTGGACAAGGCCGTCGCCGAAAGCACCCGGCTGTCCGAGCAGTCGGTGAAGCTGATCGAACAGTCGATCGCCCCCATCAGCGCGCGGATCAACGCCACCGTCGACAAGCTGGTCCAGGTCGCGGCCTGATCCAGCTCACCCGGCATCGAAGCGGCCCGGCGGGGACACCCGCCGGGCCGTTTTTCGTCGCCGTCCTTCGCCTTTTGGCATGTAAGGGCTTTTCGGCTGCCATGCGCACCCAATATGATAGGCGTGTGGCGACAGCGATCACTGGGCACCCCACGGCAATGAGCGACGACGGCAAAGACAACCGCGACGACGACGGCAACCCGACCGGGGTGGTCATCAAGACCCGTCCCAAGACCAAGAAGCCGTCCATGTACAAGGTTCTGATGCTGAACGACGACTACACTCCCATGGAGTTCGTCGTTCATGTCCTGGAACGGTTTTTCGCCAAGAACCGTGACGAGGCGACCCGCATCATGCTGCACGTTCATACCCGAGGCGTCGGAATCTGCGGCGTATACACATACGAGGTGGCGGAAACCAAGGTCACCCAGGTCATGGACCTGGCGCGCCAGAACCAGCATCCGCTGCAATGCACGATTGAAAAGGAGTAGCCCGGCCGCCGGGCGCTCCCTGTCGGGAAGGATCGGCCTATGCTGTCGCGAAACCTGGAACAGACCCTGCACCGGGCGTTGTCGTTGGCCGCGGAACGGCGCCACGAATACGCGACGCTGGAACATCTGCTGCTGTCGCTGACCGAGGATCAGGATGCCGTGGCGGTGCTCAGGGCCTGCAACGTCGATCTCGACAAGCTTCGCCACGACCTCACCGACTTCATCGATACCAACCTGACCGATCTGGCCACCCCGCGCGGCACCGATCCCAAACCCACCGCCGGCTTCCAGCGGGTGGTGCAGCGCGCCGCCATCCACGTTCAGTCGTCGGGCCGCGAGGAGGTTACCGGCGCCAACGTGGTCGTCGCCCTGTTCTCCGAGCGCGAAAGCCACGCCGTCTATTTCCTCCAGGTCCAAGACATGACCCGGCTGGACGCGGTCAACTACATCAGCCATGGCGTCGCCAAGGCCCCCGGCCGCGGCCAGAACCGCACCGTCCACGGCGCCGACGAGGCCGCCGCCCCCGAGAAGGTGGTGAAAAAGGGACAGGAGGCGCTGGGCGCCTATTGCGTCGATCTCAACAAGAAGGCGGCCCAGGGCAAGATCGACCCGCTGATCGGCCGCGACGAGGAGATCGAGCGCACCATCCAGATCCTGTGCCGCCGGTCCAAGAACAACCCGCTCTATGTCGGCGACCCCGGCGTCGGCAAGACCGCCATCGCCGAGGGCCTGGCCCGGCGCATCGTCAAGGGCGAGGTGCCCGAGGTGCTGAAGGACGCCACCATCTTCGCCCTGGACATGGGGGCGCTGCTGGCCGGCACCCGCTATCGCGGCGACTTCGAGGAGCGCCTCAAGGCGGTGGTCACCGAGCTGGAGAATTACGACGGCGCCATCTTGTTCATCGACGAAATCCACACCGTGATCGGCGCCGGCGCCACCTCGGGCGGTTCGATGGATGCCTCCAACCTGCTCAAGCCGTCGCTGGCGGCGGGCAACCTGCGCTGCATCGGCTCGACCACCTATAAGGAATTCCGCAATCAGTTCGAGAAGGACCGCGCCCTGGTGCGCCGGTTCCAGAAGATCGACGTCAACGAACCGTCCGTCGCCGACACCATCAAGATCCTCAACGGCATCAAGACCTACTACGAAAGCCATCACAAGGTGCGCTACACCCCCGATGCCATCAAGGCGGCGGTGGAACTGTCGGCCAAGTACATCACCGACCGCAAGCTGCCCGACAAGGCCATCGATGTCATCGACGAGGTCGGCGCGTCGCGCATGCTGCTGCCCGAATCCAAGCGGCGCAAGACGGTGACCGTCCGCGACGTCGAGGAGATGGTGGCCAAGATCGCCCGCATCCCGCCGAAAAGCGTCTCGGTCAACGACATGGAGGCGCTGAAGAACCTGGAACGCGACCTCAAGACCCTGGTGTTCGGCCAGGACCGCGCCATCGAGGCGCTGGCCTCGGCGATCAAGCTGGCCCGCGCCGGCCTGCGCGAACCGGAAAAGCCCATCGGCTGCTACCTGTTCTCCGGCCCCACCGGCGTCGGCAAGACCGAGGTCGCCCGCCAGTTATCCAAGATCATGGGCATCGAACTGACCCGCTTCGACATGTCGGAATACATGGAGCGCCACTCGGTGTCGCGCCTCATCGGCGCACCGCCGGGCTATGTCGGCTTCGACCAGGGCGGCCTGCTGACCGACGCCATCGACCAGCATCCCCACTCGGTGCTGCTGCTCGACGAGATCGAGAAGGCCCACCCCGACCTGTTCAATATCCTGCTCCAGGTCATGGATCACGGCCGCCTGACCGACCACAACGGCAAGACCGTCGATTTCCGCAACGTCATCTTGATCATGACCACCAATGCCGGCGCCAGCGAGCTGGCCAAGTCGGCCATCGGTTTCGAGCGGGAGTCCAGGGAAGGCGACGACACCGACGCCATCAACCGCATGTTCTCGCCCGAATTCCGCAACCGCCTGGACGCCACCATCGGCTTCGCCGCCTTGACGCCGGAAATCGTCGCCCTGGTGGTCGACAAATTCGTCATCCAGCTGGAAACCCAGTTGAGCGACCGTGATGTCACCATCGAACTGACCGATCAGGCCCGCGCCTGGCTGGCCAAGAAGGGCTATGACCGCGCCTTCGGCGCCCGGCCGCTGGCCCGGGTGATCCAGGAGCACATCAAGAAGCCGCTGGCCGAGGAACTGCTGTTCGGCCGCCTCGCCAAGGGCGGCATCGTCCGCATCACGGTCGATGACGATAACAAGCTGGCCTTCGAGTTCGTGCCCGCACCCGACAAGCACGAAAAGGCACCCGAACCCGAGTTGGTGGAGTGATGTCACCCTTCGCTCCGTAAAGTTACGGAGGTGTTTCTTGACAATCAGCAGGGTCCGGCGCGATAATTGGATCATAACAAAGATGGAGGCATACGAGGCTTGGACGGCTGTCACCACAATATCCGCTGATCGCGCCGCCCCCTGTGGGGCTCGTCACGGCGGGTGGGAGGTGTTGGAACAGACATGACGCCACCGGGTCAAGTGTGAGGTGCCGCAGGTTTGGCATCGCTGATTTATACATATCTGTCGCACGACTTGCCGGCCGCAGTGCCGGACATAGCGGGCCAGTGGGCCCCAAACCAGACAGCCCCGCGCCGAGCATCCGTCTCCCGCGGGGCTTCGGTTTTGCCGCCGCCCTCCGGCGCAATCCGCTCTACCACCCCATCCAGCCGCCGGCCCACAGCCACACCATCGCCAAGGCCATGGTCGCCAGCGTCATGGGAATGCCGGCGCGGGCGAAATCGGCGAACGACAGCCGGGTTCCGGCAAAGGCGGCGCGCTCGGCGACGATGATGTTGGCCATGCTGCCCACCAGCAGGAAGTTGCCCGCCAGGGTCGACAGCAACGCCAGCCCGGTCAGCGCCCCGGGATCGGGAGTCGGCCAGACCGCCAGGATCAGCATAACCGCCGGCACGTTGCCGATGGTGTTGGAGGCCGCCAGCGCCAGCGGCACCATCGCCCCCAGGGTCTGGGGAAACAGGCCGTGCTCGGCCAGCCCCTCGACCCAATGACGGGCCAGATCGGTGTCGGCGAAGGCGCCGGTCACCACGAACAGGCAGGCGAACAGCAACAGCAAGTGCCAATCGACCAAGCCGATCATCTCGCGCGACGACATGCGCCGACTGGCCAGCAGCAGACCGGCGATGACCATGGCGCCCACCTCGCGCGGCAGCGGCGCGGCGAACAACAGCGCCAGCAGCGCCAGGGCGCCGATGCCCTTGATCGCCTGCCAACGGTTAAGGTCGGGCAGATCCCCCAGGTCCGGGTCGGCCGGCATCGCCGCCAACTCGCGGCGCCACAGCCGGACCACCGCCAAATAGACCACCCCCAGCGACAGCGCCGCCGGTACGGCACAGGCGGCCAGGAAGCTCCAGAAGTTCAGCCCGCCGACCTGACCGATCAGAATGTTCTGGGGATTGCCGATCAGGGTGGCGGCGCTGCCGGCATTGGCGGCGCCCACCAGCCCCAGCAGATAGGGGCGCGGATCCAGGCCGCGCCGACGGATACCCTCGGCGATGATGGGGGTCATGGCGAAGCAGACCACGTCGTTGGCCAGCACCGCCGACAGCCCGCCCGCCACCACGATCACCAGTGCCAGCAGCCGGCGCGGCGACCCCGATGCCGCCGCCACCCGCGCCGCCACCCGCCCATAGACGCCGGCCAGCTGGAACTGGGCCGACACGATCATCAGAGCGAACAGCAGCAGCAGGGTGGAAACGTCGATGCTGCTGCCCATGGCCTTGACGCTGACCTTGCCCGACACCAGCAGCACCACCACCGCCATCACGGCGATGCCGGTACGATCGAGCTTCAGCCCGCGCACGCTGCCGAAGCCCATGCCGAGATAGGTCAGGAGGAAGACCGCGATGACGACTGTATCCATACGACGTTTATGGCGGCAGAACGTCGCGGCGGCAAGTGGGGGAACGCGGTTCCCCCACCAGTTTCCTCAGATCAGCCCTTCGGCCTTCAGCGCCGCCTGCACCGCCGGACGCGACGCGACGCGGGCGTTATGGGCGGCGAGGTTGGGCCATTTGGCCAGATCATGACCGATGCGGGGCTGCCAGCTGCACACGGTGAACAGGTAGCCGTCGGCGATGGTGAAGGTCTCGCCCAGCAGGTATGGCCCCTTGCCCAGCGCCTCGTTGGCGTAGTCGAGGCGGCGCAGCAGGATCGCCTTGGTCACCGCCTTGGATTCGTCGGTGATGACCGGGCTGAACTGGGCGCCCGACAGCTTGTGCAGCTCGGTGGCGATGAACACCAGCCACTCCACCAATTTGATGTAGTCGGCGGTGCCGGGCTTGGGCGCCAGCGCCTTGTCCGGCGCCAGACCGGCGACGTAAAGCATGATGGCGACACCCTCGGTCAGCACGGTGCCATCGTCCTGCACCAGGGCGGGGATGTAACCCTTGGGATTGACGGCGAGGAAATCGGCACCGCCGGCGGTCTTCTTGGTGACCAGATCGACCGCCTCCAGCTCGACCGCCACCCCGGCCTCGCGCAGCGCGATGTGCGACGCCAGCGAGCAGGCGCCGGCCTTGTAATAAAGCTTCATGGTCCGGTTCTCCCGTTCAGTTGTTCTTCGGCACTTCGTTAAGGGCACCACACTGGTCGCAGCGATAGAGCAGATCGACCACCATGGACCTGACCGGCACCTCGTGCATCAGTTCGCGGCCGCAGCCGCCGCAGAAGGCATTGTCGCCGCCCAGCCCCAGCATGGCCGACCCGGTATCCATGATGTCGCGGCCATTGACGAAGGCCTCGGCCACCACCTTGAGAATGATATCGGTCATCCGCTTGTCCTTGTTAAAATCCCGCCACCGAACCATCCGAACGGGGATCGGCCGCCCCTTCGATCATGCCGTCGCCACGCCGCGCCAGGGCGCCGGCGTGACCGAGCAACGAATTCCACTCGCCCACCAGTTCGACCGCGTGGCCGGCACGACGCAGCCGGTCGACCACGGCGCCATCGACGCGGGATTCCATCTGGATGCCGCTGGCGGCATTGCCATCGAGGCCACGCGCCACCGCCCAGCGCGGCGCCGAGACCGCCTGTTGCAGCCCCTGGCCGAACAGGGCGGCGCGGCTGAACACCTCGGCCTGCACCAGCGGTTGAGCATCACCGCCCATGGTGCCGTAGACCAGGGTGCGGCCGTCGCGCAGGCGTGCCAGACCGGGCGACAGAGTATGGAACGGACGGCGGCGGGGTTCGAGAAAATTGCGATGCTCGGGATCGAGGCTGAAGGAACAGCCACGGCATTGCCACACCACTCCAAGCTCCGGCAGGGTCACCCCCGAGCCGTAGGCATGGTAAAGGCTTTGGATGAAGCTGACGGCGCGGCCGTGGCCGTCGATCACTCCCAGCCAGACGGTATCGCCCTGGCCGGTGCCGGCCTCCGAGGGCCGCGACCGCTCGCGATCGATATCGGCGGCAAGACGGTCGAGCATGCCGTCGGTCAGATAGGTGGCGGCGTGAACCGACATCCGCGCCGGATCGGTGACGTGAGCGTCGCGCACGCGATAGGCCAGCTTGGCCGCCTCGATCAGGCCGTGGACATGGTCGAAGCCGTCGGCCTCGGTCACCCCCAGGCGCTGGAACAGCCCCAGCAGGATCAGCGACGCCAGACCCTGGGTCGGCGGCGCGGTGTTGAACAGGGTGCCGCACGGCAGCGCCAGCGACAACGGCCGGCGGCGCATTCCGCGATGGCGCGCCAGATCGTCGGCGCGCAACGGGCTGCCCGCCGCCTGCAAGCCGGCGGCAACGGCCCGGCCGATCTCGCCGCGATAGAAATCGTCCAGCCCGGCGGCGGCCAGACGCTCCAGCGTCGCCGCCAGCGCCGGCAGGCGCAGCATGGTTCCCGCCGCCGGAGGCTTGCGCTTGACCAGGAAGGTATCGGCGAAACCGGGCTGGCGCTTCAGCACGTCGAGATTACGGCTGGTGCACTCGGCCTGATGCTGACCGACGGCGAACCCCTCGCGGGCGGCGTGGATGGCATCCTCGAACAACCGCCCCAGCGGCAACCGGCCACCCCAATGGGCCGAGACGTCCAGCGCCAGTTGCCAGCTGGACACCGCCCCGGCAACGGTATTGGCCGCCATGGGGCCACGCACCGGCACCGCCGCCAATCCGGCGCGGCGGTAAAGCTCGGCATCGACCTTGCCGCCGGCGGCCCCCGAGCCGTCGATGGACACCGGCGGCTTGCCCGGCTCGGAAATAAGCCAGAAGGCGTCGCCACCCAATCCGGTCATATGGGGATAGACCACCGCCAGGGTCGCGGCGGCGGCAATGGCGGCCTCGATGGCGGTACCGCCGTCGCGCAGCACCGCCAGCCCGGCTTGGGACGCGAGATGGTGGGGTGAAGTGACCATGCCGCGGCGGGCCATGGGGGAATACAGCATCGAAGGACCTGTCAGCGATGACGGGAACGGAAAACGAGGGACGGATTGTTGCGAAATTGCCGGCCGCCGTCCAGAGTGGTGATACCGGCCGAAACGGTTTCGAGCAGAGCCATGGATCTGGACCCCGCGTTTTCCACCACCCGGACCCTGTCCTGGGACGACATCCACCGGGACGCCCGCGCCCTGGCCGCACGGCTGAAGGCGCTCGGAAATTTTCTCGGCATCGTCGCGGTGGCCCGCGGCGGATTGGTGCCGGCGGCGGTGCTGGCGCGCGAGCTGGAACTGCGCCATGTCGATACCGTCTGCATCGCCAGCTACGGCGACGGTGTCCGCGAACAGACCCTGGCGGTACTCAAGCGCATCGACGGCAGCGGTGCCGGCTGGCTGGTGGTGGACGATCTGGTCGATACCGGCGCCACCGCCCGCGCGGTACGCTCGATGCTGCCCGCCGCCCACTACGCCACCCTTTACGCCAAGCCCGCCGGCAGGGCGCTGGTGGACACCTTCGTCGCCGAGGTGGCCCAGGACATCTGGCTGGTGTTTCCCTGGGACGCGCCCGAGCGGGTGTGACGTATGTTGCCTCTTCCTTTTTTGAAGCACTCCATGTTAGGGTTGAGATAGATCAATTTCACCCTACCTGGAAATGGCATCCGCCCCATGACCATCATCACCGTGCGCCCGTTCAGCCAAGCCCTCGACCGCCTGCGCGCGGTGGGACTGCGGCCGACCCGGCAGCGTCTCGCCCTGGCCCGCCTGCTGTTCGACGGTGGTGATCGCCACATCTCGGCCGAGCAGTTGCACACCGAAGCGCTGTCCAGCAGCATCCGGGTCTCGCTGGCCACGGTGTACAACACCTTGCACCAGTTCACCGACGCCGGCCTGCTGCGCGAGATCGTGGTCGATGCCGGGCGGTCGTACTTCGACACCAACACCTCCGACCACCACCACTTCTTCTACGAGAGAAGCGGCAAACTGTGCGACATCCCCGCCGACCTGATCGCCGTCTCCAAGGTGCCCAGCGCGCCGGAGGGGCTGAACATCAGCCGGGTGGAGGTCATCGTCCGGGTGGACGGCTGACGTTTTCCCAAGGTTCCCTCTTCTCCAGGGAACGAACCAGCCCGGGGCGTCTCGCAAGAGGCGCCCCGCGTTGTTTCAGGGTGGGTCTTCCACCCGCGCATCCGAATCACACCCCTGCCCCGCCGCGATCCAGCGGGCGGCCAGCGGCGCCAGCAGGCGCCACCACCCGGGCCGCGTCAGCAATCCACAACGATAGCGGCGCGACGGCTCTTCCCACTCCAGCGCCGGACACGGCCCACGCCGGCGGCGGAACAGAATCAGGCCCAGCGGGCAAGGCTCGGCGGCGCAGCAGACGCCGCAGCCGTTGCAGTCCGTGCCGGGTGCGGGCTTGGCCGGGGCACGGGCGTCAAGGGTGACCAGCATTCATCAGGCCGCCCAGCACCAGATCGGAATAGATGGCGATGACCTGTTCCTTGCTCAGGCGCCCGTGCGGCCGGAACCAGTTACAGACGCCGGTCAGCATGGCCAGGATGCCATAGGCGGCGACCGAGGCGTCGCCGCAATGGAACAACCCGGCGGCCTCGCCCTGGCGCAGAATGTCGATCAGGTGGCGTTCGTACTGCCGGCGCAGCGCCACGATCTCTTCGTAATGGTTCGGTTCCAGGCTGCGCAGTTCCGAGGCGCCGATGAAGACCTCGCGCTTGCGCACGATGTGATAGGTGACATGGAAGGCGATGAACGCCTTGATGCGCTCCACCGGCCCCTGCCCGGCGACTCCGGCCATCACCTCGCCGAACTGCCGGAACAGGTCGTCCATGTGGGCGCGAATCAGGTCGTAGAGCAGATCCTGCTTGGTGCTGATATGATTGTAGAGCGAACCCACCTGAATGCCGACCTCGGCGGCCAGCTGGCGCAGGCTCATGGCCTCGAACCCGTGTTCGTAGATCAGGTTCAGCCCGGCCTTGCGGATGGCTTCCATGGTGCGGGGACCGTGCGAGCCGATGGTGCGGGCCATTGCGACGCCGCGCCGGTCAGGATTCGGACCGGGCGCGGGCTTCCACCGGCGCCGCGAACACGTACCCCACCGAGCGCACCGCGCGGATCGGCAGGTTTTCACCGCTGGCGGCGTTGACCTTGCGTCGCAGCCGGGCCATCACCGCGTCGATGCTGCGGTCGTCGTAGCCGCCCACCACCTTGCCCAGCGACGCGGCGATCTCCTCGCGGCCGACCGAGGCCCCCGGCTCGGAGGTCAGGGTCTGCAACACCCGGTATTCGGCATTGGTCAACGGTACCTGATGGCCGTTGGGGGTGATCAGCGACCAGCTGGCGGCATCGAAGCTCCAGGCCCGGAACGCCTCGTCACGGGCCTCGGCCTTTTCCTCCTTGGGCGCCTCGCGCAGGCGGCGGGTCAGACTGTGAATCACCGCCTCCAGCTCGCGGAACTGCACCGGCTTGACCAGATAGGCGTCCGCCCCGGCGGTCAGCCCCAGCACGCGATCGTCAAGCTGGCCGCGCGCGGTCAGCATGACGATACCCAGCCGGGCGGTGCTGCGCAGCCGCGCCGCGATGGAAAAGCCGTCCTCGCCCGGCAGATTGACGTCGAGCACCAGAAGATCGGGGATGCCGGCCGCCAGCAGCTGGTCTAGCTCCGCCCCCGACCCGGCACGCCGTACGCTCATGCCCACCAGCGACAGATAGCGGACGATCGACCCGCACAGGTCGGGATCGTCTTCGACCACCACGACATTGATCATGCCGGACGCTTCCCCAACAGCGCGTTACGATACATACCGATCATTATCGACGAAATTCACCTCGACTGGCAACCACACTAAAAAGCTGGTTCCGGCGCCGAGAAGGCTATCGACTCCGATGCTGCCGCCGTGCAGATCGACGATCCTTTTGACGATGTACAGCCCAAGACCGGCACCGCGGACCCCGTCAACCCTGGTCGAGCGATAGAATTTCTCGAAAATGCGGCCCTGTTCCTCGGGCGCGATGCCGGCGCCACGATCGGCGACGCTGATCATGACGGTATCGTCGTCAACCGTGACATCGACGTCGATCGGGCTTCCGTCGGGGGAAAACTTCATGGCGTTATCGATCAGGTTGGAAAAGGCCACCCGCAACAAGGTCCCGTCCGCCGCAATCCAGATCGGGCCGCCGGCCTTGACCGACATGGCGCGCCCGCCGGCGACAGGCAGCTTTTCCTCGCACAGCTCGAGCAGGACGCGCCGCAGATCGACCTGGGCAATCCGCAGCGCCGCCATGGTCGAATCCAGCCGGTCCTCGGCAAGACAGACGTCGATCAGATCGGACATCCGCCGGGTGGCCCGCCGGATCTTGGCCACCTCGTCCTCGGCCTCGTCATCCGACTGGGTGTAGATCCCCAGCAGCTGCGAGGCGGCCTCGATGATGGCCAGCGGCACCCGGAATTCGTGACTGACCATGGCCAGGAAGTTGCGCTGCTCGCGCGCCGCCTGACGCTCGGCCTCCAACGCCGCCTCCGAGCGCAGGCCGGCGGCCAGCAGCGTCTCTTCCAGCCGCTTGCGGGCGGAAATGTCGTTGAGACAGACCAGCACCGCATCCTCGCCCTGATAGGCGAAGCGCACCGCCGACAGCATGACCCAAAGCCGCTGGTCGCCGGATCGGCGCAGTTGGAATTCCGCCCCCAGGACACAACCCACCTCTTCCAGCCGCACCAGGAAGTCGCGGCGCGCCTGGAGGTTGACGTAGAAGTCGGTGTCCCGCAGATCGTCCAGCCGGTCGGCCTGGATGTTCAGCAATTCGGCGGCGGCGTGGTTGGCGAACAGAAAACGGCCGTCGGGAAAGCTGATCGACAGCATGGGAAACGGGGCGGCCTCCAGGATCGAGCGGACCTGACGTTCGCTTTCCTTAAGGCGGATCTCGGCGGACCGGCGTTCGACGATCTCGGCCGCCAGGGCGGCGTTCGCCATCGCCAGTTCGTCGGTCGTCCGCCGCAACTCGGCGACATAGGGGGCGATCTTGTGGTCGGTCAGGTCATCGACCATCCAGATCGTCCCCAGGGACGGGTTATCGGCATCGAGCAACCGGCCGATCGCCCGGGCCGGATAGGCGCTGCCGTCGCGCCGCCTCAGGAAGTGTTCGCAATCATAGGTTCCGCCACCGATAATGATCGGATAGGCCGCACGCCCCACGGCGTCCCAGTCGGCATCCGAACAAAAGATCAGCCGGGTCGACATGCCGACAATGTCGGCCTGGGATACAGCATACAAATCGCAGAAGAATTTATTGCCGAATATATAGCTGCGATTCGCCCCGACAATCGCGACACAGATCGGCATGCTGTCAAGAACGATCCTTAGCGTCTTGTTGGACAGATCAAGTATAAACGGATCGTGCCGACCCTCATCACCCATCCGCAATCTCCTTGGCATCGGCACAACACGCGAATACGTAAATATGCAAATCGTCCTGACACTTATTTAGTCTAAACATATAGGAACATGGCGGCAACTGTACCGTCAACGCCGACTCGGTGGCGTTCCGAGGTTTCTCAGCGGACGAGGGTAAAGGGGTCGTCCGGTGTCGCCACCAGCCCCCAGGCCATCTGGGCGCACATCGCCAGGAACACCAGCGCCAGAGCCAGACGAACCCGATCCCACGACAGCCGGGCGCCGAGGCGGGCGCCGAACTGGGCGCCCACCGCCCCCCCCGCCAGCATGATCAGCGCCAGCGGCACGTCCACCGTGTGGGTGGTGACCGCGTGCAACAGCGTCACGTTGGCGGTGACGAAGATGATCTGGAACAGCGAGGTTCCCACCACCACCGCCGTGGGCATCCCCAGCAGGTAGATCATCAGCGGCACCAGGACGAAGCCGCCGCCGACGCCCATGATGGCGGCGAGCAGGCCGCCGAACGCCCCCACCGCCACCGGCAGGATGGCGCTGATGTAAAGACCCGAGCGGGGAAAGCGCTGCCGGAACGGCAGGGCGTGCCAACGGTGATGCGAATGGCGCTTGCCCGGCAGCCGCCCGGTGCGGCGGCGGCGGGCGGCGTTGACCACCTCGGCCAGCATCAGCCCCCCCACCACCCCAAGCAGGCCGACATAGCAAAGGTTGATCACCAGATCGATCTGCCCCAGCTTCTTCAACTGGGCGAACAGCCAGACCCCGGCCGACGAGCCGACCACGCCGCCGGCCAGCAGATAGCTTCCCATCTTGACGTCGACATTGCGACGGCGCCAGTGGGCCAGAACCCCGGACACCGATGACCCCAGCACCTGATTGGCGCCCGACGCCACCGCCACCGACGGCGGAATGCCCATCATGATCAGCAACGGCGTCAGCAGGAAACCACCTCCGACGCCGAAGATCCCCGACAGCATGCCGATGCCGCCGCCCACCGCCAGCAACAGCCAGACATCCACCGCCTGCTCGGCGATCGGCAGATAGATGGTCATGCGCTTTTCCGCCTCCACATCACCGCCATCATAGTCGAGATTTCGGCCAATTCACCACCGTCACCTTGACTTCCCCAATATCCTCGCCACATGCCTGCCCAGGAAATGGGCAGGATTCAGTTGAGTATGGACGCCCACCGCGGAATTGCTTAAGTTCGGGGCGAACAATCGTCAACAGGGGGGACGGAACTGTCCGGATGCTTTTATCCGGGCCGGTTGGATTTCGAGGAATGGCAGACAGGGCAAGCGACATGCGCGCGATCCGCGACCGAACCGACGAAAGTGCCCTGCCGCTGATCGGGATCTACGAAATCAGCAAGATCCTGGGCGCCACCCTCGATCTTGATCAGGCGTTGCGCGACGTCCTCAACGTGCTGTCGTCCTACCTCAACATGCGCCATGGCGCCGTCGTGCTCAACGACGAGGCCGGCCGGCCGGTGCTGGCCGCCGTTACCGGCATGTCGCTGCAACTCGCCCGGGCCGGCGGCATCAAGTACCCCTTCGCCGCCGCCCTGCGCACCATCTCCACCGGCATTCCCCAGGTGGTGCCCGACGCCGCCGAGGAGCCGCTGCTGGCCGAATACATCGCCGACAACGAGGCGTTGGAGGACGAACGGATTTCGTTTTTCTGCGTGCCGATCAAGACCACGGAAAAGCCCTTCGGCGCGCTGTCGGTCGAGCGGGCGTGGGATGGCAGCGCCCAATACGTGTTCGAGCACGATTTGCGCTTCCTGACCATGGTCGCCACCCTGATCGGCCAGACCGTCAGCCTGCACCGCAAGGTGGTGGCCGACCGCCAGATGCTGATGAAGGACACCGCCCGGCTGCAAAAGAAGATCGCCGAGGCGGCGCCGATCATGCCGATCCGCGGCCTGGAGGACGTGGTCGGCACCTCCGAGGCCATGGCCAGGGTGTTCGGTCAGGTACAGCAGGCGGCACCGACCAAGGCCACCATTCTGTTACGGGGCGAAAGCGGCACCGGCAAGGAACTGGTCGCCCGCGCCGTCCACCTGCTGTCGCAGCGGGGGCAAAAGCCGTTCATCAAGGTCAATTGCGCCGCGCTGTCGGAGAGCGTGCTGGAATCCGAGCTGTTCGGTCACGAAAAGGGCGCCTTCACCGGCGCCGTCGCCGAACGCAAGGGCCGCTTCGAGCTGGCCAACGGCGGCACCTTGTTTCTCGACGAGATCGGCGAAATCTCGTCCAACTTCCAGGCCAAGCTGCTGCGGGTGCTGCAAGAGGGCGAGTTCGAGCGGGTCGGCGGCAACAAGACCGTCAAGGTCGATGTCCGCCTCGTCGCCGCCACCAACCGCGACCTGGAAGCGGCGGTAACCAAGGGCGATTTCCGCGCCGACCTCTACTACCGCCTCAACGTGGTTCCCATCTTCCTGCCGCCCTTGCGCGAGCGCACCGGCGACATCCCGTTGCTGGCCATGTATTTCCTCAAGCAGTTCAACGACGAGAACGGCCGCGCGCTGTCATTCTCCGACAGCGCGCTGAACGTGCTGCAATGCTGCTACTTTCCCGGCAATGTCCGCGAACTCGAGAACTGCGTCTATCGCACCGCCACCATGACCAAGGGCGAGGTGATCGAGGAAATGGACATGCTGTGCCGCCACGACACCTGCCTGTCCTCGACGCTGTGGCACCGGCCGGGCGATGCCGTGGCGCCGTCGCGGCCGATGTCGCCGCCGGTCAAGGTCTCCGGCCCGATCCCCACGGCGAAGGAACCGCCCCCGCCCGCTCCTCCCCCGGCCCCCGCCCCCGCCCCGGAAGCGGCGGCAGACCCCGAGTCCGAGGCGGGCGAGCGCGAACGGCTGGTCCAGGCGATGGAACGTTGCGGCTGGGTCCAGGCCAAAGCCGCCCGCCTGCTGGGGCTGACGCCGCGCCAGATCGGCTATGCGCTGAAGAAACACAACATCGAGATCCGGCAACTGTGACCAACGGCCTTAAAAACCTGATCGGCCTGTCGCGCGCCGACCTGGCCGCCGAGATGGCGACCATCGGCGAGAAGCCGTTCCGCGCCAAGCAATTGTGGCACTGGATGTACAATCGCGGCGAAACCGACTTCGCCGCCATGACCTCCATCTCCAAGACCATGCAGGCCCGGCTGGCCGAGCAATACGTGGTCCGCCGCCCCCGGGTGGAACGCGATCTGGTCTCGGAAGACACCACTCGCAAGTGGCTGCTGAAATTCGACGACGGCAACGAGGCCGAGACCGTCTTCATCCCCGACATGGACGAGGATCGCGGCGCCGTCTGCATCTCGACCCAGGTGGGCTGCACCCTGACCTGCCGCTTCTGCCACACCGGCACCCAGTTGCTGGTGCGCAACCTGTCGGCGGCCGAGATCGTCGGCCAGTTCATGGTCGCCCGCGATGCCTACGGCGAGTGGCCGACCCCCGACGACGGCGGCCGGCGGCTGTCCAACATCGTCGTCATGGGCATGGGCGAGCCGCTCTATAATTTCGACAACGTCGCCACCGCGCTGGAAATCGCCATGGACGGCGAAGGCATCGGCATTTCGCGCCGGCGCATCACCCTGTCGACCTCGGGGGTGGTGCCGATGATGAAGCTGTGCGGCGAGCGGCTGGGGGTCAATCTGGCCGTCAGCCTGCACGCCGTCACCGACGAGATCCGCGACCGCATCATGCCCATCAACAAGAAATACCCGCTGGCCGAACTGATCCGGGCCTGCCGCGAGTATCCCGGCGCATCCAACGCCCGGCGCATCACCTTCGAGTACATCATGCTGAAGGGCGTCAACGATTCCGCCGCCGACGCCCGTGCCCTGCTGAAGCTGATCAAGGGACTGCCGGCCAAGTTCAACCTGATCCCGTTCAATGCCTGGCCGGGATCGGAGTTCGAGACCCCGGAGCCGCGCGCCGTCAAGGCGTTTTCCGATATTCTCCAGGATGCCGGCTATTCCGCCCCCATCCGCATGCCGCGCGGCCGCGACATCCTGGCGGCCTGCGGCCAGCTGCGTTCGGAAAGCCAGCGCGAACGCGCCTCGCTGGCCAAGGCCCGCGCCGCCGCCGGCATCCCCGACGAGCATGGGTGAGGGAAACCCCTATTCCCCCCGGTCGATCCGTTCCAGCACCGGCCAGAATTCGGCGAACAGCCGCTGTTTGACCGGGTCGGAAACGCTGTCGGGATGGTACATGCGGGCGAAGGCCCGTTTGACCTCGCGGAACTTGAGATCGGCGCCGCCGCTGCCGGCCTTGGCCGTGGCCTTGGTGACCTCCAGCGCCTCCTTCTGGATCTCGATGCGCGACCGGGCCTGAGCCAGGGCGGTTTCGGCCTCGCTGGCCCTGGCTTGGGCCTCGAAGGCACGCGCCTCGGCGGCGGCGACCAGCTCGGCGGTGCGGTCCTTTTCCGCCAGCTTGGCCTCCAACGCCTCGATGCGTTCTCGCGATCGTTCCAGGTCCTGGGCGTAATTGTCCACCGTCCGCGCCAGCCGCGCCGTGGCGCCGCCGCCAACAGCGGCGCCAAGCTCCATCCTGGCCTGACGTCGCCCGGTCAGCCGCCACAGCCAGTACCCCAGCCCGCGCCGCACCGCCTCGACCCGCTCGCCCAGGTCGGGAACCGAAACGGCGGAATCGCCGCCCGCCGTCGCCCCGGTGACCTTGAACAGCCGCTCGGCCCGCGCCGCAGCCTCGCGCAGATGGAAATGATCGTCGTTCATGACCTGAAGAGTGACTCGGTTGCGACGCATAGGGAAGGGGGTATGAGTGTATCACGCTTGCCCCCGCCGACGCTTGGCCTATACTGCGCCGCCAATTCTCCCCCCCATCACGGAAAGGCGTTGCCATGAAGGGCGAAGTCAAGAAGGTGGTGCTGGCCTATTCGGGCGGCCTCGATACCTCGATCATCCTGCGCTGGCTCCAGGACCAGTACGCGTGCGAAGTGGTGACCTTCACCGCCGATCTCGGCCAGGGCGAGGAGTTGGAACCCGCCCGCAAGAAAGCCCAGCTGATGGGCATCAAGGACGAGAACATCTTCATCGACGACCTGCGCGAGGAATTCGTCCGCGACTTCGTCTTCCCCATGTTCCGCGCCAACGCGCTGTACGAGGGCGTCTACCTGCTGGGCACCTCCATCGCCCGGCCGCTGATCTCGAAGCGCCAGATCGAGATCGCCAATCTGGTCGGCGCCGACGCCGTCTCCCACGGCGCCACCGGCAAGGGCAACGATCAGGTCCGCTTCGAGATGGGCTACTACGCGCTGAAGCCCGACATCAAGGTGATCGCGCCGTGGCGGCTGTGGAACCTGAATTCGCGCACCGCGCTGCTCGACTTCGCCGAGAAGCACCAGATTCCCATCGCCAAGGACAAGCGCGGCGAGGCGCCTTATTCCACCGACGCCAACCTGCTGCACATCTCCTACGAGGGCAAGGCGCTGGAGGATCCGTGGGTCCAGCCCAACGAGGATATGTTCACCCGCTCGTGCAGCCCGGAAAAGGCCCCCGACACCCCCACCTATATCGAGATCGAGTTCGAGAAGGGCGATGCCGTGGCCATCGACGGCGAGCGCCTGTCGCCGGCGACGCTGTTGACCCGGCTGAACCAGCTGGGCGGAGCCAACGGCATCGGCCGGCTTGATCTGGTGGAAAACCGCTTCGTCGGCATGAAAAGCCGCGGCGTCTACGAGACCCCCGGCGGCACCGTCCTGCACGTCGCCCATCGCGCCATGGAAAGCCTGACGCTGGATCGCGGTGAAGGCCACCTCAAGGACGAGCTGATGCCGCGCTATGCCGAGCTGATCTACAACGGCTTCTGGTTCAGCCCCGAGCGCATCGCCATCCAGACCATGATCGACAAGGTCAGCGAAAACGTCACCGGCACGGTGCGGCTCAAGCTCTACAAGGGCAACGTCACCGTGGTCGGGCGCAAGTCGCCGCGTTCGCTGTATCGCCTCGACTACGTCACCTTCGAGCAGGACTCGGTCTATGACCAGCGCGACGCGCAGGGCTTCATCAAGCTCAACGCGTTGCGCATGCGCCTGGCCAAGATGGCGCGCGGCTGATACGTCAAACACGGAACCGCTCCGCAGGGAGAAGGCGGTGACCGCCACCCGCACCGCGTCATATCCACCCCCCCCGGCCACCATCCTGCGCAGATGGTGGCCGCTGGTGGTGTGGGCGGTGGCGACGGTGGCCGGTGCCGTCTGGGTGGTCGCCGACGCCTTCCACGAGCGCGAGGAGGAGCTGCGGCGGGCGGAAATCCGCATCCAGTCCGCCACCGCCATGACCGCCGAGCATGTGCTGCGGGTGATCGAGGGCGCCGATACCGCCGTCAAGGCGACACGCCCGCTGTACCGGGCGCTTCCGGACTGGGAGCGGCTGTCCGCCGACGCGGAATCCTGGCGCAGGCTGCGTGACATGGGCGAGGCCCTGTCGGCGGTCACCACCATGTTCATGGCGGATTCCCAGGGCTTGATTCGGCTGCATGCCCAATCGTTTCCGCTGGTTCCCGTCCCCATCGCCGACCGCCGCTATTTTCAGTGGCAGCGCGACGCCGGCGGCGACAATCCCTATCTCAGCGATCCCGTCGTCGGACGGGTGATCGGACGGCCGTCACTCATCCTCAGCCGGCGGCTGACCCTGCCCGATGGCTCGTTCGCCGGCCTTGTCGGCGCCAATATCGACCCTCGGACGATCCATGAGCACTTCGCCACCATGATCCCCGGCGAAGAGGGCGTCGTCGTACTGCTCCGCGACGACAACACCATCCTGGCCCGCTATCCGGACAAGGAAGGAACCTCGGGCGCCACCATGGACCTCGGCCGTGCCTTTCCCGCCATGGCCGGGAATAGCGCCTCGACCACGGCGCTGACGCTCCCGCCGTTCGACGACATCCGTCGCGTCGCCAGCTTCACCCGGCTGGAACGCTATGGTCTGGTCGTCCTGACCGCGGTGCCGGTGGACACCGTGCTGGAGCCGTGGCGACAGCAGACCAACCGCATGGCGATGGTGGTGGGTATCGGAGCCCTGTTGCTGACCACCGCCTTCATTCTGCTGTTGTCGCGCTACCACACCGAAGCCGAAACCCGGACCCGACTGAAGGAGAGCGAAGCCACCCTGAACCGTGCCCAGGCGGTTGCCCATATCGGCAGCTGGCAGATGGAACTGCCCGAGCGGCGGCGGCGCTGGTCGGACGAAACCTATCGCATTTTCGGCTGGGAGCCCGGTCGGCCGCTCGATTCCGCCGCCATCGGCGACCGCATCCACCCCGACGACCGCGACAAGGCGATGGCGGCGATGGAACACGCCATCGCCGGCCATCCGCTCGACGTCGAATACCGCCTGATGGTCGATGGCGCGGTCAAATGGGTGGCGCTGCGCGCCGAGGTGACGTTCTCGCCCACCGGCCAGCCGGTGGAGATTCTGGGGACCACCCAGGACATCACCGACAAGAAGCGGGCAGAAACCGCCATGGCGGAAAGCCGGGCGCTGCTGCTGGAGGTCCAGAGCGTCGCCAATCTGGGCTATTACGTCTATGATATTCCCTCCGATCGCTGGACCAGTTCGGCCATCCTCGACACCATCTTCGGCATCGACGACTCCCATGATCGCACCGGCGCCGGCTGGCTTGCCCTGGTGGCGCCGTCCATGCGCGCCGAGATGACCCGCTATATCGCCGAGATCCGCAGCGGCGCCCACGATTTCAATACCGATTATCTTATCGTCCGCCCCAGCGATGGCGCCGAGCGATGGGTTGCCGGCCTGGGCAAGATCGAACGCGACGCCTCCGGGGCGGTGACCCGCATGGTCGGCACCATCAAGGACATCACCGAACAGCGCCGCGCCGAGCAGGCGTTGCGCGACAAGGCCGAGGAACTGGCCCGTTCCAACACCGAACTGGAACAGTTCGCCTATGTCGCCAGCCATGACCTGCGCGAACCGTTGCGCATGGTCAGTTCCTATGTCGGCCTGCTGGAGCGGCGCTATGCCGACAAACTCGACGACGAGGCGCGCGAGTTCATCGCCTTCGCCAAGGATGGCGCCACCCGCATGGACAGCCTGGTGCTCGACCTGCTGGAATACTCTCGCATCGGCCGCATCACCCGCCCGATGCTGCCGGTGCCGCTGGGCCTGGCGGTCGAGCGCGCCATCCGCTCGCTGGCGCCCAAGATCGTCGAGGCCGGCGCCGAGATCGTCATTCCGCCCGACATCCTTCCCACCGTACTCGGCGATGCCGAGGAACTGACGCGATTGTTCCAGAACGTCATCGGCAACGCCGTCAAATATCGCGCCGCCGACCGCTCGCCGGTCATCACCCTGGCCGCCGAGCGCCACGGCAGGATGTGGACCGTCACCGTCCGCGACAACGGCATCGGCATCGATCCCCAGTATTTCGAGCGCATCTTTCTGATCTTCCAGCGCCTGCACAAGCGTGGCGACTACGAAGGCACCGGCATCGGCCTGTCGATCTGCAAGAAGATCGTCGAACACCACGGCGGCCGCATCTGGGTGGAGTCCGCTTCCGGCCAGGGATCGAGTTTCTCCTTCACCCTGCCGGGGGTGGAGTAGCGCGCGCCACACTGTCGCCACAACCGGGATTTAGACCGGTGATCCCCGACATGCTAAAAGACCGTTCATGGAAATCCACCACCCCGAACTGACCGCCGCCGCCATCGTCGCCCTGGCGGCGGTGCTGTGCGGCGGACTGATGACGCGACTGCGCCAGCCCGCCATCGTCGGCTACATCCTGGCCGGGGTGGTGCTGGGCCCCGGAGGCTTCGCCCTGGTCACCAACCGCGATGCCATCGACACCCTGGCCGAATTCGGGGTGTTGATGCTGCTGTTCGTGGTCGGCATGAAGCTGGAACTGAAAAGCTTCCTGGCGGAATGGAAAATCGCGGTGTTCGCCACCGTGCTGCAGATCGCCGGCAGCGTCGGCACCGCACTGCTGCTGCGTCATGGGCTGGGCTGGAGCCTGGGGCTGGCGGTGGTGCTGGGCTGCGCCGTCGCCATCTCGTCGACGGCGGTGGTGATCAAGGTTCTAGAGGGCTCGGACGAACTCGACACCAAGGTCGGACGAACCACGGTCGGCATCCTGATCGCCCAGGACATGGCGGTGGTGCCGATGCTGCTGGTGCTGGAAGCCATGGAAACCCGCACGGTGGAACCCATGGACGCCGCCAAGGTGGTGCTGTCGGTGCTGCTGCTCGCCCTGCTGTTCTGGCAGCTGTCCCGGCGCAAGATCAGCCTGCCGCTGACATCGCGGCTGATCAACGACGCCGACCTGTCCACCCTGGTGGCGCTGGCCTGGTGCTTCGGCGCCGCGGCGCTTTCCGGCATGCTCGACCTGTCACCGGCCTATGGCGCCTTTCTCGGCGGAGTGGTGCTGGGCAATTCCGCCCAACGCGATACCCTGCTGAAACGTTCGCAGCCGGTGCAAAGCGTGCTGTTGATGGTGTTCTTCCTGTCCATCGGCTTGCTGCTGGATTTCCGCTTCATCTGGCGCAATCTCGGTACGGTCGTGACTCTGCTGGCCATGGTGACGCTGTTCAAGACCGCGCTGAACGTGGCGGCGCTGCGGCTGGCGCGTCAGGACTGGCCCAGCGCCTTCCTGGCCGGCGTCGCCCTGGCGCAGGTGGGCGAGTTCTCGTTCCTGCTGGCCGAGACCGCCAAGGCCGGGCGGCTGATCACCGCGTCCGAGACCAAGCTGGTGGTGGCGGTGGCGGTGCTGTCGCTGGTATTGTCGCCGTTCTGGCTTTTTACCATGCGGCGCATGCACCGGGTCGCCGCCGTGCATGTCGGCTCGTTCCGCGAGCTGATCGGTCGCCTGTACGGCGACGAAGCCCTGCTGGTGGCTCGCGCCGCGCGCCGCACCCGGCGGCTGGTGCGGCGGCAATCGTGGAGGGATGACATCCATGCCGGACCTGGCTCTGGAATCTGAGCTGGGCGGCGTCGTCGTCGGCATCGACGAGGTCGGCCGCGGGCCGCTGGCCGGACCGGTGGTGGCCGCCGCCGTGATCCTGGATGTCGCCCGCCTGCCGGCGGCGCTGTTGCGGCGCCTGGACGATTCCAAGAAGCTGTCGAAGCGGCTGCGCGAGGACCTGGCGGCGCTGCTGCCCGAGACCGCCGTCATCGGCTTCGGCGAGGCCGATGTTGCCGAAATCGACCGCATCAACATCCTGCAAGCCACCCTGCTGGCCATGCGCCGCGCCTATGACGCCCTGGGACGCGCCGCCGATCACGCCCTGGTCGACGGCAACCGTCCGCCCCGCTTGCCCTGTCCGGTGCGCTGCGTCGTCGGCGGTGATGGCAAGTCGCTGTCCATCGCCGCCGCCTCGGTGGTGGCCAAGGTCAGACGCGACCGGCTGATGGCGGATCTGGCACTGGCCCACCCCGGCTTCGGCTGGGAGCGCAATGCCGGCTACGGCACCGCCGAGCATCTCGACGCCCTCCGACGACTGGGCCCAACCCCCCATCACCGCCGCTCGTTCGCGCCGGTGGCGCAATATATGCCGCTCTAGCCCCACACTTATCCACAACCTGTGGGAATGAATCGTTAGATTCCAATAGGTTCTTGACGGACTCTGATGTTTGACTCAAATTGAGTCCCATGAGCCTGCCCCTGAACACCATATTGTCGGGCGATTGCATCGCGCTGATGGACTCGCTGCCCGCCCGTTCGGTCGACCTTGTGTTCGCCGACCCGCCCTATAACCTGCAATTGGGCGGCGAGCTGCTGCGCCCGGACAATTCCCGAGTGGACGGCGTCGATGACGATTGGGACCGCTTTTCCAACTTCGCCGCCTACGACACCTTCACCCGCGACTGGCTGCGCGCCGCGCGCCGCATTCTCAAGGACGATGGCGGATTGTGGGTGATCGGCAGCTATCACAACATCTTCCGGGTCGGCAGTATCCTTCAGGACCTGGGATTCTGGATGCTGAACGACATCGTCTGGCGCAAATCGAACCCCATGCCCAATTTCAAGGGCACCCGCTTCACCAACGCCCACGAAACCCTGATCTGGTGCGCCAAATCGGCGGAATCGCGCTACACCTTCAACTATGATTCCATGAAGGCGCTCAACGACGATCTCCAGATGCGCAGCGACTGGACGCTGCCGCTGTGTACCGGCGGCGAGCGGCTGAAAAGCGCCGGGCGCAAGACCCATCCGACCCAGAAGCCGGAATCCCTGCTCTACCGCGTCGTCATGGCGGCGACCCGGCCGGGCGACGTGGTGCTGGACCCCTTCTTCGGCACCGGCACCACCGGGGCGGTGGCGAAAAAGCTGGGCCGCAACTTCATCGGCTGCGAGCGTGATCCCGAATACATCGCCGCCGCCCGCGAACGCATCGCCAAGGTGATCCCGGTGGCCGACCCTTCGGTGCTGCTGACCCCCTCCAAGCGCTCGGAACCGCGCATCCCGTTCGGCACCGTGCTGGAACGCGGGCTGCTGACCCCCGGCGACCTGCTGTTCGGCGGCGTACGCCGCGACAAGGTGGCCAAGGTCCGCGCCGACGGCACCCTGATCACCGACGACCATCGCGGTTCGATCCACAAGGTCGGTGCCCTGGTTCAGGGTGCCCCGGCCTGCAACGGCTGGACCTACTGGCATTTCCAGGCGGGATCGGGCAGCGCCACCGCCGATTTCCTGCCCATCGACGTATTGCGTCAAAAGATCCGCGCCGAACTGCATTGAGGAGAGCGTCATGCGCCTCGCCCTGGTTATCGCCGCCGCCCTGATCGCCGCCGCGCCGGCCACGGCCATGGCCGCCGGCGCCTGCATTGCCCACGGCGGCGGGGCCCGCTGTTCCGACGGCATCGAAACCATCATCTTCCAGGGGCCGAACGGCAGCCGCTTCGGCAAGATCGCCGGCGAAACCGTGGTGTTGACCCGCGATTCCCAAGGCAACACCTTCGGCCGGATCGGCAGCGAGAAGCTGGTGATCATCCGCTCGGAGGGCATGTCGGTGGCCAAGCTGGGCGACCGCAAGATCATCTGCCTGGATGCCGACGGCGTCACCGTGTGCAAATAGCCGGGTCTACTTCGGGCAGGGATGGCGGGCCGGATCGGCGGCGTCGCACACCGAAACCGCGCGCAGGAACGCCGACCATTCGTGCAGCGTATTGGTCGGCACCGGCACCACTTCGTTGCGCTCGAACGGTGGGCCGCGCCACACCCGCTCGATGACGTAAAGCGCGGCGCCGCCGCGGATGGCCTTGACCGCCACCAGCCCACCCATGCCGCTCTGGCGCCCCTTGGTACAGGTCACCGTCACCGTCGCTACCGGATAGCCGTTGGCCAGCCCCTCGGTCACCGGACTGGGACCGGCGGCATCGCAATTGGTGCGGCTAGCCTCGACGATGCGCTGGATGTGGTCGCGGGGATCGGCGCGGGGATCGGCCAGGATCTGGATCGACAGCATTTCGGTCCAGTTCTCGGCGGTCTGTCCCGCGGGAAACAGGTGATTGGTCAGGTTGGTCTGGCTGCTGCTGGTGCCACCGGCCTGCCAACCGGCGGGCGGCGTCAGGATTAGACGTTCGGTGGGATCGGGCTTGGCCGCCGGTTGAGCCTTGCCGCCGGTCTGGGCCTCGGCGGCAGCGGCCAATAGCAGCGTCAGGGCGGCGGCGAGTGCAATGCTTCGCATGGGAACTCCGTTCAATAGGCCTTGGCCAGGGCGTGACTGACCACCTTGCGCATCACCGTCGGCAACGCCTGTTGGGCAAGGCGGTCGAGCGGGCACCACAGCCCGCGCGCGGCATTGGCCGCATTCGAGCGCCCGGTGGCCACCGCCAGCTCCAAATGAAAATGGGTGAAGGTGTGGCGCACCACGCCGGGCAACAGGCGCCAGTCGCCCGCCAGGGCGGCGGCGGCCACCGGCGCCTCGGCGGCGGCGGTCTCCAGGGTCCAACCCTCGGATCGCCATGGGGTCGAAGGGACCTCCATCATCCCGCCCAGCAGCCCTTGCGGCGGCCGGCGCCGCAGTAACACGGCCCCATCGCGGGCCAGCGTCCAGAAGGCGATGCCGCGCCGGATCGGCCGCTCGGCCTTGGCCACCTTTGCCGGCAGCCCGGCGGCGATGCCGGCGGCGCGCCCCCGGCAGCCTTCCATCCATGGGCAGATGCCACAAGCCGGACTCTTGGGGGTACAGATGGTGGCGCCCAGGTCCATTACCGCCTGGGCATAGTCGCCGGGCCGTTCAGCCGGCGTCAATGTCGCCGCCAGCTCCTTGAGCCGGGGCTTGACCTTGGGCAGCGGATCGGTCACCGCGAACAAACGCGCCATCACCCGTTCGACATTACCGTCCACGACCACCGCCCGGCGGCCAAAGGCAATGGCGGCGATGGCGGCGGCGGTGTAGTCGCCGATGCCGGGCAGTTGTCGCAGCGCCCCCATGTCATCGGGAAAACATCCCTGGCGCCATTGTGCCACGGTGCGCGCGCACTGGTGCAGATTGCGGGCGCGGGCGTAGTAGCCCAACCCCGCCCACTGAGCCATCACCTCGTCCACCGGCGCGGCGGCCAGCGCCGCCACCGTGGGCCACCGCGCGATAAACGCCTGGAAATAGGGCACTACCGCCGCCACCGTGGTCTGCTGCAGCATGACCTCGGACAGCCAGACGCGATAGGGATCGGCAACTTCGCCCGGAAGGGCGCGCCAGGGCAGCGCACGCCGGGCGCGGTCGTACCAGGCGAGCAGGCGAAGGACGAGATCGGCGGGTTCCATGGCGCGAGGATAGTGCAAATTCGCCGGCTGCGGTATGGTCGATCATGACCATTCGAACACCCCCGACCAAGCCCCAGGACGATCGCCGCGGCTATGGCATGGTTGCCGTCGCCGTGGCCAGCGATCGGGTGACGCGGCCGGTATTCGGCCGTCACGGCTTTGCCGGTGGCGCCCTGGTGGTGGACTGGCCGGCCATTGTCGGCTCGGCGGTCGCCACCCATACCTTGCCGCTGCGCATCAAGTTCCCACCCAAGGAACGCACCGGCGGCACCCTGATGGTCAAGGTCGATTCCGGCGCGTTCGCGCTGGAAGTGCAGCATCTCGAACCATTGATCCTGGAGCGCATCAACGGCTATTTCGGCTGGGCGGCGGTGGCGAAGCTGCGGCTGCAGCAAGGCCCCCTGCCCGAGCCCCCCCGGCGGCCGCTTCCGCCTCCCGGCGCCGGCACCGTCGCCGCTGATCCGGCCCGCGAGGCCCGTCTGGCCGAGGTTGAAGACCCCGAACTGCGCGAGGCGCTGGCCCGGCTTGGACGACATATTCCCGGGCCACGGTGAATACTCTAGGGGTTTCGCCGCGGATCGCCCTAAAATAGAGGTCATCGCAGAAGGATAAGCCGATGGGCGCGCTGCGCGATCTCGCCGAGATGTCCCGTGAATTCGGGCTCGGACCGAAATACTTCATTCTGGTCGGCGCGGTGCTGGTGATGCTGATGGCGGGGCTGTTCCTGTGGGGCCGGGTCGATATCGGCCCATCCGCTCCACCGTCCCCGCCCGCCCCCCTGCAAAACCAGCCCGCCAACTGAACGCGGCGGCGATTTCACCAACCAAAACCCCCGCCGGTTTCCCGACGGGGGCTGTCTTTGACCCGGTGCCGACTTGTCCTAGAGTGCTTCAGCTTCAAGCTGAAGCACTCTAGGATTCTGGTTGTACGAAAAAGCTTCGCTTTTTCATGGCTCAAACGCCGCTCTGGCTCAAGAGTTTCCCGATTTTCCGTTTCAGCTTAAATGCGGGAAACTCTAGTGCAACTGGCCGGGCAGTGCCTTGATGGCGTTGTCGACCAGCGAGCCGGTCTGGGCGGCCGACAGGCTTTCGCCGATCACCTTTTGCGCCGCGCCGATGGCGACGTCGACGGCAAGGTTCCGCACTTCCTTGAGCGCCTGGGCCTCGGCCTGGGCGATACGATCGATCGCCATCTGCTCGCGCCGCTTCATGCTGACTTCCAGATCCTTGGCGGCCTGCACCGCCAGACGCTCGGCCTCGGACTTGGCGTGGGCGATGATCTCTTCGGCTTCCTTCATGGCGTCACGCTGCTTGCGCTGATAGGTCGCCAGCAGTTCCTGGGCCTCTTCGCGCAGACGGTGGGCCTCGTCGAGACGGGACTTGATCTTGGCGGCGCGGGCGTCGAGTCCGGCGGCGATGGCGCGCGACACCGGCCGATAGGCCAGGGCGACCACCAGAATGAAGGCGACATCGACCCAGAAGTGGGCCTCGGTGTAGAACGGGCCGTGATGGGCGGCATGTTCGGCCACGGCGGCGCCGTGTTCGGCGGCGGCGGCAAAGGCGGTGGAGATCATTTGCCGTGCTCCTTGAGGGCGGCGGCGACGGCGCCGTCCAGCTTCGCCGCGTCGGCGGCGGACCCGACCAGACGGTCGATGGCGGCGCCGGCGACCTCCAGGGCGATATCGCGGACGTTGGCCAGCACCTTGTCCTTGGCGGCGGCAATGCGGGTCTCGCCAGCCTTGATCTTATCGGCGAGACGGGCAGCCAGTGCCTTGTTGCGTTCCTCGGCGTCATGGGCGAGGCGGTCGGCCGCCTCCTTGATCACCGCATGGGCATGAGCGCGGGAGTCGGCCAGGGCACGCTCATAGGCGGCCACGGCGGATTCCGCCTCGGCCTTGAGTTGAGCGGCCTTGTCGAGGTTGTCGTCGATCCTGCGTTGGCGTTCTTCGAGCACGGCGCCGATCTTGGGCAGCGCGACACACGTCATCAGCAGGTACAGCGTGACGAAGGTGAGCGCCAGCCAGAAAAGCTGGGGCGCGAAATAGGTGGGATCGAATTGAGGCATCCCGAACTCCTGGGCGGGGTGGTCCGATAACCCGGAAAACTTCGGACCGGCGACCAGCCGCGACGGAACCAACGGAGTCCCGCCGCGGCGTCATGCCGTTCCGAAGGAGACGCTTCGCCTTAGGCGAACAGGATCATCAGGGCGACGACCAGGGCGAACAGCGCGATCGCCTCGGTCACCGCGAAGCCGATCCAGCCGTACAGCTCGACATTGGCCTTGGCGGAGGGGTTGCGGCCAACGGTGGCGATCAGGCTCGACCAGATGTTGCCGACGCCGATACCCGAACCGATCATGCCGATGGCGGCCAGACCGGCACCGATCAACTTAGCAGCGCTCGCTTCCATGTAATCAACTCCTTCAGGACAAACGGAACAAAGGGTTAAGGTCAGTGCATGTGGATGGCGTCGTGCAGATAGATGCACGACAGGATGGTGAAGACGTAGGCCTGCAACAGCGCGATACCGAATTCCAGCACCGTTACCGCCGACAGGAAGGCGAAGGGCACCACGCCCGGAACCAGATAAAACGCGCCCAGCGACACCACGAAGCCGCCCATCACCGTGAGGATGATGTGGCCCACCGTCATGTTGGCGAACAGACGGACGGCGAGGCTGAAGGGGCGCGAGAAATAGGAAATCAGCTCGATGGGGATCAGGATCACCGCGGTGGCGATCGGCGCCCCCTCGGGAAAGAACATGCGCAGGTAATGGGTGCCGTGGCGGGCGAAGCCGATGATGGTGACGCCGACGAACACGAACGCCGCCATGGCGAAGGTCACGATCACATGGCTGGTATAGGTGAAGCCGATCACCGGGATCGGCATCATGCCCAGCAGGTTGCCGAACAGCACGAACATGAACAGCGAGAAGATGAAGGGGAAATACTTGCGCCCCTCCGACCCCACGTTGTCGCGCAACATGCCGGCAATGAATTCGTAGAAGACCTCGGCCATGGACTGCCAGCGGCCCGGCACCAGCGAGCGCGACCGCACCGACAGGGTCAGGAACAAGGTGATCGCGCAGACCGACAGCACCATCATGGCCGACGAGTTGGTGAACGAAATGTCCACGCCACCCACCTTAAGCGGGACCAACGGCTGGATCTTGAACTGCTCGATCGGATTAGCCACTGCGTTGCCCCTCTCAATGGTCTTTCGTCTGCCCGGCCCGTCGCTGTGCCTGGCCGAGACCGACCGTTTCGTCCATCCCCCGCATGACGCGGTGAACGTTCATCACTCCGGCCGCTCCACCCAGGAGCAGAAACAGCACCATAAGCCAGGGGGCGGTCCTAAGCCAGGAATCCAATACCCAGCCAATCCCAGTCCCCACCAGCACGGCCGCCACCAGCTCGACGCCGATGCGAAGCCCCAGTCCCATTCCGGTCGGGCGTCCCCGCCGTTCCGGTCCGCGACCCGAGTCCTCCTCCTCCCGTGCGCGCGCCGCGCGCAATCGGGCATCGAGGTCTTCCAGCGACGGAGGCGTCTCGGGATCGGTCATGGGATCGCGTCCTCGATATTCCCCCTTCTGGCGCTCGTGGTGCCAAAAGCGCGGGCACCATAAGGGGTAGGCCCACCCGTGTCAAGGCCGGAAACCGCATTGGCTAACCGTCTGTTTTGGCAAGAGAATTCAAGGCGCAGCCCCCGGCGCGACGACCACGGATATTGCGTCGCGGAAGAAATCGTCCAACCCGAAGGGGTGGCGTCACCCCACGACCTTGTCCCGCAGCGCCTCGGCCTGGGCGAGATCGACCGAAACCAGTTGCGACACGCCGCGTTCGGCCATGGTGACGCCGTACAGCCGGTCCATGCGCGACATGGTCATGCGGTGATGGGTGACGATGAGGAAGCGGGTGCGGGTTGCCCGTGCGATGCCTTCCACCAGGGAGCAAAAGCGATCGACATTGGCGTCGTCCAACGGCGCGTCGACCTCGTCGAGTACGCAGATCGGCGCCGGATTGGTCATGAACACCGCGAACAGCAGCGCCAACGCCGTCAACGCCTGCTCGCCGCCGGACAGCAGCGACAACTGCTGCAGCCGCTTGCCCGGCGGGCTGGCCATGATTTCCAGCCCGGCTTCCAGCGGGTCGGCGGATTCGGTCAGGGCCAAATGGGCACGACCACCGCCGAACAGCTTGACGAACAATTCGCGGAAGTGGCGGTCCACCGCCTGGAACGACGCCAGCAGCCGTTCCCGGCCCTCGCGGTTGAGCTCGGCAATGCCGTGGCGCAACCGGGCAATGGCACCGACCAGATCATTTTTCTCGGCGATCATGCCGTTGATGCGGGCGCTCAGCTCCTCGACCTCCTGCTCGGCCCGAAGGTTGACCGGCCCCATGCCGTCGCGCTCGCGCGCCAGACGATCCAGCTTGCGCTGCAGCTCTTCCGGGTCGGGACGTTCACTTTCCACCAGACCAGCGGTATCGCGCAGTTGCTCGGGAGACAGATCCAGTCGCTCGGCGATACGGGCGGCGACCGCGCGGCAGTCGTGATCGGCGGCGGTAACCGCGGCCTCGCGACGGATGCGCTCCTCGCGGGCGGCGGACAGCGCCGCCTCGGCGGCACGCATGGCGCGGTCGGCCTCGGCCAATGCCTGTTCCGCCACCACCAGCGCATCGGCGCCGGCCCGCCGGTCAGCCTCGGCGGCGGCGAGGCGATCGAGCAGTTCGGCCCGGCGCCCGGCCAGGGTATCGGGCAGGGCGGCGAGGCGGTCGCTTTCCGCCGCGGCGGCGCGGCGGCGTTCCTCGAGATCCTTGACGTGAGCGCGAGCGGCATCGGCGCGGCCGCGCCACGAGGCGGCGTCGGCGTCCACCGCGTCGAGCCGCCGACGCCGGTCCGCCGCCTCGCGGATCAGGCGGTCAAGGCCGGATCGCTCTTCCACCAGGGTGGAGCGCTTTTCCGCCAAGGCGGCGCGCAGGGTATTGACCCGGTCGCGGCCGTCGCCGGATTGGGGGAAACCCGCCACCACCTGCTGCGCCTCGGTCAGGTCGGCCTCAGCCTGGGTGAAGTCGGCGGCGGCGGCGGCGCGCTGGCCGTCGAGAGCGGCAACCCGGGATTCATAGGAGGCGAAGCGCTGGGCCAGCTTGGCATGAGCGTCGCGGGCCTTGGCGGCCTCGGCCTCGGCCTGACGAACCGCCTCGCGCGCCTGACGCTCGTCGTCGGAGGCCTGCTGCACGGCGGCGGCGGCGGCGGCGGCGGCGGATTCGGCGTCTTCGACCCCCAGGACCGCGTCGGCCAGCCCGGCGTCCAACTCGCGCAGCCGATTGCGCTGGGCCAGCCGTAACGCGGTGGCGCTGGGAGCGCCGGCCCGCATGGTCAAGCCATCCCACCGCCAAAGATCACCGTCACGGCTGACCAGACGTTGCCCCACCGCCAACTCGGCTCGCAGTCGCGGGCCGGCGGCGGCATCGGCGACCAGTCCCACCTGGGACAACCGGCGCGCCAGTTGCGGCGGCGCGGTGACAAAGCGCGCCAGCGGCTCCGCTCCCTCGGGCAGGGCGGGGGGATTGTCCAGCGGCCCTAAATCGTCCCAGTGCAACGGCGACGCCGGATCAAGCGGGGCGCCAAGATCATCGCCCAGTGCCGCCGCCAATGCCGGCTCGAATCCGCTCGGCGCCGAAACGTCTTCCAGCACCGGCCGATGACCGCCGGGCTGGCCCTGGGCCAGAACCTGACGCAGACCATCGGCCTCGGCCTGCAAGCGCGATCGGGCCGCGGCGGCGGCCTGTAGCGCGTCGCGGGCGCTGTCGCGGACGGCCTGGGCCTCGACCCGACGGCGGTCGGCGGCTTCGGCCTGAAGGCGCGATTCTTCGAGAAATTCCGCCGCCCCCTCAAGCTCCATCTCCAGACCGGTGAGATCGGCGCGGTCGACGCTTTCGGTATCGAGTTGGACGCGCTGACGATCGACCTGCTCCAACCGTTCCTGCAAACGGTCACGCCGACCCTCGACCTCCTGCAAGCGGCGCAACGCGGCGGCGCGCTCGGCGTCGGCGGCGGCGACCTCCTCCATGGCGACGGCGAGATCGTGTTCCAGCGCGGCGACCACGGCGGCGGCCAACTCCACCTGGGCGGTGGCGGCGGCGCGAGCCTCGGCCTCCCCGTCCGCCGCCGCCGCCAGGTCCCGGCGTTCGTGGTCAAGACGGGCAACGGCCTGGTCGGCATCGGCGGCGCGGGCTTCCTCGCGCAGCAGGTCGGCGGCAATTTGGGCAAGGCGGCGGTCAAGTTCGGTGCGCAACTCCGCCAGCCGGCCGGCCTCGACCTCCAGCTGTTCGCGTTCGGTGGCAAGTTTCTGCAGCGCCAGGGCGGCGGCGGCATCGGCCTGACGCAGGGCGGGCAATCCGGCGGCGACATCGGCCTGAACGGTGGCGGCGGCGGCGGCGGCGGCGGTAGCCGAGTCCACCGCCCGGTCGGCCTCCCGCAGGGCGATCCGGGCGGCATCGATCACCGTCAGCGCCGCCAGCCAGCCGAGATAGAGCACCTGGGCTTCGAGACGGCGGATCTGGTCGGACAGGGTACGATAGCGGTTGGCCTGACGCGCCTGCTTTTGCAGCGATTTCAGCTGTTCGTCCAAGGTGGCGAGGACGTCGTCCAGCCGCCCGAGATTGCTCTCGGCGTTGCCCAGGCGCAGTTCGGCTTCGTGACGGCGGGAATAGAGACCGGAAATGCCGGCGGCTTCTTCCAGCAGCAGGCGGCGGTCGGCCGGCTTGGCATTGATCAGGGCGCCGACCCGGCCCTGGCTGACCAATCCGGACGACCGGGCGCCGGTGGCGGCGTCGGCGAACAACAGCTGGACATCGCGCGCGCGGGTCTCGCGGCCGTTGATACGGTAGAGCGAGCCGCTGCCCCGCTCGATACGCCGCATGACCTCGATATCGTCGCGGTCGAAGTGAGGTGGCGCGGTGCGGGCGGTATTGTCGAGCGCCAGCGCCACCTCGGCGACATTGCGGGCGGGGCGGCCCGATGTGCCGCCGAAGATGACGTCGTCCATCTCGCCGCCGCGCATCTGCCGCGCCGAGGTCTCCCCCATCACCCAGCGCAACGCCTCGATCAGGTTGGACTTGCCGCAGCCATTGGGACCAACCACTCCGGTCATGCCGGGTTCGATCAGCAGTTCGGCGGGGTCGACGAAGGACTTGAACCCCGACACCCGCAGCTTGGCGAACTGGATCACCCCGGTACGGCCCCTTATTCCAGGCTACTTGCCGGCGGCTTTCAAGGCCTTGTCCAACGCCTCGAACGGCTGGGCACCCGGCATCACCTTGCCGGCAACCACGAAGGCCGGAGTGCCGTCGATGCCGTACTTGTCGACCGCGTCGCGGGCACGGGCTGAAATCGCGTTGGCCAGATCCTGCCGGGCAAGACAGGCATCGACCTTGTCCTCGCCCATGCCGGCCAGCTTGGCGAGCTTCTTCAGTTCGGCCAACGGGTTCTGCGACGAGGTCCAACGCTCCTGCTGGTCCATGATCAGGCCGAGCAGACCGAAATAGCGCTCGGGGCCGGCGCAGTGGGCGATCATCGAGGCGCCAACCGAGAGCCCCTGGGGACCGGTGGGAAAGTCGCGATAGATCAGCTTGGCCCGCCCGGTATCGAGCCACTCGGCCTTGAGGCGCGGCAGGGTGGTCTTGTGGAAGGCGGCGCAATGGGGACAGGTGGTGGAGGCGTACTCGATGATGGTGACCGGCGCGTCGGGCCGTCCCAGCACCTGATCGATCTTGTAGCCATCGTCCGCCGCCGAGGCGGTGTTGGCGATGAACAGGGCGGCGATGGCGGCAAGCAGTCGGCTGAGGGGTTTCACCGTCGAATCCTCCAAGGCAGGGAAATCAGCGGGCGATATTAGGGGGTGACGGCGCCGCGCACAAGCCGCAGGGAAGCCGCCTCGGCACCGTAACGGCCATCACGGCGCCGGATCAAGCCGTCCCTCGGCCGGTCCCTTCCCGCGAGGAGAGAGGGACCGGCCGAACGGTTCAGTCTTCGGTGGGAGTGCCGTCGAGATCACCGGGTCCGGCGGCCAGAGCCTCGGAAATCAGGCCGGCGTTCTGACGGATGGCGGATTCGATCTCGGCGGCCATGTCGGGATGGTCCTTGAGAAACTGCTTGGCGTTCTCGCGGCCCTGGCCGATGCGGGTCGAGTTGTAGGAGAACCACGCCCCCGACTTCTCCACCACCCCGGCCTTGACGCCGAGGTCGATCAGTTCGCCGGTCTTGGACACGCCCTCGCCGTACATGATATCGAAATCGACCACCTTGAACGGCGGCGCCAGCTTGTTCTTCACCACCTTGACCCGAGTCTGGTTGCCCACCACCTCGTCGCGGTCCTTGATGGCGCCGACACGGCGGATTTCCATGCGCACCGACGCATAGAACTTGAGCGCGTTGCCGCCGGTGGTGGTCTCCGGATTGCCGAACATGACGCCGATCTTCATGCGGATCTGGTTGATGAAGATGACGATGGTCTTGGACTTGGACACCGACCCGGTGAGCTTGCGCAGCGCCTGGCTCATCAGCCGGGCATGCAGGCCCATGTGGTTGTCGCCCATCTCGCCTTCCAACTCGGCGCGCGGCACCAGGGCAGCGACCGAGTCCACCACCAGCACATCGACGGCACCGGAACGCACCAGGGTGTCGGAAATTTCCAGCGCCTGCTCGCCGGCATCGGGCTGGCTGATCAGCAGGTCTTCGAGATTGACCCCCAGTTTGCGAGCGTAGCTGGGATCGAGGGCATGCTCGGCATCGACGAAGGCGCAGGCGCCGCCCTTCTTTTGGGCCTCGGCGATGATGTGCAGCGCCAGCGTGGTCTTGCCCGAGCTTTCCGGTCCGTAGATCTCGATGATGCGTCCGCGCGGCACGCCGCCGATGCCCAGCGCCACGTCGAGGCCGAGCGAGCCGGTGGAGACCACCTCGGTCTCGACCACCGAATCCTTCTGGCCCAACCGCATGATCGAACCCTTGCCGAACGCCCGCTCGATCTGGCTGACGGCGGCTTCCAAAGCCTTCTGTCTATCCATGGTATCCTTGTCCACGAGACGCAATGCAGCCTGCGACATGGCCGTTCCCCTTCATCTATCCCGAACCGGACGGTTCCGCAATGGCCATTACAGTACACCGTTCGTTCTCGATCGCAAGCCAAATGTTCACATATGTTCCCGATGTGTTTTTGGCGGCGGCTTGATTAACCGGGGCCATCGGCCAGGCAGCGAATTGCTACCACACAAGCCGGTGGCCTCGGGTGCCGCGGAGGTCTATCCTATGATCTTGGGGGCGTGACAAACGGGGACGCCATGCTGCGAGGTATCGCGGTCAGGCTTGGTCGATTGATTGCCGGTGCGTTGGTTCTGGCGGTTCTGGGTTGCGGTGACGATCCACCCGACTATGCGCCCAGCTACTCGGAGAAGCCGGCCGAGGGCAAAAGCATCTACCTGTTCGGCGTGCACCCCCTTCACAACCCCGAAACCCTTTTCGCCGTCTATCAGCCGCTGGTCGATTATCTCAACGCCCGTCTTGACGGCGAGCGATTGGAATTGGAGGCGTCGCGCAATTACGCCGCCTTCGAGGCCAAGCTTTACGCCCGCCGCTACGCCTTTGCCCTGCCCAACCCCTATCAGACCGTGATGTCCTTGCCTCGGGGCTATCGCGTGTTCGGCAAGATGGGCGACGACGACCAGTTTCGCGGCATCATCCTGGTCCGGCGGGACAGCCCGCTGGCCGACATCACCGATCTTCGCGGCAAGGCCGTCAGCTACCCCGCCCCTACCGCCCTGGCCGCGACCATGCTGCCGCAGGCCTTCCTGCGACAGCATGGGCTGGATGTGACGCGACAGGTGGACAACCGGTTCGTCGGCTCCCAGGAATCGTCGATCATGAACGTCTATCTGGGCAACGTCGCCGCCGGCGCCACCTGGCCGCCACCTTGGCGCAAGTTTCAGATGGACGAGCCGGAAAAGGCGGCGCAGATGAAGGTCAAGTGGGAAACGCCCACCCTGCCCAACAACGGCCTGGTCGTGCGCGACGACATCCCCCCGGCCCTTGTGGACAAGATCGGACGGATGCTGTTCACCCTGCACGAGTCGGAAGAGGGGCGGATGCTGCTGGCACGTATGCCGCTGTCCAGATTCGAGGCCGCCGACGATGGAACCTACCGGCCGGTCATCGATTTCCTGGCCTGGTTCAATGCCAACGTCCGACAGGTTGACCTGCCATGACGGAATTGCCCGTTGTTCTTCGGACCCTGGCGCGACGCTCGCTGCTTCGACGTCTGGTGCTAGGGATTGCCGCCGTCCATGCCGTGATGATGACGATGTTCGTCGGCGACCTCGTGCTGCGACAACGGGCGACGCTGGCGGCCGAGGTGGCCGATCACGGAATTGGGCTGGCGCGGCTGATCGCCGTCAACAGCGTGTCGTGGGTGCTGGCCGACGACGTCGAGGGACTGGCCGAGGTGATCGGCTCGATCCGCGGCTATCCCGACGTGCTTTATGCCATGGTGGTGGATCGCCACGGCCGCGTGGTCGGCCACACCGACGACAGCAAGCTGGGCCTTTACGTCACCGACCCGGTCAGCCTGTCGCTGTTGTCGGGCCCCGCCGAGGAGCGGTTCACCGTCGATACCGGCTTGATGCTGGAAGCCGCGGCGCCGATCGTCTCGGCGGGTCGGCAGATCGGCTGGGCGCGGGCCGGCGTGACCCGCAAGACCCTGGCGCTGAACCTGCGGGGCGTCATGCGGGACGGCGTTCTCTATACCGTCGGAGCGATTCTGGCCGGGACGGTGTTCGCTTGGTGGATGGCGCGCCGTCTGACCGACGATCTGCGCAAGCTGGCGGAATTGGCCGACCACATGCGCAAGGGGGAACGAACCATCCGGCGACTGCACTTGCCCGCCACCGAGATCGCGACGCTGGAAGACGCCTTCGTCGCCATGGCCGAGACCATCTGGCGGCGCGAGGACGAGTTGCGACGGTCGGTGGATTTGCTGACCGCATCCAATGCCGACCTGGAGCAGTTCGCCTATGTCGCCTCGCACGACCTGCAAACGCCGCTCCGCGAAATGACCCATTACGCCCAACTGCTGAAACGGCGGTATCACGGGCGCCTCGACGGCGACGCCGACGACTTCATCGACTTCATCGTCAACGGCGGCAAGCGGATGACCCACCTGATTCTCGATCTGCTGGACTACGCCCGCGTATCCAGCCAGGGCCGGGCGCTGGAGGCCGTTTCCGCCGACGAGGCGATGGCGGCGGCGCTGGAGAATCTGGGCCAAACGCTCGGCGAGGTCGGCGGCGAGGTGATCGTCGGGCCGTTGCCCACCGTGCTGGCCGACGACACCCAGCTCACCAGCCTGTTTCAGAACCTGCTGGGCAACGCCGTCAAATACCGCCATCCCGACCGGGCGTTGCGCGTCACCATCACCGCCAGCCGCGAACCGAAGGACATGTGGCGGTTTTCCGTGACCGACAACGGCATCGGCATCGAGGCGCAGTATTTCGAGAAGATATTCGTCATCTTCCAGCGACTTCAACCCAACGGCGGCGCCGAGGGAACCGGCGTCGGGCTGGCCCTGTGCCGGCGTATCGTCCGCCGCTTCGGCGGGACCATATGGGTGGAATCCGAGCCGGGCGTCGGCTCGACCTTCCACTTCACCCTCCCGGCAGCGGCGGCGGCCGAACCGACGCCTTGAGCGTCACCGTTCCATCACCTGCTTGACCGCGCCGGCCAGTTGCTTGAGCGAAAACGGCTTGGGCAGGAAGTGGATACCCTCGTCGGGATCGATACCGTCGCGGGCGACGTCCTCGGAGTAGCCCGAAATCAGAATGATCCGGATGTGGGGCCGCTCGATGCGCACCAGCCGCGCCAGGGTGACGCCATCCATGCCGGGCATCACCACGTCGGAAATCAGCACGTCGATGGCGTCCTCGCCGCGCAGCACCTCGACCGCCTGCTCGCCCGAACGGGCCTCGATGACGGTGTAGCCCTTGTTGCGCAGCGCCCGCGAGCCGAACATCCGCACCGCGTCCTCGTCCTCGACCAGCAAGATGGTGCCGCTGCCGGTGAGATCGGCGGTGGATTCGTCGGTCTGGGCGGGAGGACGACGTGCCTCGGCGGCGGGTTCGGCGTCGATGCGCGGCAGGTAGATGGTGAAGGTGGCGCCCTGGCCCGGCTCGCTTTCCACGAAGACGAAGCCGTCGGTCTGGCGCACGATGCCATAGACGGTGGACAGGCCGAGGCCGGTACCGGCCCCCACCTCCTTGGTCGAGAAGAACGGCTCGAAGATGCGGGCCAGATTCTCCTTGCCGATGCCGGTACCGGTGTCGGCCACCTCGATCAGCACGTATTCGCCCGCCGGCATCAGCTCGGGACCGCGCTGCACCGGGTGTTCGACCTTGACCGCATTGGTGCGGATGGTCAGCGCCCCGCCGCCCGGCATGGCGTCGCGGGCATTGACCGCCAGATTGATGATGACCTGATCGAACTGACCGGGATCGACCCGCACCAGCCCCAGGGCGCGGCCGTGGACCATGCGCAGCTCGATGGTCTCGCCCAGCAGGCGGCGCAGCAGGTTGGACAGTTCGGCCAGGGCGTCGGTGACGTTGAGCAGGCGCGGCTGCAACGCCTGGCGGCGCGAGAACGCCAGCAGTTGGCGCACCAGCGACGCGGCGCGATTGGCGTTCTGCTTGACCTGCATGATGTCGGCGAAGCTGGGATCGCCGGCACCGTGGCGTTGCAGCAGCAGATCGCAAAAGCCGATCATGGCGGTCAGCAGGTTATTGAAGTCGTGAGCGACGCCGCCGGCCAACTGGCCCATGGCCTGCATCTTCTGGCTTTGAGCGAACTGGACTTCCAGGTTGCGCTGCTCGGTGGCGTCGATGAAATGGATCACCAGCCCGGAAATGTCGCCATCCTCGTGCGACGGGCTGACGAACAGTTGGGCGATGAGGTCGCGGCGCCCTTTCAGCTTCACTTCGAGATGGGTGCCGGGCTGCGAGCCCTGGATCACCTTGCCCAACTGCTCGGCGGCCTGGGAACGGCTGTCGTCGGCGATGATGGCGGCGACGGGCCGCCCGATCATGTCGTCGCGATCAATGCCCAGCATGGCCTGAAGCGCCAGATTGCAGGCGCCGACGGTGCCGTCGAGATCGACCAGGGCGATGCCGACGGGCGCATCGTCGAACAGCCAGCGGAAACGCCGTTCGGCGGCGCGCAACGCCCGTTCCCACTGCTGTTCCGGCACCAGATCGCGCACCACCACCGAGCGGGTGAACATCTCGCCGCCCTCGTCGAACACCGAATGCGCCACCAATCCCTGAAAGATATCGCCGCTGCGACCGCGCAGACGCAGTTCGGCCCGCTCCTCCTCGGGATTGGGAACCGAGCCGAACACCTCGGCCAGATTCCGGCCGACAATTTCGTCGCAACTTTTGCCCAGCCATTCGGCCAGACGCTGATTGACGTAGCGCACGGTGCCGTCGGCATCGGCGGAATAGCACCCCACCGGCAGGAAATCGACGAAATCGGACAGCAATTCGTTCTCGCGCCGCAGCGTCTCCTCGATGGCGCGCCGGGCGGAAACATCCTCGGCGACCCAGGCCACCGCCCCCGCCGGTCCGGCGGGCCGCACCTCCAGCGCCAGCCACTCGCGCCCCCCTCCCGCCAGGGCCAGCGCCACCTCGGTCCGGCGCGGCGCCCCCACCGCGGCGGCGGCGTCGAGGCGTTCGATTTCGGACAGCGCGCGGTCATCGCCGTCGGCGCGCCGTTTCAGCGGCGCCAGCGGGTCGGCCGCCCCGCCCAGCAACCGCCGGGCGCCCTGATTGCGGAACAACTCGGTGCCATCGCCCGCCACCACCAGGACGGCGCGATTTTCGGAGTCCAACGCCCCGGCAAGACTGGCGGCAAGGACGCCTCGGCCCCGATTGCGGCGCCAGCGCAGGACGCCGGCCATCAAGGCGGCGATCCGGGACGGCCGGGACGGGGTGGGATCACTGGGCAAGGCGGCCCTTCAGCTTCATGACGTAGCCGATCACCTCGGCCACCGCCTTGTAGTGCTCGGGCGGCACCTCCTGGTCAATCTCGACGGTGGAAAACAGGGCGCGGGCCAACGGTGGATTCTCGACGATGGGCACCTCGTGCTCGTCGGCCAGTTCGCGGATGCGCTTGGCGATCAGGTCGGCGCCCTTGGCCACCAGCACCGGGGCGCTCATGGTCTCCATGTCGTATTTCAAGGCGACCGCGAAGTGGGTCGGGTTGGTCACCACCACGTCGGCCTTCGGCACCGCCGTCATCATTCTTTGGCGGGCGCGCTGCATGCGCAGGCCGCGCAGGCGGCTCTTGATCATGGGGTCGCCTTCGGTCTGCTTGTGCTCGTCCTTCACCTCCTGCTTGGTCATGCGCATCTTCTGGGTGAACGCCCAGCGCTGGTAGAACCAGTCGGCGGCGGCCATGGCCGTCACCATCAGGATGACGATGATTATCAGGTGGACGACCTCGGCCTGGAGATAGGCGAGCACCGCCATGATATCGACGGCGGCCAGGCTGACGAATTCGTTCATGTGGCGCTTGATCGCCCAGTACAGCACCAGCCCGATGGCGCCGACCTTCAGCAGCGACTTGATGAACTCGACCAGATTACGAACGGAAAAGATGCGACCAAGACCCGCCACGGGATTGATCTTGTCGAACTTGGGCAACAGGTGCTTGGGCACGAACAGGATGCCGTTCTGGGATACGGCCGAGATCAGGCCGAACGCCATCAGCATCACCAGTGGCAGAGCCGTCAGCTCCAGCACTTGGATCAGCAGCGCCGTCAGGGTCCGCCCCAACGCGCCGGGGTCCATGTCGAAGTCGTGGGGATGCTCGATGAAAGGCAGCAGTTGTTCCCTCAGGCCGGTGGCCATGCCGGGAGCGATCATGCCCGCGACCACCAACGCCCCCATCAGGCCGGCCCAGATCTTGATTTCCTGGGACTGGGCCACCTGGCCTTCGTCACGGGCCTGATCGAGTTTTCGGCCTGTTGGTTCTTCTGATTTGTCGTCGGATTCCTCGGCCATGCCTCACCTGGGAACCATATAGGGCACAAGGCCGTTCTCGAAAAAGCGCAGGAACAGCGAGATCACCATCGGGACGCTGACCATCAGCATCCACAGGCCGACCAGCACCTGCACCGGCAGGGCGACGAAAAACACCTGCAATTGCGGCACCAGCCGACTAAGCAGCCCGAGACCGGCATAAAACACCAGACCGAACACCACCAACGGTGCCGAGAATTGCAGCCCCAGACGGAAGCTTTCGGTCAGCAGGTGCGACAGCGCCTCGGAAAAATCGCCGAACGGCAGCGGTTGGCCGGGATGGAACAGGGCATAGGACTCGATGATGGCCTGGAACATCAGGTGGTGAAGATCGGTCATGAAGATGGCCAACAGCGCCAGATTGGAGAGAAATCCGGTCAGCAATTGGCTCTGCTGCTGGGCGATGGGGTCGAAGGAGAAGGCGTTGGTCAGCCCGGTCTGATAGCCGATCATCGCCCCGGCAACGTTGATCGCCGACATGATCAGCGACACCACCGTCCCCATGAAAGCCCCGATCACCACCTCGCCGAACACCAGCACCAGCATGCCTCCGATCGTCTTGGGCGTCACCGGCAGCTCACCCGCCACCAGCGGCAGCATCAGGAAGGACAAGGCCAGGGTAAACCACAGGCGGATGCGCGACGACACCAGTTGGCCGCCAATTCCCGGCACCAGCATCAGCGCAGCACCGACACGGGTGAACACCAGGAAAAAGCGGAAGACATCGAGTTGCACAAGCTCGGTCAGCATCAGCCGCTGCCGGCGATGACGCGATCCATGACCGCTTTCCAAAAGTCGATCAGTGTGTTCAGCATGAACGGCAGGAACAGGATCATCGAGGCGAACACCAGCAGCATCTTCGGAACGAAGGTCAGCGTCTGTTCCTGAATCTGGGTCAGCGTCTGAAAGATGGAGATCAGCAGCCCGACCGCCAAACCGGTCAGCAGCGTCGGCGCCGCGACCTTGATCATGACCATGATCGATTCACGGGCGATGTCGATCAGTTCGGCCTCGGTCATGGCGGGCCCCCGGCCTCAGATCGGCATGCGAAGGATTTCGTTATAGGCGTTGATCACCTTGTCGCGCACGTTGACCACCGTTTCCAGGGTCATCTCGGCATTGGCGACGGCGGCGACCACTTCCCGGATATCGGCCTTGCCGGCCACCGCCGACAGCGATGATTGCTCCGCCCCCTTGGCGGTGCCGATGGCCATCTTGGCGGCGTCCTTCAGCACGCTGGCGAAATCGGTGCCGATCCCGTCATCGCCCTTGGCGGCGCGGTCCGCCCCGCCCAGCGGGTTGGCGGCGTTGGTATAGGCGGAAATGGCGTCGGTGATTCTGGTCATGACCTTGCGATCCTAGCAGGTGCGCCGCCCCGGCGCCCCATCCTTGATTAACGGAGCATGTCCACCGTGCGCGACATCATGGTGCGAGAGGTGTTGATGACGTTCATGTTGGCCTCGTAGCTGCGCTGGGCTTCGCGCATGTCCATCAACTCGATCAGCGGATTGACGTTGGGAGCCAACACATAGCCGTCGCGGTCGGCGGCGGGATGTTTGGGATCATAGCGACGCTGGAACTCGGCACTGTCGCCCCGCACCTTATCGACCTTGACCAGGGTGGTGCCGGTGGCGCGGTCCAGCTCGTTGCGGAAGGTGATGACCTTGCGGCGATAGGGCAGGCCGTCGGGAGTCTGCGCGGTGGAATCGGCGTTGGCCAGATTCTCCGAGATGACGCGCAGCCGCTGGGTCTGCGCCTTCATGCCGGATATGGCGATATTGGTGCTTTTGGTCAGCTCGTCCATGGCGGTTCCTTAACGAGTTCCCAGCGCGGTACGGATCATCTTCTGATACTTCTGAAACAGGGCGGTGGCGGTGTTGTACTTGTCGCCGGCCTCGCCCAGCTTGGCCATCTGTTCTTCCAGGATGACGGCGTTGCCATCGGGGGTCGATTCATACGTCTTGCGCTGGGTCACGGTCTTGAACGGGTCCGGCCCCATCTGCGGCACGATGTGTCGGGCGTCGGTAGCCGTGGCCGTCACCGATCGGGCCTCGGTCCCCGCCAGCACGTCCTTGAAACTGAGCGGCTTGACATCCTTGGGCAGATAGCGCGGCGTATTGGCGTTGGCGATGTTGTCGGCCACCACCTCCTGGCGCTGGGCGACCCAGTCCATCATCGCCCTGGTGACTTTGAAAATGCCCAGATCTTCGTACATCGCCCAACCTCTTGCCCACGGACGGCGCCCAATGCCGGCGGCGCGCGGACCTGACTCGCCATCGTCATTATCCGCCGCCGCCTTTAAGATTCGGTAAAGCGGCGCCGCTTAAAGGAATTTTAAGCGCGCCCGGCCAAAGCTTGCGGCTTGGCCGGTGTTGGCGCCCGGCACTTGAGGGCTAGGAATAATGAGCGGCAAGGACCTGTGGAACGAACAGGCCGAGTCCGAGACGGCATCAGCCGGATCGAAGCCGGGACGGCGCGCCGTCGCGGTGGCGCTGAGCTACGATCCCGATCGGCCCGAACTGCCCAAGGTCACCGCCTCGGGACGCGGCGCCATCGCCGAGCAGATCCTGGAACTGGCCTTCGCCCACGGCGTCAAGGTCCGTACCGATCCCGATCTGGCCGAGGTGCTGGCGGCGGTCGAGGTCGACAGCGTCATTCCGGTGGAAGCGTTCGTCGCCGTCGCCGAGATCCTGGCCTACGTCTACCGCGCCAACGGCCGCCCATGACCGCCGTCGACACCGGTCTCGTCCGCCGCGAACTGGAAAAGGCGGCCTCGCTGGTGGAAACCGCGCGGCGGCTGCTCGCCACCGGCACCATGGTCGATCTGGCGGCGCTGGAAGGCAAGGTCCGCTTCGTCTGCGATTCGGTCGCCGAACTGGGCCGCGACGACGGCCAGGAATTCCGTCCGGCGATGGAAGCCCTGATCGCCGATCTCGACCTGCTGGCGGCGGCGCTCAAGGACCGCTACGATCCGCCCCGCGGCCCCGCCGCCGACGCGCCGCCACCGGAAGCCTGACCCATGGAAGCCACCTCCTATCTCCGCTTCATTTTGTCCCTGGTGCTGGTGTTGGGCATGATCTTCGCCGCCCTGTGGGCGGTGCGGCGCTGGGGGCTGGGGGCGATGATGCCCCGAATGGGCGGCGGCCGCCGCCTCGCCCTGGTCGAGGCGCTGCCGCTGGACGGCAAGCACCGGTTGGTGCTGGTACGCCGCGATGACCGCGAACACCTGCTGTTGCTGGGCGGCGGCGGCGACACCGTGGTCGAGCGCGATTGCCCGCCGGCCCGTTTCAAACTGCCCGCCGGCCAGACGGAGACGGCACCATGACGCGCCCCCGCCCCGCCTTCCTCGTCATCACCGCCGCCCTCGGCATCGGCGCGCTGCTGACCGCCGGGCCGGCGCTGGCCCAGTCGGTCAGTATCGACCTGGGCGGCGCCAGCACCAGCGCCACCAGCCGCATCATTCAGATCGTCGCCCTGACCACGGTGCTGTCCATCGCACCGTCGATCCTGGTGATGGTCACCTCGTTCACCCGCTTCGTCGTGGTGCTGGGCTTCCTGCGTCAGGCGCTGGGCACCCAGCAAAGCCCGCCCAACGTGGTGATGATCAGTCTGGCCATGTTCCTGACCGCCTTCGTCATGGCCCCCACCTTCGAGCAGGCGTGGGATCAGGGCATCTCGCCGGTGATGGATGGCCGGATGGATGAAATGGAGGGGTTCGAGCGCGCGGTGAAGCCGTTCCACGCCTTCATGTCCAAGCATGTGCGCAGCCAGGACCTCAAGCTGTTCATGGACCTGTCCCATGCCAAGGAGGTCGAGAAGGCCGAGGACGTGCCGCTCAAGGCCCTGGTCCCCGCCTTCATGATCAGCGAGCTGCGCCGCGCCTTCGAGATCGGCTTCCTGGTGTTCCTGCCGTTCCTGATCATCGACATCGTCATCGCCTCGGTGCTGATGAGCATGGGCATGATGATGATCCCGCCGGCCATGATCTCGCTGCCGTTCAAGCTGATCTTCTTCGTCATGGTCGACGGCTGGTATCTGGTGGTCGGCTCGCTGGTGCAAAGCTACGGCTAGCTGTGAAGTCTCAGGAGGTTGCCCACTCGATCTGAAGCGAGGAAGCTGAAGTTGCGAGACTTTGGCTATCCAGGGAGAGATCGAATGGGCATCCACCAGAATGCCGTTCTGACGCCGACCGGTCGAGAGATTCTGG
>CAIUSV010000002.1 GCA_903901915.1 uncultured Rhodospirillaceae bacterium | reverse complement strand
GCGAACCAGAATCTCTCGACCGGTCGGCGTCAGAACGGCATTCTGGTGGATGCCCATTCGATCTCTCCCTGGATAGCCAAAGTCTCGCAACTTCAGCTTCCTCGCTTCAGATCGAGTGGGCAACCTCCTGAGACTTCACAGCTAGAGTTCGGCGCCGACGAACACCCTGGCCTTGCGCAGGAAGATGGATACCTCCAGGCCGCGCCGGAGGTTGAGGCGCTCCCGCGCCTCGCGGGTCAATTCGGCTTCCAGCACGACACCGCCGGAAATCTCGACCTCGGCCCGCACCAGCGGCCCCAGGATGGTCACCGAGCGGACGGTGGCGTGGGGCAGATCGGGCGACAGTTCCAGCAGTTCGACATCGTGGGGACGGACGAAGGCGGTGCCCAGGCCATCCACCTTGCCGGCACCGATGTGCAGACCGCCGATCTCGGCGGTACCGCCACCGACCGAGCAGGGCACCGTATTGACGTTGCCGAGAAAGCGGTAAACGAAGGGCGTCGCCGGACTGTCGTAGATGTCGGCCGGGGTGCCGATCTGTTCGATACGGCCCTTATTCATCACCACCACCTCGTCGGCGACCTCCAGGGCCTCTTCCTGATCGTGGGTGACGAACACCCCGGTCAGGCCCATGTCGTCGTGAAGCCGGCGCAGCCAGCGGCGCAGGTCCTTGCGCACCTGGGCATCGAGCGCCCCGAACGGCTCGTCCAGCAGCAGCAGGCGGGGTTCCACCGCCAGGGCGCGGGCCAGGGCGACGCGCTGGCGCTGGCCGCCGGACAACTGGCTGGGATAACGGCCCGCCAGACTGCCCAACTGGACCAGTTCCAGCAGGGTGGCGACCCGGCGGTCGATCTCGGCGTTGCTCGGCCGGTGCGCCCCTTTGCGCACCTTGAGGCCGAAGGCGACGTTGGCGGCGACGGTCATATGGCGGAACAGGGCGTAATGCTGGAAGACGAAGCCGACCCGACGGTCACGCGTTCCCAACCCGGTGGCATCGACGCCACCCAGACGGATACGTCCCGAATCCGGCTGCTCCAATCCGGCGAGGATGCGCAGCAAGGTGGTCTTGCCCGACCCCGACGGCCCCAGCAATGCCACCAGCTTGCCCTGGCTGACCTGGAGCGACACGCGATCCAGCGCCGCGAACGAGCCGAAATGCTTGGAGACGTCCTCGACCTCGATCATCCGCCCGTTCCCATCAATGCCCGGTGGCGACGAGTTCGTCGCGGTGCCACCACTCAAGGGCGGTCTTGGCCGCCAGCGTGACCACGGCCAGCAAGGCCAGTAAAGAGGCGACCGCGAAAGCGCCGACGAAATCGTACTCATTGTAGAGGATCTCCACATGCAGCGGCATGGTGTTGGTCAGCCCGCGGATATGCCCCGACACCACCGACACGGCGCCGAACTCGCCCATGGCGCGGGCGTTGCACAGCAGCACGCCGTACAGCAGGCCCCAGCGGACGTTGGGCAGGGTCACCAGCCAGAAGGTGCGCAGGCCCCCCGCTCCCAGGGTCAGTGCCGCTTCTTCCTCGTCGCGCCCCTGCTCTTCCATCAACGGGATCAGCTCGCGGGCGACGAAGGGGAAGGTGACGAAGATGGTGGCGAGCACGATGCCCGGCACCGCGAAGATGATCCGGATGTCATGGTCGGCCAGCCATGGCCCCAGCAGGCCCTGAAGCCCGAACAACAGCACGTAGATCAGCCCGGAAATCACCGGCGACACCGAAAACGGCAGCTCGATCAGCGACACCAGCAAGCTCTTGCCTCGGAAATCGAACTTGGCGATCGCCCAACTCGCCGCCAGCCCGAAGGCGATGTTGAGCGGCACGGCGATGGCGGCGACGATCAGGGTCAGGCGAATCGAGGCCAGGGCGACGTCGTTGCCCAGCGCCCGCAGGTAGGCGTCAAGGCCCTTGGCGAACGCCTCCACCACCACGGCGGCCAGCGGCAACACCAGAAACAGCCCTAGGAACCCCAGAGCCAGCAGCGTCAGCAGCCAGCGCACGATCACCGGATCGCGGGTCGCGGCACCACCCATCTCAGCCCCCCATCCGCGCGCGGCGCCACTTCTGCAACAGGTTGACCGCCAGCAGCAGGACGAAAGAAATCGCCAGCATCACCGCGGCCAGCGCAGTGGCGCCGACATAGTCGTATTGCTCCAGCTTGGTGACGATCAGCAGCGGCGCGATCTCGGACACGCCCGGCAGGTTGCCGGCGATGAAGATCACCGAACCGTATTCCCCCACCGCCCTGGCCAGGGCCAGCGAAAACCCGGTCAGCAGCGACGGCCCGATGGCCGGCAGGATCACCAGGAAGAAGGTCTGCAACCGGTCGGCACCCAGCGACGCCGCCGCCTCCTCCAATTCCATGTCCACGTCCTGCAACACCGGTTCGACCGTGCGCACCACGAAGGGCAGGCCGATGAACACCATGGCGACGACGACGCCAAGCGGCGTGAACGCCACCTTGATGCCCAACGGCGTCAGCAGCTTGCCCAACCAGCCGTTGGGAGCGTAAAGCGCGGTGAGCGCGATGCCGGCCACCGCCGTCGGCAGGGCGAACGGCAGGTCGACGATGGCGTCCACCAGCTTGCGGCCGGGAAAGGGATAGCGCACAAGCACCCAGGCTACCAAAAGACCGAACACGGCATTGATCAGGGCGGCGACGAAGGCGCCGCCGAACGACAGCCGCAACGAGGCCAGCACCCGGGGATCACTCAGCAGGGTGCCCCACTGCGCGAAGGTCGTCCCGGCGGCCTTGAGCAGCAGCGCCGCCAGCGGCAACAGCACGATCAGCGACAGATAGCTGAGGGTGAAGCCGAGCGTCGGACCGAAACCCGGGATGACACTGGCGGCCACCCGGGTTCGGCGCAGAAGCGGCAGGGCCGCGACGGTCATGCAAGCCCCCCTATTTCCTGGCGACGATGCGATCGAACACCCCGCCGTCGGCGAAGTGGGTGGTCTGGGCCTTCTGCCAGCCACCAAACACATCGTCAATGGTGAACAGCTTGACCGGCGCGAAGTTGCCCTGGGTCTTCCTGATCACGTCGGGATCACGGGGACGATAGAAGTTCCTGGCGATGATCTCCTGGGCCTCGGGGGTATAGAGGAACTGGAGATAGGCTTCGGCCACCGCGCGGGTGCCGCGCTTGTCCACGACCTTGTCAACCACCGCCACCGGCGGCTCGGCCAGGATCGACAGCGACGGCGTCACGATCTCGAAACCGCCGCCGAATTCCTGAAGCGCCAGATAGGCTTCGTTCTCCCAGGCCAGCAGCACATCGCCAAGGCCGCGCTGGGCGAAGGTGACGGTCGAGCCGCGCGCCCCGGAATCCAGCACCGGCACGTTCTTGTAGATGCGGCCGACGAAATCCTCGGCCTTGGCCTGATCGCCATTGCTGCGGTTCAATTCGTAGCCCCAGGCGGCAAGGTAGTTCCACCGCGCCCCGCCCGAGGTCTTGGGATTGGGCGTGATCACCGAGACCCCCGGCTTGACCAGATCGTCCCAGTCCTTGATCTGCTTGGGATTGCCCTTGCGGACCAGGAAGACGATGGTCGAGGTGTAGGGCGCCGAATTATAGCTGAAGCGCTTCTGCCACGCCGGGTCGAGCAACTTGGCCTTCTGGACGATGGCGTCGATGTCGTAGGCCAGCGCCAGGGTGACCACGTCGGCCTCCAGCCCGTCGATCACCGAGCGTCCCTGCTTGCCCGAGCCGCCATGGGACTGGTTGATCTTGAGGTCTTCGCCGGTTTTCGCCTTCCACTGCTTGATGAACGCCTCGTTGACCGCCTGGTAGAGTTCGCGGGTGGGGTCGTACGACACGTTGAGCAGGGTGCGGGTCTCGGCGGCGCGGGCGCCGGGAATGATGGCGGCAAGACCCAGCACCAGAAGGGCGACGCAAACGCCGGCCAGGACCAGACGCCCGATATCCTCGCTCCAAACCTTCGCCATCGCACTCTCCAATCCAAAAACTCGTGACGCAGCTACATAATCTACCAATCTGTAGACTAATGGTGTTTGCGAGTCAAGTCGCCTTGCGCCCCCCCCACCTTGCGCCCCCCACCTTGCGCCCTTGTGCCACCACTACTATCCTTGCCCCATGAGCCGAGCCGCCATCACCCTCTGCGCCGACGATTACGGCCTTGCCCCAGGCGTTGGACGCGCCATCCGTGCCCTGATCGAGGCCGGGCGGTTGCAGGCCACCGGCTGCATGACCGGCAGCCCCTTCTGGACCGCCGAGGCCGCGCGGCTTAAGCCGCTGGAGGGCAAGGCCCATATTGGGGTTCACCTGACCCTGACCGACCACCGCCCGCTCGGCCCCATGCCCCTGCTTGCGCCGGAAGGACGGTTTCCCGGCGTCGGCGCCCTGGTCAAGCGCGCCCTGCTGCACCGCCTCGACCGTGCCGAGATCGCCGCCGAGCTGGAACGCCAGGTCGATGCCTTCGAGACCGCCATGGGCCGTCCGCCCGATTTCCTCGACGGCCATCACCACGTCCATCAATTGCCGGTGGTACGCGACGTGGTGCTGGATCTGTGGCGCCGCCGCCTCCAGCCCGGCGGCTGGGTGCGGTCGTGCTGGGAATGCCCGCTGTCCATCTGGCGGCGCGGCATCGATCCGGTGCGGGCCACCATCATCGCCGGGCTGGGCCTGCGCTTTCGCCTGATGCTGCGCGCCGCCGGGGCGCCGCATAACGCCAGTTTCCGCGGCGTCTATGATTTTTCCGGCAAGGTGCCCTATGGCGAGCTGTTCGCCCGCTTCACCGACCGGCCCGGCCCCGCCACCCTGGTGATGTGCCACCCCGGCGAGGTGGACGACGAATTGCGGGCCTGCGAGTGGCTGACCGATCAGCGCGAGGTGGAATACCGCTTCCTCGCCTCCGACCGCTGTCCACTATCGCTGACCGAACGCGGCATTACCCCGGCACCGCTGTCGCCGGCATGAGCCGAACCGGTGCCGCCGTCCGACTGGCCGCCTTTTATGGCGGCATCTTCGTCGCCATCGGCATCAACATCCCGTTCTGGCCGCTTTGGCTGAAGGACCGCGGCCTGGCACCGACCGATATCGGCCTGCTGATGGCCGCCACCTACCTGACCCGGCTGGCGGCCAATCCGCTGGTCGGACATTGGGTCGATCATCGCGGCGACCGTCGCCGGCCGATGCTGATCCTGGCGCTGGCGGCGGCGGCTCTGTGGCTGCTGTTCCCCCTGGCCACCGGCTTTGCCGCTATCCTGGGCGTCACCGTGCTGGCGATGATCCCGTTTTCCAGCCTGATGCCGGTGGGCGACTCGCTGGCCATGATGGTGGTGCATGGCCACAAGCTCGATTACGGCCGGGTCCGCCTGTGGGGATCGCTGGCCTTCATCGCTACCGCCGTGGCGGTGGGCCGGCTGCTGGCCGACTGGTCGCCCGCGATGCTGCCCTGGCTGGTCTCGGCGGCGCTACTGCTGACCGCCGCCGCCTGCGCCGCGCTGCCCGACGCGCGGGTGCCTCGCCATGACGCGCCGCCGCCGCCGGTGCGACCGCTGCTGACCTGCGGCGTCTTCCTGCTGTTCCTGGGCGCGATGGCGCTGAACAACGCCGCCCACACCGTCTATTACGCCTTCGCCACCATCCATTGGAAGACCGCTGGGCTTTCGGACGCGGCGATCGGGCTGCTGTGGTCGGAAGGGGTGGTCGCCGAGGTGGCGCTGTTCGCCTTCAGCAACCGCGTGGTCGGCCGCGTCGGTCCCGGTCGGCTGCTGATGGTGGCGGGCGTCGCCGGCGCGGTACGCTGGGCGATCCTGGGCGCGACCTCCGACATGGCCTGGGTCGCCGCCAGCCAGATCCTGCACGCCGCCACGTTCGGCTGCGCCCATCTCGGCGCCATGCACTTCATTCAGCGGGCGGTGCCGCCATCGCTGTCGGTGCGCGCCCAAGGAGTGTACTCCGCCATCGCCGTCGGACTGGTACCGGGATTGACGACGCCCCTAAGCGGCGCCCTTTACGAAAGGCTGGCCGGCGGCTCGTTCCTTGCCATGGCCGGGCTGTCGGCGGCATCGGCGGCTCTGGCCTGGCTGCTGCTCCGCCGCTGGAACGGCGGCCGGGTATTACCGGGCTGAAACGCATTCCCCCCGGCATAAACCTGGAGTACGATTACTGGGGGAAGATGTTGGCGGGTAGTCGGGGATGAGTGCGAAGAAAAAAGATATCGCCGAGATGTCGCGGGCGGAAGTGATGGAAATGCTGAGCCGCTTCGCCGGCTTGCCACCGCCGCAGGGACACAACCAGGACGATTGGGATGACTGGCTGGTGGCGGCGGTTCTGTTGCGTTGCCGCCGTGATTCGACCGACGAGGCCGCCGGCACCAATGCCGCCATTCAACTTCTGGCGCCGCTGAAGTTCTTCCCGCAATTGCTGCCCCACCTGGAACACCAGTTGGGCCGCGACCTGACCGCCGCCGAGCTTCAACCGGCGGTGCAACTGCGCAAGAAGAAATGAAAATCGCGGCCGAAGTCGCCTCCGGCCGCGATCAGCACGAAAAACGCGGTGCTATTCGGCGTTGGCCACGGCGGCCAGAGCCTTCGCCAACTCGTAGACCCGCTTACGGACCTGCGGATCGGTAATGTTGTAGTAGGCCCGGACCAGCTCGAGGGTTTCGCGCTTGGTCATGGGATCGACCTCGAAGGTCGCCGGCTCTTCGCATAACCCCACGGAACCCTTGATGATGTTCACCGGGCTCTGGCTCTGCACGGTGTCCGCCATGTCGTCGAAGAAATACGATACCGGGACGTCCAACACGCGCGACAGATCGAACAGCCGCGAAGCGCCAATACGGTTGGCACCACGCTCGTACTTCTGCACCTGCTGAAAGGTAAGCCCAATGGCTTCGCCAAGTTTCTCCTGACTCATTCCGAGCAGGGTCCGGCGTAAGCGCATCCGCGCACCAACATGAACATCCACAGGATTGGGGGCACCACTTTCAAGGCGCCCTCTTGTCGACACAGTCTTCTTAACCAACTTCATACCCCCGATTGAGAGAGCTTGTTGGTCCCATTCTATCCATGGTTTGCCTGGACGCAACCGAATTTAGTATCCAGTTGAACACTTGGATATGCAAACCGGCGAAAAATCTCGCTCGACGAGGATTGAGGTTGCGATACAACGCCGAAGCGTTTCAACCAGCAAGTGGATCACTCGACGTCCGCAAGGCGGGCGGAATAGGTTTCATGAGACTTGCCGGGAAAATCCCGCAGCACCACCTCGATCAGGGCCGAACCGATAGCGACCGGATTGGTCGGCTCGACCAGACAGCGGGCCCGGCCACCAAACACCTTTTCATCGGGCTGGTTCGGCCGGGTGAGGTCGAACAGGGCAATGGACAGGCTCAGTTCGATCTTCTCGTCGGCGTTTTTCTTGCTGGCGCGCCGCTTGCTGCCCGAATCACCGCCCACGCCTTCGCCGTCATAGGTGAACATCAGCGCATAGCGGGCCTGCGCCGCCGACTCGACGCGCGAGAAGCCCTTGGCCACCAGCTGAGCGGCAATCTGATCGGCAAGCTTGGGATAGTCGGTCGAGCGGTCCTGCGCCTTGGTCCGCACCATGACGAAGGTCGCCTTCTGCGGTTCGGCCGCCAAAGTGGTCATCCGCGACACGTCGATACGCGCACCGCCGCAGGCGGTGACGGCCATCACGGCGAGTACGGCGAACATCCTGGCCAAACGCGACATACTTTTCTTCCCCCTTCAAACGTGTAGATGGAATTGGGTGTTATCCAGGCCGGCGGTATCGACATTGGTGACATGGGCGAATTCGTGGGAATTGGCGGTGGTGGCGGCGGCCATGTCAGCGGTGTACCACAGGGTGGCGCCGCCGCTGCCGTCACTGATGGCGACGACGCCGACGGCCGCCGCACCATAGGCAGTGGGGGTGCCGGCCATCTGCTGACCGGCGGTGCCGGTGGCGTAGTTGCCGGTCGCCAAGGTCCCCGTCGTGGAAGGCAAAGTCGAGAACTGCGACTGGTCGAGTTCGAAAAAATCGGTGTTGGTGGTGAAGTCGTTGATCACGGCGGTGCCGGTGTTGGACGCGACGAAGGTGTCGGCCCCACCGCCGCCGGTCATATTGGTGGTGCCGCTGCCGGCCACGAAGGTATCGGCGCCGCTGCCGCCGTACAGATTCAAGGTATCGGTGCGCCCCGAAGCATCCATCACCACCCCGGCGGTGGTCGAGGTCGCATTAATGTTGGTCATGCCGGCCGCCTGCGAATTCGCCCCCAGCGTTACCGAATCGCCATCGCTCAGTTGAAGGTTCGGCATGTGGCTGACATGGGCGAAGGCGGCGTCCGTCACCGTCCCGGCATCGGTCAAGTTCAGCGAGTTGAAGCCGGCACCGCCGGTAAAGGTGTCGTTGGCCAGGACCGCCGTCGATACGTAAATGTTGTTGACGGCACCGGGGTCATTGCCGCCGGTGAAGACATCGACACCGCTGCCGGCGGTAAATCCGCCATATCCGGTGGTCCCCGAGGCATCCACCGTCACCGCTCCGGTGGTCAGCGAGGCATCGACCGCGCCCATGCCGGCATTCTGCCAATTGAGACCAAGCGTCAGCACGTCACCGTCGTGAACCACCAACGCGCCGGTAATATTGGTGACGTGAGCGAAGGCGGCATCGGTCAACGTTCCGGCATCGGTCAGGACGAGATGACTCGACCCGGTTCCGCCGTCGATGGTGTCGATCGCCAGCGCCCCGGTCGTCACCAGGATGTTGTCGTTGCCGCCGACACCGGAGATCGTATCGCCCCCGACGCCGCCGACCAGGGTGTCGTTACCGCTGGTCCCGGTGATGACGAACTGAAGATCGGCTGCGGCGATGGCATTGGCGCTGGCGATGACATAGCCGCCATCGGCGGCGATGTTGGTGGTCGTCCCCCCCACATAGATATAGAAGGCCTGATCGATACCGCCGGCATAGAAACCGTCGCCGACGACACCGCCACCGGCAAGCGTCAGCTGCCCGGCGTTATAGCGTGCCTGGGCGGGGGCGAAGGTCGACACATCAACATGCGTCCCGGTCAAAGAGATCCGGATATGATCGGTGCCCGTGGCAAAGTCGGTGATGGTATCGCGATGGGCCAGGGAGTCGACCGACTGCGAGGGCGTCGTGTAGGCGAACACGTCGCTGCCGCCACCGCCGGTCAACCTGTCGGCGCCGACGCCGCCGGTAAAGGTGTCGTTGCCGCTGCCCCCCGCGATGGTAAGATTCTGAGTGGCGGTAGCGGCATTGACCGTCACCCCGCCCGTGGTACCCGTGGCATCGACGGAAACGATCCCCGCCGCCGCCGCGTTAGCCCCCAGAACCACACTCTGGCTGCCGGCGGCAACGTCGAACACCAGGGATGTCGTCGCGGCCCCGTTGAACGGCGCGAAATCGGCATCGGTCACCGGCGTGACCGTGGTGGCATGGAGAGTAGCGCCCGACTGGGTCAGCAGGGTTTCGGTCACCGTGACGCTGACCGTCCGGCTATCACCGTAACCATCGGAGATGACGACCTGAAAACTGTCGGTCCCCGGTGAACTGCCCGACGGCGTATAGGTATACGAACCGGTGGCGGCATCGATCGCCACCGTGCCACCGGCGGCACCGCCGTTGGCTCCGACCAGGGCGTACGTCAAGGTATCGCCGGCCGCGTCGGCGGCGCTGACCGAACCGCTGATCACCGCTCCGGGTGGGCCACTGCCGCCGCCGATGCCGACATTGATCGGATTGGCGGCCAGAGTGATGGTCACCGTCTGATCGACGGTGCCGCCATGGCCATTATCGACCCGGATGGTGAAGCTGTCGCTGCCGGTGGTATTGCCCGACGGCGTGTAGCTGTAGGCGCCGGTGACGGGATCGATGGCGAGCGTCCCCAGCGTGCCGGCCAGAGTTGTGCTCAGCCCCCCTCCCCCACCGACAATGTGATAGCTCATGACATCGTTGTTGACGTCGGAACCGGTGATGGTACCGCTGACGGGATGCCCCTCATAGCCACCGCCGCCGGCGACGGAGGCCGTCACCGACAACGGTAATTCCAGTATCGCCGTAGCGGTGCCGTTGGCGTGCAAGCCCCTGCCGTCATCGACAACGTAGCTGAGCACCACTGCTCCGGTATAGCCGCCGGTGGGGATAACGGTGATGAAATCACCGTTATCCACATAAGTCCCGTGATCGACGGAAAACGTCGTGAGCTTCAGGGGGTCGTTATCCGGGTCGGAAGCGTGGGCCAGCAGATCCGATTTGTTGACGGTGAAGGAACTGCCGGAGGTCCTGGAGCCCAACGACACCGGTTCGGTAACCGGCGCACGGTCCGGCGGTGGCGGTGGCGGAGGAGGAGGTGGTGGTGGCGGGGGCGGAGGAGGCGGAGGCGGCGGTGCCTCGGGCTTTGGGGCGGGATCGGGGTCGGGCGTGGGCGCCACGATGGACTTCGGCGGCAACGGGATGGAATCGGGCGTGGCGGCGTGCGGCGCGGCACCGTCACCATGGGGGGCGGCGGCGTCGCCATGCTGCCCCCCCTGCCCGCCGCCCTGCTGTCCGCTACCGCCGTTGGCGGGCGCGGCGGGCAGGACCGGGGCGGTGGCGGCGGGCGCCACCGGAACCGGGGCCACGGCGGCGAGACTGGCGGCGGCGGTGGTACTGACCGACCAACTCGACGTCGCCGTGGCGTGGACGACACCGGAACCGGCGGTGTTGACGACGATGGCCTCGCCGCCGCCCAGCTTGGCCAGCACCATCTCGCCGACGAAGTTGGAGCCGGGATCGGCCAGCAGCGCCACCGAGGTGGCACCGTCCGATGATACCTCGCCCGATACGGTGGTGCCGCGCACGCCGATGGTCATGGTCGGGGTGGCAAGACGGAAGGAATCGGGCGAGGACTTGGCGATATCGCCCGACACCGCGGTAAAGGCCCCCTGGGCGACCAGAAAGGTCGCCTTGCCGGCCTTGTGGGCAGGGTCATAGCTGAACTCGTCCAGCGCCATCATGCCCTTGTCCTTGAGCACGAAGGTCTCGCGGTCGGCGAACACCAGCGAGATCTGGGCACCGGCTTGGGTCTCGACCGCGTCGCCCTGGAACACCGGGGCCTCGGCGGTGGCGGGTATACGCTGGCCGCCGCGCACGATGAAGGCCTCGCCCTGGGTGGCGGTAACCTTGCCGATGGCCCCGGCCTGGGCCGTGCCATCGGCCACCAAGGTCAGATGAGGATGGGACGGCGCGGCGATGGATGTTGTGCTGAGATGCATGGCGGCCTACCCGTTACCCTTGATCGAACGGACCAACCTGTCGAGACGCTGACGCACCCCGGACAGAAACTCGAAATCCAGGCCCATCCCGTGCAGCGATGCTCCCATATCATTGCGCAACACGGGATCGAATACCATACGCAGGATGGATTTCCGGCCGACGACGATGGAGGCTGAACCGATCATGCCGGGACGGATGGCGTGCTCGCCCCCCTTGGCATCGGCCAGGGCGGCGCGATCGACGGCGATCAGCACGCGGTAATAGGTGGATGTCGCGGTGCCCTTGGCCTCGTCGACGGCATCGGCCCCGACCATGGTGACTTGACCATCCAGATGGCCGTAGCGGAACTGGTCGTAGGCGGAAAGCCGCACCGACGCCTTCAGCCCCTCCCGTACCTGCCCGATGTCCTGGGGCGCCACCTTGGCCTCGACCACCAGGGCGTCGTCGGCGGGAACGATGTCCATCAAGGTATCGCCGGGCCTGGCCACCTGCCCGACGCTGGTGATCGCCGCCATCTTGACCACGCCGCGCACGGGCGAGCGGACCTCGCTGCGGGATTCGCGGTCGTTGGCGATGCCGACGGTGGCCTTCAGCGCCGCCAGCTCGGCCTCGGCCTTGCCGATATCTTCAAGGACCTGCGAGCGCCAGCCCTGCTCGAACTCGGCCAGCTTGGACTCGGCCTCGCGCAGTTGTGCCTTGAGCCGGGCGATGGAGTCCCGCGCGGTGGACACCTCGGTATCGAGCATCGATTGCTCGCGCTCCAGCCGCAGCAGTTCCTGGTCACCGACGATACCGGCATCGCGCGCCTTGCGCTTGATCCGCATCTCCTCGCCCGCCTTGCCCAGGGTGCGGGAAAGACCGGCGAATTTGGTTTCGGCCTCGATCACTTCCTTCTGGCGGCGTTCGATCTCCCGCTGGATGGTGGTGACCTGCTGGCCGCGATAGGCCAGACGCTCGGCGTGAATCGAGGTCTCGCGCCGCCGGGTATCGGCATCGACGGTATTGCCCGGCGGCCAGGAAATATCATGAATGCCGGCCAGATCGGCCCGCAGCCGCGACACCCGTGCCTGGGTGGACATCCAGCGCGACTGGCGGTCGGCCAGATCCTGGGCGCCCTGCGAGTTGACCAGACGGACCAGCACGTCACCCTCGGCGACCAGGGCGCCTTCGCGCACCAGCACCTCGCGGATGGTGCCGCCCTCGTAGTGCTGGACGTGACGGACCTGGCTGGACGGCTCGATGCGCGCCTGAGCGCTGACCACCTCGTCCAGTTCCAGCACCGCCGATGCCCCGAACAGGGTGACGAAGGCCAGACTCGACCACACCAGCAGCGATGTCGCCGACGGCGGTGTCAACGTCGGCGCGATGCCGTGAATCGGACTGCGGAAATCCTCCATGGCGGGAGCGGCGCGACGGGCGGCCATCACGCCCCCCCCGGCCGCTGGGCCAACTCGCCCGGCGTGGCCACCCGCAGCAGGCGCCCCCGGTTGAGCACGGCGATCTTCGGCGCCAGACTCAGCACCGCCGAACGATGGGAAATGACCACCAGGGTACGGCGGGCGCAAACCTGATGGATGCAGCCGATCACCCGCTTTTCCGTGGCCTCGTCGAGGCCGGCGGTGGGCTCGTCCAGGATGGTCACCGGTGCCGCGCGCAGCAGGGTGCGGGCCAGCGCCACCAGTTGCCGCTGTCCGCCGGACAAGTTGCGCCCCCCCTCGGCGACCTCGAAATCCAACCCCATGCCCACCGGCAGGATGGCGTCGCCGCCCAGGGCCGCCAGCATTTCGACCATCGCGTCGTCATCGACCATACCGTCGAAGCAGAGGTTGGTGCGAAGGGTGCCGGCATAAAGCGGCGGTGCCTGGGGGCACACCGCCAGATGGCGGCGCAGATCCGCCGGCTCGATGGCGGTGATATCGACGCCGTCCAGCATCACCCGGCCGGATTCGGGGCGGATGATCCCCGAGACCACCTTTTCCAGCGTGGTCTTGCCCGAGCCCGACGGCCCGATGATCGCCAGACGGGCGCCGGCGGGAATCGCCAGACTGACCTCGACCACCGCCGGCTGTGGCTGGCCGGGATAGCGCGCCGAAACACACTCCAGCACCACCTCGCCACGGGCGATGGGACGGTGAACCAGGGCGGCACCGTCGGGACGCTCGGTGGGACGGTTGGTGACGGTCCGCAACGCCTCCAGCGCCGACAAAGCCGACAGCGCCTGCGGCACCACCGAAACCAGTTGCATGGTGGCGCCGGTAAAACGGGTGGCGAGCATGGTCGCCGCCAGGATCACCCCCGCCGTCGATCCACCCTCGACCGCGTGCCAAGCCCCCAACCCCACCGCCAGCAGCACCGACAGATTCTGTGCCAGCATCGACATGTTGCCGCGCATCGCCGCCAGACTGCGGATGGCGCGGGCGGCGGCGGCGTAAAGCACGGTGCCCTGACGGAAACGGGCCTGAAGATAAGGCGAGGCGCCGACCCGGCGCACCCCCTCGGGATCAAGGAAGCTTTCCTGCGCCGCCTGCGCCCTCAGGGTCGCGGCCCTGGACAGCTCGCGGTGCAGCAGCCGCTGGCGGCGGATGGCCAACAGCGTCGCCACCGTCACCACCCCGTTCAGCACGATCACCGCCACCGCCACCAGCGGATCGCAAAGGAACAGCCCGAACAGGAACAGCGCCATGAACGGCAGGTCGGCGAACACTGACACCGCCGCCGCGCCGAAACCGTCGCGGACCGAATCGTAATCCTGCAACAGCCGCATCAGGTGGCCCGAGGGGGCGACGGCGCCGTCGAAGCGGGTCTCCAGGATGCGGCGGTGCATGTCCACCGCCAGCCGGACATTGCCTTCGTGCAGGGCGTCCTCGACGAACAGGGCACGCAGGCGGCGGAACACCTGCTCGAACAACGTGGCGCCGAAGAACATCGCCGCCATCACCAGCAACGAGTCGAGTACGCCATGGGGCAGAACCCGGTCATAGACCTGGGCGGAAAACACCGGTGCGGCCAGGGCCAGGGTGTTGGCCAGCATGCCGGCGACTCCGGCGCGCACCACCATTGGCCGCCACGAGGCCAGCAGCGCCGGCCACGACGCCGGCATGGTGGCGGCGGCGCGATCCAGCTTCGGCCGCACGAACAGCAATGTCGCCGGGGTGCCGTCGCGTGGCGGCTGCGCCAGCACCACCGGATCGCCCGGCTCCAGACGGACACAGGGGAACAGGTCGGGGGCAAGCCCCGAGGCGACCACCTGGGTCTCGACCCGAGCGGCGAAGCCATAGCGGGCCAAGGCGTCTGACCATACCGCGCGACTGCCCTCGGACCACACCATACGGGCCGACTCGGTCAGGGCGGAGGCAGCGACGGCATGCCCCTGCGAGCGCAGGCAGGCCGAAATCGCCGACGCCTCCAGATCCTGTTGGGCGAGGTCAGTCGATGCCTTCGGCTTCACCGACAAGATCTCCCTGCGAGGGGGGCGGGCCGGGATCGAGGCCCATGGCGGCATTCAGGCGGGCTCGCGCCCCCTGAAGGTCGGAATAGATGATGAAACGCCGCAGCGTCGACAGCATCGCCGACGCCTCGGCCTTGATCTCATCCATCGGGCTACCGCTACCGGCTTCACGCGATTTGGAGGAAAGCCCGGTAATGCGGCGGTCAATGGCCGCCATCTGCCCGGTCAGGCGATATTCCTTGAGAGCATGGCGGTGCTGGATATCGGCGACGTGGACCTGGGTCAGCACCGCCATCCCCATGGCCAGCCGCCGGGCGCGGGTGGTCTCGGCCACCGCCTTGCTCTGGTCGATGCGCTTGGGCGCCGACAGCAGATCGACCAGATTCCACGCCACCTTGAGACCGGCATCGGCCCACGAGTTGTAGATCATGAACGAGTTGGAATCGAAATGGCCGCCGATGTAGGGACCGATACCGGGCAGCGACTTCAGCATCTCGGTATGGACGTCGCCCACGTCGATGCGGAACTGCGCTTCCTCGCTTTTCAGCTCGGGCCGGTTGGCCAGGGCGATCTCTTCCATGGTCTCCAGCGTCCGGTCGGATTCGGCGGCGCTGAGGTCGGACTCGTCGTCCAGTTCCACCAGGCGGAACGCCGTCGGCGACGGCATCCCCATCAGCCCCGCCAGTTCGGCCCGCGCCGTCGCCGTCTGGCGCTGCAACTCGGCGATCTGGCGCATGGTATCGACGATGGCGCGCTGGTGCGCCAGCATCTGCATGGGGTCGCCGACCTTGCTGAGCTCGGCGGTCTCGGCACTCTGGACCGAACGCATCAGCTTCAGCTCCAGGGAGCCGTACTTCTTCTCGGCGAATTCGTTGATCGCCGCCTTCCAATAGGCCGCCTGGACGTCCTGGACCAGCAGATGGACGGCACGGCGGCGCTTTTCGATGGCCAGGGCGACCCGGTCGTCTTCCTGATCGGAGCGCAGCAGGGCGATGCCGAAATCCACCAGATTCCACGACGCCGTCAAGTCGCCGGTGCGACGGAACGGGTCCTCGCTCTGGCTGGGGCTGGCGCTGATGGCGCCGGTGGCGAGGTCCCGGGAGGTGGTGATGTTCCTGGGATTGCGCTTAAGGATGCCACCGCTGGCGGCCATCTGCGGCAGCAGCGCGAACATGGAAAGATCGGCCTTGCCGGCGGCGATCACCTCTTCCAGCGCCTTGACCCGCGAGTCCAGGTTGTAGCGCATCGCCAGGGCAATGGCGTCCTCGACCGCGAGCGGTTTGGACAAGACTTCGGGGGGAAGCGATTCGCTATGTCGGGCGAGGTCGTCGCGTATGTCGGCAAGGTCGGCCGGACTGGAACAGCCTGCCAACAAAACCAACGTTACCCCGGTGAGCAATCGCCAAAAAATCTTCATCGCCTGCACGATCCATTCTGGACCTTCTGTTGGCATCCCCTCGGTTACAGTATCAATAACCGACCGAATTCGGAAGGGATAAAGATGCCGAGGGAAACAAGGAAAATGACCGGGCTTTAAAGCTGGCCAAGGTAACCAAAGCTTAAACAGTTTTCCGGCCGTCGACCGCAGGCGGCGAAAACTTCGCGTCTTGGTCGCCTGCCCGCAAAAGCGCCTCATCGCTCGAAAGGGATAGTACTTGACGTCCCCTGGGACACCACTCCGACATGCCGGCGCCGTGCCGGCCAGCCCCCGCCCACCCCCGCTCTTGCCGGCGCCGGGAAAAGGAAAATGGCTGTCGGCACTGTCCGCATACCTATAGTATATGGCCGTTGCATCCCCGAGAGAGCGGGGGGGCCGAAGACTGGGACGATGGATCTTCATCTTGACGATTGGTTCGCCCGACGCCGGGCCGGGACGGGCGGCATTGCCGTTCTCCACATGGTTGCAGAGCCGCTCTACCCATGCCCCCGGACGACTGGTGATGGTGGCGGGCTCGGTTTTTATCGTCCTGCTGCTGGCGGTGGCGGCCACGACCATCTACGTCCAGCGCCAGCAAAGCATCGAGGAAGCACGCGGCAACCTCGCCAATCTTTCCAGGCTTCTGGCCGAACATGCCCGCCAGTCCATCAACGCCGCCGATCTGGTCCAGAAATCCATTGCCGACCGGGTCATCGAGCTTGGGGTCGAGGACGATCGGGACCTGCGCAAGGTCCTGGGTAGCCGGGCCACCTACGATACCCTCAAGGACAAGGTGAGCGGCGTCCCCCAGATCGACGTAGCCACCGTGGTTGCCGCCAATGGCGACGTGGTCAACTTTACCCGCAGCTACCCGCCACCGCCGATCAACCTGGCCGACCGCGACTATTTCGAGGCCCATTTCGCCGATCCGGACCTGAAGTTCTTTCTCAGCCTGCCGGCCCAGAACCGCGGCACCGGCCGCTGGACCTTCTATCTGACCCGCAAGATCAAGAACAGCAAGGGAGCCACCATCGGCCTGGTGCTGACCGGCATCGAAAGCGCCTTTTTCGCCGAATACTACCGGGCGGTCAATTTCAGCGATTTCAGTGCCATCTCGCTTTATCGCGACGACGGCGGTCTGTTGGCCAGAATGCCCGAGGCCGAGGACTCCATGGGCCGGATTCTGTCCCAGCCCGGGCTGAGGGCCATGAAAGAGGGACTGGAGACCGTCATCAACAGCGAGCCGCGGGTGGTGGATCGGGCCGACACCCGCTTTCGCATCGTTGCTCCCCGCGCCGTCGCCGGCTATCCGTTGGCGGTCGTCGTCACCGCCACCGAGGAACTGGTATTCGCCGACTGGCGCCGCAGGGCGGTCATGATCGGCGGCGGATCGATGGCGCTCTCCCTGATCTTCGCCGGACAGCTGCTGTGGATCACCCGCCTGCTGAACAAACGCGAGGCCGCCAGGGCCCTGGCTCGTCAGGCACAGGAAGCCGCCGAGAACGCCAATAAGGTCAAATCGGAATTCCTGGCGATGATGAGCCACGAAATCCGCACCCCGCTCAATGGTATCCTGGGCATGGTCAGCCTGCTGCTGGACACCGAGATGACCGGCCGGCAAAAGCATCTGACCGAGACCGTCCGGGTTTCCTCCGAAGCGCTGCTGACCATCATCAACGACGTGTTGGATTACTCCAGGCTGGAAGCCGGCCGGATGGACCTGGAGGAGTACCCCTACGACATCGGCGCGCTGATCGAAGGCGTGGCCGATATTCTTGGCCCGCGCATGGCGGAAAAGAAGCTGGAGCTGAACTGCCGCGTCGCGCCCGAGGCTGCCGGCGGCCATCTGGGCGACGCCAACCGGGTGCGGCAGGTGCTGCTCAATCTGCTGGGCAACGCGGTAAAATTCACCGACCAGGGCCGGATTTCCGTCGATGTCGATCTGGCGCGGAACGAGGGCGGCGACTGGCTCCGGCTGGCGGTCACCGATACCGGCGTCGGCATTCCGGCCGATGTCCAGCCCCGGCTGTTCACCCGGTTCACCCAGGCGGAGTCCTCGACGGCGCGGCGCTATGGCGGATCGGGACTGGGGCTGGCCATCTCGAAGACCATCGTGGAATTGATGGGCGGCCGGATCGGCTATGAAAGCGAGGAAGGACACGGCAGCCGTTTCTGGTTCGAGCTGCCGCTGCGCCGGACCCAGCTCCCCCCCGACACCGCCGCCGTCACCGCGCCCGATCCCGCCCTGGCGGCGCGGGCGTTGGTCTGCTGCCCAAGGGACGAGGATCGCGTGGAGATATTGCGGCAGCTCGGCCGCCTGCACGTCGAGGCCACCGGAGTCCGGACTCCCGTCGCCGCCCTTCCGGCGCTGCGTCGGGCGGTTGCCGAAGGCCGGCCGATCGAGATCGTGCTGATCGATGACGCGACCGAGGACCTGACCCCGGCCGATCTCGCCGCCATCGTCGCCGCCGACCCCATCTTGGCCACCACCCGGATCATGCCGATCCGTACCGCCGACGCGGTACAAGATACCGCCCTGGTCGCCGCGCTGACGACGCCATCCGCAGCCGCCTCCGGACGGAATCGGCTGCGGCGTGACCTGCGGATACTGTTGGCCGAGGACAACGCCATCAACCAACAGGTCGCCATCGGCTTCCTGGCCAAGTTCGGACATCTGGTGGACGTCGCCGGAGATGGCGGCGAAGCCGTCGCCATGATCGGCAAGAAGAACTACGACCTGATATTCATGGACATCCAGATGCCGGGGATGGATGGCTTTGAAGCCACCCGCGAAATCCGCCGCTTGGACGGCCATCTTGCCCGCACCCCCATCATCGCCATGACCGCCAATGCCATGACCGGCGATCGCGACCGCTGCTTGGCCGCGGGAATGAACGACTACATCTCCAAACCGCTCAGCCGCGCCTCGCTGGCCGTCTTGCTGGAGAAATGGACGCGGATCATCGGAGGGGCGGGGTAATGCACCGACTGCTGAAGCGCCAGTTGCACCAAGCCACCGCCGCCGACAGCACGGTGGATGTCGCCCGGCTGATCGCCCTGGTGGACACCTCCTACCACGAAGCCGAACGGCGCGAAGCGGCCGATGGCGCCGTAAACATTGCCGAACGCAACCTGAAGACGATCCTGGACACCGTCGGGGAAGGAGTGATCATCGCCGATCACCGCGGCACCATCCTCGACGTCAACAAGGCGACACTCGCCATCTTCGGCTACCAACGTGGCGAAGTCATCGGACAGAAGCTCAACATGCTGATGTCCACCGATGACGCCGCCCGCCATGACGGCCACATGGAACGCTACAACGGCGACGGCCGTCCCCGCGTCATGGGACGCGGCCGCGAGGAAAAGGCGCGGCGCAAGAACGGCGAGATCTTTCCCATCGAGCTGGCGGTGGGAGACCTGAGCGCGGTCGGCCCGCCACAGGTCGTAGGCATCATCCGCGATATCAGTGAACGCCACCGGGTCCATCTGGCACTCAGGCAAAGCGAGGCGATGTTCCGCGACTTCGCCCAATCCTCGTCCGACTGGTTCTGGGAGACCGATGCCGACCATCGCCTCACCCGCTTCATGGGCTATTCCCCGACGCTGGATCAACTGACCGCCGAAGGGGTGATCGGCCGAACCCGGATGGAAATGATGGCCGCCACCACGCCGGTCGAGGTGATCGCCGAACACCGCCGAATGCTGGACGACCACCTTCCCTTCCGCGATTTCACCTACGATGTCCAGCTCGCCGATGGCGTACGGCGGACATTGCGCGTCAGTGGCAAGCCGGTCTTCGAGGGTGACGGCGGCTTCTCCGGCTATCGCGGCACCGCCAGCGACATCACCGACGAACTGGCGGCGCAACAACGGCTGAAGTCCGTCGAAGCCCACCTGCTGGCCGCCATCTCCAGCATTTCAGAGGGCTTCGTCCTTTATGGGCACGATGATCGCCTGGTGGTGTGCAATGAACGCTATCGCCAGCTCTATGCCCGAGTCCGTGACCTGATCGTTCCGGGCACGAGTTTCGCCGAAGTCGTCGCCGGTGTGGTGGCGTCGGGCACCTATGCGGTGACCGGGGAGGCCCTTGACCGTCTGGTGGCCGAGCGCCTTAAACGCCACCACTCGCCCGATGGCATGCCGATGACCATCCAATTCTCCGATGGCCGATGGATACGTTCGGTCGAGTACCCAACACCGGAAGGCGGCATCGTCGGCATCCACTCCGAGATCACCGACGAGGTGCTGCTCGAGCGGGAGTTGCGCACCGCCAAGGAGCAGGCCGAGGCCGGAAACCGATCGAAATCGGACTTCCTGGCGACCGTCAGCCACGAAATCCGAACCCCCATGAACGGCATCATCGGCATGACCGGCCTGTTGCTGGATACCGCCCTGGATGCGGATCAGCGGCAATTCGCCAGTACGGTGCGGGCATCCGCCGAATCACTGCTGACCGTCATCAACGACATCTTGGATTTCTCCAAGATCGAGGCCGGGCGGTTGGAACTTGAGGACAGCCGGTTCGACATCCGCGGTCTGGTGGAAGGCGTGGTCGACATCCTGACGCCCCGCGTCAAGGGCAAGCCGGTGGAGCTGACCTGTCTGGTCGGCCCCGGAGCCCGCGGCACCTTCGAGGGCGATGCCGGCCGCCTGCGACAGGTGCTGCTGAATCTGGTCGGCAACGCGGTCAAATTCACCGATCGCGGAAACGTCGATATCGAAGCCGACGTCACCATCCGTCAAGGCGAAGCATGGCTGCGGGTCGAGGTGGCCGATACCGGCGTCGGCATTCCCGCCCATGTCCAGCCGCGCCTGTTCTCCATGTTCACTCAGGGCGACTCCTCGGTCGCGCGGCGCTTCGGCGGTTCGGGACTTGGACTGGCCATCTCGCGGCGGATCATCGATCTGGTGGGTGGACGGATCGGCTTTGACAGTACCGAGGGCCGGGGCAGCGTCTTCTGGTTCGAGGTGCCGTTGCGACGCGTGGCCACCTCCGGCGCCGATAGCGAAGGAACCGTACTGCAAGGACTGAACGTGCTGGTCGTCGATGATAACGACACCAATCGCGAGGTATTCCAGCGCCAGCTGACATCATGGGGAGCGACGGTAACGGCGCAAGCCGACGCCATGTCGGGTCTGCTGGCGCTACGGCGGGGAGCCGCCACCGGTCGTTACGATCTGGCTCTCATCGATCACCACATGCCGGAAATGAGCGGGCTGGATCTGGCGGCGGTGGTGCGCGCCGATTCCACCCTGTCCTCGTTGCCCATGATCCTCGCCACCTCGGGCGATGCCACGACCGAAACCGCCTATGCCCTGGGCTTCGCCGCCACCGTCGTCAAACCGGTCCACCAGAGCACCCTGCTCGATCGGCTGATGGATCTCTTGCACCGCAGTGACCAGCCGTCGGCAAACCAGCCGCCAACCGGCAGCGGGCTGCGCATTCTCGTTGTCGAGGACAATACCGTCAACCAGCAGGTGGCGGTCGGCCTTCTGGCCAAGCTTGGCCATCGCGCCGATGTCGCCGACGACGGTGCCGAGGCGGTGGCGCTGGTGGAACAGTGCGACTACGACCTGATCCTGATGGATCTGCAGATGCCGCGAATGGACGGTATGGCCGCGACCCGGGCGATCCGTGCCCTGCCCGGACGCAAGGGCGCCACCGCCATTGTCGCCATGACCGCCAACACCTTGGAAAGCGACCGCAAGGCTTGCCTGGACGCCGGCATGGACGACTATATTCCCAAGCCCATCGACCGTCGTCGACTGGCGGCGATGATCGAACGCTTGAGTGCGCGCCTTGCCCCGGACGAGAGACGAAAGACCGGCCACTCCCTTGCCCCTGAACCCGCCATCGCCCTGCCGGTCGCCGCGCCGCCACCGTTGATCGACGCCGAGGCCGTGACCGAATTGATCGATACTCTGGGCGAGGACGTTTTCCGGAACCTGTCCGGACGGTTTCGTGACGGCGTTCCGGCGCGTCTGGCGGAAATACGTCGGGCCCAGGAAGCCCAGGACCCAGCCGCCCTGGCCAAGGCGGCCCATGCGCTGCGGGGAGCGTCCATCAATCTGGGATTCGTTCGACTGGGGCACTGTCTCGAACAGATGGAAGCTCTGGCCACGGCCGGCGGCCTGGCCGAGGATCTGGTGCGCGAGGTGGCTGAGATCGCCGATCTCAGCATCCGCGAAGCATTCAAGTCGGGAACGTGAGGGAGGGCAAAGTGCGGGTCTTCATCATCGACGACGACGACACCAATTTGATGCTGGCCGAGCAGATCGTGCTGCGAACCGGCGTCGCCACCGTCATCGACACCTTCCTCGATCCCATCGAAGCGGTGGCCCGCTGCGCGGAGACCATGCCCGATCTGGTCCTGGTCGATTACATGATGCCGGGCATGGACGGTCACGAGGTGGTTCGACGGCTGCGCGCCCTGCCCGCCGCCCGCGACGTGCCCATCGTCATGCTGACCGCCGCCAACGAGCGCTCCGTCCGTCAGAAGGCGCTGGAGCTGGGCGCCACCGATTTCATCGCCAAACCCATCGAGCCCAGCGAGGTCAAGGCCCGCCTGAGCAATCTGATGGCGCTGCGACGCAGCCACCTCCAGCTCAGGGATCGCAATGCGTGGCTGGCCGATGAAGTGCGGCGGGCAACGAAGGCGGTGGTCGATCGGGAAGAGGAACTGATCGTCAAGCTGTCACGCGCGGCGGAATTCCGCGACCCCGAAACCGGCGCCCACATATCGCGCATGGCCCATTTCTCGCGCCTGATCGCCGCCGCTCTCGGCCAGAGCGAAGAGGAATGCGACCTCATTCTAAGGACCGCCCCCATGCACGATGTGGGCAAGTTGGGCATTCCCGACGGCATCCTCCTAAAGCCGGGCCGGCTCAATCCCGCGGAAATGGACGTCATGCGCCGCCATCCGCGCATCGGTTATTCCATTCTGGACGGCGGTGATTCCAGGCTGATCCGGCTGGGAGCCGAGATCGCCCTGACCCATCATGAGAAATTCGACGGCACCGGCTATCCCGACGGATTGCGGGGCGAAGAGATTCCCTTGCCCGGCCGAATCGTCGCCATCGCCGATGTCTTCGACGCCCTGACCAGCGAACGCCCCTACAAGCCGGCATGGGAGGTCACGAAAGCCCGGAGCTTTCTTCAAGACAACAGCGGCAGTCATTTCGATCCCGCCTGCGTCGAGGCATTCATGGCGGTCTGGGCGGAGGTTCTGCTGGTGCGCGAGCGCTTTGCCGACCCCACGCTTGAACCGGGCCTCACCGTCGCCGACTTGTAACGCCGGCCGTCAGCGGCCGAGACGACGCAGAAATTCCCCGGCACTGGGACGCCGCTCGGGGGATGGATCGAGAGCGCCGATCACCGCCTCGCCGACCCAACCGGGAACCTCGGCGGCCAAGGCCGAAGCGTCGGCCGCCCCCGACACCGGAAGCCGTCCGGTCAACATCCGCCACGCCATGACACCGGCGGAATAGACGTCGGCGCGATCGGAGATCCGTCCGGCGTCTTCACGCTGTTCCGGGCTGATATATGCCGGGGTTCCGATCCACGCCCCCGCCGGAATGTCGCGATTCCCGCCGATCCTGGCCATGCCGAAATCACACAACTTGACCTGACCGCCCTGGCGCGCCGACAGCAAGATGTTGGCCGGCTTTACATCGCGGTGAACCACATCGTTGGCGTGCAGATAGTCGAGACCGGCCAGCACCTGGCGCATGATCCGCACCACCTCGGCCGCGGGCAGGGATTTGGGGCGTTCCAGCTCGGACATCGTTGCCGCCCTGGCCTCGTCGGCGTCAAAGCCGATCAGCCGAGGCAGATTGGCCGGCATGAACGGCAAGACGTGATAGGGCTCGCCGCTCTCGAGCTTGCCGAATTCGTGGATGCCCAGGACGTTGGGATGATCCAACCGGGCCATGATCCGGCCCTCGCCCAGAAAGCGGTTTCTCCATTCCTTCCAGGTGAACGGCGGCTCGGGCGCGGCGGGATCGACGGCGAAGACCTTGACCACCACGTAGCGTTGAAGGTCGTTGTCCTCGGCCAGATAGAGACGGGCAAAATCCGTCTCTACCAGAAAACGCCGAACGGCATAGCGCCCGATCGATTCCACCCCTACCCCGCCCGTCCCCTTACCCCTGGCCTTGCCCCTACCAGGTCACTTTTTCCATGTTGTGGAACTCGATGGTGTTCTGCGAGCCGTCGTGATTGGTCACCACCACCGTGCCGCTGGCATCGTGGGCCTTGGGATCGGTCGCCTGGGCGACATGATGCCCCTGGGCGTCCACCGTGATCGACCAACCCGAAGCCCCCTCGATGGTGACCGAGGAGATCTGCTTGTCCTGGGTAAGGTCGATGGTGTCGGTCCACGACGACCCACGACCGCCATCGACCACGTCGTGGCCGAAGCCGAAGTCGAACAGGAAGGTATCCGACCCCTGATCGCCGTACATGGTGTCGTCGCCGCTGCCGCCGATGATGGTGTCGTTGCCCGCCCCGCCATGGATCTCGTCGTTGCCGGCACCACCATTGAGCACGTCGTTGCCACCGCCGGTTACGACAACCTGGCCGTTGACCAGTTTGGCGTCGCCAAAGATCACGTCGTTGCCGTCACCACCGCTGATGAGATCGTTGGTGTTGGACACCACGATATCGCCGGCGTGGCCGCCGCGGCTGCCGCCGCTGAAATGGACGTCGGCGCCGCCCTTGCCGCCCAGCAGCAGATCGTCCCCCGCGGTACCGGTAAGGATGTCGTTGCCGGCGTTGCCCACCAGGGTGATGCCGGGCAGCGACGTGCCGCCGCCGGCGGCACCGTCGCAATGGACCCAGTCCAGCACCGCCGCCGAGTCGCCGTTGGCGCTTTCGGTGGCGACGGCGGTGACATGAATATCGAAGCCGGCGGTACCGGGAGCGACACTCAGGTCCAGCGACACCGCGCCGTCGTAATGGGCGCCGGGGGTGAAATCCCAGGTGTTGTCCGCGTTGTGGGCCAGAGTTCCTTCGGTGCCGGTGTAACTGAGGCTGGCGCCGGTTCCCAGGGCATCGACGTGGATGACCTGAACCTCGGACCCGTCGGTATCGCGCAGGGCGCTGGTGAGGTCGAGGTGGTAGCCGCTGGCGGTATGAGTGACATTGGGATCGAGATCGAAAGTCAGCTCACTGCCGACATTGTTCAGCCGCTCGTAATAGCCTCCCCCGGTAAGGCTGCGGGAACTCAAGCTGACGGAACCGGTGGTGGTCGCGCTTTCCGCCTGGAAGGTCAGGCCGTCCACCACGATCTTATCCACCTTGAGATCGTACGAACTGGTGGATTGGGTGTTGATGATCTTGAGATCGGCCCCATTCAGCAGCGAGTCGTGCTGCGCCTGGGTCAGGGTCACGTTGACCACCGAATCGGAACTGCTGCCCTTGCTGACCGAGTAGTGCCCCACCGTGGTATCGCCGACCATCAGGTCGAAGGTGGCCTTGCCCCTACTGGACGAGTCATTGACGTACAGGCTGACCACATGGCTGTCATTGCCAAGATGGGCGGTACTGGCCCCCGACGCCGAAATGCCGACATCCAGGGTTGGGGCATCGGCCACCGCTTCGATATGCAGCGAACCACTGTCATGGGAGACAAGTCCGGTATCGGTCACCACGTCGTAGGTGACGGTGACGTCGCCGCTGAAATTGGCGGCGGGATTGAAGGCGAAGCCTTCGTGCCCCTGGGCGTCCACCGCCGCGATGAAGGTTCCCCCGACCGGGTGGCCGTTGCCGTCGGTCGCCACCAGATTTTCCACATGCAGCGTATTGTCCACGTCGACGGCGTTGGCCAGCAACTGGTCGGCGCGAAGAAATATCTGGGTATCCTCGTTGGTGCTTCCCAGGCTGGTCTGCCCGGTGACCACCGTGGCATCGTCGCCGGGATTGAAGTCCAGCGAGACCTTCTGGGTGACCGCCCCGCCCATGCCGTCCTTGACGGTGACGGTAAACTGATCGGTACCGGTGAAAGCCGAATCGTTGGCGGTGAAATGATATTCGCCGGTGGCGGAATCGATGGTGACGACACCGTTCGCCGTCGTCAGCGAGGTGACCGGGGTTCCATCGGCATTGGTGCCGAAGGAATAGGTCAGGGTGTCGGAATCCAGATCGACCGCATGCACCACGCCGTCGGCATGGTTGGAACTGTAGGTCGAGGTGACCTCGCGGACTTCCGGCGGATTGTTGAGGTTGACGTCCTCGCCGTCCACCGTGACCTGAAGCGATTCAAAGTTGGTGACCTTGAGGCCGCCCAGCGAGGTGAAGGTAAAGGTCTGGCCGGCATGGGCCGGGTCCGCCGCGAAAGTGGCGAAGCTCATCAACTCGGTGCGCACCGCCTGGGTGTACTGGCTGGGGTCGAGATCGACATTCAAGGTGTCGGTTCCGCTGCCGCCGTCATAGACGTCGCCGCTGGTCTGGCCGCCGATGGCCACCACCGTGTCGTCCCCGGCCCCGGCCTGAATGGTATCGGCCCCGGCCGAACCGATGATGGTGTCATTACCGGCACCGGCATCGATCGACTCGATATTTTTCAGGGTCATGCCGGAGAAATCCAGCGTCTCGCCCGCGCTGGTGGCCTGAATGACGTCGGTACCGGCGCCACCGTCGATCACCTCGACCGAGTGCATGTTGCCCAGGTTGTTGGTGACGTAAAGCGTATCGTTGCCGCTGCCGCCCAGAATGGTATCGATACCGATGCCGCCATCGTAGATGTCGCCGACGCCGTCGGTAGTGCCCGAAAGCTTGAAGACATCGTCGCCCTGGCCGCCATACATGGTATCGGCCCCGGCACCGCCGGTGATGGTATCGTTGAAACCACCGGCGAAGCTGACATGCAGGGTCGTGGCGGTGTCCGTCGTCGCACCGCCATCGGCGGTGGTCACCACGATGGACAGATCGGCGGGGGTATTGTTGGGCGTGCTCATGGACAGACCGGTCAGGTCGGCCGGAGTCAGCGTCCAACTGCCGTCGTCATTTTCGGTTCCGGCCGAAAGAGAAGCGCCGCCGGGCAGGTTCGAGATGGTGATCGACGATACCGTTTCACCGGCAACGCTGGCCGCGGCGGTAATGTCGAGGGGAACGCTAAGGCCGTCGACGCTTGCCACATCGCCGGTAATGACGTCATTGCCCGAGGTGCCGGTAATGATGTCGCTGCCGGTGGTACCGTTGATCACGGTGCTGGAGCCGACAATGGTGGTGCCGGCGCTGTAGACCACATCCGGGGCGGAGATAATCGCCGCATCGGCGGTCGGTGCGACCGTAACCGTCACCGCCTGGTTCACGGTGCCGCCGTGACCGTCGGAAACCGCTACATTGAACGTGTCGGTGCCATGCCAGTTGCTGTCGACGGCGGTGAAGGTGAAGTCGCCATTGGCGTCCACCGCCAAGCTGCCATGATGACCGGCGGCGGCATTGTTTGTGACGGTGTAGGCCAAGTTGTCACCTTCCGCGTCACCGGCAGCGATATGGCCGGTGACCACGGTATGGGCGCTGGTGCTGCTCTCGTCACCGGTGCCGCCGACGATCGAGCTGACCACCGGCGCATCGTTGGTGCCGGTGATGTTCACCCCCACCTGGGCCGATGTCGAACCGCCATGGCCATCATTGACGGTGATGCCGAAGCTGTCGGTGGCGGTCTGGCCCTGGCCAAGGCTGGACGCCCCGGCATTGGGGGTGAAGGTGTAGTCGCCGGTGGCGGTGTTCAATGTCACCGTGCCGTGGCTGGTCACCAGGGTCTCGTGACCGGCATCGAGCACGCTGCCGCCGTCGAGGTGGAAGCCCAGCTGCCCGGCATCGTTGGCATCGACGTCGGTGGCGGTGACGTGGCCGCTGGTCAAGCCGG
>CAIUSV010000001.1 GCA_903901915.1 uncultured Rhodospirillaceae bacterium | reverse complement strand
GGTGTTGAAGTCGCCGTTGTAGCTGTCGCTGATCCTGGCGGGAATGGCCCCCTTGGAGATCTGATCGACGTAGGTGGCGGCGACGTTGAGCGGGCCGATCACCGCGTCCAGGGTCTGGTTGACGCCTTCGACGATCTTGCGGAAATCGCCCTGGTGCCGGGTGGCGTCGGCCCGTGTCGCCAGCCTTCCTTCGACGGCGGCCCGCGACAGCAAGCCGGCATCGGCGACCAGGGTGGCGATGTTCGCCTTCAGCAGCATCAGCCATTCATGGATCTGATCGTCCGCCGAGGCTTTTTCCATCTTGGCCGACATGTCGCCGTTGGCGATGGCGGTGACGTAGGCGATCAGTTCGGCCAGCCAGGAATGCACGCCGTTGATGGCCTCCTTCATGCGCTGGTGATCGCCGGTGCAGTCGATCTCCACCCGTTCGCGCAGATTGCCGCCGCTGATCAGCCGCAACACCCGGTTGCCCTCGGCGATGGGCAGCAGAATGGCGTCGAGCATTTCGTTGACGCCGGAGATGACATCGCCATAGGCGCCCTGGAACGCCGCCGCGTCGCCGCGCTCGGACAGCCGGCCCTGGCGCGAGGCCTCGGCCAGTCTGGCCAGTTCGGTCCGGAATTTCTGGAGCACCAAGGCGATACCGTTGATGTTCAGTTTCATCTTCTCGTGGTCGCCCTTGTAGGTCTGGGCGATCAGTTCATCGATTCTGCCGTGGGCGATCTGGTCGAGGATGCGGTTGCCTTCGCCGATGGGCAGCAGCGCCGCGTCGAGCAGCTGGTTGACCGCCGTCAACAGGACTTTGGCGTCCTCCGGCGCGGCAGCGGTATCGGCGCGCGCCTCCAGCGCGCCTTCGCCGATCGCCTGGATCAGGCGACGGACCTCCAGCACTTCCGGCCTCGGCTGATTGCCGTTGCGGTTTGCCCGCTTCGAGAAGAACAACATGGGGGGACCTCCCGGTAGGATGGATGGATTCAGGCGGCGGTGGCGACCAGGGCGGCTTCCTCACCCGCCAGCAGGCGCCCCAGATCGAAAACGACCACGAAGTCGCCGCCGCGGCGGCCGATTCCGGTGATGTAGTCGGAACGCCAGCGGACGCCGATGTCGGGGGGTGGTTCGATGCGGCGGTCCTCCAGTTCGGCGACCTCGAACACCCGGTCCACCAACAGGCCGATGGCGGTCGGTCGGCCGGCGATCTCGATGTCGAGGACCAGGATGCGGGTCTGCTCGGTGGACGGGACCGGCGCCAAGCCCAGCTTGACCCGCAGGTCGATCACCGGCACCCCGCCGCCGCGCACGTCGATCAGCCCCAGCAGGTAGGGCGGCGCGTTGGGCATGAAGGCGATGGGCCGCATGTCCAGGATTTCGCGGACCGAGCCGACGTCGACGGCAAAGGTCTCGGCGCCGATACCCAGGGTCACGTACTGCGCCACGGGATCGCTAAGTGTGGCTTCGGCTGCGGTCATGGCGAAATCCTCGATGGTGTGGTCAATAGCGGTCGAACTGGGCATCCTGGCCGTCGGCGGCGGCGACCAGATCCAGCGATATGCCCTTGCCGTTGCCAGCCTTGGCCATCGCCTTGCCATTGCCCCGCCTGCCGGCGTTGGCCGGTGGACGCACCGTGGGGGCCTTGGCGGTCAGCCGGGACTTGGCGTCGGACAGATGGGCGACCTCGACCGTATGTTGCCTCGCCGCCTCGCGGACCGGCGGTTGGGCCCCGGTCTCGGCGTCGATCCGGAAGAAGCCGATGGTGGTTTGCAACTGCTCGGCCTGGGAGGCCAGTTCCTCCGAGGTGGCGGTCATCTGCTCGGAGGCGCTGGCGTTTTGCTGCGTCACCTTGTCGAGCTGCTGGATGGCGGTGTTGACCTGCTCGGCACCGATATCCTGCTCGCGGCAGGCGGCCGAGATTTCCTCCACCAGTTCGGCGGTCTTGCGGATGTCGGGCACCAGCCGGGACAGCATCTGTCCGGCGTCCTGGGCGATGGTGACGGTAGTGGACGACAGGCCGCTGATCTCGGTGGCGGCCGCCTGGCTGCGCTCGGCCAGCTTGCGCACCTCGGAGGCGACCACGGCGAAGCCCCGGCCGTGTTCGCCGGCCCTGGCCGCCTCGACGGCGGCGTTGAGCGCCAGCAGGTCGGTCTGGCGCGCGATTTCCTGCACCACCAGGATCTTC